>NZ_JBHVSO010000002.1:0-361935 GCF_042885155.1 Brevibacillus sp. NPDC058079
TTCCCTTTTCAGTGTTTCTGGATAGCTCATAAACTTTTGCCCTTTAGCTGCCATAAAAAAATGCACCCCCTAAAGTTCATCGGTAAACCACAGGGGTTTTTCCAATGTCTACTTTAAGGGGTGCACTTCATCATTCCGAGCGGCGTTTTTATCGTGCGTAGCCTTAGTATAATGCGTAAATCGAATTACTTGCAAAAAACGTCAATAACGTCAGATGTGTCAACCTTTAAAAAGCATTGAAACCTAGCTTTTCTCCATCCGACCCTACACTGTGCAAACAATCTAATAGAAACTAAAACGCACTGAGATCTACTTCCATGCGTTTAATTCTATATTCTTCGCCATACTCTTTATGCAATATATCTCTAAGTAATCCTACATGCGAAAGATAGACACCATCCATTATGCGTTCAATAGTTGTATCTAAGTAATATAACGAAAACCCTGAATCTGCTTGTTCTTTGTTATGAGTTGCCCATCCTCTATCTTCTTCTAATGCGCTTTCCAAATGCCTGTCAATAATCGCTTCTAGCTGATTAATTTTATTTACGTTTAATATAAGTAACTCGTCATAAACCTCTGCATAATCTTCATCGTGTGATTTATTCTTAATAGGTAATTTTTTGTCCAATAACAGACGTAAATTATCAATGTTCAATGTGTCCGTTGAGGCTATCCCCCCATCTCGATAATACACCCGTTCATCTAGAACTCTGGCAAACTCTAAATCAACCGTTTCTAAAAGTGCAGCAACCCTACTGATACTTCTTCTAAGTGGAATTGGTACATGTTGTTCTTTTTTATACTGTAATGTATGTGATGCTGCAGCCCAAATATGTTGTGATCCAGTACGTACTTGAATTTCTGCGATTAAACCTCTTAACATACTAAGAGTCGGGACCTCACACCAACTTTCTTTTGGAGTTACTTCGAAATGTATGGAACCATAACCAAATTGATTATCAGATAATCGATCCTCAGTATTTTCTACATTTAACACTTCGAAGTATTCCTTTATTAAAATACAGACTTTTTCCACATCTTTTTTGTATAGTAATACTATCCTAATTCCTGCAATATCCTTAATTTCTGTAAGTGTTTCTATATTCTTTACCGACTCCTTACGCTGAATTTTTTCTTTCACAGATGCCCACCCCTTAACTCTAGCATCAACTGGAAACAGTGTTACAATTCCCTCACGTTCTAATAGAGCATTTATTTGATTCGCAAATTCTTTAATCAATACATGATACAAAGAAACACTCGCCTCGTATTCACTTTTGATTATCTCAATGGGCGTTGTAGATCTATCCATATCTTTCACAACCTGTCATATTATTCTCACTACTCTTATCATATCTAACACCCACAAAATAATCGAATTATTTATTTCGATAAGCATCACGGAAATTGAGTTTGACATTATGAAAAAACCACCTGTTTTGTTTACACAAGTGGCTCTTTAACTTTTTTCCATATTATCAATAAGTTATCGTCAACCTGTTAACATCCCAAAAACTCATCACTATACATTTCCTGCGCAAGACGAGTCACAATATCACGCTTAATCTCATTTAACCTTTGACGGGATACACCTACATGCCTTGCGATACTGTTCATCCGCATACCGTCGACCGTTCTGTATTTACTGTCCTCCAGACTTACAGAGAAATCGTTTATCTGTCGAACCTTCTTTTCGAGGTTTATCATCCGCTCAATTTGCTTTTCGAACCGCTCTTCCGGTATGGTCAATGTTGAGAGACGCACCCCTTTCCCGCTCGGCATACCTGCGGCATCACCATAGGTGGCGACTAATTTCTCTTGTATCAACGGATTCGAAGATATCGCCTTGTCAATTTCCTTCCTTAGACGCTCAACCTCTTTTACCATCCAATGGTAATCCTTGATCTCTTCCTCTACTTTCTGCACTACTTCAAGAGCTGGCTCGAGATTGATAAATCCGAGCTGCCCGCTCCGATCAAATAATCCTTGATTCTCTATGATGTAATTGTCCCACTCCGGGCAGGTTTCGACCTTACCAACATGGAGGTTGTGGACGCTACAGATCGATTTCTTGCCCCATTGTGTAGCGGGGCATTTTTCACATAATTTTTCGATCAGCTTATCTTTCACCTACACCGCCTACCCTCTTAAAAAATTGTAGTAACAATCGTTTTGTCTCTTTAAGTCCTGATAAACCAGTTACCCCGCTCCCAATTAGTTTATTATTCCGTTTTGCTCTTCTGCTTCGATTGCCTTTTCATCTACATGACCTGACAAGCATCCCAAGCTGCAATAATGACTGATAGTTGGTTTCTTACTAATCAATATCCATTCAAGCTTGCCCGTCTCGATCTTTTCGTCGCAAAATCCACATTTCATAGCAGCTTCCCCCTTACGAAAACGCCAACTGGCTATTGGCAACTTCAATTTCTCGAAGGAGTTTTCCCTGCGGTCGCCAATCCTTGATGTACTCCCTCGCCTTTTCTAGATCAAGTACCCGAGTATTTCGGTATGAATCTACGTTGAAGTATCCCTTGAAGTCCCTCCAAATTGACGAGAAGACCTTTCCACGCAAGCTGCTGTTTTGGTAGGCCTGTCCATCCTTGCTGCCTAGAACCTCGACCACACGCTGCCTTGCTGCATTTTGCAGCACTAATTGCTGACCGTAATCAATTGTTTTGTTATTTTCCAACCGTTCGACCCTAATCTCTATCTCTTGCGCCTTCTTGTCCAGAAAGAAAATTGCTTGTACTTCTGGGCTTAATCCTGTGAATGGCTGCTGAATCGCCCGCTCCATTTCCTCAAATTTGGCAACGTATTCTGCTGTGAACCAAACTCCCTTTTCACCAGTTAACTTATTTGCAACCATGTCGCAGCCTTTGCGTGTGAGTAGGTAACAAGGTCGACTCTCACCTTTACCGTCTTTATAGGTACTTCCGATGAAGTAATCCAACGAACGGAAATTTCCGTTGGTTAAGTGCTTGATATAGCCATCAATTTTTTCTAGCAAATCAGCATGTCTTACTGAAACCATTTCCGCTACTTCTCTGCTATCTATCAGCAGTTGTCCATTTTGATTTATGATAGTGAGATTCTTCATGCCTCTATCCCTCCTAGATACAAACGAAATATTTTGTTAAATTGAAGCTAGCATAAATGAGGTACCATTAAATGTTGGTACTTTCGTGAATTCATTTCAACACCTAAAATGACCGTATAAATTATCGAGGTGATGACTTTGCTGTACTTATTCAATAACAATCTCAATCCTTTCGCACTTGTGTTGCTCTACATTCCAATACTCGCTTTTCTTATTGGATTGGTTTGTTCGTACCTTTTCAAGAAAAAGTACCTTGGTGCTGTTATTTTATTCTTTTTGCCTTTACTCTTCACAACAACCAGCTGGGATTCATTTATCGTTAACATTGACGCTTGGGTTTTATGGGGATGCTTCTATGCGTTCGTTGCATGCTTGGGTAACCTTATTAAGAAGAAGACTCGATACAGTTAAACTACTCCATTTCTCTTTTGTTAAATGGAACGAAACAACTCCGGGTTCGCATAGATGTTGTCATCTGATCGATCGCCACGGTAAAATGGTAATATATCGGAATAAGGTGAGGTGTCTTAATGTTTCAAAAAGTCCTTGCTCGTCCCAAGTGGTTTCTTGCTCTTGCCGCAATAGCAATAATTTTACTTATCATTAGTCGGTTTTACATAGACAGTATTATCTTGAGAAGCATTAGTTTTTTTGTATTGGCAATTTACATATTCGCTCTAGGATACCTGGAAAAGAAAAATAACTTCTTGATAGTGTGTTCTGTGCTGTCTCTTGCTTTCATTGTCTTGTGCATTAAAACCCTTCTTGGCTGATAGGTGGCTTTTAGAAAACATTGCTTCCAGGTCGGTCGATTTAGCCACGTTCCCACCTCCTTACCAAAGGTAATATTTTGTTAATCAATACTCCTCCGCGCTTTGTCTGCTATCATCATGGCGAAATTCGCGACATCCACAGATTCCCTTATGACCTCCAAAATGTCTTCGTCAGTTATCGCACTTTCCAATGACACGCGCAATTCCAATGACTCTTCACGCAAACGGGCAATCAAATATTCGTAGTCGCATTCTAACCAACCGCCCTTGTGATCGTTCTCCTTCAACTTGCTTTCCATCTGTTCCGCGAACCATTGAACTTGTTCCCTCATTCAATTCCCTCCCTTTTTACAAATCGATTGTTTTGAAAAGCTAATCACATCAATAATTGGGCCTCTCCAGAACAAACTTATCTCCATCCCACCATTGCGCGTAATTCCAAACGACATTGGTTAAGTCGAACTCCTCGCCGTCTAATGAGTTCCTGCGAATCCAATCTTCTGAATAACCGAGAGTCTTCAAAACATTGATGGTTTTCGTGTTCAATTCAACATTCGCGTAATAGCACGCTTCTCCATCGGCTTCATAGTCCAGCACTTCAAGCGTATTTATCAAGTCAATCGCTGCTTGCTTTTCCAAGTTGCTTCCCTCCCCTTTCCTGCATCGTGCAGGAAACCTATTTATCAAATCGTGTGTTGTGTTTCCTATTCATTGACAACCTGATTGCCGCCCTCCAAAATGGTAATATGTGTGGATTCAGATTAGGAGAGAGCAGACATGCTCTTTCGCTCTTTCCTAAGTTATCGAAAGGAGTGAAGATAAAAATGGATTTAGATAACTACAAACTCATTTGGACAACCGGAAAAGAAAATTATGTTTTAGTCAAGATGGATGGTCGTTATTTTGTTTGTAACCGAGTTACTAATACACTTTTGTTAATTGAAGATGAAGATCTGCATGAAGCGATTGTCAACGAAATGTTAAAAAATCAGTGCGAGATAGTAGAAGAGAGTTAAACTCAATTACCGATGTGTTAAATTGCACTGGTCAACGTGACCTTTTCTAAGCGCCTTCTGGCTGCCTCTACATATGCAAATTCCTTCTCGATGAGGATGTAGTCCCGACCAGTTCGTTTCGCAGCCTCTCCAGTGCTGCCGCTGCCTGCGCAGTTGTCCAGAACCAGGTCGCCGGGATTGGAGAACGTCTTGATCAGATACTCCAGCAGCTCCACTGGCTTTTGAGTCGGGTGAATCTTCTCCCGGCTGTCGTTGTTCACCACTGGTATCTGTAGCACAGTCGTAGGATATCGATCAGTCTGCCCGCCTCCGGTTATTCCGGTCTTTGTCTCCCTATAGTTTGTGCCGTCGCTAGTATGCTTTGTGTAGCTATTTACAGGTTTGTGCCCCTTTGTTTTTTGCGGGTTGTATGTCGGGAGCTTCTTGTAAAACACCAGGATGCTTTCGTGTGCTCGGAGTGGCATCTTCTTGGCGTTTAGGAAGCCTGTTGACTTATTCTTCTGCCAGATGATTTCGTATTTGAAAAGCAATGGGTTACTCATCACAAGCTTGCTTGTAAATGGCTGGGCAGCAGTCAAAATGATGGCCCCGTTATCTTTAATGATTCTTTCGTATTCACTCCACAGTTCAGGCAGATCAAGTGGTTCATCCCATTCGTTTTGAGTGATGCCATAAGGCAAATCCGCAATGATTAAATCAATCGATCGCGAATCAATCTGCTGCATTACTTTTAAGCAATCTCCGAGGATGATCGTATTTCGCACTTGCAGCCCTCCTTTCCTCCCTAACTAATGTGATAAATGATCGCATTTTTACATTGTTTTTTTCCCTTAACGCATACTAGCGTTTGGGGGTGGTCTATTATGTCGGAGCCTAGGTGCACCAGTTGTGAAAATGATTGGGCACAATGTTTAACTAATTGCTCACTGTCAGGTGGGTCCAAGGAGTGCTATGACATGTGCAATGATGTCTGGTCGACCGTATGTGGCTATATTTGTAATCCTGAACCTCCTGATCACGATGATAACCATCCCTGAAGTGTGGGACCGGAAGAGCTATTCCGGTCCTTACTCATTACACATTTTGAAAACAATACTGCAACAAGTTCAAATACCTTATTCGTAAGCTTTGCTGTTTTTTCATTTGCGTAATATTACAAGAAATAACTTTGTATAATTTACCTAAGAATAGACAGCAAGGAGTGGAGTTTTAATGAATTCAGTCGATTTAATGATTTTAAATTTTGAAGAGATCAGATCCAGAAGTATAAAAGTATGGAAAGCTATACCCGAAGAAATGTTAAACTGGAAACCAGATGAAACCGCTTTTACTTGTGCTGAAACGATTAGACATTTAACACAAGGTGAGTTTTTATTTCACCAAGTTCTTATAGGGAGAGGGAGTAAAGGACTAATTAATTTGTTTAATCCCTTTGAAGCAAAAGAGTTCACATCAGTAGATGATGAACTTGAATTTGCTCAACCTTATCGTGAGGAATTCTTAAAATACCTTAAAACAATTACAATAAACGACTTAGAAAATATAGAAATAGATCTTTCTGATTCAGGTGCGTATGTTAAAAGACTTGGGTCTATGTTATTACGCATCGCTTACCACGAATCTGTTCACACTGGTCAGTTGTTAGACTATATGAGAACAATGGGAATTGACCGACCTAAGATATGGGATTGATATTTTGATTTAGACATGTTCTCTCTATTTATCACTTTGAGCAGTTTGTTAAATCACGATCTGTAATATTCAGAAAATTACCTTTTTAATAGTTTCCTACATATGTTAAGATGTATTTGGTGGTAAAATTTCCCTTTTAATTGGAGGTGATTAACTATGTGGAAGAAACTCCTAAAAACAATCAGCTCAAAAGGTAACGTTTTCCCTTGCGAAAAAACACCTGGCTGTATAACTTTGCCCAATTTGCCTTATTGCATCTGCACTTAGATGTAGCTAATCTCATTAAAGGTCCAAGAAGGCTGACTTAAAGCTTTGAAAGTGGCAAGGGATGGTCTTTTTTATCGCTTATCTTTATCAAAATTGAGAATTTGTCTCCTGATTGGGACAGCCCTGATGTATCACAGTGCTTGTCCATCTCCACAAAACCGTGGTAGGATAGGTGTATTCAAATTTGTTTTGTTGTTGAATTGGTCACTGTTGCGAGCAGTGGCCTTTTCGTTTTCTCTGGCTGCTTCCATTTCGCTTTCCAGCTCGTTAATTTCTTTCACAATCCACCAGTCCCATGTACCATCTACTGGCTGAAAGCGCAGGGAACGGTAGATTCTCCAAAGCTCAGCTTTTCGGGTAATCGCTGAATCAAAGTCATACCTCACAGCCTGTCACTTCCCTTTATTTCGATTTAAAATCGGCTTGCTTTAACTGTTTACCTCTATTATTAGAAGCATGTCCACCAGCAATCAGTGCCTTGGCTGTTCATACAGCCACTGAATCAAAAATTCTCTTGTCTCTCTGGCAGGGAAGTACCACTTCCCTCCTACCTTAAATTTCGGGAATCTTGGATCAAAGAAAACTTTATCCTGTATAGTGTTCCAGCACATGCACGTACGTTTTTTAAGCTCTGTCGTATCCCAAAACACCTTTTCTGCATCTACTTCTTTTACCAATTCATTGATGCGTTCATGGCACATATTTCTTATTTCCTGTTCATCTAAATCAGTAGCCACTAATTTTTTCATAATATTCCTTCCTTTCTTTAAGCATTAATATGTCTATCCCATTTAGCGCGGTAGTAATCGAAAAGCCCCGCTTTCCTCAGGTATGCAATCCTGTATTCCAGAGACTTTTCTAGGCGACCAAGGGCCAGCGATAAAGATTTAAGAGCGTCAGTTCCATAGAATTTACAAAGATAGGCAGTCTCATCATCTGTAAATCATTTTCCCTGATTTGGGTGAAAGTCTGGATGGTACATAAGACGCACACGATTGTCGTATTCAACGCCCTTCTCTGGAACCGATATGTTCAGATTCTTGGTCATTTGCTTCACTATTCATCAAACACTCAACGGTAGTTTCCAAAGCCACTGCGATTCTTGACACAAGCGGATAACCTATCTTTTTTCCGCGTGCCCCAGTTTCAATTTGGGACATATAAGCTTTTTAGACATTGACCAACTTGGCGAGAGCTTCTAACGTTAACCCCCTCTGTTCTCGCACCTCTCGTATTTTGTTTTGCATAAAATCACATCCAGTTATCAATTTGCTATCTCAATTCCGTTTTTTGTTAGCGCTTTGCTTTCATGCCTTTATAATAGGTTAGCATATCGCTTGGCTGGCTTTAAACGAACTTTACCACCACAATCTGAATCTCGTATTAACTAGAGACGATGGTAATTACGTCCCTAAATCGTCACTCTTTAATGCTTTCTCACGTACTCTCAATAGATTAGACATTCCCTCAATCCCTATTCACTCTCTCAGACACACTCACGCAGTGCTATTATTGGAAACTGGAACGGATATGAAATACATCCAAGAACGATTAGGTCATGGCAGTATCCAGATCACTTCGGATGTATATGCCCACATCTCAAAGAAAATTGAATTAGATAACATGGACAAGTTTGAAAGCTACATGGAAAGTGTCTACTCCGAAAAAAATAGTGGGCAAATCGTGGGCAAAAATGTTAAACCTCTTAAAAGATCAAATTTGCCCACGAAATAGAAAAAACCCCTCGCACCTACAGGCACAAGGGGTTTCGCTTATTAGTAAGCGGTCATGTATTGCTCGCGCTCCCAATCGTGAACGCGTGTGCGGAACATATCCCACTCAATTTCTTTCGCTTCAATAAAGTGTACCAATGCATGCTCGCCCAATGCTTCGCAAATCACCGGATCTGCTTTCAGGCACTCGATCGCTTCCTTCAAAGTAGCAGGCAAGTTCTCGATTCCGTTTGCTTCGCGGTCTTGCTCGGTCATCACGTAGATGTTGCGATCAATAGCAGGTGGTGGCGTAAGCTTGTTTTTGATTCCGTCCAAACCAGCTTTCAGCATAACTGCCAACGCCAAGTATGGGTTCGTTGCAGGGTCTGGGCTGCGTACTTCAATACGCGTGCTCAAGCCTCTGGAAGCAGGGATACGGATCAATGGAGAACGGTTTTTCGCAGACCAAGCTACGTAGCAAGGAGCCTCGTAACCAGGAACCAAACGCTTGTAAGAGTTTACGAGCGGATTCGTGATCGCAGTAAAGCTGCGAGCATGCTGCAAAATACCTGCCAGGTAATGCTTCGCTGTTTGGCTCAGTCCCATTACATCGGACTCGTCATAGAAAGCATTTTCTTTACCACGGAACAGCGATTGGTTCGCGTGCATACCGGAACCAGCTACACCGTACAGCGGTTTTGGCATGAAGGTCGCATGCAGACCGTGTTTTTGTGCGATGGTTTTAACAACCAGTTTGAACGTCAAAATTTGGTCAGCTGCTTGGAGTGCATTTGCATACTTGAAGTCGATTTCGTGTTGACCTGGGGCTACCTCGTGGTGAGATGCTTCCACTTCAAAGCCCATTTTCTCCAACGTCAATACGATATCACGACGGCAGTTTTCACCGGAGTCGAGTGGAGCAAAGTCGAAGTATCCGCCTTGGTCGTTCAGATCCAGCGTAGGCTCGCCTTTCGCGTCCAGCTTGAACAGGAAAAACTCAGGCTCTGGACCTACGTTGAAAGCTGTGAAGCCCATTTCTTCGGCTTCTTTCAAGGCACGCTTCAGGATGTAGCGCGGATCTCCTTCGAATGGAGAGCCATCTGGCATGTGGATATCACAGATCAGACGTGCAATTTTACCAAATTCATTGCCCCATGGGAATACAACCCATGTATCCAGATCAGGTACCAGGTACATGTCGGATTCCTCGATGCGAACAAAACCTTCGATGGAAGAACCATCAAACATCATTTTGCCATCGAGTGCTTTTGGCAATTGGGACAGCGGGATTTCTACGTTTTTAATGATCCCCATCAGGTCGGTAAACTGCAGTCGGATATACCTTACGTCCTCTTCTTGGGCCATGCGCATGATGTCTTCTCTTGTAAACTTGCTCACATTTCTCTCCTCCTGTCTCTATATCGGCTTTCTATCTAGTGGAAGAAGCGGGAAAGCTCTCCACGTATCAATGCACCCTCGCCATGGCGAGTGGCATCGCGATACATAATCTGTTGCCTTAGGAGCTGATGCAGCTCTTTGTCGGACATGTCCTTGCGTTTCTCTTCGGACGTCGTGGTAATCTCTGTTTGTTCCAAAGTAGGCTCTTGCATTTGCAGGACTTGCTTGATCCCTGCAATATTCAGTCCTTTTTCAATCAGAGCCTTGATCTCCAACAAGCGATCTACGTCGTTGAAAGAAAAGAGCCTCTGCTTCCCTTCTGTGCGGGCAGGCTGAATCAGGTCGTTTTGTTCGTAATAACGGATTTGCCTCGCAGTGAGATCCGTCAGCTTCATGACGATCCCAATGGGAAAGAGGGCCATATTCCGGCGAAGGTCATCACTCATGACTTGTCCCTCCTGTTTCGTATTTCTTAGTCTTATTCTATTTTATAACAAAATCCCTGTCAATAGATGTTAGATAATATTACATAGAAAGTTATGTACAGTTTTTTCACTTGAAAAAACGGCATCCCCCATTATCTAGAGAATGCCGTCCAATCCTTGCGATTTTATCCTATTCACCCGGTATTTCGAGTAAGCCTTTTTCCAACATCCCGTTCAACGCTGTCAAAATCCCCACTTTTACGTGCGAGTACGTCAACCCACCTTGAACGAAGCCCAAGTAAGGAGGACGAATCGGGCCATCTGCCGAGAATTCGATGCTCGCCCCTTGAATAAACGTACCTGCTGCCATAATCACAGGATCAGCGTATCCAGGCATTTCGCTTGGATACGGAGTGACGTGTGAATCGACTGGTGCTGCTTTTTGTATCCCTTGGCAAAACGTAATCAGTCGTTCAGCACTGCCAAATTCCACGGATTGAATCAGGTCGGTCCGCGGCTCATGCCACAGTGGGTTCGTTTTGAAGCCCAGACGCTCCAGCATTGCCGAAGAGAATACCGCTCCCTTTAAAGCTTCTCCCACTACGTGTGGAGCCAAGAAAAAGCCTTGGTACATCTCCAGTAGTGAGTAGAGCGATGCACCGCCCTCAGCGCCAATTCCCGGTGCTGCCATCCGATACGAAGCAAGCTGAACCAAATCCTCGCGTCCTACTATATAACCGCCTGTTTTGACCAAGCCACCACCCGGGTTTTTGATGAGAGAGCCTGCCATGATGTCTGCACCTACGTGCAATGGCTCTTGCTCCTCCGTGAACTCTCCGTAGCAGTTGTCTACAAATACGATCAGATCACGCTTAATTTCTTTTACAACCCGAATCATTTCTTTGATTTTCGCAATGGTGAAAGAAGGTCGATCTGCATAGCCTCGCGAACGTTGAATCCCAATGACCTTTGTCTTTGGCGTAATCGCTTGTGCAACTGCCACAAAATCAATTTCACCTTCTGGCGTCAAAGGCACATAGCTGTAGCCGATGCCGTAATCCTTGAGTGAGCCTTGCCCTTCGCCGCGCACACCTACTACTTCTTCAAGCGTATCGTACGGTTTACCCGTAATATAGAGAAGGTCGTCGCCTGGACGAAGAATGCCAAACAAAGAAATCGCAATCGCATGTGTACCCGAGATAATATGGTTACGCACCAATGCCGCTTCTCCACCAAACACTTCGGCATAAATCGATTCTAACGTTGCACGTCCGGAGTCATCGTAGCCATAGCCTGTGGATGTTGAAAAATGAAATTCATTGACCTCATGTTTTTGGAAGGAACGCAATACTTTCAGTTGATTCGTATCCACCAAAGCGGAAATTTGACGATGTCTCTCTGAGATCGTCGCTTCCACCTCCATTACGAGGGGGCGAAGCTTTTCTCCATGGGAAAAATATGAAAACATCTGTTACTTACCAACTCTCTTCAACAGTCTCTGGTTTATCCAGGAGGAAAGGAGCAATCCTGCCGTAAATCGGATTATCCTTGTTCACACGGACAGTGATCAAGTAGGCCGCTTCCTCTTCATTAAATTCTTGTTCCATCTCTACCCCATCCCGATGCAAAAGGGAGAGAATGTCTCCGCGCTCGACAGGAACGCGCAGCTTCATCTCATTGAAAGATTCGAGTGCAAATGACTCAATCCGGCTGAGCAGTTGCTTCAGGTCATTTTCCCGCATGGCAGAAATCAAAATCGATTCGTCTGCACGCGGCAAGTAAGAGCCCTCTACAAGCATATCTGCCTTGTTGAAAACGACTAGCAGCGGAATTTCTTCTGCTTTTAGCTCGCGCAAAATTTTGTCTACGACTTCCATATGTACTTGGAAGTCAGGGTGATGACTATCTACCACATGCAGGATGAGGTCCGCTTCTTTTACACCTTCCAATGTCGAACGGAATGCAGCGACTAGACTCGTAGGCAAGTCTTGAATAAAACCAACCGTATCTGTCAAAAGCACATCCAGTCCGCTCGGCAACTCCAATTGTCTGGTTGTCGGGTCCAAAGTGGCAAACAGTTTGTCTTCCTGCAAGGTGTTTGCATTCGTAAGCTTGTTGAGGATCGTCGACTTCCCAGCATTCGTATAGCCGACCAACGCAATCTGGAACACATTGTTTTTCTTCCGACGCTCCCGATGCAATTGTCTCGTCCGAACAGTATCCTCTAATTGCTGCTTGAGTTCACTGATCCGCTTGCGAATATGTCGACGGTCGCTTTCCAGCTTGGTTTCACCCGGTCCACGCGTACCGATACCGCCCCCGAGACGAGATAGCTGCTTTCCTTGCCCGGCAAGTCGAGGCAGCAAGTAGTTGTACTGCGCCAGCTCTACCTGGATTTTCCCTTCACGCGACTGTGCACGACCTGCGAAAATATCCAAAATGAGCTGCGTACGGTCAATCACTTTGCAATCAAAAACTTTATCCAAATTACGAGTCTGACTCGGAGACAACTCATCATTGAAAATGATCACGTCCACATCCAGCTCTTCAGCTCTCTGCGTGATTTCATCAATTTTTCCTGTCCCCAAATACCAGGCAGAATCAACCCGGTCCCGATTTTGCGTGATGACGTCCAGTACTTCTACACCAGCAGTATCTGCCAGCTCATGCAATTCTTCCATGGAAAGACGGGTTCTTTCTTCATTCCGGTTATCTAAATAGCAACCAATCAGTATGGCTGTTTCTTTCGTTTTGATCAGATCGTTCACCGATTCACGCCCCTTCATGCACTATCATACCACATTTTGCCCAAAACGTTACGGCAGCAGGGCACGCCAACTGAAATCAACTTATGTCATGGGTTACTTGTCGCTTTCTCTGAGAAAATCTCCTTCACGAAAAACGGAATCGCTTTGCTAATCACTTTGCGGAGTTCCTTCTCATCATATCCACCAGGCAAGGCATCCGCCTCTTCCTTGAGGAGATCTTCATGAATGCGGAGATTCAGATTTTTCAGGATAACCCCCATGTCTTTTACGCCAAATGATTCTTCGAGTACGCCTTCATCTATAAGTTTGTAGAGAAACTTCTCCACACGCGCGAGCGTCACATACTGCTCGACAAACAACACTTCTTCCGACTTCGGTTGCGGGAGTCGTGAAAGAAAACAGAACGACCATCACTCTTCTCTCTCGGAGTAATGGTCGTTTAACTTATTCCTGGTGTTCTTTTACGTGAAATCTCCTGCTTTTAACTTCATTAATTCTTCTTTGGTCAGATGACTTGCCTTCATTAGTCTCACCGCTTGCACACGAACCGCCTTTTTAATACTATCCCGGATGTACCTCGTATTGCTAAAGTCTTCTTGAAAATTAAGAAGTTAATTACTCGAATTTAATGAAAGTAGTTTTTTAACCTACAAAGTAACACGATATTTCAAATTATGTTAAATATTTACAAAATTTACTTTTCCATATATATTGAAAATGTTGTCAAATATTTTTGATCAGGAGGATTTTTTATGTCACGTAAAAGGACAAAAGTTGCTGCTGGTTTATTCACTGTCATTGCTTCGCTTTCATTCTTTACAACAAGTGCATTTGCAGACTATCTCGGAGGAGAATGGGACATCTATGACGTTACATATGAAGATATCAACTTAGATAAAAAATACTCGGATTTACTTTGGTCTGCTGCTGACGAGTGGAACGCAATCAGCAATATCAACCTTTCACCAGCAGACACTAATGAAACTGGTTATATTTCTGTAGAACACCCAGATTCAAGAACCGAAAAGGAGCTTTATAGGCTGGGTACATATGGGCTTGGAATACCCTATGATGATAGAGGCAGGATGAATCGGTCTCCATATGCTTCAGCGAACATAATAATTGTTAGGTCTATGTGTGACGATCTTGATACGGATGATACGATAAAAACTATGACTCATGAATTCGGACATACACTTGGTCTTGCCCATCCTGAAGATACAAGTGTTGATTCCATAATGGATGGCAAAGATGTATTTGACTGGGATATCCATGGCCCTACAAAGTATGACAAAAAAGAACTTAGAGGTCTCTACGACAACAACTAATTATTGAAAGGATGTGTGAACATTGAAAAAATTGATTGCTATTGTGTCTGTGACTGCAATAATTGCTGGTGTTGGTTCTGCACTGATGTATAAAGAATTCAACCATTCAAACTCTCATAGCGTTGCTCTATCTAGAACATTTAAATCTACTGAAGAAATAGTCCAAAAAGCTAATGTAATCATAAAAGGAAAAGTACCATCTGTGTTTAGGCAAGAAAAAGTGGGTACTGTTGTTTATAATGTGTACGAAGTACAAGTGGATAAACTTTATAGCAACCTTTCTGACGCCAAGATATCTGAAGGTGAAAGCATCGAACTATATCGTCTTATTGGTCTAGATTTAGGCGACAATAAAGAGCTTGCTAACGTAGTTGACGTGGACTATCACGAGTTAGAAAAAGGTGAATATCTGTTATTTTTGAGTGGCGAATATGATGACGAATTGAAGAAATATACTTATATTCCAAACACACCTAACCAACTATTTAAAATGACCAGTTCCAAGGGCTTAAAATCCAATCAGTCAAATGCTGAATTCGAAAATATAACTGATGCGAATGAGTTGCCTTCCATCAATGAGGCAGATTTGTTAGACGCGATTGAATCAATGAAGTAATTTTATCTTAGGCGCTTCCTATGAAGTGCCTTTTCTAATCACTCTAAATAGATCATTTTAGTCAAACACAAGTTTATATGTTTCAACGCTTTCATCAAATACGACAGGTATTCCAGCGTAATTACTAAAGTCTAAGTTAATCTGTTCCGAAATCAACTAACACATTCTTTACTTCAACACCATTAAAATCATCCTTTTGTTATCTTCTGTTTTATTGCTTTCTCTTCCGATATCAAAACAATTCGCTCAATTTCTTCAATAGTAACAGATTCGGCTACTCCTGTAGGTGACCCAATCCGAGTCCAAAAAACTCCAATGAACAAATCCGATTTATCGACTATTTGTTCATTGATTATTCCTGGGGTAGTCCGAAATTTAGGAGTTGTGTCATTGTAGAGAGGTAAATCAGATTGTAGTGTTCTGCATTCTTTGTAATCCACAAATTAATTGTGTTTTTTATATGCGTTTTCCATTCCTTCAATTGTACGCGGCCAACAAAAGTGTAAGTTATTCTGTAGTTTTAAGATTCTATTTTTTACCAATGGTGCGTGAATCAACGTCACCAGGACGAATTGAAACCCAATTTTTAGCAGCTTAGGTAATAATCTTTTATTTCATCGATGATGACTAATTTTCCATCAATTTTTCCTTTATCATTTTTTATATTCCAATTTCGCCTACTTGAATAACATCAATTTCACAAAAATCCACGTAATGACTTGTCCAATTCGATCTCTTGCGTAAAAATTGGCAGGTTTTCCGATGTTCCTGAGTATACTTTCTGTATGATGGTCAAGGCAGGTGAAACATGTGAAGCAAGCAGGAGCCATTCCTCAAACTGAGGTGCTCGAATCTTCAAGTAGTAATAATCGAATTCAAGTTGTATTCAATCGACCAGTAAGTGTTAAGCAGACAAATACTTTACCTGAAATAGTTCGTACTACGTCGAGTTCAAATTTAACAACTGTTTTTGAAGAATTAGAAAGCCTGATTGGCTTACATGAAGCCAAGAAAACGATTTATGAAATTTATGCGCTCATCAAAATGAATAAAGCAAGGGAACGACACGGGCTTAAAATTGAGAAGCAAGTTTTCCATATGGTTTTTAAAGGAAATCCCGGTACTGGGAAAACAACAATTGCACGCCTTTTCGGAAAGATTTTTAAGGAAATGGGTGTTTTAACTAAGGGTCATCTAACTGAAGTAGAACGTGCAGATCTCGTTGGTGAATTTATTGGGCACACAGCACAAAAGACCCGTGATCTTGTTAAGAAAGCCATGGGAGGAATACTATTTATCGATGAGGCCTATTCATTAGCTCGTGGCGGTGAAAAAGATTTTGGAAAAGAGGCTGTAGACTGTCTTACAAAATGCCTTGAGGACTTTGGCAATGATTTCGTCTGTATAATTGCAGGGTACAATGATGAAATGGATACATTCCTTGAGTTAAATCCGGGACTGCCTTCACGCTTTCCCGTCCACATCAACTTTGCTGATTATGAGGTTGATGAGTTGATGGATATTGCAAATGTAATGGCAAAGAACAAGGAGTATAGAATCTCTACTGAAGCAAGTGAAAAACTGAGAAGAAGACTGCTAACAGTAACGAGTGATCCATTTCATGTGAATTTCAGCAATGCAAGATATGTACGAAATAATATTGAAAAGGCAATACGTGTGCAAGCCGTTAGATTGCTCAAAATTCTTGACCCAACCCGCGATGATTTAATGAATTTGAAGTCTGAGGATTTTTCAATTTAGAAACAATAAAATCCCTCATATTGAGGGATTTTACTTTTTCAATCTGAGCCTGTCCAAAGCGAAGCAGAGCACCACGATTCCAAGCAGAGATCCCGAAAGAAACGGGACCACTTGCTGCAAAGGATGGACGAAGGGTGAAATTCCTTTGACCAGGAATGCGTGTAAAACGACCGTCACGATACCAAACAACCCCACCCCGAACCAGAACATCCATTTTTCCAAGACAGGTACTTGTCTCATAACGATCTGTCTGTTTTTGTGCGCCCTTCGTGCAATGACATACAAAATGGCCAAGCCACCGAAAAGGGTACTACCGTGCTGCAGCAGCTTGTAAACAGGCACCTTATAATGGGCAATCGAGATGGATTGTTGCAAGAACAAGAAGTGGTCTACCATACGTCCACCATCATGTGTAAAGGCATCCCATGCCATATGGCTCAAACTGCCGATTAACGCTGAGTATATAAACACAATTACCGCTCGCCACGCTGGCATTCTGCTTCCATGGTTTGTGTTGTCCATCCCTCGTCCTATCCATTCCGGCAAACGCGCAAGCATCGGATTCTTGACCACGTACCGGTACAAAAACGCTAATAGGATCGCGATGGGCAAATCAACTAGCCACAATCCGAGCATGGTGTGACTGTACACGCTGTATGGCTGCATCCGGAAGAAATACTCAAAATCCGGTGCCATACTGCCAAAGACGAGGGCAGAGAACGAAAACCACTTGCATTTGCGTAATGGCAGTACTATAGCCGGATGAGCAAAAGTAAAAGGCATGCGCTTACTCCCTTTTCGTCATTAGAGTGGCAATAGATTGGCAACTACCTGCTTGCCGCTTACTTGAATCCCTTTATCCTGTTTTCCGCAATGAGCCAGATCTTTGATGAGCTGCTCAATTAATCGCTTGGCTTCCTGACCTTCCTTTTTCTCCAGTTTTACAGTCAACTGCACGGCATCCCCGGATGAAAGAATTCGTTCTGCCTGTCTTATTTTCGTATCGTAATCGTGGTCTTCGATGTAGGCACTTAAACGAATTTCTTTTACTTTTACGCCTTTTTCTGCTTTTCGGTTTTTGGCGTTTTCCTTGATGACCTGTTCCTTATAATTCGTTCGATTCACTAACTGACAAGGCGGCGGACTCGAAGCCAAAGACAGACATACCAGGTCCACTCCCTGTTCTTTTGCCATTTGAAGCGCTTCTTTTGTGGAGATGATTCCGAGATCTTCCCCGTCTACCCCTGTTAATTGTACGACTGCCGCTTTTATTTTTTCATTCAGGATCATCTTGATCTCACCTAACCTATTCATTCGATTTTCAAGGACATCATTACTTCTCCAAAGAATGCAGCGTATCCTTCCAAAGCTCGTAAATGCAAATCATTTTCATGACGAAGATCAATCGTTTTTGTATAATAGGACAAGGCATTAACTTACGGACGTCTTTAACAGAATATTCATTAGCAAACTAATTAATTGGGGGTACTTTGGTGGAGTTCAGTTATGCAACCGCATTAACCCATTCTGCGTCGCATGTAATGAAAATGCATCGGCAAAATGTAGAATTTCTGATTCAAAAATACGACGTCTATCCAGGTCAACCCATTCTGTTAATGCGCTTGATTGAAAAAGATGGAATGATTCAAAGAGAATTGGCCCGAAAAATCGGGGTAAAGCCCGCTACGCTTACCGTGATGATTAATCGAATGGCCAAATCGGGACTTGTCGAGCGCAGAGCAGATGAACGGGACCAACGTATCTCCCGCGTTTATCTTACCGACAAAGGTCGGATGGCTACCAAGCATGTCAAAGAAGTATTACGTGTCATTGAGGAAAATTGCTTCATCGGATTTTCTAATGAAGAAAAGGATGTGTTGCGTGGCTTGCTCGATCGCATGCACAGCAACCTCCAAGCTTTTTACTTGCAAAATACGCAACCCTCTTCTGAGTTGTAAAAAGCTTCTTTCCTGGAATAATAATGAGAAAGGTTTGACAACTTGCCGTGAATAATCTAGCAAAAGAACTTGATTCCTCGTCCCTAACTGGCAACAAATCACGCCGGCTGTGGATGGCTGCGATTCTAGGGTCACTTTCTGCTTTTGGTCCACTGTCCCTAGATATGTATTTACCTGCGCTTCCTATGCTTGCTGATGATTTGCAGACGAGCACCTCCATGACCCAACTCAGTCTGACAGCATGCATGCTCGGCCTGTCCATTGGTCAGTTATTCGCAGGGCCGATCAGCGACGTACGCGGTCGAAGAATCCCTTTAATTATCGGGCTCATTTTGTATGCGGTCTCTTCCTTTTTGTGTGCGATAGCTCCCTCTATTTATACGTTCGTCTTGCTTCGCTTCGTACAAGGTCTTGCTGGTTCTGCGGGAATTGTTATCGCCCGCGCTACCGTTCGCGATTTGTACGCAGGGACAGAACTCACGAAGTTTTTCGCCCTCTTGATGCTTATTAACGGAATCGCCCCGATCGCGGCACCTATCGTAGGGGGACAAATTCTCCAATTTACTACCTGGCACGGTGTGTTTGTCGTACTGGGTCTGATTGGCGCTATCATGTTCTTAGTCGTGTTGCTTGCTCTGCCAGAAACATTACCACAAGAGCGCCGCTCCAAGGCGGGAATCGGCAATACACTGACTACCTTTGGTACCTTGCTGAAGGATCGCGTTTTTATGGGGTACGCCATCGCGCAGGGACTGGTGACTGCTGCTATGTTTGCATACATCGCCGGTTCGCCCTTTGTGTTTCAAAAAATATTTGAAGTGTCTCCACAAACGTTTAGTCTCATTTTCGCGATAAATGGTGTAGGCATTATTATTGCGAGTCAAATCACAGGTAAGCTTGCAGGTAAAGTGAGAGAAACTTCTTTGTTCATTGCTGGGATTACCATTGCGGGAGTCGGCGGAATCCTCCTTCTGGCAATGATTCTACTTCAAGCTGGTCTTATTGCTGTGCTTGTTCCCCTCTTCTTTGTCGTATCCAGTGTAGGGATTGTGGGCGCGACAGGATTTTCCCTCGCCATGCAAAATCAAAGCAAGGCGGCAGGAAGCGCATCTGCTCTCCAGGGGCTCCTTTCCTTCATCAGCGGCGGAATTGTCGCTCCACTTGTGGGAATCAGCGGCGAACACACCGCAGTACCAATGGGGATCATCATTGCTCTTTCTACGATCAGCGCCATTGTCTGCTACGTAGTCATGGTTCGTCGGAGTTCATCAGCGTCCTGATCAATTTAACACTTGCAAACATACGTTCTGTGCATTACAATCACATTATGGGCAATAATAGCAAGTGGGTTTGACAAGTTGGTCATATGAAAACCAAGGGAGATGTTGACACATGGCATTGCGTTTGATTCCTTACATCGTTTTGAATGGTACTGCAAGTGAAGCAATCAGCTTCTACGAGGGTGCGCTAGGTGCTGAAGTGCTGTTCAAGCAAACCTTCGGTGAATTGCCTGAAAATCCGGAGTTCCCATTACCTGCAGAAGCCAAGAATCGTATCGGACATGCTACTATTCGCGTCGGTGAAACTGAAATGATGTTTTCCGATACCTTTCCAGGACAACCGCATCAACTTGGTGATCAAGTGACCATCTGCATCTCGACCGATGATAAAGAACAATCTCATAAGATTTTTGATGCCCTGCAAGAAGGCGGTCAAGTGCTTATGCCTCTGCAAGAAACGTTCTTCAGTCCAGCATACGGCAATGTGAAGGATAAGTTTGGCATCACTTTCCAAATTTACACGAATAATCATTGTATGGAGTAATGTGAAAGCCCTGTTCGCTTCAACGGCGACAGGGCTTTTTTATTGATACTTTTTGCGATTGAGGTATTTCCATCTCTGATTGATGAGAAATGCGCTGATGAAAAAAGATGCGCCAGAGTACCAAACAGCAGAAAATGCAATCATCCCCCACGCGCCAGATCATAAAAAAAGAACCAGGATCACATGTATCCTGGCTGTTGGTGTTGCTTTGCTTACTGTTGGTTGTTCTCTTGAGACATGAGCGATACAGGGCGTTGCGGAGTGAAAGTGGAGATCGCATGCTTGTATACTAATTGTTGCTTGCCTTCGCTATCAATCACAATCGTGAAATTATCGAATGCTTTAATATACCCGCGCAATTGAAATCCGTTCACAAGGTAAATGGTAACCGCGATGTTTTCTTTCCGCAAATGATTCAAGAACGTATCTTGAATGTTGATCGTCTGTTTCATGTACACTACCCCCTAAAAGGACTTGTATGTTATATATTCGGCAATTGTTGAAACTTTCCTGCCAATATTCGCTTGATAGTTTCCACGTTATTCCTCTGTTCGGCCGGATCAGTCATGTCAAACCATTGAATTTCTGCCATGCGCCGGAACCAAGAAAGCTGGCGTTTGGCAAAATGTCGCGTTCGCTGCTGTATGTCGTTCACTGCTTTTTCTAGCGTGATTTCTCCATACAGATAAGGGATGAGCTCCTTGTACCCCAAGCCTTGCATGGAGACGAGTGACGCGTCGTAGCCAGCATCTAAGAGCCCCCTCACTTCCTCAACCAGTCCCGCTTCGATCATGAGTTCGACCCGGTGGTTGATTCGTTCGTACAGCTTTGCGCGGTCCATCGTGAGACCGATCATCACCAAATCATAAGGTGAATGCTGCGCCCGTAGCTGAAAGTCGGACATTTTGTACCCGCTGCTTTCATAAATCTCCAATGCGCGTATCACCCGCTTTACATCATTGGGATGCAAGCGTTCGGCTGTAATCGGATCGACGTCGGCCAGTCTGGCGTGCAGTGCTTCCACGCCTTCGCTGTCAGCCAATCTTTGCAGACGATCACGGAACTCAGGGTCTTGAGAAGTGGTGGAAAACTGAAATCGATGGGTAACCGATTCTATGTACAGACCTGTCCCGCCGACGATAAACGGAAGTTTGCCACGTTGGTTGATGTCTGTAATCAGCGCTGCGGCACTTTCCTGAAACATCGCGACAGAGTATTCTTCGTCTGGATTTTTAATATCAATGAGGTGATGCGGTATGCTCGCAAGTTCCTCAGGCTCTGCTTTTGCGGTGCCAATATCCATTCCACGGTATACTTGCATGGAATCTCCGGAAATGATCTCACCGTCGAACTGTTCGGCCAGCTCCAAACTAAGCTGGGTCTTGCCAACCGCTGTTGGGCCAATAATCACGACTAGCCTTTCTCTCTGTTGCAAGGTCACTCCCCTCCACCTATCTCTTTGTAGCTGTACACGACCTGCTGGCCGCGGGAGCGAAACGGCGTAAAACCAAAACGCTCGTACATCCTACCTTCTTTTCCTTCTTTCATTACCACACGTTTTCTCGCAACTCGCTGCGCTTCCAAAACAGCCTCTTCTGAAAGAGCATCTGGATTGGCGAGCTCCCGGACTCCAGCGATCCCCGACGAGCTTTTTACAGTTATCTCGAACATGGGATCGAAATAAACGACGTCGAAGGAACGTGTAGGCAGTCCTCTCAGTACTTCTAGATGGTCGCCACATCGTACCTCAATACGGCGCATGGCTTGCTCTAATTCTTCCGCATCGGATGACCAATGCCGCAGTCCATCTTCTACCAAGATAGCTAACAATCGCTCAGATTCGATGCCAACGACTTTCCCATTTGCGCCAATCGCATGAGAAAATACAATAGCGTCAGCACCCAAACCTAAGGTTGCATCCAGCACTTCATCCCCTGGATGAATTTGGCAAGCAACAAGCATAGTATCAGTATCGCCGCGCATAAGCCGCTTTATACGAAAAGCAGATGTGTTCGGATGAAAAAAGAATGGTTTTTTCCCCGGCACTTCCAAACGTGCTCCGAGAGCGGAAACCACCAATACTTCTTCTACCCCATATCGCTTGCGCATTTGACCCAATGAAAAATCGCGTCGATTCACAACCTGTAGCCCCAATGTACTAGCCAATTCGGCTGCGTGACGCAAGGTTTCTTCACCAGGCTCAAGTCCTGTCGTAACAATCACGCCTTTGTTCCCTTCCTTACGTCTTCGCCCTTTTTGACAAGAACTGCTGTTCTAGAAAAACGACTCGACGGTTTTTACATAAACGGTAACGATCATATTATTGTAAGCAGGATTAATTTGCCGGTCAAATAGAATCTGAACCAAAGTGTTTTCCTCTTTGCTATGACAATCATACCATTTTTTATGAAAGCGCGTCGGACTGAAGTATGATTTTCCAGTCCATCAGTTTCACACATGTAAAAAAGACCCGCAGAGTTCCGTGGGTCTTTTTTGTTATGAGCATATCTACTCCTCTATGGTAAGGTTCGCCTGTCTGATCCAGTCCAGCCTGCGGTTATTTAACAGGCCGAGATTGTAATAAATAATCGATTGAGCGCCTGCGTCCACTGCAGTTTTCACCCTCGCTGCCAACTCGACTGCTGACTGGATTTGGCTATGATGTAGGGAGAAAGCTGCCCCCAGCGTAGCTTCTGGCGCTACAAGCTTGATCGCATGAAAGGTATACGCCACATCACCGACACTGTCTCCATAGGCGAGCGGAACGAGGCGATCCAATGTAGCGGCAGCTTTTCGCAACGAAACCCCTTCCCAATAGGACTGATTCACAAAAAACGGTGTCGAGGACGGAAAGCCATCCAGCGCAGTCCCCTTACTCTGCGCGATTTCCTTCAGGCTCCTCCATAGCCCATCTACCACTTCCAGACGGGATTGCTGATAGTGATACAATTCCGGGTATTCTAGCAGCAAAAAGGCAACTTCTCTCGCTTCAGCGGATACTTGCGAGATACGATCGGCTTCCACCATTTGACTGACTAGCCTCGATACAAGCTGTCGGACTGCTCCGACATCGATTCGCTTTGATTCGGCACGTTCCGTACACGCCCCACAAAAACAAAGCGAGAGTAACCATTGCAGTGATTCTCCTAACGGCAGGAGGCATACTTCATGATGCTCGCCATGCTTCATCGGCAAAAAGGCGGTCGCTTCGATCAAAATCCGCTCTGGCTCTACCTGCTCAAGCGTATCGCTAAAAAGCGCCTTGGCGTAATGCTGAACCTCAGGCTGCGATGGACATAGCGCGTAAGTGTATGTATCCCCCCAAATGTTTTGCACGCAAAGATCTGGATGAGCCAAACCAAGCGTAGAATTGTGAAGGCCAACCCACCATGTATGAAACCCCATTCCTGCCTGCTCACAAGCTTCTTTCATTTTGGCAAGAATGCCTGCTTGTGCGATTTGCTCGTGTACGGTCGGGCGCAAACGGTTGTACTTCGACCATTCAGGCGTAAACGATACTCCTGAAAACGGCAGCCTGCGAAACGTTTTGCTTCGCGGGTGAAAAAATCTCCCCTGATGGTAGCTGCTATTGACCACTGCTGTATTGCACCTGGCTTCTTGCAATGTTTGCATCACAGCTTCGATACCACTCTCGGCTATATCCCACGGATAAATAAACATCCCCGTTTGGCGTGATGAACTCATTTCGTTTCACCTCGTTTTTGCAAGTAATCATAAGTCAGTGTTTGTCTAAAATCAATCTTGATTTTTAAATTTTCTGAGCAAAACCAAAGAGGCAGAATAGTCGTCTATTCCGTTTTTTATTGAAAAAGGAAAAGAACCACTTGGGTGAGTAAACAGCGTAAATATGTCTCGAATCAAAATCTTGGGAGGCATGTCCGCGAACTTTAAAGTATACTGTCACCCACCTGCCGATGCAGCGTCGATTTCACCAGGCCCTAAATCACCTCTACTCACTTCCTCGGCTTACATCGTCTTCTGTTCAGAAGCTGGGACTGGTGCAGATGAGGTAGTTGTAGCTGCTGGAACTGGCGTATTATTCTCTGGCGTTGTACTGCAGCCACTTAACACGATGCCTAATGACAATGCAAGAATTGATGCTCTTTTCGCTGGTAAAATCCCCCTGATTTTAATAACATGGGATAAGATTTATCGACAAAAACCCTCCAGCAAATTTGCCAGAAGCTCAATCGTAAGGATGACTTCTATTTTTTCTGTTATCCATACGAACTTTACTGATAGTACTAAATTTACGGCCCTGTTTCTGCTTTTACATCAGTAAAAAGAACTTGGAAAGAATATAATGCAAAACCCGCCTCTGATTAGTTAAGAGACGGGTAGAGTTACATTTGCTAGAGCCTCGGTTTTGACTGATACTAA
This sequence comes from Brevibacillus sp. NPDC058079, assembly GCF_042885155.1. Lineage (NCBI taxonomy): Bacteria > Bacillati > Bacillota > Bacilli > Caryophanales > Paenibacillaceae > Brevibacillus > Brevibacillus sp. NPDC058079. The sequence goes on from NZ_JBHVSO010000002.1 coordinate 25,043, forward strand.
TCCAGCCACTAGACTTTGCTTGTTTAAAGAAATCATTTATTTGATAGTAACCTGATAGCCCTTGCTATAGCTAAATATCCAAATATCACCATTATCAAAAGACCGATAATATTCAGGATAATAACTGGTAATTCTAGAAAATCAAGATCTCTTCCTACCTTCAGCATTGTTAATATAAAGCCAACGAAGAAGGCTAAGAATATAGAAATTGTTTTTTCCAAGTCGACACCACCTTCATTAACTTGATTAACGTAATATTACCACTTTAACTTAATTCTTTCGTTCGCAATTCTGGTAGCAGGTGATATAAATGGACCATCAAATGTAACGTCAGCATATACATTTATAGTATGACTAGAGTAATTTGTTGGGGTTTTAAAAATAGCCCCTCCTTTTACTGTCACAACTTCTTCTTGTAAATCACCAAGAACTTCGTAAGTCCATTTTCCGAATTCATCACTATTGTCAGTCAAATCAAGGTCAGTCCAATTTTGGCTAAACTGATAAGCATAACTGAAAGAACCCCCACCCTTCATATCAAACCCTAATCCGCCTTGATGAGATGTACTTCCTGAATTTCCAGTATTAACCGGTTCGTGATCTAACATTACATAAGGAGTGTCAGATGGATCCTTCGGTTTTGCTTTTAACTCAACTCCATAAACTTGTGAATCAACGTCATAGTTATCATCGCTGCCAGCAAGTTGTGCACCTGGATTAACTTGTGCATTTAAATAGGCCGACATGTAATGCCCTTTATCTGCAGAATCAAGGCTTACAGCTTTTGAAATTTTGTAATTCAAACGAATTTTCCCGTATGGTGGAGACATTTTCGAAACTTGATCCCATGCAGCACTTTTCCAGTCATATTCTCCATTTGCCGCTGCTAATGACATTCTATTCTCATTAGTATCTTCCGCATGCCATTCATCTTCCTCTAAAAACTCTAAATGGTCTGTTACAGCATCAAGTATAGTGTCTTGTATCACAAGTGCCTTATCTTTTTTCTTCTCTTCTTTGTAAGCATCTATATCCACAAATATATCATCTTTTCCGGAAATTTTTATACCATTTTTATTCTTACCGACCCAATATAGAATGACATCACTTTCTTTATCATTGACTTCTTCAATCCCTATGGCTAATTTGTAATCGTCTGCAAAGGATGTCAACTGTTCCTTATCTTCAAAATCTACAAATATCACATCTGCGGATTTATTTTTTGATATACTGCTCATCTTTCTTAAATTGTTGAATATCATTTCGTAATTTTCTATGTCGCCAATTCTATTTATAGCTTTTTCTGAAATGTCATAACTACTAGCATTAGTAATTTCAACTTTTTCTGATCTCTTTGCACTTAAGGTTTGTGGGCTTGTTGTCAATAAAAGTGTACTCAATAATACAGCAGTTGCTATGGGGAATTTTTTCACAAATAACCTCTCCCTTATATGTTTTAACAAGGAATATATTACCACATTAATATCACTTGTCAAATTCTGCTAAATTATCAAATTACATGTAGAAGTGATTGTTTATACTTAATTTAGTAAAGTTTTAAATCTCAACATATTTTTTTCATCTCAATTTACTCACTTTTAAAAATCTACTATCATTTGAATCTGTTCTAATTGAGTAGATCTACAACAAAACCTAAAATAGCTTGATGTTACTTCTGAGTTGATTTTGCAACTCGATCCAGCATCGTAAACATGAGCCAGGGCAATTCGTTTAGCACACCAGCAGGGGCATCGGTCAATCGTTTCTTCCAAACATCTGGGTCATTCAGCAAGCCTTTCATCGCTAAACTGTCAATTGCCTTTAAGCCAGAAATGTTGGCAGGCCCCGTGCTTTGCCATATCCTCAACGACTGAATATGAGCCATACACGCCAGGCAGTTCCTTGGCTGCTGCTCTCAGGTATGCCTCAATCGCTGCATAGTCCTTTGGCTGTGACTCAAAATCCACGGCAAAGTAAATCGCAGTACCTACAGGCTGACCGATCAACTTGGCTTCCTGGAGGGCAGCTTTGCCATCCCTTGTGCCGTTGGCTGCACCACCAGCAGCGTCATTAGTCCCGCGTTGGAAGACCGATACGACCTGCATCCCTGCCGCTGTGATCGCCTTGGCTTCTGCCTTCGTCAATCGTTTCCACTCCATACTGGCAGGAACAAGATAGCGACAGACAAATTTCATGCCTGCCGCCGCCATTGCTTTTGCTTTCTCTACTGTTAAAGGTACTGCACAATCGATCCCCTTGATCATCATTCTGCATCTTCCTTTCTCTTATCAAAAGTCTGTTTGAAAATGGCGTTTTCTTGAGCATCGCTCCGACCACAAGAAGCACAGCAACAACAATCAAAGCATCTTCTAACAGGTACTGGTAGGCCAATGCCAACAGGTCCGTTTCTTTCATTTAGTTCATCCCCTTCCACATAAGTGCAATGGCTCCGACGATCACCGCGCCTAACACGGTTCGCCAGAGCCATTTTTGATTATCAGCAACTTCGTTCAATTGATGATGCGCTGATTTCCCATATTGTAGTGCTTCATTCGCTTTCTCTTTCGCCTCTTCCGCTGTAGCACGAATATCAGTCATAGAGTCCAGTTTTGTCTCTACTCGGACAATCCGCTCGCGGATATCAGATAGTACCTGCATCTCATTTTTTGACATGAGCTTATCCTCCTCACCCCCCTTGGGGCAAAAGTAAAAGGAGCCACGTTAGCAGCTCCTCATGAAAAACACTATTCGTTTACTACAACCCGCAACTGTCCAGCCATTCGCTCAGCGTCACGCTATCGATGTCATCTCGCCGGGAATATGTGTAATCAACAAACTCTTGGAAGTTACTTACGTTGTACTCGATGCTGGAGGAAGCTGCATTGACCAATTTATGGAACATGAACAAGCAAACGCCCCACACACTGGCTGCATTATCTATGTGCCCTTTTAGTGTGGCGGGTGTAATCGTATGATCCACATTACGTATCTTGATCGTCCGCTTATCCGGTGGGGGCGTTGTCGCCGCATCTTCTTGGACAGTACGATCTGCTCTGCGAGATTGCATAACTTGCAGCACCCTTGCATCATACGCCCCATATGACTACTCCGAAAATAAATCCTTCCCCATACATGTTCACATCACACGCTTAAACATTTTTTCTAAGTCATAACCAGTAAAATGAATCACAATCGGCCTGCCGTGTGGGCACGTATACGGACTGCTCGTCTTGCGCAACTGATTCAGCAAGCTTTCCATTTCTGCATGTGTCAGGAAGCGATTCGCTTTAATCGATGCTTTGCAGGACATCATGATGGCAGCTTTCTCACGCATCAGCACGACATTGGCTTGGGTATTTTCGCCCGTTTCCAGTACAAACTGAATGAGCTCCTCAATGACCTCCAGCTCTGCCCCTTCTGGGAACCAATGCGGATGAGCGCGAACGATAAAGGTCCGCCCACCGAACGCCTCAATCTCCAAACCAAACGATTGCAAAAGCGACAGTCGCTTTTCCAGTTTGCTTGCCTCTGCAGCCGTATACTCCACCGTATGAGGAAACAGCATGATCTGGCTGGAAATGCCCTCTTCTGCAAGCTTGTCCATGAAATACTCGTAAAAAATCCGCTCCTGCGCGGCATGTTGATCGATTAAATACATGCCTTCGTCATTTTGCGCGACGATGTAGGTGCCATGTACTTGACCAACAGGGTACATAACAGGTACAGGTGAATCTGTCTCATTTTCATTGGTAGCTTCCGGGAGTGGCGGTGATTGATCAGTACCTGCTGCGGCTGAATTGTCCGGAGCCATGTCCAACTGTGACGGAAGCTTAGTCTCGTAAGGTTGGAAAGCTTCCCTCGTGTCCGTTTGATCCAACAGAGTCGCTTGCACGATTTCATGCGGGATAGCCTCTACTTTCGCAGACTCCAGCTTTTCATAGTTGGCTGCAGTCTCCTTCACCGTGCCGTTCTCAAAGGATGGCGCGGTATGCGTCACAACATCCACTTGCTTACTTGTCGTTTCCTGCTTAGCCATCCATTCCTGGAGTCGGGGACTCGCTGCTAATAGTGACGATTGCGGTGTTTCAGGCTTGCTGATTTGCAGGTCAAACTGCGGTTGTACGACCTGGGTGACGACCTTAGCTTTTTGTTGCGTAACCATGGGTCTGACAATTCCTAAGCCTTGTCGCAATGTCTCTTTTACCGACTGTTCAATTGCACAGCACAATTCATCTTCTTTACTGAATCTCGCCTCTAGTTTGGCAGGATGTACGTTCACATCGACCAGTGACGGATCCATCTCGATCTGCAAAGCCACAATCGGATAGCGTCCGATGGGTAACAATGTATGATAACCGCGCATAATCGCATTGTTGATTGAATAGCTGCGCACATACCGACCGTTTACCAGTGTCGAAAGGTAAGAGCGATTCGCCCTTGTCACTTCCGTCTTCGAAAGAAAACCAGACCACTTATAGTCGAGGGTCTCCCCTGCAATTGGTAGCAACAGCTTCGCTACTTGCACACCGTAGATAGCCGCCATGACGTGCAGCAGCTTTCCGTCGCCAGACGTTTGCAAAAGTGTCTTGCCGTTATGAGTCAGCAGAAAGGAGATTGATGGATGCGTAAGTGCAAGCCGATTCACATAATCGGAAATGTGTCCGACTTCCGTAGCGATCGACTTCATGTATTTCAAGCGAGCAGGTGTGTTGAAAAACAAACTGCGTACACATACTTCCGTCCCTTTTACAGCGGCTTTATCGGAAATCGTTCCGAGCTGCCCACCTTCCATCAAGAGATGCGTACCTACCTCACTACTGGACGTACTGCTCGTCAGCTCCATGCGCGAAACTGCCGCAATACTCGGCAGTGCCTCGCCACGAAATCCCAGTGTACGAATGCGGAACAAATCACGCGCATTGCTGATTTTACTGGTGGCATGGCGCTCAAAAGCCAGCTGGCAATCTTCCCGATCCATCCCTTTCCCATTGTCAACGATCCGAATCATCTCCAGACCGCCTTCCTCTACGTGGATCTCGATTGTCGTTGCACTGGCATCAATTGCATTTTCGACCAGCTCTTTGACAACCGAAGCTGGTCTTTCCACTACTTCCCCTGCAGCAATCATATTGGCGAGATGCTCATCTAAAACTTGAATGGTTCCCATGAGTGCCTCCCCTCCGGACGAACCCTATCGCTTTTTCAATTGCTGTTTCCATGCATATAGCTTCATCATGGCGTCCATTGGCGTCGTTGAATTCAAATCCAGCTCGCGCAGTTCAGCCATAATCGATTCTTCCTCCGCCGACGTAAACTGCATCGGTTCTTCACGCACCGCAGCAACTGGTGCCGTCCATAGCGTTTCGAGCGACATTTGCACGTCACTCGCTGCATTTCCATTCCCTGCATTTCCATTCGCTTCAAGCCCAGTTAAGATACTGCGCGCCCGTTCAATGACCCAAGTCGGCATTTCAGCCAGTTCAGCCACATGGATTCCATAACTTTTATCTGCTCGTCCTTCTTCAATCTTGTGAAGGAACAGGAGCTTTCCTTCCCGTTCTTCGCATCGAGCGTTGACATTCACGACACCACTCAACGTCTCTGCTAATCCGGTCAACTCATGGTAGTGCGTAGAGAAGAGTGTTTTGGCACCGATTTTTTGGCAAATGTACTCAATGACCGCTTGTGCGAGCGCCATTCCATCGTACGTCGAAGTCCCGCGGCCAATTTCATCGAGCAGGATCAAGCTCTTCGCTGTCGCTTTTTGCAAGGCGTGTCTGGTCTCCAGCATTTCCACCATAAACGTACTGTGTCCACCTACCAGGTCGTCAGCTGCCCCAATCCGAGTAAAGATCTGATCGACAATCGCCAGCTTGGCCTGTTTAGCCGGAACGAAGCAACCGATCTGTGCCATCACCGTAATCAAGGCGATCTGTCTCATGTACGTACTCTTACCTGCCATATTTGGACCCGTAATGAGCAAAACTTGACGGTTCGTCTGATCCATCTCCACGTCATTTGCCACGTATTTTTCGCGTTCCAGAACGGCTTCTACTACTGGGTGACGCCCTTCTGTAATGACGTATTCGCCGTTTTCCACAAGCTCAGGGCGTATAAAGCCCCGCTCGTCACTTACCGTAGCAAACGCCTGGAGAACATCCACAGATGCAATGCGCTCTGCGAGGTTCTGCAATCTTGGTATATGCTTCGCAACTTCACTTCTTACAGCCACGAACAGTTGGTATTCCAGCTCAATCATCTTTTCTTCCGCTTCAAGAATGAGCGCTTCGCGTTCCTTCAGCTCTGGTGTGATGTACCGCTCTGCATTGGCCAATGTTTGCTTGCGCTCATACCGCCCAGATGGAACGTTTGCGATATTGGACTTCGATATTTCGATGTAATAGCCAAACACCTTATTGAAGCCAACTTTGAGTGAACGAATCCCTGTCGCTTCTCGTTCACCCTGCTCCAATTGGGCAATCCATGTCTTCCCTTCACGACTTGCCGTATGGAGCTTGTCCAGGTACTCATCATATCCCGTCCGAATCATTCCGCCTTCACGAACCGATATCGGGGGATCATCCATGAGCGCATGAGCCAAATAGTTGACGATATCCGTGCACTCATCCATCCCTTGCGCCAGTTCCATCAATACCGGCGTATTCGTTTGGATCATATACTGCTTCAGCTCTGGTACGGCTTCCAAAGACATTCGCAGCTGAATGAGATCTCGTGCGTTCGCATTCCCGTAGGAAATTCGGCCCGCCAGACGCTCCAAATCATAGACACGATCCAAGCAAGTCCGCAAATCGGAGCGAAGCAGCATGTCACCCTTCAAGGCTTCCACAGCGCTCAGACGTGCCTCCAACTGATCGCGACTGAGCAACGGACGCTCAATCCATCTGCGCAAGAGACGACCACCCATTGCGGTTTGAGTCCGATCCAACAGCCACAACAGAGAGCCTTTTTTCGTCTTATCGCGAATGGTCTCTGTCAATTCCAAATTACGTCTGGAAAAGCCGTCCATTTGTAGATACTGCTTTGCATCGTACTGCTTTAACAGTCGCATATGGGCAAGACTGCGTTTTTGCGTCGTCCCTATGTAGAACAAGAGAGCATTGACCGCCGCTCGCATGGACATATCCAGCCCTTTTGCCTGCTCCGCATATTGACTATCCACCGCAAATGCGTCCAGTTGGTGCGCATCCACGACAGTAGATGGCAGTGCTGTCTTCGGCAAAACAGCGAGGCCAAAAAAGACGAGCTCCTTGGGGCGGTATTGCAAGGCTTCATCTAGAAATGCCTCTGCCTGTCCCACCAAGGACGTCACGTACATCTCGCCTGTACTCATATCACACGCAGCAACACCTGTTCGCCCTTCTACTTGGGCCAACGCTGCCATGTAATTGTTTTCCTTATCCGTCAGCCATTTGCCTTCCATCATCGTACCCGGGGTAATGACGCGTGTAACTTCCCTGCGAACGACCCCTTTGGCTTCTTTTGGATCTTCGACTTGCTCGCAAACGGCTACTTTATGTCCTTTTTTCAGTAGCTCTGCAATATAGCCATCTGCCGCATGATGTGGAACACCACACATTGGTATGCGCTCAGAACCACCACCCTCACGTCCCGTCAGTGTAATTTCCAGCTCACGGGACGCAAGAATGGCGTCATCAAAAAACAGTTCATAAAAATCGCCTAAGCGAAAAAATAAGAAAGTATCCGGATAATCTTTTTTGATAGCTAGATACTGTTGAATCATCGGGGTATATTGAGCCATGGTTTTCTTCTCCTAGCCTACTAATTCTCGTCGCTATTATATCATGATTGTACGGTAATGTTGACCCTGCATCCGATGGTAGATCTGTTTATAGTAGCTTCCATGTCTTGCGAAGGTCTTCATCCGTTTTCCACGATTGGCTTTCGATTAAAAAAGAAAAGTATCGATCCAAATGAATTCGTGACAGCGTATAGCCTGGTAGCTCCTTTAATTCTTGCCAGACTTGGGCAACGTACGGTAGGAGCTTTTCTTTTTCGCCCTGGTAGTACGCTTTGATGAGTGGGAGCTTTAGATGAGGCGTCGCTTGTAGCTTCTCGTGATTGGTTGCAACCAAATGGGCCAAATGAAGAATACCTCGAGTGACAAGGGGATCAACCAGCCAGCTGGGGAGTGTACGATATTCGAATCCATATTCCTTCTCCCTTACATCCCCCAAAAATCCATATCGCTCTCTCCGGCTCATACAACCTGCATCCTCAATCAGAACAAGAGGAAGAGCCAAGTACGCATCCAACTTTCGCCGAAGAGAAAAAGTAGGGGTAAGCCCGCCAAAATGAATATGCCCACCGATTGGGTAACCTTGAAACGGCATTCCGCCAGCGAGCCATTCGATAGACGAATTCCCTATTTTTTGGGATGCGAGTACCAGATTATCGTAGATATGCATAAATAATTGATCAGGGTCCTCCGATGGCGCAGGTCTCAACTCCGCAACTGGGTGCTGATGAAGACCTAATTCTTCCCGATAGCGTGTCGTATCACACCCAACCGTGCCATTAATACTCAGGAAGTCAGAAGCAAGTGCCATCTCTCCTGTAGGCTTGCGTAAAGCAAACTCGGGATCAGCCCCCATGCTTTGCAGCTTTTGCGGTTGTTTGCGTATCCGACCTTCCCACCAATCTCGAGTCCGCTGCATATATTCGTCAGCATGCTTGGCTGGCCAATTTGGTTCCACCTCGACGACCTTAAGACGATGGGGAGAAGCAGCCATGATCGTCACTTGACCCGCATCGGCTCCGGCGGCATACAAACTTCGAGCAGCTATCCCTTGCACCACCTGAACCTCCGTTTCGGTGGAAGGCAAGGAGACGGAATACCATTCGGGCTCCTCCATCCGGTGCAGCAGCCATTGTGATTGCTCCTCGCTCCTGGCGATATCCAGTACATAGTCTTGGTAAAGGCAGATCCTATATGTCCGCCAGCCCGGTCGCGCTGCTTTTCCTGTCGTTACAGGTATTCTCCCTTGCCGGACCAACCAGCGCCCGATTTCTGGACGATGCAAATAAGCTACGACTTCTTTAGCGTTGGCCGTCATCGGTTGTGTTGCTGGCGCTTCCTGCTTGTTAGCTAGCCGACTCGCCTTTGTGCGTAGAATCATGCCTTCCACACTCCCCCGCTATTCTCTGGTTATCTTATGACTGCGCCTAGAAAAAAGTGTGAATGGTACATATCCGAAAAAAAGAAAAAAGAGGAGATAATTTCTCCTCTTTAGTCGAGCTCGTCGAGTAGCGTAGCGGAATCAAAGTCATCAAACTCGTCACTGTTATCTTCAAAGTCGTCACTCAGATGAAACTCTTTTTCATCACAACTATTGCAGACAACAACGCACACCTTTGTTTCCCCAATAACCTCTACTGCATATTCACTTTCAACTCTGACTGTGATTGTGCCACCACCACTTAACTCCGCTTTTATGCACTTCGGTTGCTCCACGGCGCGTGCAACGATTTCCAGATCGCCTCTGCAGTTCTTGTCGAAGAACGTAAGCGGTACGAGTACGGAGAACTGAACAGTTTCCCGCTTGACTTCGGTTTGCGTGTTATTAGCAAACGAAAACCACAGGTTGACGTCATACGTACCAGATACTTCAACGGCATCTCCGACTTTCTCTGCTTGGAAGTTCGTGTTTATAATCCAGCATCCGAGGATCGTCGAAGGAGTTTGCGACGGTATGATGGTGTGGGTGGTAATAGAAAATTTATGGCCTTTGCCGCAGACTGCTTTCGCGATAAGTTCCCGGCACTGTAGATCTTTGTCTATACCCGACATTTCGTTACCTCCTCCATACAACGTTTCTGTACATTTGTATGCAGGGCATTCGACTAGCGTGCAAACAACCACCTTATATTTGGGAAAGTTGTTGGGTATTCATCAAAACAGCGCCGGGAAGGCTTTTTATCAAGAATTAGGAGCAGCAACCGCCAGATTTTTTCTTTTCAGGCCCGCCACCTGTCTCTCCGGTCAATGGGTTTCCGCCTGTATCCAAAATAATACGCTCCGAAACGGTGTTCGTGATCACGTTCGTGACCATTTGCAAAAGATCGTTCACATCGACCTGCGATTGCTTGAATTCCGTAACGATTGGAATGGAATCCAGCTCCTCATGCAATTGGTTGTACTCGCCTTCCACTTTTTTCACCAGTTCCGGCTTGTTGATGGATTCAAACATCACCATTTGCTTTTGCTTCTGCTTTAATGTATCAATTAAATCTTGCACACGTTCATTGTGCTTGATTTGCAGTTCGGCACGTTTGAAGAAATCGACTTCATTCGTACGCGCGATCATAGCTGCAAGTTCGCGAGCTTTCTCAAGAATTTCATTCTGGGTATACACGTTTGTTTGTTCCATTATGACCTACACCTCAACTTTGGATACGAGTTCTCCGTGGAGTGTCCACGTTTTCGCATCTGTAATTTTTATGTGCACATACTGTCCGATCAAGGATTTGTCGCCGGTGAAATGGACCAGCTTGTTCGTACGCGTACGTCCCGCAAGCACTTCCGCATTCGTCCTCGATTCTCCTTCCACCAGTACCTCGACAACCTGATCCTGCAGTTTTTTGTTCTGCTCCAGTGCGATGCGAGCCAGCACTTCATTGAGTCGATATAAGCGCGCTTTTTTCACTTCCATTGGAACGTTGTCTTCCATGACAGCGGCCGGTGTACCTTCACGTGGGGAATAAATGAAGGTATACGCAAATTCATACTTAACCTCTTCCACCATCGAAATGGTATCTTCAAACTGCTCATCGGTTTCGCCTGGGAAGCCAACAATAATATCGGTAGAAAGTGAGACATTCGGGATCGCGTCCTTGATTTTGCGAACGAGCTCCAGATAATGCTCACGCGAATATTTGCGCGCCATCCGCTTGAGTACTTCTGTCGATCCGGATTGAACAGGCAAATGGATTTGCTCCACCAGGTTGCCTCCCTTTGCCAGCACCTCGATCAAGTGGTCGTCAAAATCACGCGGATGACTTGTCGTGAAGCGCACGCGCGGGATATCAATCTTGCGGACCTCGTCCATCAGGTCTCCAAAACCATACTCGATATCCTCAAAATCTTTCCCATACGCATTGACGTTTTGTCCAAGAAGCATGATTTCCTTAAAGCCTTGGCGAGCGAGATCACGCACTTCTGCGATAACATCTTCCGGGCGTCGACTGCGCTCTTTTCCGCGGGTATACGGCACGATACAGTACGTACAGAACTTGTCACAGCCGTACATGATGTTAACCCAGCCCTTGGTGTTTCCTTCGCGGAGCTTCGGCATATTTTCGACGATATCGCCTTCTTTGGACCAAACCTCAATCACCATTTCTTTGCTGAACATCGCATCGCGCAACAGTTCTGGCAATCGGTGAATATTGTGCGTTCCAAAAATCAAGTCAACCTGCTGGTAGCTTTTCAGGATTTTCTTGACGACTTTCTCTTCTTGGGACATACAGCCGCAAACACCGAGGATCAGATTCGGATTGTTATTCTTGAGCCGCTTCATGTGGCCAAGCTCTCCAAATACTTTATCCTCTGCATTTTCGCGGATCGCACAGGTGTTAAATAGGATGACATCCGCATCTTCGACAGAGTCAGAGGAGGTATAGCCCATTGCCTTCAAGATACCAGAAATCGTCTCCGAATCATGCTCGTTCATTTGGCAGCCATACGTACGAACATGATAACGCTTTCCTTTTCCGATGTTCTGCATGCCTTCTGGGATATTAAAATCGTAATGGACTAAAATCTCTTCCTTACCACGCTTTTTCGCATCTTTCAGAGAGGGGGCCTGGAAGTATTTCGCATAGTCTTCCGTTTTCTTTGGAGACTTATCGGATTTTAAGTCCACAGTCGCCTCTTTCGTTTCCTTCATCATGTATCACCTCAGCTAAAATCATCTACATAAGTAACCAATAAAGAATTATATCATTTTGGGTGATACAAAAGCTAATGCATAATAACCATTATGAGGCAAAATATGTACGAAACGGCGAGTGACCGTTCCGATCATCTCTGGGTATTCCCGGCAAGAGGATGTGGTTGTTTGGTGAGATGCTCGCAAAGAAAGACATCATCGGCGCACGCAAATCGCTTGATTTCGCAAGAGAAAAAACATATTGATACGGCAGATTCGGTTGTTATGTTCGCCTGAACCTTCTCGTTTGTACGTTTGCTGATGGGGAGATTCCTCTATTTTTCTCGCCACTCTCCTAGGATCGTGATCAGTTGGGGGATTTCATCGATGATAGCGTCTGCCTCCACGTTATCCCCCCAAAACATGTCCCGCTTCCAAACTGCCTTCATCCCTGCCGCACGCGCACCTTGTACATCGTTAACCGGGTGATCCCCCACATATACCGCTTCACTCGCTTTCACTCCCAGCCGGTCCAGTGCTCTTTCAAATATGATTGACTCTGGCTTGGACACCCCTTCCCGCTCCGAAATCAAAAAGGCATGAAAAAATGCTTCAATTCCAATCGCATTCAAGTTTTTCATTTGAAACTCACTGTGTCCATTCGTAATGATCCCTAGCTTCATGCCCGATTGGCGTAAGATCTGAAGTGTTTCAACTACACCTGTAAATGCCAGACAGTCCTGCCAAAATAGCTGTACGTATTCTTCTAATAAAAATGCTGAAGTAACCTCTTCGATCGTTGACTCTTCCACGATGGTCTGATAGACAACGTCTTTCCACACATACCCACGCTGGTCCAGCTCATGAAAACGGGACAAGAACGCATTCAGTGACATTCTTTTCTGGAGCGGCTGTGTACGTTTATATTGTCGTGCCAAAAATGCATCCAATGACCGTTCCCGATCCAAAAGCGTTCCATCCAAATCAAACAAGCATGCCCTTACCATTGGTACATGCTCCTCCTTACCTGCCAAATTTTTTGAAACTCCGTCTTTTTTCCTATTTTCACCATAATATTTTTTTCTCCTGCAACAATACAAGCCCACTCGCCGTCTGAATAGCAGTCAACAAAAACTACATTGCCATTTTGAGGAGGTTAACATGAAAAGAGCACTAGCCGTATTTTTGTCGGTGTTGATATTCTTAACGGTTATCCCAGTCGTCGGTGCCGCTTCCACTCCTTCGTTCTCAGACGTTCCACGTAGCCATTGGGCATACAAGGAAATTACGGAGATGGCGGCAAAAGGGATCATCAAAGGGTACGACAATCGGACATTTAGACCGAACAATGAAGTTACCCGCGCCGAATTTGCCAAGATTATGATCGCAGCAGCAGATGTAGATATAAACAAACGCTACGTCGACCAAACCTTTAAGGATGTACCGCGTCATCACTGGGCATTTCTGTATGTGGAATACGCCAAGCCTTACTTGACTGGTTACAAATCCGGCTCCACCTACACGTATAAGCCAGATCAAGCTGCAGTACGTGAAGACATTGCTGTCGCATTGGTACGCCTGTTGGGCTACGATCAAAAGTACAAAGCCGACCTGAATCAATTGAAAAAGTTCCGTGATTACGACGATATTTCGTCAGCTCTACGTCCGTATATTGCGATCGCGATCCAAACTGATCTGATGAAAGGATACAATGGCAATTTCCGTCCACAAGATCCGATTACTCGTGCGGAAGCTGCTTCTCTGCTCTATCGTGCTATTTTGGATCGTGACGATGATGATGAGATCAAAATTGTATTCCCTACCCCTGGTCAACCACAGCCTCAGCCAGAACCAGAGCGACTCAATATCAGCGACTCCTTCTCTGATTCCAAATTGAAAAACTGGGATACAGACAAAGCGACAGGAAACTGGGAGGTCGCTAGCAAACAAGTGACAGCGGAATCCGATGACGATGATCTGGATCACTACTTCCTGCCACTTAATTGGAATGAGTCTGACAAAGTTAAGAAATACGAATTGAGCGTTGATGTCAATGTCGTTGGCAGTGAAGGTTTAGGAGGCCTTTACTTCAACGGTAAAGACGGAAAAGCCAATGTTGTATTCGTCCAAAAAGATCGCGTTGTTTTAGGTAAAGTGAATGATGTCGAAGAAGACGATATTGACATCATTACTTCTAGCTCCTACAAGCTGAAATCCAGCAATCGCTTAAAAGTAGAAGTTAACGAGAACACTGTTTCCATTTACCTGAACGATCAATACTTGTTCGGTCAACAGTATGTGAAACAAGAAGGCACAAAGCTCGGTCTGTACCTGCAAGAAGAGGCAACTGAAAACGCGCCTCGCAAAACGACCTATCTGGACAATTTCTCCTTCAAGGAGACCAAATAAAGAACCATATGAATACCCGACAAGCTATCTTGGCCTGTCGGGTATTTTTTCACTCTACTTGACATGCATGTTCTACCAAATGGAAAAAAGATAGCGAAAACGTAGAAATAAACGCATTTCAGATGTTATAATGGTAGCTATTCTTGTCCTGTGAAGGAGCCTTCCTATGTCATTTTCTGTTAATCAACCGTTTCGTTGGATGGACTCCGGTACCTACCAGGATAGTCCACTTGAGCCTTTAATCCGTGATGAAGCGTTGGCAGCCAGCATGCAATTTGAATCTGCATCCCCTGTGATTCATCTCTGGGTGTACGATCAGGCGCTGTATCTCGGCCGCAGAGACGCCAAGCTTCCTCATCTCCAACAAGCCTTGCGTGAATTCGGTCAAGATGGCTTTGGTTGTGTTCTTCGCTCGTCTGGTGGAGCTTGTGTTCCGCTTGATGCTGGCGTACTCAATATGGCTTGTTTATTGCCTGACACTTCGATTTCCATTGACTCCTTCTTCTCGTTTGTAGCCCAGCTTCTTGATGTGGGCCTGCGCGATTACGGGAAGCTGGAATTTGGAGAAGTGAAGGGTTCCTACTGTGCAGGGGAATACGATTTTTCCATTCACGGTAAAAAAATCGGAGGTATGGCACAAAGACGCACGCGACACGGTTCTATTTTGCAGTTATGCATTAACGTAGATGATCGGCCACGAGGGGAATGGATGGAACGCTTTTACCATCTCGCAGGCTTGGATGAAATGCAAAGTCATAAGCCAATTCCTTCCATCAATGCTTCTACTGTTGGCAGTATTGCGAGTTTGACTGGAAAATTGGCCACTATAGATGATGTGAAAGCACGTCTATTGGAGACAATTCGTTCTGAGTGGGCTGTATCACCTACCCCCTTTTATGTGCAAAATGAGTTAGTGACAGAGTCGAGGCATCATTTGTCGCAACGATTACACTTATTTTCTTATACCGCAAAAGAACTGGCCGCACCTGACTGGCACTTACCCGAATAACGGGCAATTTACTTGCTTTTGATTCTCCAGGTGCTGCCGGTAAAATTCTGGAGGAATTATGAATAGCAATCGAAAGGGGACGTTTCAGGATCTGAATGCCCTTTTTGTTTTTGGGGCTCTTACTGTCTTGATGATTCACATCCTCAGTTTTTTTCTCTCAAATGAGAAGACGTATCCGTGGAATAGTGATTTACAAGCCGTTCTAATCATCTTGTTAAAATTCGGTCGCTCTTTGTTTATATTTGCAACTGGAATGCTGCTGTTTTACTGGTATCAGAACCGACAATTGGATTGGCGTGCTTTCTGGAAAAAACGCTGGCGCGCGGTTATTTTTCCTTACGTAATTTGGACGGCCATCTTCACCTATTTTAAACACCAAACCTTTGACCCGGCCGTGCTGGTAGGACCGTTTTTCGATAGTCTGTTTACGGGTAGCTCATTCTACCACCTGTATTACATTCCGCTTTACTTGCAACTGTGCTTGTTGTTTTGCCTGATCAAATCGTGGATAGAACGGTACTTGAACTTCCGCTGGATCATCGCCCTATTTATTGGACAAGCTGGTCTGTACGTTCTCTACCATTATTTGTTTATCAAGCCTTTATGGGCCATTGATTGGGCTGCAAACCCATTCCTGTCCCTCATAAAGCATAGTTATGTTTACGGACAGCATTATGTTTTCATGTACGTATTTACTTTTGCACTCGGCGCTTATGCCGGGATGAATGTGGATAAATGGCGGACGTGGGTGAAACGCCTTCAAATACCTTCTATCGTTGTGATGGCAAGTGCAGCCGTATGGATGGCGTACAGCTATCTTTCCGGCTCCAAAAGCTATTACGAGAGCATGAATATTTTCGAACCGCTTTACTTGGTGTACACACTCTGTGTGATTATCAGCTTTTACCCTGCATCCAGTTATCTCGGCAAACTGCCTAAACTCGGTCCTTGGCTTGCCCGGTTAGCCAAACAAAATATGGCTATCTACTTGGTTCATCCGTTGATCTTGTTCTTACTGCAGAGCTACGTCATTCATCGACTAGGCTGGTCAACACCGTCAATAGTTCTCGGCATGTTCGTGATTACACCGCCACTGTGCATTTTCCTTTACGAGTTGACGACGATGTCCTTTTGGTTCAATCGGAAAAAACGGGTGGAAGCAAAACCGATTTTCAAAAATCAAACGTATAAAGCGTAAGGGAGAACCTGGTTTCCTCTAAACTCCTAATGTAAAAAACAACATGATCTCCCATACTAGAACTAGGGACGATTGTTCCACACCTCGATTACTTGCCTGGCGTAACTGCCGGGCTTTTTTTCGTCGAATGCCCACCAAAGGCTTGCCAACGCCAAGTTTTCTAAATGTAACCCTACCGTTTGTACCTCGCTTACGGTATCATAGAAGAGGACCACAAGCAGTGCTCACTGCTATAGACGTCAGAAAGAAAAGGTGGTGGATCTGGATGAATCAAGAGATCCCTTTGTTACATATTCCGATCAAAGATCTCATAATCGCGTCCACAAAGGTCGCACATGTGCAGTTAGGTAATTCGCTTGAGCACACCCTGCTAGTCCTAATCAAGTCCGGCTATTCAGCCGTTCCTGTACTGGATCATCAGTATCGTTTGCATGGGTTAATCAGCACGAATATGATCATGAATAAGACTCTAGGTCTGGAACGCTTTGAGACCGAGCGTATGTCCGAACATATTGTAGATGACGTGATGGATACGAAGGTCCCTCGATTGCGTGACACCGATGAATTTTTGAAAGCATTGGAAGTGTCCATTAATCACCCTTTCGTCTGCATTGAAGACGACGAGCACTATTTCCAAGGAATCTTGACTCGAAAATCGATATTGGCTTTGGTATATCGTCACTTTCGCAATCTGCCCTTTCCTTTGGCTGCTGACCAACAACAGCCGGCAGAATCGTAGGTCACCGCATACGAAAAGACGGGGCAATAATTGCCACCGTCTTTTTCACATTCTTCTGCATTTCTTCTTTAGAACATATAACTTGGCGATAGCAGCTGATGCTTCTGTTTCTTTTTTTCAGCGAGTAATGTCTGCGCATATTCCAGTGGATGACGGTATGTTTGTTTAAACATTGCACTCTCTCCAGCCTTGAAAAACGAATAGCGCTGATCACGCACATTGACTTCAATCAAATACGGATTGCCTCGCTCGTCAATTCCCATATCCATGCCTAAGTCTGCTAACGATGAAAAATGCCGACCGTACTGCTTCGCAATTTCCACCGCCGCTATGCTAACTCTTTCGATGACCGCTTGTTGTTGTTTCACCTCAGCAAAGATGGGTACCAAAGCTTCCGAAAACGGTACTGCTGTCCCTCCTCGAGAGAGATTGCTCAGCTTGTTTTTCTTATTGGCGACCTTGGCAACCATCCCGCTCACAGTCCACTGCTTCTCTTTGTTTTTCTGCACCGAAACACGAATATCAAACGTTTTTCCTCCATAGCGCGCCAAAGGAATTCCTCGCTGGATTAGAAATCGTTTGTTACCGACCCAGCGTCGCACCGTGGAGAGTATCTGCGAATGAGATAAAATCTGCCGTTTTTTCGATGCAATGAAGTGATAATTGCCTCCGTGCCGTTCAATACGTGCTACCCCAATTCCGACTGATCCAATCGAAGGCTTGACGTACACCACCTGGTACTTATCCAAGAACTGACGCAACTGCACCATGGAATAAGGCACTGTATGCGGCAGATAGCTACGGAGTTGCTCGTTTTTCCAGAGCATCTGGTGCACTTTTCGCTTATCCCGTACAACCAAGCCATTGAACACCGTCTTCTTTTGGCTCAATCTTCGAATCACATTCCTCGCTGTTGCATCCCCTGTCAAAACACGATTGTGGATGACTCGCGGGACTGAAACCAGTTGGGAGACGAGTCGATTTCCGTTCCAAAAATATCCCTTGACTCTTTCATCTCCTGGCTTCACATGCCGCGGATGGAAAAAAACAGGCTCCAATCCAAGCTCTTTACCGATTTCGACATAATAAGGCAGACGCTCATATGACTTGATGCCATGAATTCCTTTCTCCATAAGGGCCCAATCCAACATTATCCCGATTCTGTCCACGTAGATCCCCCTTGCCACATTGCTCTACATAGGGTATGTGCCAGAAAGAGCAAGAGCGTGCCTATTTTTGTACACCTCTACGCGACCTGACAAAATAATTGCTTTCCCATAGGAATGATGTCGGATGTTGCGCTTGCCCGGGAAAGGATCCCGTTTCGTTCTCTTTATTGCTCCCTGCGTTCGATGGCCAGTAAAAACGGGGCTTGGTTTTGCTGATTGATATATTGGTATTTTAAAACCAAATAATCCAATTGACTTAGCTCGTGGCAAAATGTTTCCACTGCCTCTTTTTCCGTTTCTCCCGCCGGATGTCCCCAGTAAATCATGACCGTCATGATTCCGCCTGGTCTGAGTACCCTCAACCCTGATTGAATCGCCTGAATGGTACTGCTCGCTTGTGTTGTGATTTCTTTGTCTCCACCCGGCAAATAGCCCAAATTAAACATAATCGCCGCGGCACTTATCTCCAGCTTGTCAATTTCCTCATGACTGGCGAGCTTCATTTCTACTCTGTTCGCCAGACCTTCTCTCTCGAGTCTCTCTCGCGTTTTCTCGATCGCCTGTGGCTGGATATCGAAGGCGATTACTTTCCCTTCTTCTTGCACCAATTGCGCAAGAAATAAGGTGTCATTTCCATTCCCCATCGTGGCGTCTACAACAGTTTCTCCTACTTGTACCCGTTCACGGATTAATTTGCGTGCGACTTCTAATACATTTGGAAACACAGTCAACTCTCCTCTCTATGTACAAAAACAACGTTATAAATCGATTTGCAGACCGATGCGCGCCGCGTAAACGGCACCTGCGACAAAGGCATTGGCCTCCGCAATTACTTGAGACTCCTCATAGCCGTAAAACAAATGTGTAACTAATAAAGAACGGCAGGATAGAGATTGTGCCAGTTCTGCCGCTTGGCGAACAGACAGGTGCCCATTTGGCTTCGCTGGTAAATTGTAATCCAGATAGGTCCCCTCGCAAATAAACAAATCCGCTTGATTTGCAAACCCTTCCCAGGCTGTACCTGGTCCACTGTCAGCACCGTATACGAGGACACGTCCGTTTGCTTCTAAGCGCATGGCGTAGCATGGATCTCCATCACCATGGTCTGTCCGTAAAAAAGTGATCGAAACGTCCCCAATGGTAACAGACGTTTCTTCTGTGATTGGGGTAAATGTGGTCGCATCTCGATACACCAATGTCTGGGCATTAGCCACTGGCAGCGCTGGAGCGTAGATCGGAAGCGGCTTGTCAGCAGGTCTTTGGCCAAATAGCTGATGAACCATCAAACCGTACTGCATCACTCCTACATCCGCAACATGATCATGATGATAGTGAGATAAGAGCATGGCATCCAGCTCATAAATGGGCAAATGCTTGCCTAGCTGTGCAAGAACACCGCTGCCGCAGTCGAGAAGAATTTTGACACGGTCTGTCTCAATCAGGTAACCCGGAGTAGCACCTCCAGGGCCAGGATAAGGAGATTGATAGCCTAACACGGTAACGCGCATATTCGGTTCACTCCCTCTCATAGGATGGAATAAGGTGGGACAGGAGGTCTGAGATGCAAGGAACATGGAGAGCCGCATGGCAGATCGCTTTTACGTATATTGGGACAGTCGTAGGAGCTGGTTTTGCCTCTGGCAAAGAAATTGTAGAGTTCTTTGTTCAATATGGAACACAAGGCTTAGTAGGCATCATTCTGGCGACGACGCTGTTTATTTGGGCAGGCATCCGCGTCATGCTGATTGCCTATCGGATTCAGGCCGATTCCTATCAAGAAGTCAGCACCTATTTATTTGGGCATCCGTTTGGCACTGTATTTAATACCTTGCTTCTAACCGTATTGCTAGGTACTACCTCCGTCATGCTCGCTGCTACCGGCGCGATTTTTTGGGAGTCTTTTCGATTATCTCCCCAAATCGGCATTTGGTTTAGCATGATTTTGATTTTTTTCGTGACGAAAAAAGGGCTGTTTGCCATCCATCACGTGAACAGCATTTTTGTTCCGATGCTCATTGGCTTTACTGTACTTGTCTTCCTTTATACGAAGCCATGGTTAGATACGAATGTCGTCGTTGAATCGTTACGGCCTTGGGCGTGGCTTAGTTCTCCCTTTTATTATGTTGCCTTAAATGTCACGCTTACACAAGCGGTTTTGATTCCGATGGGCAGACAGAGTACGAGCGAGAAGCCTCTCATCCTAGGGGGAATCATAGGGGGGTTAGGAATAGGCCTTCTGCTATTACTCGCCTACGCTTCTCTGTCTGTAAAAATGCCGGGAATTCATCACGCGGAAATGCCCATGATTGCTGTGCTGCAAGGCTTGGGACCGACTATTCCCTTTTTGTTCTCCCTATTGGTGTATGCGGAAATCTTCTCGACACTTGTAGCTAACGTTTTTGGTCTAGCCCAACAGATTAGACAAGTTACCCCCCTTCGAGGCCCGACTATTCTACTTGGGATTTTGCTGATTTGTTATTTGATCAGTTTTATCGGGTTTAGCTCGCTTCTCCGCTTCCTGTATCCACTCTTTGGTCAACTGGTCGTCTTTTTCCTTGTCATGCTCGTGTACAGGCAGTGGCGCGATCGTATGTAATAAAAAAACCTCTCCCGTTAAGGAGAGGTTTTTCACTCTATCAAACTTAAGCAAATTCTTTAACCAATTTTTCGAAGTCTTCTTCAGACAAGCGAATGTCTTGGTTCACCAAACCTTCTTCTTTGAAGCCATTTACGAGAGCTTCGTAAGGTTTTTGCTCAGTGTTTTGGTAGATCAGACCTGTAATCAGGCCTTTGTGTTGCATAGAGGTAGACATTGCTTTGATACGGTCATGTGGATCGTATCCTTCGAGCGTGTCTACTGGTACGATGTTCTCTTTGAACCAGTCGTATGTGTTTACCTTGTTGTAGGTTACACAAGGGCTGAATACGTTGATCAAGGAAAAGCCTTCGTGTTGGATACCTTTTTCAATCAGTTCAGTCAAGCCCTTCAGATCGCTGGAGAAGGATTGAGCAACGAATGTTGCACCTACAGACAGCGCCAGTTCAACTGGAGAAATCGAGGACTCGATGGAACCTGCCGGTGTAGACTTGGTCACGAAACCAGTCGCGGAACGCGGGGAGGTTTGACCTTTTGTCAGACCGTAGATTTGGTTATCCATTACGATGTACGTAACGTTCATATTACGACGGATAGCGTGTACAGTATGGCCCATACCGATCGCGAAACCATCCCCGTCACCACCTGCTGCGATAACTGTCAGCTCGCGGTTCGCCATTTTCACACCTTGTGCGATTGGCAGGGAACGTCCGTGAATACCGTGGAAACCATAACAGTTGATGTAGCCGGAAATACGACCAGAGCAACCGATACCGGAAACAACCGCCAGATTTTCAGGTTCCAGACCTACGTTCGCTGCAGCGCGTTGAATAGCCGCTTGGATGGAGAAGTCTCCACAGCCTGGGCACCAGTTTGGCTTTACGTTATTTCGAAACTCTTTCATAGTCGCCATGTTTTACCAGCTCCTTCACTTCAGCATAGATTTCCTTCGGCAGGAATGGGTTACCGTCATATTTAAGCACGGATTCGATTTTTTCAGCGTTTCCAACGTGTTGTTTGAGCAAGCTTGTTACTTGCGCTTGAGCGTTGTGCTCAACAACAACAACTTTCTTCGCTTTATCTACGAGTGCTTTGATTTCTTCAGTTGGGAACGGATGCAGCAAACGGATTTGTGCATGGTTTACTTTCATTCCCTCTTGTTCCAGACGGCCTTTTGCTTCTTGAATGGTACCAATTGTGGAGTTGATACCCACAACCAGAACATCCGCGTCAGCGTGAGGAGCATCTGCTGTTACAGCGCCTTTGAAGTTTTTCAGGACGCCTTCCATTTTGCGCATACGTTTATCCATTTGTTGAATACGGTTTGCAGCATTCTCAGATGGACGACCAGTTTGATCATGCTCAACACCAGTTACGTGGTGCAGACCGTATTTTTGACCAGGAATAACACGAGGAGAAACGCCGTCTTCTGTTACTTCATAACGTTTGAACAGGTCGTTTTGCTCTTTTTCTGGCAATTCTTGTCCAGCAAGCAGTTTTCCGCGGCGGATTTCTACTTTGCTGTAGTCAAATGGAACAACGGTTTGTTTACCCAAGGACAGCGTC
Organism: Brevibacillus sp. NPDC058079; assembly: GCF_042885155.1. Lineage (NCBI taxonomy): Bacteria > Bacillati > Bacillota > Bacilli > Caryophanales > Paenibacillaceae > Brevibacillus > Brevibacillus sp. NPDC058079. Next base: position 47,638 of record NZ_JBHVSO010000002.1, read on the forward strand.
AAGTCTGTCATCAGGATAACAGGCAGTTGGTATTCTTCCGCAATGTTAAACGCTTCAACTGCATCGTAGAAGCACTCTTCTACTGTGCTTGGCGCGATAACTACTTTTGGAATGTCACCATGCGTACCGTAGATCATAGCATTCACATCGGATTGCTCGATTTTGGTAGGCATACCAGTAGATGGGCCACCACGCTGTGTGTTCACGATTACAACTGGTTGTTCCGTGATACCAGCCAGACCAATTGCTTCCATCATCAGGGACAGACCAGGACCTGCAGAAGCAGTCAAGGAACGAGCACCCGCGAAGTTAGCACCGATTGCCATCGTAATTGCAGCAATCTCGTCTTCTGTTTGGATAACAGTACCGCCCAATTTAGGCAGCTTTTTAATCAAGTATTCCATTACCTCGGAAGCAGGTGTGATCGGGTAAGCTGGCATGAAACGGCAGCCTGCTGCTACAGCACCCAGAGCGATCGCATCGTTACCGATGAGGAACAGTTGTTTTTGTGGATCAGCCTTTTCCATTTGGAACTCAGGCAGTTGACCACCAGTCAATTCATTTACAAAATCAAAACCGCGGCGAATGGCATCCATGTTCTTTTCAACCACTTTTTCGCCCTTGCGGAGGAACATATCTTCAACAATGGGACGGAAGCTTTCCACTGAAATGCCGAGGATGGCACTGGACGCACCAATCGACACCATGTTTTTCATCAGGGAAGTTCCCAGCTCATCAGCGATCTCAGTCAGTGGTACAGTGAAGAAGCGAACTGGCTTCAAGCCGTCCGGCAACTTTGGATTAAATTTCGCGTCCGCGATAATGATACCGCCTTCACGCAGCTCATGCGCATTGAAATCGATCGTCTCTTGGTCAAACGCTACGAGAATGTCCAGATCGTCAGAGATCGCACGCATTGGCGTTGTGCTCACGCGAATTTTATTGTTCGTGTGTCCACCCTTAATACGGGAAGAGAAGTGACGGTAGCTATACAGATGGTATCCCATCCGGTTCATTGCCATCGAGAAAATCTCACCAGTACTCTCGATGCCCTCCCCTTGCTGTCCTCCAACTTTCCAGGAAAGTTGACTAATCATTCAGATTCCACCCTTTCAGTGACTGTGAGAAAAGCTGCCCTATCACACCTTAAAAAGACTGATAAGATGTGACATTTCTGTGCATAGACAGTAACAATTGTAGTCCTGTCCATGTCAAATTGCAAGTGCTTTTACTCAACTTACTTTTGACCTGAATTTTAATGTTGAACTTGGTACATTAATATCCTCATGCTTTATTGTAGCACGTTTCCGAAAACACGCAACCAATTTCCTTGCACAAATTTCAATACTTCCGCCTCTTTATAACGTTTTAACAAAGCTTCTAGTAATTGGGAGTAATCTGCCGCGGATGCTATGTCTCCAAACGTCTCGGTAATACCATCGAAATCGGAGCCAAAACCTACGTGGTTTACGCCCCCCAACGCGCAGATGTGATCCAAGTGGCGCAGCAAGTCATCGATCCAAACCGTGCGCTTGTCCGGCACGGTAAAGAAGTCTACAAACGTTAAGCCAATCGCGCCGTCTTTGGCGATTAACGCTCGAATTTGCTCGTCCGTCAAATTGCGAGAGTGATTGCATAGGCTTCTCACGTTCGAGTGGGAAGCGATCACTGGTGCTTTTGAGCATTCTAGTACATCCCAGAATCCTGGGTCGGCCAAATGCGAAACATCAATGATCATCCCCAGCCGATTCATTTCTTCTATGACTTCTCGTCCAAATGAAGTAAGTCCACCTGGATTCGGCTCTCCATTTCCACTCGCTATGGCATTGCCATGATTCCAGGTCAGCGTCATTCCTCGTACACCAAGCCGGAACCACGTACGTAGCTGAACCAGACTCTCTTCTAATGCATGCGCACCTTCTACAAACAGAATAGCCCCTTTCTGTCCCTTTAATACGCATTCAGCCAAATCTGCCTTTGTGAAAATGGGCCGGAATTTATCACTGGCCACCTCTTGATAAAAAATATCGATCATTTCTAGTACAGAATGAAAACGACGTCCAAACGGCACCTGAGAAGGGACGAAACAGGCAAGCACTTGTATGTCTACATTCCCTTTTTCAAGGGCGGTAAAACCAGCTTGCAAGAGCTTGTCTTCTTTATAAAAGTCCAGCTCGGGGTTCTGCCATAGCTTGCATAATACATCGCTATGCGCATCAAAGATTTTCATATGGAAACGCTCCTTCTCTTCGATCTCTTCGGAGGTCATACTTCTGGACAAACGAAAAAACCTGTTCATTCTTCGAACAAACAGGCAGGTGAAGCATTTGCAGTTGTATCATCTGGGTTCTACGATTAATTTGATTGCAGTTCGCTCTTCTCCATCAATCACGATGTCGGTAAAGGCTGGAATACAAATGAGGTCAACTCCACTCGGCGCTACGAACCCTCGTGCGATTGCTACTGCCTTCACAGCTTGATTAAGCGCCCCAGCGCCAATGGCTTGGATCTCAGCCGCGCCTCGTTCACGAAGAACTCCGGCAAGGGCACCAGCTACGGAATTGGGGTTAGACTTTGCTGAAACTTTTAATACTTCCATCCTTTTTGAACCTCCCGTCTGATAGGAATCCTGTCATCATTAGAATGATATTCGCATAACCCCTAAAAATTCCTGCTAACTTGCTTGAAAGATTCAAAAAATTCTAATCTTATTCCCATTATTCCATAAACGGATGGTCAGAGTCAATTCTGATTCGCTCCATTTTTTTCGCATGCCCTGTCGTTTTATCTAGAGTAATCAGCACCGCATTCAACTGCGCAGGATCTGGCGCTACCTCAAAGCGAACAGGGAGCTGTGTCAAAAATTTCTTAATAACAGCTTCTCGCTCCATCCCCAAAATGCCATTACTCGGGCCACACATTCCTACATCACACAAGAATCCGGTTCCTTGAGGCAATATACGTTCATCAGCGGTTTGCACATGGGTATGTGTCCCCACGACCGCCGTAACCTTCCCATCGAGATACCATGACATTGCTTGCTTTTCCGATGTAGCTTCCGCATGAAAGTCTACAAAAATGAGCTTCGTACGCTTCCGGGCTTGCTCTACTAGCTTATCAGCCATTTGGAACGGACAGTCGAGCGGTGGCAAGAACGTACGCCCCATCAAATTAATGACGGCTAGTTCCCCTTCATGTTGTTTGATATATGTAATCCCTTTTCCAGGAGCCCCTTCTGGGAAGTTCGCGGGTCTGATCATCCGCGGTTCATCATCAATAAAATCGAAAATTTCCCTTTGGTCCCACGTATGATTCCCGAGCGTAATCGCTTGAACGCCCCACGCGAAAAGCTCCTTGGTAATTTTCTCTGTGATCCCGCGACCATGCGCAGCGTTCTCTCCATTCGCTACGATAAAGGTAGGGTTGTATTTTCGTTTCAGTAACGGCAGATATGTTTTCACGATCTCTCTGCCAGGCGAGCCCATAATATCTCCAATGAATAACAACTTCATTACCAAATCACCTCATTGCTAGTATACACAATTCCTCTGCTCATTAGAAAACTTGACATCGTCAACCATTTGGTGTGCTACAAAAAAAGTAAAGTGGCACGCAGCCACTTTACTTTGCATACTCAACTGCCCGTGTTTCACGGATAACCGTCACTTTAATATGACCTGGGTAGTCAAGTTCATTTTCAATTCGTTTCGTGATATCCCGTGCCAGACGGGTAGCTTCCGCATCGTCAATCTTATCAGGTTGAACCATCACGCGAATTTCGCGTCCTGCTTGAATCGCATAAGACTTTTCTACGCCATCGAACGACTCAGAGATTTCTTCCAGTTTCTCCAAACGTCTGATATATGTTTCCAATGTCTCACGGCGTGCACCTGGGCGTGCGGCAGACAGAGCGTCAGCTGCTCCCACGAGCATAGCAATGACGGAAGTTGGTTCGGTATCACCGTGATGAGACGCAATACTGTTCACTACTACGTGATGCTCATTGTACTTCTTAGCCAGTTCTACACCGATTTCAACGTGTGAACCTTCTACTTCATGGTCAATCGCTTTTCCGATATCATGCAGCAAACCTGCACGTTTGGCCAGCTTCACATCTTCTTTTAGTTCTGCCGCCATTAAACCGGCGAGATGTGCCACTTCCATAGAGTGCTTCAGTACGTTTTGACCGTAGCTTGTACGATAACGCAAGCGTCCAAGAATCTTGATCAGATCTGGATGCAAGCCGTGAACGCCTGTTTCGAACGTTGCTTGCTCACCGTATTCACGGATTCGCTCGTCTACTTCGCGACGCGCTTTTTCCACCATTTCCTCGATGCGAGCTGGGTGAATGCGACCGTCTGCGACCAGTTTATCCAGTGCTGTCTTGGCGATTTCCCGACGAATCGGGTCGAAGCCAGACAGGATGACTGCTTCTGGCGTATCGTCAATAATCAGATCGATACCAGTCAACGTCTCCAGGGCACGAATGTTACGTCCTTCGCGTCCGATAATACGTCCCTTCATCTCATCATTTGGCAGCGTAACCACAGAAACGGTTGTTTCTGCTACGTGGTCTGCTGCACAACGTTGAATGGAGGTCGTAATGATCTCACGAGCACGCTTGTCCGCTTCTTCCTTAGCCTGAGTCTCAATCTCCTTGATCATCACAGCCATTTCGTGACGGACGGTATTCTCCACATCAGTGAGAATGATCGTCTTCGCCTCATCCTGCGTCAAGCCGGAGATTCGTTCTAGCTCTGATACTTGCTCTTTATATAAGTGCTCTACCTTGCTTTGCAGTTCTGCGATGGCACGGTCACGCTCAGACAATTCTTCTTCTTTGCGCTCTAACTGTTCCATCTTGCGGTCCAACGATTCTTCTTTTTGTAGAATTCGTCGTTCCTGACGCTGGATCTCATTGCGTCTCTCACGCAATTCGGTTTCCGCTTCGGATCGAAGCTTGAAGACTTCATCCTTTGCCTCCAGCACCTTCTCCTTCTTAACGGCTTCGGCGTCCCGCTTGGCTTCCTCCACGATCTGTCGTGCAGCTTCTTCTGCACTGGAGATCTTCGCTTCCGCAATCGATTTACGAGTGAAGTAGCCAGCACCCAAGCCAATCAGCAGGGCAACGAGCACAATGACAACAGTAATTATAGGATCCATAGGCTTTTTCGTTTCACCTCCTTATTGTAAGACATCTCCCCGCTTTCCAAGCATTTGTTTTTCATGGAGTGCTCTCACATTTGAACATTCGGCTAAAAAACAAGACCGATTTTACTCGGTCCGCTGAATCCGTACTGTTATCGCACGGTTTTTCAGTTGTTCCATAGGCAACGAGTGAGCAAATCGCAAAAAGATATGATACACCAAGTAAATACAAACCTATTTTATTATTTGTGAACAAGAATTGTCAAGATCATGCAAATAGAGTTGCGTCTAACTATCGCTTCTCTGACGCAATTCTTCACGCATTTGTTGAATGATAGCATGAGAGAATCCCTTGCGCATCAGCATAGACAGCAGCTTGCGTTCTTCATCTGGGTTCGGTGCGCCTTCTATGCGTCTCGCCTTCTTCTCTATCAATGCACGGGCAGCATCTAGTTCAGCCTGCCTAGACACGCCACGGACTGCGTCCTCTACAATCGCTCTGTCCACTCCACGCTGGGTAAGCTCCATACGCAGCATATACGGGCTCCTCGGCTTCAAACGCAATCGTTCGTCTACCCATTGCTTCGCAAATGCTTCATCATCGATGTAGCCGTGATCCTTGCAGCGCTGGCATATCTCTTCGGCAATCTGGGTAGAAAACCCCTTCTCTACCAAATAAGAATGCAGCTGACTACTTGTCCGTGGTCGTATGCCGAGGTATCGCAAAGCACCTAAATACGCTTTATGCTTTTCTTCTGCTATCAGGACTTCTCGGCAAAAATCTTCATCTAATTCTGTTCCCTTAAATAGGTTGTACTTTACCAGTATGTCTTCGTGTACGGTAATGGCATACTCGCCTTCTACATCGATATGGTAGCGTTGCTTTTGTTTGATATCTCGATGAACGGCAGTGATCAGGCCGCTCTTCATGATGATTCACTCCTTCGCAAAGCTAAAATAACAGCCTGTCTCATCGACAGGCTGCTCTTCTACTCTTCATTACTCCAGATCAAATGTAGGCTCTTCATCTTGCTCTGGGTCATTTACTGCTTCACCTTCTGGAACAGAACCAGGGTTTAGGCTGAAGTATTCGCGCACTTTTGTTTCAATCTGCGATGCAATGTGCGGATTTTCCTTCAGGAAAACCTTCGAATTTTCTCTACCTTGGCCGAGTCGCTCTTCGTTGAAGGAATACCAAGCACCACTCTTTTGCACGACATCAATCTCAGAACCGATGTCGAGAATGCTACCTTCTCTGGAAATACCTTCACCGTACATGATGTCCACTTCTGCAACCTTAAATGGTGGAGCCACTTTATTTTTGACAACTTTGATCTTTGTCTTGCTACCCAAAATGTCGTTGCCGACTTTGATAGATTCCGCTTTACGAACATCCAAACGAACACTCGCGTAGAACTTCAAAGCGCGTCCACCTGGAGTTGTTTCCGGGTTACCAAACATAACTCCCACTTTTTCACGAAGCTGGTTGATGAAGATCGCAATCGTTTTGGACTTGTTGATGGCACCAGACAGCTTACGAAGTGCTTGGGACATCAAGCGTGCTTGCAAACCTACGTGGGAATCTCCCATCTCGCCTTCGATCTCTGCTTTTGGCACGAGTGCCGCAACGGAGTCGACTACGATAATGTCTACCGCACCAGAACGCACCAGTGCTTCCGCGATCTCCAAAGCTTGCTCACCAGTGTCTGGTTGGGACAACAGCAATTCATCGATGTTCACACCCAGCTTAGCAGCGTAAACCGGATCCAAGGCATGCTCAGCATCGATAAAAGCTGCTTGTCCACCCTGTCTTTGCACTTCTGCGATGGCATGAAGCGCTACTGTTGTTTTACCAGAAGACTCTGGTCCGTAAATCTCAACAATCCGTCCGCGTGGGAACCCACCCACACCAAGTGCGATATCTAGAGCAAGTGCACCGCTAGAAGCCGTAGAAATCTGGATGTTAGATACTTCCCCCAACTTCATAATGGAACCTTTTCCGAATTGCTTTTCTATTTGACGCAATGCACTCTCCAAAGCTGCGCGACGATCTGACAAATGGTACACACCCTTTCAATTTTCGCATCTCTTTTGCTTGTCTTCATCATACCTCGAGACAGAAGTGTTTGCCAAGTATTTTTTACGAACAAATATTCGCATCGCATAAAAGCAGCCATTTCCTGGTTGTTCCCAGCGAAATGGCTGCTTCTCATTTCTATCGAATTAGGAACGCTTCGCTCCGCGAGGCTTTGCAGGCTCCAGATTGATTCGTTTTCCGTTGATACGGGTTTGACGCAGTGACTCATATACGAATGCCGCTACTTCTTCTGGAACCTCAACGAAAGTGAAGTTCTCGAAAATGTCGATGCGACCTACTGATTTTCCTGGGATACCAACAGATTCAGAGATCTCACGAACCAGATCCTGTGGCTTCATGTTCGCATTGCGACCTACGTTCAGGAAGAAACGAACCATGCCTTTTGCTGCACCCGTCTCACCAAAGTTGTACGCTTCTACTTCCTGCCCTTGTCCCGCTTCGGTATGGAATGCGAGGTGCAAGGCAGCAGCTGCTACTTTTTCAGCAGGGTATTGACCTACGAGAGCATCCGCTACTTTTTGATACATATCCGCGATTGCATCGCTTTCCAAAAGGCTAGTCAACTGTTCACGCAATTGTTCTTGTTTGCGCTCAGCCACTTCCTCCAAGGAAGGAACATTGCGAGAGAGCACTTGTGCTTTTGTCTGCTTTTGGATAAACATCATTTGTCTTACTTCACGAGGCGTAACCAACGTCATCGCAATTCCTTTGCGACCTGCGCGACCAGTACGGCCAATACGGTGTACGTAGCTCTCAGAGTCTTGTGGAATATCGTAGTTGATTACGTGGGAGACGTTTCCTACGTCAATACCGCGTGCTGCTACATCTGTCGCGATCAGAAATTCAATCGAGCCCTCACGGAACGAATTCATGACCTTGTCACGTTGTGCCTGTGACAAGTCACCATGCAAGCCGTCTGCAAGGTATCCGCGGGATTGCAGCACTTCGGACAACTCATCTACACCGCGCTTGGTGCGGCAGAAAATGATTCCCAACTCAACATCCTCACTGTCCAAGATGCGGCAAAGGCTCTCCACTTTATTGCGGTCAAACACTTTGTAGTATACCTGTTCGATCAATGGCGCCGTTACTTCCTCACGGCTCACCGCGATCGTTTGCGGCTGTTTCATGTAACGGGTAGCCAAACGCTTGATTTCTGGCGGCATCGTCGCAGAGAACAGCAAGGTTTGACGCTCTTCTGGCATATGCGTGATGATCGTCTCGATATCTTCGATGAAGCCCATGTCCAGCATTTCATCCGCTTCATCCAAAACGAGTGTATGTACGTGATCCAGCTTCAATGTTTTACGGCGCAAGTGGTCCATAACACGGCCAGGAGTACCTACAACGATTTGTACACCTTGACGCAGTGCACGAATTTGATGTCCGATCGATTGTCCGCCATAGATTGGCAGCGTACGAACTTTATTGTATTTGGAGATGCGCAGGAGCTCTCCCGCAACCTGAATAGCCAGCTCACGAGTTGGGGTCAGCACGATCGCTTGTACACGATTGGCAGGCGTAATCTTTTCTACAAGTGGAATCCCGAATGCAGCAGTCTTACCAGTACCTGTCTGTGCTTGACCAATCAGGTCTCCGCCATCCAGAACTTTTGGAATGCAAGCTGCCTGAATCGGTGATGGCTCCTCGAAGCCCATATCGTGAATCGCTTGCAGAATAGATTTATGTAAAGGAAAATCGGAAAAAATCGTCATGAAAAAATCACCTTTCTTTTTGCATTTGCAGCGCATAAAACAACGCGTATTTAGCGGCACGTCCAACGATTGCATGCCTTCTTCCGGCAAGGCGCAACTCTTTTACAACTGTGGGCATTCCTTCTGCTGCGATCCCTACGTAGACAAGGCCAACAGGCTTACCCTCGGAAGGATCTGGTCCAGCCACTCCCGTAATAGAAATACCATAAGTAGCTCCCAGCTTTTCTCGTACATGTTCAGCCAGCAATTGAGCTGTTTTCTCACTGACTGCCCCATCTGTTTGCAAAATGGAATGAGGTACTTCGAGCAGCTGATTTTTCACTTCATTGGTGTAGCAGACTACCCCGCCACGAAACACTTGCGAGCTTCCCGGTACAGAGGTAATCAACGAGGCAATTGCTCCTCCTGTGCAGCTTTCTGCACAAGCGATCGTCTCATTTCTCTTTTTTAGCTCAGAAACCAGCACATCATGCAGCGACGAGTTCTCGCCCATTCCGTACATATACTGGCCAACACGGCTGAGTATTTCTTTTTCTACAGGCAAGATTAGGGCTTCTCCTTCTTCGACTGTAGCAGCTCTTGCCGTAATCCGCAGCGTTACTTCGAATTCTTTGGCGTATGGCGCGATCGTTGGATTTTCCTGCTTTTCGATCAGATCGAGCAATTTTTCCTCCAAAGCGGATTCGCCTATTCCGTAGAACCGGAGTACATGAGAATGGAACACTTGTTTTTCGGGAAGCAAATCGGTCAAGTAAGGCATCACGTAATTCTCCACCATTGGATACAGCTCGCTTGGTGGTCCAGGCAACAGCACGAACGTACTACTGTCATGACGGATCGCCATCCCCGGCGCCATCCCGAAATCGTTGGAGAATACATGGCTGCCAGAAAGCACCAGCGCCTGCTTACGATTGTTCTCCGTCATGACAATCCCACGTTGCAAAAAGAATTTTTCAATTCTCTCCATGGCCTCTGGATTCGTTTCCAATCCAATGCCTACAAGCCCCGCCAAGGTTTCTTTCGTCAAATCATCTTGAGTCGGCCCTAGCCCACCCGTGAAAATGACGAGATCAGATCGTCCTGATGCCAATCGAATCACTTGTAGCAATCGCTCCGTATTGTCTCCCACAACGGTATGAAAGTAAACTCCCACGCCAATTTCCGCCAGCTTCTGAGAAAGAAACTGTGCGTTGGTGTTAGCGATCTGGCCTAACAAAAGCTCAGTACCTACCGCGATAATCTCCGCTCTCATATTCCTCATCCATTCTCTTTGAGAGTAGAAAAGCCTCTAAACTAATAGTTTATCACTTGCAAACGCTCAAGAGAAGAGTCTTGTGAAAAAAGAGACCAATACCCGCATTACGAGTATTGGATCACGTTACGATTTTTCGCAAAGTAGTCGTACCCGGAGTAAATCGTGATGATCACCATCGCCCAAGTAGCTACTTCGTCGAACGGAATGCCGAAGAACCCAAATGGGAAGTTGCGAATCATGACAGCCGTAATCGCTACGATCTGCACCCATGTTTTCAGTTTACCCAATGCACTCGCAGCAATTACCTGTCCTTCTGCCGCAGCAACTAGCCGTAGACCCGTTACCGCAAACTCCCGGCTGATAATGACAATCGCAATCCACGCTTCCAGACGCTGCATCTCTACGAGTGAAATGAGTGCTGCAGATATCAATAGCTTATCAGCAAGCGGGTCCAGAAACTTCCCCAAGTTCGTCACGATTTTATTTTTCCGTGCAATATAACCGTCGAGTCCGTCCGTACTGGCTGCTAGGATAAACACCAAAGCCGCAATCAGCTCGTTATACGTCATCGTCAGGCTGCCAATCGTAAATGTCCCGATGTTGTAACGCACCAGCATAAAAAACATTACTACCGGCACCAGAAAAATCCTGGCGAGGGTGATGCGGTTGGCGAGATTCACCTAGACTACCTCCCCGGCTAAATCGTATTCATAGGAGTGTGTAATTTTTACTTTTACGATGTTGCCCAGTTCGCCTTTAAAACCAGTGACGAATACTTCACCATCGATTTCCGGAGCGTCATACTGTGTTCGACCTACATAAATATCGTTACGTCCTTCGTAACGTTCAATCAAAACTTCCAAGACTTGACCAACAAAGCGTCCGTTGCGATCTCCGGCTACTTCACGCTGAATTTCCATCAGCATGTTCGCACGTTTTTCCTTAACCTCTTCGTCTACGTGATCAGGCAGACGGGAAGCTGGCGTGTCATCCTCGTTGGAGTAAGTAAACACACCCAGTCGATCAAAGCGAATATCCTTCACAAACTCGCTCAGACGCTCGAAGTCTTCCTCTGTTTCCCCCGGGAACCCTACGATCAAAGAGGTACGCAGCGCCACATCTGGAACCTGCGCGCGAATTTTTGCTACCAGCGCTCGAATGTCCGTCTGTCTTCCAGGGCGACGCATTCTTTTCAGAATATGGTCTTCGGAGTGCTGCAAAGGCATATCTACGTATTTGCACACTTTTGGATTGGTTGCAAAGGTGTGGATCAATTCATCGGTGAAAAATCCAGGGTATGCATAGTGAAGACGAATCCACTCGATGCCCTCGACTTCAGCCAGACGGTTTAATAGTTCAGGAAGCATCAGTTTTCCATCGTAAATATCCGTACCGTAGTTCGTAGAATCTTGTGCAATCAGACTTACTTCTACGATACCTTGAGCAGCCAAATGACGCGCTTCTTCTACGATGGACTCGATTGTACGACTGCGGAATCCCCCACGCATCAAAGGAATCGAACAGAACGTACAGGCGTTGTCGCAACCCTCGGCAATTTTAATATATGCGGTGTATGTGCCTTGTTTTACTTTCCGCTTCACTACATCTTCATACGTAAAAATGGGATTTCCTACGAAAATCGGTCGCTTGCCCTCTAGAGATTCTTCGATAATACCTGTAATCGACATAAAATCGCCTGTTCCGACAATGCCGTCCACCTCAGGAATCTCATTCAAGATATCCTCTTTGTAACGTTGTGTGAGACAGCCCGCCACCACAAGCGATTTCAGTTTGCCGGATTCCTTCAATTCACCCATTTCCAGAATCTTATTTACGGATTCTTCCTTGGCTGCATCGATGAAACCGCAGGTATTGACGATGACCACAGTTGCTTCTTCCGGGTTATCAACCAGTTCATAACCTTTTTCATCTATCAGATGGGCCATCATGTCCGAATCAACGAGATTCTTTTCACAGCCCAGCGTAACAATCGCTACTTTTTCACGCGTGCCTACCTTCTCTGTCATCTTTTTTCCTCCAATTGGTCACACCAACCCATATTACACCTATCCAGTATAATATAAGCCTAAAGGAAGTGTCAAAACAGAGAAAAGTACGAAAGGCAAGCATATGCTTGCCTACTGGGTGACCGCCTCTTTTACTTTCATCGTAATATTGGACGGCATTGACTTCATTTTAGACGTGTCTACCAAGACTCCGTTAACCTTCAATTCCACTACAGTCGGTTTGCCCAAACGAATATAAGCGGATTTCCCCAGCTCAATCGTTTTTTCCTGATCCTTCTTGAGCGTGCCCTGCTCAACATAAGTTTTGCCTTTTCCTTCCGAAATACCAAACCAGCTTGTTTCTTCTTTCACCTTCAGATAAACCGTGATTTTTTCTCCACCTTGCAAGGAATAGTTATACATCGATCCTTGCTGCGATTCGAATGTGATGGTTGCCTGAGGAGTTTCCGTAACGGTCTCAGGTGGTTTTGTTCCTGTTTCAGGAGTCGGTGTGGTAATAGAAGGAGGCTTCGGTTGTTGAGCAATCGGGGATGTTGCCGCTCCACCACCAGGCGTGACAATTTCAGCTCCAGGGTTAACTGTTCCACCCGGCACTGGCTGAGTCGACTGACCTCCGTTGTTATTGACGACAGCGAAATAAATAACCCCGATAATCAAGGCAATAAACAATACGAGCAAGGTCTTGGTAACCCATCGCCCCGCTTGTAATGGATTGTTCGCTGAAGCAACTCGTCTGCGACGCAGTCGTTCTACTTGCTCTGTAGGTGGCTGGGCCGGCAAATCGGACTGAAAGTGATTCAAGATGTGGTTCGGGTCTAGACCGACAGCTTCCGCATAACTCTTTATAAATGCACGCGCGTAAAAGTGGCCAGGAAGTACGTGAAAATGACCCCTTTCAATGGCTTCCAAATATCGCCGCTGTATCTTGGTGATACGTTGGATGTCGTCGAGCGTGATTCCTTTTTCTTCGCGGGCCCTTTGTAGGACTTGACCTAGCTCAGACACAGCTGCCCCTCCTTAATTCATTTCGAAATTATCAAAGCCGCGATTGTTGATAAGCTCATATGTAATCTCTTCATCCGGATGATGACGCAGCTCAATAATGTAATGGAAATCATCAAGTTGGTACTCAGATTCCCTTACGAATATATCCGGATGCTCAATGATTTTTGCGGCAGGAAAGTTCATAATCTCCCGAAGCAAGGTAAAGTGCTTTTCTGTCGATCGCAGCGTTGAGACAATTCCATCTATCAAATATACATGATCAGTAGACATTTCATCAATGGCTAAGGAGCTACGCACCGTCTGGCGCAGCAAAGTAGAGGAAATGAATGTCCAACGTTTATTGGCGGATACGCTGGCAGCAATCATGGATTCAGTCTTCCCTACGCGAGGCATGCCACGAATCCCGATGAGCTGGTGACCTTCCCTCTTCAGGATTTCTGCCATGAAATCGACCAGCAAGCCCAGCTCCTCACGAACAAAACGAAACGTTTTTTTGTCCTCGCTATCCCGTTCAATATAGCGACCGTGGCGTACAGCCAATCGATCCAGCATGGTCGGGGGACGTAACCTCGTTATGGTTATGTTGTCCATTTTTTGCACAACGTTGCGCAAAACCTCCATTTTTTCATCATCATCGGTCAAGAGGAGCATACCTCGACGCATGGTATCCACACCATTGATCGTCACGATATTGATGTTCAACATCCCCAGAATAGAAGATACGTCCCCTAAGAGACCGGGACGGTTACGGGCAATCTCATACTCCATGTACCATTCTTTCTTCGCTTCCATATGCAATCCTCTCCGCCAACCAGAATTCTCTTCTTATGTAGTATATCACGTTCGTTTCATTCGACAATCGCGAAAAGAAAAATCCCCAAGAGTAGGGGATTTGAATGGCTAGCTGCCAGCGTTCGCGTCATTGCGATTCTGAACAAGCTTCACCATGAGTGATGCCAAAGCTTGTTGCTGCTGTTGATCACCTGCGTCCCACAGCTGTTTCAACAGACGCTCCTGATCGTTTTTCGGGTCTACTTGCTCAGACAGATAGCTACCAATTTGATAAGCTACATTTTGAAGCGTTTCGCCTTCCATCCCGGCTTGTTTCGCTTGGTCTACCCTATCTCCGAGAAACGCTTTCCAGTCGCTGAAATTGTCAAGAATCGACATAGGGAAATTCCCTCCTTTTGTACGTTGCGAACAGATTTGCTGCCCACACAAAAGGTAGAATTCCATCATTTCTCCTATTTTATTCATGCATACTTCTCTTCTACGTGTACCATCCACCGTTTGGACTAATCACTTGCCCCGTCACATAACTAGAATCCGCCGAAAGCAAAAAGCGCACGACAGCGGCTACCTCATATGGTTGTCCGAGACGGTTGGCAGGTATTTCTTCCGCGATCATGTCCATTTCATCTGGAGCAAAGCGCTCCATCATTCCACCAGCAATAGCTCCAGGAGCGACTGCATTTACCGTAATTCCGTTTGGGGCCATTTCCTTTGCCAAGGCTTTGGTGAACGTATTGACTGCTCCTTTGGTCATGGAATACAACACCTCACATGAACCGCCTGTCAGCCCCCAAATGGAAGAAATGTTGACGATACGCCCATATCTTGCGCGCAGCATGGCCGGAACAGCAGCTTGACAGACCAAAAAAGCGGATCGAACATTGAGTGCGATGAGCTCATCGAATTTCTCGACAGTTACATCCGTAAATAAGCCGACATCGTCCACTGAGGCGTTGTTTACGATCAATAGTGGTGCAACCTGCATCTGAGCAAACATCGCCGCAATTTGCTGTGGATCCCGTAGATCAGCTTGGAGGATGCCGTACGGAACTCCCTGCTCCTGGCATTTTTGCACCAACGGCTCCAATTTTTCTATATTTCGATTGTAATGCAGATAAAGGGGAACCCCCGCATCAATCAGGTAGGCAGCGATCGCCTTCCCGATCTCTCCGGAAGCTCCCGTAATTAACGCCCACGGCGTCTCTTGCTTGAACATGAATACATTACTCCTGTGGCGAAGCGGAACGAACGATGGAAACAGCCATCTGCTCGATTAAAAAATGCTCCTTCAAACGTTTTTCCACATCTTCGCGTGTGATCGACTCCAAGGTCGGCACTACGGAAAACAGATCATTTCCGTTAAATTTGAAGCTGGTAAACTGGTTAGCGATAAACTCTACGGAGTTAAGAGAACGCATGAAGTTTCCGATTTTTTTACGCTTCGCACGCTCAAAATCATCCTGGGCTATACCGTTTTGCTTCAACTGTTCGATTTCTGCTTTGATCGTTTCCACTAAGCGCTCTGGATCAGGTGTATCTCCACCAATAATCGTATACGCATAATCCTGCTCGCTGCTGTAGTCAAAATCAAAGCTTTCCGTAATCAGCTCGCTGTCATACAAACGCTCATAGACAGCGGAGCTTGTGCCGAACGCGATGTCCAATACCAGTTTAGTAGTCAACTCGCGTTTTAACAAGGCTTCCTTGGTTAGACCGTTTTCCTTTTCTTTGATTCCGATCATGCATTTGGGCAAGCCCACTGTTAGAAACGCTTCTACTTTCGCTTCCGCTGGAGCTGATGGCTCTTCTGGAAACACACGCGTGATTTGTGGTGCAGGAGAAAACTCTTTAGCTCCCTGATTTTCACGAATGAGCTTCATGATCGCTTCTGGCTCGAAGGAGCCCACAACCAATAGGAGCATATTGGCAGGATGGTAAAACGTTTCATAGCACTGATACAAATATTCTTTTGTAATATGAGAGATCGTCTCGATCGTACCCGCAATTTCAATGTTAATCGGATACTTTTGGTACATGGCCTTTAGGAGGTTCATGTACACCTTCCAGTCAGGATTATCATCGTACATGGTGATTTCCTGGCCGATGATTCCTTTTTCCTTTTCTACACTGGCATCTGTAAAATACGGGTCCTGCACATAATCGAGCAGCAAATTCAGATTGTCATCTAACTTATCTGTGCACGAGAACAAATAAGCCGTACGATTGAAGCTCGTGAATGCATTGCAGCTCGCCCCGTTTTTACTGAATTCGTGCATGACATCCCGATCTTTTTTCTCAAACATTTTGTGCTCAAGAAAATGCGCAATGCCATCGGGAACATTGATTTCTTCCCCGCTTCGAGTGCGGAAATGGCTATCAATGGAGCCATAGCGCGTAGTGAACACAGCGTATGTTTTGCTGAAGCCCTGTTTGGGAACCAAATAGACTTGCAATCCATTTTGGAGAGTTTCATGATATACCGTTTCATTTACTTGTTCAAAAACAGTGGTCTGCATCTTATGCCTCTCCCTTCTTGTCCCGTAGCAGATAAATCGTGTCGATCGTCACCTTGCTCGCTACTTTTTTGATATCCTCTATGGTCGCTTGGTTGATCCCCGCCAAAAGCTCTTCGATTTTCCGAGGACGTCCGCTAATCACACCGTTGTACGTAAATTCAATCATGCCGCGAGCACTGTCCAATAGTTCACGGAACTGGTTAGACAAAGTCGCGCGGGTCTGGCTCATTTCCTCATCCGATATGGTTCCTTGTTGCATCAGATCAAGCTGCTGCTTAATAATCTCAACCGCACGCTGATATTTGCTAACTTCAATCCCGGACATAATCATGAGAATCCCTTTGTGGCTCTCTAGCCTGGATACGGCATAGTAAGCGAGACTCTCCTTTTCACGGACGTTGACAAACAGCTTGGAGTGAGGAAAACCGCCTAAAATCCCGTTGAATAGCAACAGCGTTGGGTAATCGTCATCCTTATAAGTGATCTGCGTGCGGCAACCGATATTGAGCTTTGCTTGGTTGACATCGAGTCGATCGATCACTTCGCGTTCAGCAGATACGTCTTTCACCGTCGATTCGATCTGCAGTTCTCCTACTTGCGAGCGCTCCAATGGGATATGCTTGCGAATAGCCTCACTTACTTCCTGCTGATCAACATCCCCCACCACGAACATATTGATCGGATTCGTCGTCGTTACTTCTTTAAAATATTGATACAGCTCCTGACCGGAGATTTTCGGCAAATCCGCCACGCGCCCTTGGACGAGAAGAGAGAATGGCTCTCCTTTACACATTTCTTCTGTCACGCGTTGGTTCGCATACTTCATTTTGTCGTCGATTAAACTTTCCATCCGCTTACGTAGCGTCTCTTTTTCCTGTGCCAAGTACTTTTCGGAAAAAGCGTTGTTCTGTACATGCGGTCTGACGAGCATATCTCCAACGAATTCGATGGCCTGCTCCAAAAGTGAGGATTCATTGGACAGATATTTTTCATTCGGTACTTCCATGTAAATTTGCAGGATTTGCCGCTCGCCTTTTTTGGTGACATCTACATCAAAAATGGCACCATACAGGAAATCCAAATGTGCTCGCAATAGCTTCGTTTCTGGAAAACGAGCGCTGGCACGTTTCATGACCATCGCAAGCAATGCTGTTTTCGTTACGTGCTCCTCCGATAACGTCTGTTCAATCATCGTCACGATCGTCGTTGTCTTGAACTTTTCTGTTGGAAGGATATGTACGTTCATCCCATTGATTTGGGAGCTTTGAAATGCAATTTCGGTTGTAGAAGCAGTCATAGTCCAATCTCCCTTCTCCATCAGCTTACTCATACTCTTCTCTATTGTAACCAATTGTCAGGGCATCAAGCATCAGAATCTTCCATTATACATCCCAGTGCTTCATCCTATGCGCTCACGCAAGTCCCATAATACGCAAATCACAGCGCTTCCAACGTATAAAAAAAGAGCGAACGCCACCTTATTACGAAGGGCGTTCACTCTTTTCCTTACATATCCATTGCATCCCAGTCTCGAGGATCATCCGATGTGCTATGCTCTTCAACAAATCGACCGCAATCAGACGAGAGACAGAGCATGCCATCCAACTGCTCATCGTGAAAGGGTAAGCCGTGGCTTCCCCCACAGTACGGACAAGTCCACATACGAAGGGCCTCCTTTTATTCGTGAAGGTACTCCGTAGTAGTTTGTCCCAATATTAGAGGAGACTCCCCACTTTATTTTGCTCCCACGTCCGCAAGTAATCATACGGATCGATCGCTTTCCCCGTGCTGTTACGATAGAGACCAAAATGCAGGTGAGGTTCAAACATTCCCACTGTACCAGTTCCACCGTAACCTGTATCTCCAACAAAACCGATCAGTTGTCCAGCTTTTATCGTTTTCCCTACATGCAATCCCGGTGCATACGCCTGCAAATGAGCGTAATACATCCGATATTGACCATTCTCATCCGTTATGTTTACTCTCCAGCCACCATACGTATTCCAGCCCACTTTGTTGATCGTCCCATCGGATACCGAGTAAATCGGCGTTCCTTTCGGTGCCATAATGTCGATGCCCTCGTGACTACGGACACTGCCGCTATTCGTCTCGGTCCACTCTCGATCGGACCCGAAACTATCCCCATACGGCTCATACCAACTATTATCGTGGAAAGGAAACCGAAATTGTTTCCCAACCAATTCATCATCGGCAACCTTTGTGGCAATGGGATGCTCAGCTCTTTGTGCACCTTCTGGCAAAAATAAAATTTGGCCCAACAGTAACTCATCAGATGAGAGATGGTTATTTTTCTGAATGGCACTTATGTTCGTGTCGTGGCGAGCTGCAATTTCTGATAAGGTATCACCCTGTTGAACGACATATGGATTCAAGGAGTATTTCACACTCGCAGCCTTGTCTTCCACAGGTTTAGATTGTATGTATGCAACGGCCGACGTCTCATCCCATTGAACTTGATAGCCAAATGCCTCGGAGATAAATCGGATCGGAACAAGCGTGCGCTTATTCACAATACTTGGAGAAACATCCATCTTCAAGTGTTTTCCATCTACGTACGCAGTCTGGCTTCCAATTGTAAGGGTTATATGCTTGCCTTTTTTGTTGAGCAATACTTTTTGGGTGTCGGCATCGTAGCTTACTTCTGATCCTGTTGCCTCCGCTACTACCCTTATCGGAACGAGCATGCGCCCGTTTCGATGGATTGGTGATACATCTGATTGGACTCCCATTCCATCAACAACGACAGAAATGACCGGTCCTGGCTCTTTTGCTGAAACCATTCCACCGGATCCTGCTATCATCAGGCAAAAAACAAAAGCGCCTAGAAGCCTGTTCCATCGATAACTGCTGTACATATGTAGACAGCGGTTCATCTTTTTCCCTCCCCACAGACAATTTCCAAAAACGGATAGGACCGTTTTTTGCGGACCGCAAGCAGTCACAAAAATTATCGCACAGGGGAAGTGACAGGTTCTAGACGCTAAATTTTGTCAACGAATGATTAACGCGATCCCGTATCGTACGGTTTGCCGAGGGCCGCTGGAGCACTGGATCGTCCTACCAGACCAGCCATCACGAGAATCGTCAGTACGTACGGAAGCATGAAGATAAATTCAGTAGGAATGTAATTGGTCAATCCGAAGATTTGCACCAAAGACTTGATCGCTTGAGCGACACCAAAGAATAATGCTGCTCCCATCGCACCCATTGGATGCCATTTACCAAAGATCAAGGCCGCAATCGCGATAAACCCCTGTCCGGAAACCGTGTTATGGGAAAAGTTACTGGTTGTCGTCAAAGAAATGGTAGCTCCACCTAATGCAGCCAGCATACCACTGATCATAACAGCCGTGTAGCGCATTCTCTTAACATTGATCCCTACTGTATCAGCAGCACGCGGATGCTCACCAACTGAACGCAAGCGCAATCCGAATGGTGTCTTAAATACAACATACCAAGTAAGGAAAACCGCAATGAAAGCTAGATAGCTAGTAGGATACGCCTCAAAAATGGCATGTCCGATATACGGAATTTCACTCAATCCAGGAATACTGAATTTGTTAAACACATTGTTCAATGTTGTTGTCTGACCTGCTCCGTCGAAAATAATTTTGGTCAGGTAGATGGAAAGTCCAGCTGCCAAGAAGTTCAGAGCCACACCACTGACGGTCTGGTCCGCTTTAAATGTAACCGAAGCAACGGCATGCGGAAGTGCAAAAATAGAACCGGCAATACCTGCTGCAATAAATCCAACCCACGGTGCCCAAGCACCCAGTGAATCTTGGAAAGCATAGGTCATTACAGCACCGGTAAAAGCACCGATAATCATCATACCTTCTAGCGCAATGTTCACGACACCAGAACGCTCAGAGTACAGTCCACCCAATGCGGCAAAAATCAAGGCAGTGGAAAACACGATGGTATCATGAACGAGGTTGCTGAGAATTAATCCCCAATCCATCAGTTTCCACCTTCCTTTTTCTTCATCAAGATCGGCTTAACGAAAATTTTCACGATGCCATGTGCAGCAACGAAGAAAATAACGGAAGCAATCACGACACGAATCAACTCAAACGGTACACCTGCACTAAACTGCATGCCGCTCGCACCGAATGTGAGCACCCCAAACAATATGGCAGCAAGGATAACCCCGAATGGTGAATTTCCGCCAATCAATGCTACCGCGATTCCATCAAAGCCATAGCCCGTATGCTGCGTCATAATCGCTTGATAGTGGAATACGCCCAAAATCTCAGTAGCTCCACCAATCCCTGCAAACATACCACCAATGAACATAGCCTTTACAACATTTCGATTCACGTTCATACCAGCATACTCAGAAGCATGCGGGTTCAAACCAACGGAACGCAATTCAAAACCAGATTTTGTTTTCCACAGGATGATATAGAAGAAAATAGCTGCGAGTACGGCAATCAGTGTACCCCAGTGCAAACGAGCATTGTCAAACATTTCAGCGAGCCATCCAATAGTAATGATCGCGGAATCCTTTACCTCTTCAGAGGTTTGTTTGCCTGCTGGAATAAAGAAAGCATTCATGACCCAGTTTGCAAAGTAAAGAGCTACCCAGTTCAACATGATGCTGGTAATAACCTCATTGACACCACGGGCTGCTTTCAAATAACCGGCAATGGCACCCCACAAACCACCTGCTACAGCACCTGCAAGGATAGCAAGTGGAGCGTGAATGATAGCTGGAAGGTCAAAAGAAACACCTACGACAGTAGAAGCAATCATCCCTACGATAAATTGACCTTCTGCCCCGATGTTAAAGAGACCTGTACGGAAAGCAAACGCTACAGCCAAACCTGTAAAGATCAATGGCGTAATTTGACGAATCGTTTCACCAAAGTTATACGCGCTTCCAAATACTTTTTTAATCAAAGCCATATAGGCATCGATTGGATTAAATCCACCTGCCAGCATTGCGATTGCTCCAGTCAAAAGACCAAGAATGATCGCAACGGCAGGAACGAGAAACGATTCTTTCGTGAAGACCGCAATAACTCTATTCATCGTTTCCCCCTCCTTGCATTACTTTTCCGCCGGACATCATCAAGCCGAGCTCTTGCTCCGTTGTCGATTTTGCATCGACAATCCCCACAATGGCTCCCTCATAAATAACCGCAATCCGGTCGGACACATTGATAACCTCATCCAACTCCAAGGAAAGCAAGAGAACCGCTTTTCCTTGATCGCGTTGATCAATCAGTCTGCGATGAATGAATTCGATAGCCCCTACGTCCAATCCACGAGTAGGTTGAGCCGCAATCAGCAGATCCGGGTTCTTGTCCACTTCGCGGGCAATAATTGCCTTCTGTTGGTTTCCTCCCGAGAGCGCTCGTGCTGGCGTGTAAATACTCGGAGTCCGAACGTCGAATTCTTCGATAAGTTTGGCCGCATGCTTGTCAATGGCGCCATAATCAAGAAAACCGCCTTTGCAAAACGTTGGATGGAAGTACGTTTCCAATACCATATTTTCACTCATGGTGAAATCAAGAACCAATCCACGTTTATGTCGATCTTCAGGAATATGAGACAATCCTGATTCCGAGATGCTGCGCGGATTTTGATTCGTAATTTCTTTCCCATTAAGAAGGACACGCCCACTTGTTGCTTTACGCAAGCCAGTTAATACTTCAATCAGTTCACTTTGGCCGTTTCCGTCGACTCCAGCAATTCCGAGAATTTCACCGGCGCGAACCTCTAAACTGAGATTGTTCAGTGCATTCACACCTCGGTTACCCATCGCAGTCAATTTCTCTACAGCCAAGATCGTTTCTTTTGGTTTTGCTTCCGTTTTATCCACGCGGAAGTTCACTTCACGACCAACCATTTTTGCAGCCAAGTCGTCTGGATTCGTATCTTTTACCAATACGGAGTCAATGACTTTTCCTCGACGAATGATCGTAACCGCGTCACATACAGCCATAATTTCTTTCAGCTTGTGTGTGATCAGAATAATCGTCTTACCTTCTTTTACCAAGTTATGCATGATCTCGATAAGCTCATGGATTTCCTGCGGCGTCAATACAGCCGTAGGTTCATCAAAAATCAAGATGTCCGCACCACGATAAAGCGTTTTCAAAATCTCTACACGCTGCTGCATCCCTACTGAGATATCCTGAATCTTTGCTCTCGGATCAACTTTGAGCCCGTATTGATTCGACAGTTTTTCTACCGCTTTCTCAGCGCTTTGAATATCTATCTTCAACCCGTTTTTCGGTTCATTTCCTAGCACAATGTTTTCCGTGACTGTAAATGTTTCTACAAGCATAAAATGTTGGTGAACCATTCCGATACCAAGGTCGTTTGCAATCCTTGGACTGGTGATCTGTACAACTTTCTCGTTAATCAGAATTTCGCCTTCATCCGGCTGATATAGACCGAACAAGATATTCATGAGTGTGGACTTACCCGCGCCATTCTCTCCGAGCAGCGCATGAATTTCACCTTTACCTACGGACAGTGTAATACTGTCATTCGCAACAATGCCTGGGAACCGTTTTGTGATCCCTCTCATTTCAACCACTTTTTTTACCGAGTTCATGCATGCTCACCCCATTTTTTGGGTCTATTGTGAAGGAAAAGGACAAGGCCAGTAGCTCGAACCAGCCTTGTCCTTTTGCAGCTTCCTTAGTTTTTACTTGTCAGGAACTGTGATTTCGCCTTTAACGATTTTTTGCTTGTATTCTTCAACCAGCTTCAGTACGTCTTCAGGAACGTTTTTCGTGGAAGTGTCAGCCAGACCTACACCGTTTTCAGCCAGTCCGAGCCATTGTACTCCGCCTTTGAATTTACCTTCAGACAGGTCTTTCGCTACACGAATAACTGCTTCGTCAACACGTTTTACCATGGAAGTCAATGTGATCTCGTCGCCGAAAGTCAGGGATTGGTCTTTGTCAACACCGATTACCCATACGTTCTCGCCTTTAGCTTTACGGTCTTTTGCTTCGTTGAACACACCGTCGCCTGTACCGCCGGAAGCGTGGAAGATGATGTCCACACCTTGACCGTACATGGAGGAAGCCGTAGATTTACCCATGTCTGGTTTATCAAAAGCACCCGTGTAAACTTTCACTACTTGAATGCTTGGATCAACAGCTTTTACACCCGCTTCGAAACCAAGATCAAAACGTTTGATTACCGGGATGTCAACGCCACCCACGAAACCAACCTTTTTCGTTTTGGTCATTTTCGCTGCAACTACCCCAGCGAGGAAGGAGCCTTCATGCTCTTTAAAGAGTACAGATGCTACGTTAGGAGCATCTACTTCAGCGTCGATGATCGCCAATTTTGCGTCTTTGTTTTCATCTGCTACTTTTTTCAGGTGGTCACCCATCAGGAAGCCGATACCCCAAGTCAGATCCCAACCGTCTTTTACGAATTGAGTCAGGTTTGGTACATAGTCAGCATCTGATTTTGATTGCAGATAGTTTACGTTTTCTTTCGGGAGATTCAAATCGGTTTGGAGTTTTTGCAGCCCTTCCCAAGCACTCTGGTTAAAGGAGTTGTCGTTTACACCGCCAACGTCTGTAACCATACCTACTTTGATAGCTTTAGCGGCTGGAGCGCCTCCATTGCTACCAGTTTGGCCTTGAGGCTGTGCTTCTGGTTTGCTTCCGCAGCCAGCGAGAACAAGCGACAGGCTGAGTGTTGCCACAGAAAGCACGGATAGAACTTTCTTCATCTGAGATTACCCCCTGTTTTTAGTTGATGAAATTGTTGAGTGAGGTTGCCCCCACAGTTACAACCGTCTCCGTACGACATGAAAGTGAATTTTGTCAGCCCTGAAGTAATTATGGGAGTATAGCACTGGCTTTTCACTTTCGTCGTAATGAATCTGTTTGAGCAAGAGCATGGGAGCAGATTTATCGCAATGCAGCAGGTTGGAAACCTTTTCATTGTAGCCCATGGGTTCAATATCGGCTACTGCGTATGCGATCCTTACCCCTGTTACGCTCTCCAGCCATTTGAAGATAGACTCTCCACTTGCCGCATAGCCCCCGGGCACCAGATGTGCAGGAATGCGGTCCACACAATAAACCACTGGCTCACCATCAGCCGTTCGAATTCGCTCTACTATGAGAACGCCTTCACCCGGATTTAAGGCTAGCCGCTTCCTCTCTTCTTCAGCAGATTCGCCAAAGGATGTTTTCAGGATCAAGGTTCCTGCCGTATATCCTTGGCGCTCGATTGCATCCGTCACACTAAAGAGTTCCCCAATCCCGCCTGAAAAAACAGGCTTTGAATTAATAAAGGTACCTACACCGTGTCTACGAATGACAATCTTCTCTTCCTCAAGAAGTCGGAGTGCCTCGCGAAGCGTCGCCCTGCTTACACCAAGCTGTTTAGATAGTTCGGCTTCAGAAGGGAGGCGTTCACCAGGACGAAGAAGTCCGGTTTCGATATCACTCTTGATCTTGTCCATTACCAAGAGAAACAGTGATCGAACATTCCCTTTGATGCTCATCATCATTCACTCCTGCTGTCCTTCAGCCATCCCAACAGGTAGGACGTCAGACCTCTGATTCGTATGAGACTTAATAACAACAATTTCCGTCAATCTCTTAGAAATTTTACATGAGGGGCGAGTATCATGCAAGCCAAATATTTATGAATAATAATGCAAAATGATTAATTTCGACAGGGATTTTTCTACTAAAATAGGAAAAAAGACCCTGCCAATACAAAAGTTGGCAAGGTCTCACTCTATGAAATATTACTTTCTATGGACGGACGTGGCAGACGAACCTCACGAGGCTTGCTTCCCTCATAAGGACCGACTATTCCTTGGGCTTCCATCATATCAATCAATCGTGCCGCTCGCGTATAACCGACGCGGAGACGACGCTGCAACAAGGATGCCGATGCCGTTTGGGCTTCAGAAACGATTTGGACAGCTTGATCGTACAGTTCATCATCCACGACTGGCTGCTGTTCCTCCTGCACGTCACCGGGGATCATTTCTTCATTGTAGCGAGCTTCTTGCTGTTCTTTCACAAAACGAACGACTTCTTCTACTTCCTTGTCAGATACAAAGGCTCCTTGAACACGAGTCGGCTTGGATGCCCCCATCGGAAGCGAAAGCATGTCCCCTCTTCCGAGAAGCTTTTCTGCTCCTCCCATATCCAGAATTGTTCTGGAGTCAGCCATCGAAGATACCCCAAAAGCAATGCGGGAAGGGATATTTGCCTTGATCACACCCGTAATGACATCTACGGAAGGACGTTGTGTCGCGATGATGAGATGAATCCCGGAAGCACGAGCCATTTGCGCGAGCCGACAAATCGCATCCTCCACTTCTCCCGGCGCTACCATCATCAAGTCCGCAAGCTCATCGACAATGACGACAATATAGGGAAGTGGCGTCCCTTCGACTTGCGCATTGTACATTTCAATATTGCGGCTCCCTGTTTTGGCAAACAAGTTATAACGCCGCTCCATCTCGGCCACGACCTTTTTCAATGCAACAGAAGCCCTTCTCGGGTCAGTAACAACAGGAGCCAACAAATGTGGAATTCCGTTGTACACATTTAGTTCCACCATTTTCGGGTCAACCATCATCAGCTTGACTTCTTCTGGTTTGGCCTTGAACAAAATACTCATGATCAATCCGTTAATGCATACTGATTTTCCGCTTCCCGTCGCACCCGCTACGAGCAAATGGGGCATTTTGGTCAAATCTGCTACGATCGGCTCTCCGGAAATATCCCTGCCAAGAGCAACGGTAAGCTTCCCTGGCGCATCTTGATACTCGGAGGCTTCCAGCACTTCTCGTAGTGATACGACCGCTACCTCCGAGTTCGGAACCTCGATGCCAATGGCTGATTTTCCTGGGATTGGTGCCTCAATCCGGATATCTTTTGCCGCCAATGCCAAAGCAAGGTCATCCGTCAAGCTGACAATCCTGCTTACTTTTACTCCTGTAGCAGGCTGAACTTCATAGCGTGTAACAGCTGGTCCGCGATGTACTTCGGAAACCGTTGCATTGACCCCAAAGCTCTTCAGTGTCTGCACTAATTTTGCCGCATTTGAGGTATGATCGACGTCTTTACCTGTTGAACTCGCTTTTGGTCTTGCGAGCATTTGCAGACTTGGGAGCTCATACGGTATAGTGTTCTGTTCTTCTTCAGTATCTAGTGTACCGAAGATTTCTTCTTCTCCTTCAAGCGCAAACGTAATTTCCTGATTCGTTTTCGGTTGTGCAGCTCTCGCTTGATGACTAGGATCAACCTTTTCCTCATCCTCATCCAATGCAATGCGATCCGTAAAATCACGTATTAACGGGGCGTTTGGTTTCTGGACTTCTTCCTCCTGAATAGCAGGCTGTGGATGAGATTTTTGCTCTTTCAACGCAGTAACTGCGATGGCCTCGCTCTCTGCCTCCGATTGTTTTTGCTTGCGAGCCCCTTCGGCTTCCTTTGCTTCTTTCTTTCGCTTCTCGTTTTCTTCCTGCAAAAGCTGTACAGAGTCCTTCACTGTATCTTTCGCCTTTCCGTAAAACATAGCGAGCTTGTCCTTGGCAAACATCAAAATGTTTACATAAGAAAGATTGAACAGAAACATCAGTCCCACAAGGAAAAGGAAAACAATCACGAGACCAGTACCAATTGTTCCAACAAGACCATTGGTTACGGCAAAAAACAGGGCACCGATCATTCCTCCGCCTACCCCGGTGGTGGACACTTTCTGACCATGATCGAGCCAAATTCTGTCCCATGTAACCTTAATGATGCTCTGCTCTGCAAATTTTCCATCTGCGGTAATTTGTTTGTATAGAATCATGTGATCCCAGGTCAAAATCGCCACACCAATGAGAGCTATCCCTAAGACGCGGTAAGTAAGCTTCGGTGACTTTCTCGTAAACATCATATGTATGGCCATACCGATTAGCAGAACAGGAATGATGAAATCCCATGAACCCGCAATAAACCGAAATAGAAGCGCCAGTACATTTTTGCCCAGCCATCCACTCTCCAAAAGCCCGATCAAGGACAGCACGATGATGAGAAGTCCCAGCAGCTCTATTTTGACAACTGAGGCCAATGCCGCTTGTGAACGCTCTTTTTTTCTCCTACTCAATGGCACGCCTCCTCCTCGTCATTACACTCGTTATGTACCGTAATGGTAAAAAAGGCAGCCGTCGCGTGTTCGGCTGCTGTTCGTACATCACTAGTATAACACAGGAAATTCATAGAAATACAGGACTTCTTAGGCGAGCCATTCCGGTTGAAACTGAATTTTTTGTCCGGGTGCGTACTGCTCCTTCAGGTAGTCTTGCGGATCTGGACTAATCAGCCTGACGATTTTTCCTTCAAACGGTCCGGTTTGCTCAATGAGCATCGTGGCATGACCCACCGCGATCTCTTTTAGCTCTTGTTTCTCCACTTGCTCCATGTTCTCAAAAACCGTTTCCATCGGAATGATGGAGTATAAGATCATTGGAGTACACTCTCCTCGCCTTTTTGCGCTTTGATCAGTTCGTTCAGCTTTTTCAGCGCACTTCCAAGGCCGCCGACTTCATCAATCAAACCGTATTTAACTGCATCTACGCCAATCACATTGGTTCCGATGTCTCGTGTCAATTCACCTGTTCGGGTCATGAGCTCACGGAACTTTTGTTCCGAGACATTGGAGTGACGGGAAATGAAGCTAACCACACGATCTTGCATTTTATCCAAGTACTCAAACGTTTGCGGTACACCAATCACAAGACCCGTCAAGCGGATCGGGTGGATCGTCATTGTAGCGGTTTCTGCTATAAATGAGTACGAACCAGCTACAGCGATTGGCACACCAATACTATGACCACCGCCAAGTACGAGTGTGACTACCGGTTTGGACAAGGACGATACCATTTCCGCAATCGCCAAGCCCGCTTCCACATCCCCACCAACCGTATTCAAAATAACGAGCACGCCCTCTATTTTGCTGTTTTGTTCTGCCGCAACCAATTGAGGGATGAGGTGCTCGTATTTGGTCGTCTTATTTTGAGGAGGAAGCTGAATATGCCCTTCTACTTGTCCGATGATGGTCATACAATAAATATTGCTTTCGAGCTGTGGGACGTTTGTCTGACCCAGTTGCGTAATGGAATCGAGCAGTTTTTTCTTCGGATCTTCTTGTGCAGGTGCTTCAGATGGCGGCGAAGCAGCAGGCTCCTGATCATCAGTTGGTGATTGTGGTTGAGATTCCTTACTATTTACCTCTGTGCTTGCAAACGGCCGCCTATTTAAAAAATCGTTATATTGTTGATTCGGCATGGATGATCCTCCCTCACTTTCCTCTGTAGTATGGATAAGGGGAGGAAAAATCATGCGCCCACAAAGCCAAAAAAAGCCAGAAACCCTTCTTCAAAAGGGTTTCCAGCTCTTTATCAAGTGATCCTACACTTCCATGATAATCGGCAAGATCATCGGACGTCTGCGCGTTTGCTCGTACAGATAACGGCCTAATGACTCTTTTACGTTATTTTTCAGTGAAGACCACTCATTCACATTTTCTTCCATGCATTTGACAAGTGTTTGGGTCACTATGCGATTTGCCTCATCCAGCAACTCTTCGGATTCACGCACGTAGACGAAACCGCGAGAAATGATGTCTGGACCTGACAAAATCGTGCCATTTTGTTTGCTGAGTGTAACGACAACTACCAGTATGCCATCTTGTGACAGTAATTTGCGATCTCTAAGCACGATGTTTCCTACATCACCAACGCCCAAGCCGTCAATCAAAACGTTGCCAGCATGGACTTTTCCACCGTAACGGGCCTTGCCCCCTGAGAATTCAACTGTATCGCCGTTATCCAGCAAGAACGTGTTTTCTTCAGGAATGCCAACCTGTTCAGCAAGTAAGGCATGCGTTTTCAGCATGCGATATTCACCGTGAACAGGAATAAAGTACTTAGGCTTCATTAGGTTAAGCATCAGGCGCAATTCTTCTTGGCTACCATGACCGGAGACGTGGACGGTTCCGTTAGGTCCATGGCCACCATAAATGACATCTGCACCAATGCGTGATAATTGATCAATTGTACGCGCCACGTATTTTTCATTCCCTGGAATGGGAGTGGCTGCAATAATAACTGTATCTCCTGGAAGGATGTCAATTTTCCGATGGGCGGATCGGGCCATCCGAGTGAGCGCGGACATAGGCTCTCCTTGGCTTCCAGTTGATAATATAACGACTTGTTCAGCAGGCAATTTGTTGATTTCATCGATCTCAACAATCAAGCCCTCAGGGACCAACAAGTATCCTAAGTCTCTGCTGATATTAATGACATTTTGCATGCTCCGGCCGACAACCGTCAATTTACGGTTGAACTGTGCTGCAGCGTCCACCACTTGTTGAATGCGGTGAACATTTGATGCAAACGTAGAAACAACAATACGTCCAGATGCTTTGCTGAACACATCCATGAGTGCTTTGCCCACTGAGCGTTCCGATCCGGTAAATCCAGGCCGTTCTGCATTCGTACTGTCAGAGAGCAAGCACAAAACGCCTCTGTCACCGATCATCGCCATTTTTGCCAGATCAGCTACCTGATTGTTAACAGGTGTTTGATCGAACTTGAAGTCTCCTGTATGAACGATGTAACCTTCTGGCGTATCCAGGCATACCCCTACACAATCCGGGATGCTGTGGTTTACGCGGAAAAAGGTCGCCTTCATCTTTCCGAGAACGACTTCCGAGTCGCTGTTGATCAATACGCGTTTTGTTTCGTTTAGGATGCCCGCTTCTTTTAACTTTGCATCAATTAAACCAAGGGTAAGTTTTGTCGCATAAACCGGGACTTTCAAATGCTTCAGCACGTAGCTGAGGCCGCCGATGTGGTCTTCATGTCCATGCGTAATAATAATACCCCGAACCTTGTCGCGATGTTCCTCCAAGTAGGTGATATCCGGAATAACCATATCAATCCCCAGCATTTCCTCTTCTGGGAACTTCAATCCGGCATCAATCACTACGATGTCGTCACCGCTTTGTACCACGTACATATTCTTCCCAATTTCGCCGACTCCGCCCAGGGCGAAAACGAGAACAGAGTGATTCGACTTTGCCAAAACGTGTAACCTCCTATATTTAGTTGTCATGTCCACTCAAAAAAACCGCCCCAAATCACTTGTTCTTATTATACCCGAAGTGAAATCATGAACACAAGGAAAAAGAGCCATCCCGGGCAGGAATGGCTCTTGATCTTCTATGGAGTTAAACAAGCAGGGAATAAACGAATGCTTTTTCTTGTTCATTCAGCTCGACTAAAGGCAGTCGAACGCCCCCAACTTGAACGCCGAGCTTTTCTAAAGCAACCTTGGTCGGTCCTGGGCTCGGGTAGGCAAACAGGCCTTCAAAAATCGGCAACAGCTTGCGATGGAGTCTTGCTGCCTCCGTAAAGTTACCGGCAAAAAAGGCGTCCATCATGTCTGTCATTGGGCGACCCGCTACGTGACTCGCCACACTGACAATGCCCACTCCCCCGATAGACAGGATTGGCAAGGTTAAGCCATCATCACCACTGTACAGCTCAAAGCCTTCCGGAGCATGTTCAATGATTTGCGACATCTGCGACAAATTGCCAGAGGCTTCCTTGATGCAAACTACATTAGGCAGTTCCGCCAAACGAAGTGTCGTTTCAGCAGTCATATTGACGACGGATCTTCCTGGCACATTATATAGCATCACGGGTAGCTCGGTCGCTTCCGATAATGCCTTGAAGTGTGCGTAAAGCCCTTCCTGTGATGGCTTGCTGTAATAAGGAGCAACCACCATGACAGCGTCTACCCCAATGGATTGTACAGCTTGGGTGAACTCAATGCTTGATGCTGTATCATTACTGCCTGTTCCTGCAATGATGTGGCATCTTCCTTTTGCGTAGGAAACCACATGACGGAAAAGATCGAGCTTCTCCGTACGGGATAAAGTCGGTGATTCACCCGTGGTACCACTTAGTACGATTCCAGTTGTACCATTTGCAATCAAATGGTCAATCAGTCGCTCTGTTTTATCGTAATCGACCTGTAGCTGCTCATTAAAAGGCGTTACCATAGCGGTAACCAGTCGACCAAAACGTGCCACTACCTCTCCAACTCCTCTTATCGTGATCAGTAGGTATTAAAGTCAGGATATGCTTTTACATATGTTGAACATGCAGGTTGAACTGCTGATGCAGCGCACGAACAGCCTTCACCATATCCATTTCATGCACGAGTACCCAGATGGTTGTATGGGAGTCTGCCGATTGAAGAATTTGAATGTCTTCTTGCGTAAGTGCCTCCACGATTCGCGCCATCACGCCCGGCACGCCCGTCATCCCTGCACCAATCACGGACACTTTTGCGCAATGTGGCAAAAGCTGCGGCTCGTATCCCATTTCCGTTAACAGGCGAGCAGCTTTTTCTCCCATTTCATCATGGACCGTGTAAGCAACACCCATTGGGTTCACATTGATGAAATCTACACTGATGTTATTGGTTGCCATCGTTTTGAAGACTTGTAGCTGTGTATCGTAAGACCCTTCTTTGTTCGCGACCTTGATCTGAGTAATGTTCGGTACATGAGCAATTCCCATGACGACTCTGTCGTGTACAGTGTAGCCCAGTTTCCCGACCTCCAGCATAGTCGTAACGAGTGTACCGGGGTCGTCCGAAAACGTAGAGCGAACACGAATCGGCACGTTAGCGTGCATCGCGATCTCCACCGCTCTAGGATGAATAACTTTTGCACCCAGGTGAGCCATGTTGCAAATCTCCGTGTAGGTCACCATACCGAGCCGCTGCGCTTCTTCGACGATACGCGGATCCGCCGTCATGATACCTTCCACGTCGGTGAAAATATCCACCGTTTCAGCCTTCAAGGCGACACCGAGAGCGGTTGCAGTCGTATCGCTTCCGCCCCGCCCCAGTGTCGTAATTTCCCACTCGGCTGTACGTCCCTGAAATCCTGGAACGATCACAACTTGACTTTCCTGCAAGTCCTGCAAAATACGACTTGGATCGATCGACATGATTTGTGCATTCGTAAAGTCGTCGCTCGTCACAATATTTGCCTGACCGCCTGTCAAAATCTTTGCTTTAATTCCTCGTGCATTCAGCATGCTGCACATGACTGTTGCAGAGATGATTTCTCCGGTATGCATCAGCATATCCGTTTCTCGACTTGGCAGTTGGTTCCCATTACCACGAACCAACTGCAAGAGTGTATCAGTTGCGTATGGATCACCTTTGCGACCCATCGCTGATACGACAACGACGAGGGCATAGCCCTCATCAATTGCTTTTTCCATATGGTAGATTGCCCGCATCCGGCAATCCTCCGTCGTCAAGGAAGAACCACCGAACTTCTGGACGAGAATCTTCACTAACCTCTCCCCTATACTCTTGCTTTTATGAGTTCTTCAGCGATTTGTACTGTATTCCATGCTGCACCCTTGAGAAGATTGTCAGAAACGATCCACATATGCAGTCCACGAGGATGATGGAGATCACGACGCACCCGGCCCACGAATACTTCCAGTTTGCCTGTTGCATCAGTAGCGAGTGGATACTGCTGTTCCTCCGGCACATCTATTAATACGATACCAGGAGCGTTTTTCAGCAGGGCCTTTACTTCTGCCAGATCGTAATCCTGTTTCAGCTCTACATATACCGACTCGCTATGGCCGTAGACCACTGGAATACGTACGCAAGTAGCTGAAACAAGTACAGTGTCATCACCGAAGATTTTTTTGGTCTCATTGATCATTTTCATTTCTTCATAAGTAAAACCATTGTCGGTGAACACATCAATCTGCGGAATCGCGTTGTACGCAATCTGATGATGTACAGGCAATTTGCCTACGGGAAGTACGTTACACTGCGGTTCTTTACCATCCAAAATGTCTCGACTTTGGTCGAGCAATTCATTGATCGCAGATTGACCTGCACCAGATACTGCCTGGTAAGTAGAAACGATGATTCGGTCTATACCAAAACGATCATACAGGGGTTTTAGAGCGGCAACCATCTGAATCGTAGAGCAATTCGGATTCGCAATGATTCCATTATGAGCGAGCGCAGCATCCATGTTTACTTCTGGCACAACGAGAGGAACATCCGGGTCCATCCGGAATGCGCTGGTATTGTCAATGACAACTGCACCATGACGCACTGCGTGATGAGCCAGTTCCTTGCTGACCGATCCGCCAGCACTAAACAAGGCAAAATCAACCCCTGCAAAACTGTCTGGAGTCGCCTCTTCCAGTACAATTTCTTGCCCCTTGAAAGTGACTGTTTTTCCTGCAGAACGTCCAGAAGCAAGCAGCTTAAGCTGTTTGATTGGGAAGTTGCGCTTTTCTAATAGTTGAATCATCTGCTGTCCGACTGCACCAGTCGCACCGACTACAGCAACATTGAAAGTCAGTTGGTTTGCCATCTCTTACTCTCCTCCTAATCGCGAAAAAGCAGGTTAATTGTTTATTCTGTAGTCTTATTAGTAGTTAAATCTTTCGATGAGCAAGGGTTGCAATTGTCGACCTTCCAAAGCTGCTTCGCATGTTTCCAATAGGAGATCCATACGAGCTACAAGCGAGTTCGGTTTTTTATCCGGGGCATCCTGCCCGAACGGCACGAAATACATATTTTTCGCGGCCAATAGCTTGGCAATATTGGCTGCATTTAATCCCAGACCATCATTGGTGGAAATGGCAATCACAATGGGTCGCAGATTACGCATCGTCGCTTTAGCCGCCATCAGTACGGCACTATCCGTAATGGCATTCGCCAGTCGACTCGTCGTACTGCCTGTGCAAGGCGCAATGAGCATGACATCCAACAACTTAGAAGGTCCCAACGGCTCAGCCTGAGGAATCGTCGAAATAAGTTCTTCCCCCGTCAGTTCCTTGATTTGTTGCTGCCAGCTTTGAGAAGTACCGAAGCGTGTATCCGTGGTCATAATCGTATTCGATACGATCGGTACCACCCGTGCTCCAGCATCCACAAATCGCTTAATTTGCGGCATGGTTTCCTCAAAGGTGCAATGCGATCCAGACAATCCAAATCCAATGGTCTTTCCCTGGAGCTTACTCATGTTGCATCCCCTCCTGGCGCTTTCCTTTGATCCGCAATAAGACGAGACAACGTTTGGGCTAAAATTTGTCCAGCGGTTTTCGGTGCAACGATTCCAGGTAATCCGGGAGCAAGAAGAGCTTTGATACCTCGTCTTTCAGCGTATCGAAAATCTGTTCCTCCTGGCTTGGAGGCAAGATCTAGAATAAACGCCGACTGAGGCATTTGAGCAATCACTTCTGCCGTGAGTAATAATTGCGGGATGGTATTAAAAATGAAATCAGCATTCGTAACCTGTTTCCTTACTTCGCTTATATGGAAGGGAGTCAATCCCATCTCATAAATGCGTGCCAAGTGTTCCTGACGTCTGGCCCCAACTCTTACGCGGGCCCCCAACGCATGCAATGCTCGAGCCATGGACAAACCTGTTCGGCCCAATCCCAAAACAATTGACTGTGATCCATGAATCGTAATATCCGTATGTTGAATCGCCATCATTAACGCTCCCTCTACAGTAGGGATAGAGTTATAGATAGCTACGTCATCACGATCCAAGAGCTCCACGAGAGGAAGCTGTGTGGAAGCCAACAGCTTTTTCAGATAAGGCTTTGCCATTCCTGTGTAAACCACGCAATGACTCGGCAGACTCGCCACATGTTCGTCTAGCAACTGCATTTGTTTGGAGCAGAAAATACTTTCCACGTATCCTTGGTCATCGGTCCCTACGATGGGTAGGATGAGGGCGTCCACGTCTTTCAACACATCGCATGTTAATGGTTTCTTCGTTGCCCCTGTAAAATTACTTTCCAGGTTGTCGAAGCCAACTAACGTGACGCTAGCATCCAGTTGTATGCATCGCTTAATGACTTCCAACTGGCGAGCGTCTCCGCCGATGAAGGCAACATGTATGCCCGTTAGCATGCTGCGTTCCCCTTTCCACACATTTTACTGCATTAAATGATCGGAACGCAAAGGTTTTCCATTTGGAAAAGTTGACGGAAATCCATGCGGTCTACCCCCATCCTATTCCGCTCCTGCTACTTCGGTGACAGAAGCGCCTACTTTTGCGAAGCTTGTGCCTCAGGCGCTTGAAGCTGGATGATGACCATATCTGGCCCAATTTTTACGATAGAGCTCCATGGGATCACGAGGTCCTCTCGCTTCTTGCCGAAACCAAAGAAACTGCCTCCTGGCAAGATGATGGATTGAATCGTACCGTTTTCAGGATGGATGACTAAATCGGAATCACTGATGACCCCCATTTTCTCCCCGTTGTCCAGTCCGATGATCTCCTTCCCACCCAACTCACTTAAGCGCATGGAGAAGCCCCCTTTGTCCTTTCATTTACTGTTGATATACGCAAAAAAATCCGGGCTATGCCGGATTTTTGCTTACAACAATATATCGTTCTTTACGTTTTCAGGGAAGCCGTCGAGTGGACTCACCATCGCCATAGACATCTTGGAACGGAACAGCTGTTGCGCCACAGCCAAAACAGATTCATGGGAAACACGGTCAATTTTGGCGATGATCTCGTCTAGGCTAAGGTGACGGCCCAACAGGAGTTCATTTTTTCCAAGTCGACTCATACGGCTATTCGTGCTTTCCAAGCTGAGCATCAGGCTGCCTTTCAGCTGCTCTTTTCCTTTGTTCAGCTCTTTGTCTGTAATTCCATGATCAGCGACATCGCGCAGGACGCGCGAGACGATGTCAAATACCTGTCCTACTTGCTCTGGTGCCGTTCCTGTATACACATGGAACGTACCCGCTTCTTTATAGGACGAATGATAGGAATAAACAGAGTATGCCAAGCCGCGTTCTTCGCGAATCTCTTGGAAAAGACGCGAGCTCATGCTGCCACCAAGCACGTTGTTCAGCAAAATCAAGGAGTAGACTTCAGGATGCCCTACCTTAAAGCCAGGTAGTGACAGGCACAGATGCGCTTGCTCTGTCGCCTTATGATGCGCGATCACATTTCCAGCAAAATCAGGAGTAGACAAGGTCGGCATACTGCCTGAACGCGAGAAAGTCTGAAAGCGCTTTTGAATGTCTTCAATCAAACTGTCTTCAAAATTTCCTGCTACTGTAATCACCGTATTCGTTGGCAGGTAATGCTGATCAATATAAGCGAGCAAATCGTCCCGTTTCAAGCTGCGCAGGACATCTTCCGTACCCAAAATCGAATACCCCAGTGGGTGTGTGCTGTACGAAGCGCGTGCAATCAAATCATGCACCAAATCATCTGGCGCGTCTTCATACATGCTAATCTCTTCAATGACGACGTTCTTTTCCTTTTCCAACTCATCAGCATCAAACACCGAGTTGAAATACATATCGGAAAGAACATCGAGAGCGATTGGAGCGTGTTGGTCGAGCACCCTTGCGTAATAGCAGGTATACTCCTTCGAGGTAAAGGCGTTCACGTTCCCGCCAATCTCATCAAAGGTTTCCGCAATTTCCTTTGCAGAACGAGTAGTTGTGCCTTTGAAAAACATATGCTCGAGAAAATGGGAAATCCCGTTGTTTTTCTCGTTTTCATATTTCGAACCAGTCCCTACCCAGATGCCTAAGGCAACGGAGCGAACGGACGGAATCCGTTCCGTCACGATTCGAAGACCGTTATCACACGTATGACGTTGTATCACGTAAATCCTCCTCGGTTGTTCATCTTTCTCTACCCGAAACCTCGGGGAATTTCTTGTAAACACGTCTAACTATAGCAAACTTCCTTTGTCTCCACAATAAATGAACATGTATTTACGGTGACGGGAGTCTACGACTCGATATAACCTCCGAAACTGTCGTCGGCTGTAGCCCCTTCTTTTTGGCGATTGTCAGAAGTTGATCTAAACTGGCCTCGGAAGTAGAAGTAGGGTGCATGAGTACGAGGACACCATTCTCCATTTTCCGGCTGATTTTATTGATCACATAACCAGGCGAAGGTTTCTGCCAGTCAATCGTATCTGCCGTCCATAGAATCGTCTTCATTTCATAAGACGAATGAGCGATTTGTACAACGCGTTGGTTAAAAGCACCTGATGGCGGTGCAAACAACGACGGCTTCACTTCCATCGTTTTATAAATAACATCTTGCGTACGACTTATCTCTTGATGAATTCTCTGTGTCCCCAGTGTGT
The DNA here is from genome assembly GCF_042885155.1 of Brevibacillus sp. NPDC058079. Taxonomy (NCBI): domain Bacteria; kingdom Bacillati; phylum Bacillota; class Bacilli; order Caryophanales; family Paenibacillaceae; genus Brevibacillus; species Brevibacillus sp. NPDC058079. The sequence continues at coordinate 85,414 of NZ_JBHVSO010000002.1, forward strand.
TCATATCGGGATGGGAATACGCATGATTCCCAATCTCATGACCACGTGCCAAGATCTTTTTTGCTTCTTCTGGGTAACGTTTTACCCAAGAGCCATCCAGAAAGAAAGTTGTCTTTACTTTGTGTTTATCGAGTGTATTGAGCATCGAATCGAGATACTCATTTCCCCAAGCCACATTGATCATGAAAGAAATCGTTGGTTTATTCGGATTTCCTCGATAGATGGGATGTGCACCCAATTGCTCAAGCGAAACCGCTGGAGGTACTTCCTTGTATACCAGCAAATCTGGACTGGACACTCCCGCAGCCAGCATTTTATTGATTGATTCTTCTACATCCACTACACGGCCATTATATCCCGGAATCGCCTTCCACGTCTGATCGACAACGGCATCTATCGGCTGTTCCTCTCTGCCCTCTTTCCACTTTTCAATCTGCGCCCGCAAACGCGCTTTTTCGTTTTCGTTACGATCTCCACTCACTACTTGGACATTTTTGATCGTACTGATGTAATGATGAATAGGCTGATAATTCAAGAGAACGATCAGCGCTGCTCCATATATAAATATGAACAAAAGTCTCCTGGTCCTATTCGTCATTAGGGCGTCGCCCTCCTCTATCGATCGTACGAGTCTCTCTTGTCCAATGTATGAGAGGAAGGAACGACTTAGACATACGAAACGGGAGCATCTGGCACACAAAAGAAAAAAGCTTCCGTACACGAATTTCTTCGAGTGACGAAGCCTTTTGTTTTTTTTATTCTGCTTTTGGTGGTGTTTCAGCAGTTTGTGCCGCAGCAGCTTGCTCTTTCAAAACTGCTTTGCGAGAGAGATTCACACGACCTTGGTCGTCGATCTCGGTCACTTTCACTTCTACCTTATCACCAACTGCGACAACATCTTCTGTTTTGGCTACACGCTCTTCAGCCAGTTGAGAGATGTGGCACAAGCCCTCTTTACCTGCGAACAACTCGATGAACGCACCGTATTTCTCTACGCGTTTTACTGTTCCCAGGTACACCTGACCAACAGCTACCTCACGAACCAGATCTTCAATGATTTGTTTCGCGCGCAGATTCGCTTCGTGGTTGATGGATGCGATGAAGACTCGTCCATCTTGTTCGATGTCGATTTTTACGCCGGTTTCTTCGATAATCTTATTGATGACACGACCTTGTGGACCGATTACATCACGAATTTTCTCCGGATTGATCGTCATGGTCATGATTTTTGGTGCATAAGGAGACAGTTCTTTACGCGGTTCGGAAATCGTGCTCATCATATGGTTCAGAATGTGCAAACGACCTACACGCGCTTGCTCCAAGGCCAGCTCTAAAATCTCACGGTTGATACCGGAAATTTTGATGTCCATTTGGATAGCTGTTACACCAGCCTCTGTACCCGCTACTTTGAAATCCATGTCTCCCAAATGATCTTCCATACCTTGAATATCAGTCAGGATCGAGAAAGATTTCTCATCTTTGCTCATGATCAAGCCCATCGCAATACCTGCTACCGGTGCTTTGATTGGTACACCTGCATCCATCAAGGCAAGTACGCTCGCGCAAATCGACGCTTGCGATGTGGAGCCGTTGGATTCAATTACTTCGGATACGAGACGAATCGTATAAGGGAATTCGACCTCAGAAGGAATGATCGGCTCGATTGCACGCTCACCCAACGCACCGTGTCCGATTTCTCGACGCCCTGGAGGACGCAACGGACGTGCTTCACCCACGCTATACGGCGGGAAGTTGTAGTGGTGCATGAAACGTTTCGATTCTTCCAGACCGAGTCCATCGAGAATTTGAACATCTCCCAGCGCGCCCAATGTGCAAACGCTCAGCGCTTGCGTCTGACCGCGGGTAAACATAGCAGAGCCATGTGTACGGGAAAGAATGGTTGTCTCACTGGACAGCGGACGGATTTCGTTCAGTGCTCGTCCATCAGGGCGAACTTTCTCGTCAGTAATCAGACGGCGAACCTCATCCTTGACAATATTGCCAAGTACTTCGCTAATCATCTTTTCCTGCGCTGGATATGCCTCAGGATCCTTGGCTGCAAAATGCTCTTTGGTTTCTGCCTTGATATCGTCAATAGCATCGTAGCGCGCTTGTTTTTCTTCGATGCGAACAGCTTCTTTCAGGCGAGCTTCCGCATATTCACGCACAGCTTGATCGATTTCAGGATCAACCTCATGCAAGATGACTTCCATCTTTTGCTTGCCAATTTCGGACACGATCATGTTCTGGAATTCTACCAGTTGCTTAATCACGTCATGACCAGCCATGATCGCTTCGAGCATTACATCTTCCGGTACTTGGTTCGCAGCTGCTTCCACCATGTTAATCGCTTTGTGCGTACCTGCGACAGTCAGGTGAATATCGCTTTTCTCCGCTTGAGCTACAGTAGGGTTAATGACGAACTCACCGTCAATTCGTCCTACGATTACTCCTGCAATCGGACCTTCAAAAGGAATCTCCGAAACGCTTAGCGCTGCGGAAGTACCGATCATCGCAGCGATTTCAGGTGAGCAGTCTTGATCCACAGACAGAACAGTATTTACGATTTGTACATCGTTACGGAATCCTTCTGCAAAAAGAGGGCGGACAGGGCGGTCAATCAAGCGGCTAGCCAAAATCGCCTTTTCGCTTGGACGTCCTTCTCTTTTAATAAAGCCGCCAGGAATTTTCCCAACCGCATAGAGACGTTCCTCATAGTTAACAGTCAACGGGAAGAAGTCAAGAGGTTTTGGCTCCTTCGAGACTGTAACTGCGGACAGGATTGCTGTATCGCCGTAACGAACCAAGACCGAACCATGCGCCTGTTTAGCCATTTTGCCAAATTCCAGGGTCAGTTTACGGCCTGCCAGTTCGAAGTCATATGTACGGTATTGTTGCTCCATGATGCTAGCAGTCCTCCTTCACAACAATGTGCATTTCACACTTTGTTTTCTACCTATATGTATTATTTCCTGCCATCATAAAAATTAAATGGGTACCTTTGGCAGTCGTTCTAGATAATAAAAAAAGCTTCTTTTGTGAAGCTAATTTAATCAGACAAATTGGTTCCAACCCTTTTTACTCGTTTCGGATGGGCTTAGCGCATTTCTACGCTAAACCCTCCTACACGATAGAAAAAGCGGGCAGAACCCGCTTTTTACAAAACGCTGATTAGCGGCGCAGACCCAGACGGTCTACTACCGAACGATAGCGTTGAACATCTGCTTCACGCAGGTATGTCAACAGGTTACGACGTTGACCAACCATTTTCAAGAGACCACGACGGCTGTGGTGATCTTTCTTGTGCGTACGCAAGTGTCCGTTCAGATTGTTAATGTTTTCGGTCAAGATAGCGATTTGCACTTCCGGTGAACCGGTGTCGTTCTCATGAGTACGGAACTCTTGAATCAGTTGAGTTTTACGTTCTTGAGTCAATGCCATCATGACTCACCTCCTCATTTTTTATACCGTTCGCCGAGTCTGCCGTCGGTGAGAATCGGACAGCCAAGCTACGGTTATCTGTACAACGTTATGAATTATAGCATACCATTTTGTGAAAAGCAAAGAGAATCCTTTACGAGATTCCCTCTGCGAATTTTTGCTTCGCCGTTTGTACATCTCGTCCAATTTGCGCGATGAGTGCATCGACTCCAGCAAATTTCTGTTCTTCCCGAATGTAGAACAGGAACTCTACTTCTACTTCCTTGTCATAGATTTCACCAGAGAACTCAAAAATGTGCACTTCTAGTGACTTTTCTTTTTTCTCCAGTTCAAATGTAGGCTTGATTCCTACGTTCATGACGCCATAGTAGCTTTGTTCATCCACAGTAAAGCGAACACCGTATACTCCATTCTTTCCGATCAAGTACGGCTGATTCACTTGGACGTTCGCTGTAGGAAAGCCAATGGTTCGACCGCGTTTGTCGCCATGCACGACTGTCCCGCGCACTTTGTAGGAGCGGCCTAGCAAATGGCGAACCTGTTCGACATCTCCATGATGAAGATATTCACGGATGATTGTACTGCTCACTTTTTCACCCAAGCGATTTACCGGCCCCACTATGTCGAGTCCATAGCGACCTTTGCTCATTTCTTGCAAGGTATGGGCAGTCCCCATCCCGCGATAACCAAAGGTGTAGTCGAAGCCAACGACAATATGGCGGCATTCCAATGGGAGAAGGCACTCCGCGATGAAATCTTCTGGATAAATAGCCGCAAAGCTAATATCGAACTTCATCACATATGTGGTGTCTACGCCCATCTTTTCGAATTGCTCGAGCTTGTCTGCAAGTGGTGTCAAATAGCGGGTATAACCGCTTTGCCCCAATACTTCTCGAGGATGCGGATCAAAGGTCACTACCGTACTTTGCCATCCGTTTGCTTTCGCTGTATCAATCGCCTTTTGAATGACTCGGCGATGCCCAATATGTACACCATCAAAGTACCCCAGTGCAATCGCACAAGGATTCGCTTGCAGGTCAGACGGAAACGGGTATGTTAGGTAGATCGTTTTCACGGATTACACCTCGGCTGGAAAGACTTTTTCTGGTTTGGCGAAAAGTCCTTTGTCTCCACGGCATACGCGATGGATGCCAAGTAATTCTTCCCCCGCAAACAAGCAAATCAAACTTCCTTCCTCCGCAGTGACGCCCGGAAGCGCAGTCGCAAGTCCATTACGTACTGCTTTGATCCGTTCTGGCTTGACCTGAAACGATGGTAAGAATGAGATTGCCTGAGGGATGGAGACCAAGTAGCGGGAAATATCTTCCCCGTTTGCTGCCTGTTCCTCAATTTGCTGGAGAGGGATTGCCTCTTGCTCCTGGAACGGGCCGCTTTTTATTCGCCGCAACAGCTTCATATGGGCAGGATAACCCAGAGCGCGTCCGAGGTCAACACATAAGGTGCGCATGTATGTGCCTTTTGAGCACGTGCACGTGAATGCAACATCGACAGTGTCCCCATCCACGCTAATCTTATGAAGCGTCAACTCATACAGCGTCACTTTCCGTGCCTGTCGCTCGATCACCGTGCCTTCACGAGCCAGGTCATACAGCCGCTTGCCGTTTACCTTTACCGCTGAGAACATCGGAGGTACCTGCTCCATTTCACCCAAAAAGGATTCGAACAGCGCTTGAATACGCTCCGTCGTAATCGATGCTGCATCTACTCCAGCTTGCTCCACCACTTCTCCGGAAGCATCTTCCGTCGTGGTAGTTGAGCCGAGGCGCATGACTACATCATAGCGCTTAGGCAGCTCTTGCAAATATTCAACTAGCCTCGTTGCGTGTCCCACACAAATGGGGAGTACACCCGTCACATCTGGATCCAGTGTACCCGTATGCCCCACTTTTTTCGTTCCATACAATCGACGAATACGTGCTACACAATCATGGGAGGTCATACCAGCTGGCTTGTCGATAACCAGCACGCCGTTCACGTTACTCATCGAATTTCACTCCTACTGCATCGTCCAGCACAGTCCATACTTTTTGCTGTACTTCTGAAAGTGCTCCTTTGATGGTGCATCCTGCTGCTTTTGCGTGTCCACCACCACCGAGTTGCTTCGCAATGACAGCTACGTCAACTCGATCGCGAGCGCGCATGCTCACCTTGACCACTCCCGGTTCCGCTTCCACAAAAGAAACGCCGACCTCGACTCCCTCAATGTTGCGGCAGTAATTCACCAATCCACCAGCATCTTCCCGCTCGGCACCCACTTCGGCAAAATCTGCGACTGAAACAGTGATGGAAGCAACCAAATTTTGATGGGACAGTTGCAAGGTTTGGAGCGCGCGACGCAAAACTTTCACATGGGCAAAAGTGATTTCCTCCAGGCAGCGCTCTGCTACGTCTCCTGGCTTCACACCGTATCCGAGTAATCGAGCAGCGATCTCCATGACGCGCGGCGATGTATTTGAATAGCGGAAACCGCCTGTATCCGTCAGAAGACCGGTATAGATGCACAGCGCAAGCTCTTCATTGAAAGAAACTCCTGCTGCTTCTGCAACATCAAACAAAATCTCTGCTGTTGCGGCTGCATCCGGACGAACCAGATTTACCGTTCCAAAATGATCGTTGGTCGGATGGTGATCGATATTCAGCAAAGCAGCGCCAGACGCAAATAAAGACCGTACATCGCCCATCCGCGACTCATCCGCGCAGTCTACAGCGATTACGGCCCCGAACGTCTCGTCCAGTGATTGTTTGCGCAGGTTATAAAGACGGTCAAACCGCGGCAAGAAGTTGAACTTGATCGGTGTTTCCCCTTCGTTTACAACCACATACTCTTTTCCCAACTGCTCTAGCATGAGCACGACTCCCAAAGCAGATCCTGTAGCATCTCCGTCAGGACTTACATGAGAGAGGACCAGGAAGCGGTCGTGCTCCTGCATAAACCGCGCCGCTTCCTGTACTGCCATTTGATTAGGATTCATCCTGTTTCTCTCCCTCTGTGGAGATTTCCCGCAGGATTGATTCAATTTTGCTGCCGTAGTCAATGGACTCGTCCAGCTTGAATACAAAATCAGGAATGTGACGCAGCTTTACGCGTTTCCCGATCTCCGTACGCAAATAACCTTTTGCTTTTGTCAAACCTGCAAGAGAAGCTTTACGCTCTTCCTCACTGCCAAAAATGCTGACAAAAACCTTCGCCAATTGCAGGTCACTGCTTACCTCTACATCTGTTACCGTTACGAAACCGACACGAGGATCTTTGAGTCCACGCTGCAATACGAGGCTCAGCTCTTTTTTGATTTCTTCGCCTACGCGGCTAATCCGTGTTTTATTCATCGATTTTTCACCTCCGCTGACTGTTCATTAATCGTAGTATTCCGTATCCACACGAATCAACTCTACATCTGGATGGTTCTCTACAAATCGAACGACAGTCTGCATTTCTTGTTGTAAAAAAGATATCTCATTAGCAACGGCAGCGATACCCAACACGGTACGCTGCCATTGCTCGAGATAAGCCACCTCTGCCGCGGAGACGTTAAATCGGCTCCGCAGCTTGCCGATCAGACTTTTGACGATGGCTCGTTTTTCTTTCAGGTTTTGGCTAGCGGGCAGAAACAGTTCAATCTGCACACCTGCTATCATTATTGTTTCACTTCAACCATGACGAATGCTTCGATTACGTCGCCGATTTTGAGGTCATTGAAGCGTTCCAAAGTCAGACCGCACTCATAGCCTGCTGCAACGTCTTTCGCATCATCTTTGAAGCGCTTGAGGGTATCGAGCTTACCTTCATAAATCACAATGCCTTCACGGATCAAACGCGCACCAGCATCGCGGCTCAATTTACCTTCAGTCACATAGCAACCTGCAATGTTTCCGACTTTGGATACTTTGAACACTTCACGAATCTCAGCTTGGCCGATAATATTTTCTTTGAAGACTGGATCAAGCATCCCTTTGAGAGCAGACTCGATCTCTTCGATTACAGTATAGATGACACGGTGCAGGCGAATGTCGATCTTCTCTTGTTCAGCCATGCTGCGTGCATTTGGCTCAGGACGTACGTTGAAACCAATAATGATGGCATTTGAAGCATTTGCCAGCGTAACGTCGGATTCCGTAATCGCCCCAGCACCTGTATGAATAATTTTCACACGTGTACCGTTGACATCAATTTTCTCCAAAGAACCACGCAGAGCTTCTACAGAACCTTGTACGTCACCTTTTACGATCAGGTTCAGCTCTTTGATGTCGCCTTCTTGGATGTGCTGGAACAAGTCATCCAAAGAAACGCGGGAGCTCTCACGACGCTCGGATTCACGCTGCTTGGATGCACGTGCTTCCCCGATTGCGCGCGCCTTTTTCTCGTCTTCAAAGACACGGAATTGGTCACCTGCTTGTGGTACATCATTCAGACCAGTGATTTCTACTGGCGTAGATGGACCAGCTTCCTTCAGACGGCGTCCTTTGTCGTTCACCATTGCACGTACACGTCCGAAAGCGGAACCTACTACAATTGGGTCACCAACGCGTAGGGTACCTTGTTGAACCAGAATGGTTGCAACTGGACCGCGTCCCTTGTCAAGCTCAGCTTCTACAACAGTACCGCGAGCACGCTTATCTGGGTTTGCTTTCAGTTCTTGTACCTCGGATACAAGCAAGATGTACTCAAGCAGTTCTTCGATACCTGTACGCTGCTTAGCAGATAATGGGGAGAAGATAGTTTCGCCGCCCCACTCTTCGGCAACCAGCTCATACTCGGTCAATTCTTGCTTAATACGGTCCATATTTGCTTCTGGTTTGTCAATCTTGTTGACCGCAACGATGATTGGCACATTTGCTGCCTTCGCATGGCTAATCGCTTCAATCGTTTGCGGCATGACACCATCATCTGCAGCAACAACCAGAATAGTAATGTCTGTAATTTGCGCACCGCGAGCACGCATGGTTGTGAAGGCCGCGTGACCAGGTGTATCGAGGAAAGTAATTTTCTTTCCTTTGATCTCTACTTGGTACGCACCAATGTGCTGCGTAATTCCGCCTGCTTCGCCTGCTACAACGTTTGTAGAGCGAATCGCATCCAGCAAAGTCGTTTTCCCGTGGTCAACGTGACCCATGATGGTGACAACTGCCGGGCGCTCCAAGAGGCTTTCTGGTGCATCTACTTCTTCCAATGTTTCGAAGTTGGTTTCATCGATGATGATTTTTTCTTCGACTTCAATGCCATAATCTGCGCAAATAAGTTCGATGGCTTCACGATCGAGGTACTGGTTAATCGTTGCCATGATTCCCAAATTAAACAGCTTTTTGATGACTTCTGCTGGTTCTTTGCGTAGTTTTACAGCCAATTCGTTAACGGTCAAAGACTCGGTAAAGGTAATTTTTGTTGGTGGGTCAAATACTGGACGTGGAGCTTTTTGTCCACCACGATTGTTATTGCCACGGCGATTATTTTGGTTATAGCGGTTATTACCACCGCCACGGAAAGGCTGACTCTTCTTGTTATCTTCAAAAGTCTTTTGGGTCTGTGGACCCTTTTTGATTTTCTCACGTTTTTCTGTACCAACATTGGATGGGAGATTTACTTTATCTTCAAATTCTTCCCCTGTACGTCCCTCTGTTTGATTAGCAACAGGTTGTTGTGCAGAACGCTGTTGGTTTTGTGGTCGTTGCTGATTGTTCTGTGGTCTTTGTTGTCCTTGACCCTGTGGTCTTTGTTGTCCTTGACCCTGTGGTCTTTGTTGTCCTTGGCCTTGTGGTCTTTGTTGTCCTTGACCTTGTGGTCGTTGCTGATTACCTTGTGGCTTGCGGTCATTCGGCTTTGCGGGTTGACTTCTCATATTGTTTGGTTTTCTCTCCTGATTCTTCCCCTGATTTTTTCCATGCTGAGGACTTTGCTGATCGGAATTAGCACTCGCACTGTTGTTAGCTGGACGATTGATGTTTGATGTGCTTCCTCCACGATCGCTGTTTGGTCTGTCATTACTAACCAGTTGAGCTTGCCCCGCTTGTTGTTGGGGTTTGTTCTGTTGTCCTCTGGAGTCGTTGGGGCGTCGTTGATCTTCCGTTTGTTTGGGTCTTGCATCACTTGACGTATTACGTTGCTCCGGTTTGGCACCAGAACGCAATTTGGCCATGTGATCCTCGATCCTTTTGATCGTCCCTTCTTCCATGATACTCATATGATTTGCTACTTCTATATTCAATCGTTTTAGCAAATTGAGGATTTCCTTACTGCTCATGTTGTGCTGTTTGGCATACTCATACACACGTGTCTTCAAATATACTTCACCCTTTCTAAGTTAGGTGAGCAGACGCTGAATGCTTTCGGCCAATTTCCCATCGGTTACCGCCACGGTAACGCGCCCATCTTTTCCGATTGCGTGTCCCAATGAATGTCGGTCGCCAGTGGTTACACATGAGACACCGTAATAGGAACATTTATCCTTTACTTTCTTGGCGGTATTGTCTGATGCATCTGATGCGAGCAAAACCAGGCGGGCCTGCCCATTACGAATAGCGGTAATGACCAGTTCCTCCCCGGTAACGATCTTTCTCGCACGCATCGCCAATCCGAGTAGTTGTGCTGCTTTTGGGATCATTTTCCCATCATCTCCAACCATTTCTCACGGAAAGCATCATACTTTTCTTGGGAGATGGACATATTGAGGGCACGTTCCAGCACTTTTTTCCATTTTCCCGATGCGAACGCATCCGGCTTCAGACAGCTTTCCTGCCGACACACATAGGTACCGCGTCCCGCCGCCCTTCCAGTAAGATCAATGACGATCTCTTCTTCTGGCGTCCGGACGACGCGGATTAATTCCTTTTTAGGAAACATTCCTTGGCAAACAATGCACTTACGCAACGGGATCTTTTTTTGCTTCATGATTATTCGTTGTCCGTCCCTTCATCGCTCTCTACTTCTCTTGGATAAGCGATGCCTTCTTGGTCGGCTTGGGACTCGCTCTTGATATCGATCTTCCAGCCAGTCAGCTTGGCTGCCAGGCGTGCGTTTTGACCGCGCTTACCAATTGCCAGAGACAATTGATAATCAGGAACGATCACACGTGTAACCTTCTCCGCTACGTTAACCTCAACATGCAGCACCTTTGCAGGGCTGAGAGCGTTAGCTACGTACTCGGCAGGATCTTCAGACCAACGAACAATGTCGATCTTTTCGCCTTTCAGCTCCGTAACGATCGTTTGGACGCGCATGCCCTTTGGACCGACACAAGCCCCTACTGGATCAACATCTGCGTTGATGGAATGCACAGCGATCTTCGAGCGATCACCCGCTTCACGCGCAACAGATTTGATTTCAACCACACCGTCATATATTTCTGGCACTTCTAATTCGAAGAGACGCTTCAAAAGCCCCGGGTGAGTACGGGAAACGACGATTTGCGGTCCTTTAGTGGTTTTCTCTACTTTGATGATGTATGCCTTCACACGATCTTGTGATTTAAAATCTTCGGATGGCATTTTTTCGGTGATCGGCATAACGGCTTCCGCCTTACCCAGATCAATGTAATAATTGCGAGCGTCCATACGTTGAACGACACCAGTTACGATATCGTCTTCACGCTCAATAAACTCGCTGTAGATCAAACCGCGCTCCGCTTCACGAATGCGCTGTGTAACCACTTGCTTCGCTGTCTGAGCGGCAATACGACCGAAATCACGAGGCGTTACCTCGATTTCGACGATGTCCTCCAGACGGAAGTTAGGATCGATTTCTTGTGCTGCTTCTTGAGAGATCTCAAGACGCACGTCCAAAACCTCTTCGACTACGCTCTTCCGCGCAAACACACGCACCATACCTGAATGACGATTTACATCCACCCGCACATTTTGGGCCGAGTTGAAGTTACGTTTGTATCCAGAGATAAGAGCCGCTTCGATGGCCTCGATCAGTACGTCTTTGGTGATGCCTTTCTCTCTCTCAATGGCTTCTAAAGCCTCGATAAAATCGCCGTTCATGACTTTCGTTGCCTCCTCCTTTACTTACCACGGGCTAACACAGGCCGCGACAACTAAAAAATAATTGCCATTCTAGCCGTGTCAATTTGCTCTTGGGAAATTACATACGTTTTCTTTGCTTCTTTAACTGTCAGCTTGCCATCCTCATAGGATACCAGTTCGCCTTCGAACGTGGTTGCACCTTCTATTGGCTCTTTTGTTGTGATATGCACATTTCTGCCGACAGCTTTCGTGAAATCCTTATCCTTGCGTAATGGGCGCTCAGCACCCGGCGAAGATACTTCTAAAAAGTATGCCGTAGGGATGGGATCTACTTCGTCTAGTTTTTCGCTCAGCTTCTCGCTGACAAGGCGGCAGTCATCGATGTCGATGTTGCCAGTTTCATTGTCGATAAACACGCGCAGAAACCAGTTGCTGCCTTCCTTTTTGTACTCGATGTCAACTAGCTCCAGGCCCACTCCTTCAACAATGGGCGTGACGAGTTCAGTGACGATGCCTGTTACCTTGCTCAAGCAAGTACCTCCTTCTCATTTGAACCATGAGGTGTAGCCAGAAAGAAAGAGTGGGTTTCCCCACTCTCGATCAGCCATGCGTATAAAACCAGTATTTCCAAAAAAATTATAGCATAACAGCCCTCCGCTGACAACCTTTGGATGACTGTGAGCCTTGACTGCACGCCTTAGAACAAGGATAGCTGGTTGGATTCTGGCAATCCTTTCAAAGCACCTTGCTCGTCCAAGAACTCCAAAATGGTCTTGGAGATGCGGGATCGGGATAGGAGGTCCTCCTTGGACAAAAACTCTCCATGCTCTCTCGCAGCTACGATGCTGATCGCCGCGTTCGTCCCTAAGCCAGGCAGGGCGTTAAATGGAGCGATCAGCGAATCTCCCTCGATCAAGAAGCGCGTGGCGTCTGATTTGTACAAATCAACGTTGGCAAAGCGGAAGCCCCGCTCTATCATTTCCAACGCCATCTCCAAAACAGTCAGCAATGCCTTTTCTTTTGGCTGTGCATCGTGTCCCTTGCCCTCGATCTCTTCAATCTTTTGCTTGATCGCCGCTGAGCCTTTGACCATCAGCGGAATGTCAAAGTCGTCTGCGCGAACAGTGAAATATGTTGCGTAAAACTCCAATGGCCGATGTACCTTGAAGTATGCGATCCGCACAGCCATCATGACGTAAGCAGTCGCGTGCGCCTTCGGGAACATGTACTTAATCCGCTGGCACGACTGAATATACCATTCTGGCACATTGTTATTGCGCATTTCTTCCTGATCGTCCTCAGGAACCCCTTTACCCTTACGCACGGACTCCATGATCTTAAAGGCGCGTGAAGGCTCTAGCCCTTTATAGATCAAATACACCATGATATCGTCACGACAACCGATTACGTCTGGTAGCTTGCAGGTACCGTTGCGGATCAAGTCTTGTGCGTTGTTCAACCAAACGTCCGTACCATGAGAGAGTCCAGAAATCTGAACAAGCTCGGCAAACGTTGTCGGTTTGGTGTCTTCTAGCATCTGACGTACGAATTTGGTTCCGAACTCAGGAATGCCGAGTGTCCCCATGTTCGTACCGATTTGCTCCGGGGTAACCCCCAAGGCTTCCGTCGTACTGAAGATGGACATCGTCTTTTTATCATCCAGTGGAATCGTCTTCGGGTCCATTCCCGTCAAGTCTTGCAGCATACGAATGACGGTCGGATCATCGTGTCCCAGAATATCGAGTTTTAACAAGTTGTCATGAATGGAGTGGAAATCGAAATGGGTTGTGCGCCATTCTGACTCATTATCATCAGCCGGGAACTGAATCGGACAAAAGTCTTCAATCTCCATGTAGTCAGGTACTACGATAATACCGCCCGGATGCTGTCCTGTCGTCCTTTTTACACCTGTACAGCCGTTGACGATCCTGGATATCTCCGCATTGCGCAACGTCATGCCTCGTTCATCGGCATACTTGCGCACGTAGCCATACGCTGTTTTTTCCGCAACGGTACCAATCGTTCCTGCACGATATACGTAATCCGCTCCGAACAGCTCCTGTGTGTACTTGTGTGCACGCGGTTGATAATCACCAGAGAAGTTCAAGTCAATATCCGGTACCTTGTCTCCTTTAAAACCGAGGAACGTTTCGAACGGGATGTCCTGGCCGTCCTTGGCATACATGGTTCCACATTGCGCACATTCTTTATCCTCCAAGTCAAACCCAGAGGCGATTGAACCATCTGTAATAAACTCGCTGTGCTTGCAATTTGGGCAGCGATAGTGAGGTGGCAATGGGTTTACCTCTGTAATCTCAGACATCGTCGCAACAAAAGACGAGCCTACAGACCCACGTGAACCTACGAGGTAACCATCATTCAACGATTTCGTTACCAAACGCTGCGAAATCAAATAAATCACACCGAAGCCGTGCTTGATGATACTGTTCAATTCTTTTTCCAAGCGATGCTCGACCAGTTCGGGCAATGGGTCACCATACAACGACCTTGCTTTGTCATAGCACATTTGACGAAGCTCTTCGTCCGCCCCTTCAATGATCGGCGTGTACAGCTTGTCTGGAATCGGACTAATATCCTCAATCATATCCGCAATGGCATTCGTATTTGTTACGACAATTTCTTTTGCGATCTCTTCCCCCAAAAAGGAGAACGCCTCTAGCATCTCTTCCGTTGTATGAAAGTAAAGCGGCGGCTGATTCCCTGCGGTTGGATCCCCTTTTGACAATAGGAAAACATCGCGGAAGATTTCATCTTGGGGATTCAGGAAGTGCACATCCCCTGTAGCAACGACCAGCTTGCCGAGCTCTTTTCCCATTTCGACGATCTTTTCATGGTAGCCTTTCATCGTCTCCAGCGAAGGAATTTCTTCATTACGCAACAGTGGTGAGTAATGAGCGACCGGCTGTAATTCCAAATAGTCGTAAAAAGCAGCAACTTCCTTCAACTCTTCAGGTGACTTACCGCGAAGAATCGATTGCATGAGTTCCCCGTCTTTACACGCCGTACCAATTAGCAAGCCTTCGCGGTATTTGGACAGCTGGCTTCGCTGAATTCGGGGCCAACGGAAGAATGTTTCCACATGAGAACGAGTTACGAGCTTGTACAGGTTTTTGAGGCCTTCTTTATTTTGCACGAGAATCGTCGCATGGAATGGACGTCCACTCTTGTAATCCGCCTCTTCGTTGCTTTTTTCATTCAGTTCAGCAAGCGATTTGATTTCCGCTTCTTTTATGTCCTTCAACATTTGCTGGAACACGTGAGCAAGAGCCACAGTATCGTCTAACGCACGGTGAGCATTGATGAGCTCGACGTTGAACTTTTTCGCTAATGATCCCAAACGATAATTACGCATTCCTTTGTACATCAAACGAGCCAAAGGCAGCGTATCTAAAAATGAATTGCTCCATGGTTCCATGCCAATCCGTTTGGCGCAGGCGTTAATAAACGCTTTGTCAAACTCAGCATTATGCGCAACCAGGATGGCGTCACCAGTAAAATCCTTAAACTTGCGGAGTACCACATCAAGTGTCTCTTGCCCGCGGAGCATTTCGTTGGTAATCCCCGTAATCTCGGTTGTCTTTGGCCCAATTTCCAATTGCGGGTCGATCAGCTCCGTCCATTGGTCGACAATTTCTGAGCCTTTCATTTTGACAGCAGCGATCTCGATGATTGTATGCTCTGACGCGTTTAAACCCGTCGTCTCCGTATCAAACACGACGTATTCGGTATTTTCATCAATGGCAAGATTATTGTCTGCGTGCAGGTTATAAACGATATCGATACCATCCTCGACTACGTATGCTTCCATACCGAGAATGCATTTGATGTTGTTCTTTTTGGCGATGGAATACGCCTCTGGAAAAGCCTGCACGACACCATGGTCAGTGACAGCAATTGCTTTATGACCCCACTTTGCTGCCGTCGAGACCAGTGATTTTACCGATGCAACGGCATCCAGCGCACTCATCGGCGTATGGCAATGGAGCTCAACGCGCTTTTCTTCCGCGTGATCTTTGCGAATGACCTGCTCAATCTGGTTCAAATCATTGGCATTCATCACGAGATCGCGTACAAATGTGTCATGCTGTACACTTCCCCGTACTTTCACCCACATACCGTCTTTCAGCAATTCAAGCATTTTCACGTCTTCTTTATCGCGAGAGAACATCTTCACTGTAAGAGAATCCGTATAGTCTGATACGTTGAACGTGAGCAAATGACGTCCACTGCGAAGCTCTTTGACTTCTACGTTAAATACGGTTCCTTGGATGACAATACGGCGTTCCTCATCTTGAATCTCGCAAATCGGGATCGGCGCATCTTTAATTTCATAGCCCATCATGAGCGTAGTGACAGCATCAGCTTTATCAGACGATTTGTTTTCCTGTTGAACAGCCGTCATCACAACTTCGACGAGAGCACGCTCTTCCTCTTTACGTTGCTCCTCAAAGGCCTTATACGCGTCATCGCTTTCTTCCCCATGAAAAGTAAAGCGCATCGAGCAATCCGTAGCTTTCTGGAAAGCAGCCAAAAGCTCATTATCCGCTCGTTTACGCTTGGCAACCTCAACGGACATCTCCGTTGGCAAGTATACCTTGACTTCTTGTTGGTCGACTTGCTTACGCGCTTGACGCATCGTAACTGCCAAGGAGTTCAGAGCCGGCTCCAGTCCCGCCAGCAAGACGTCCCAATACTCTTCGACTACATGATCGAGAGACGGCTTTTGCAGATAGCGAAATCGGGTATCTACTTTAGCGAGATGTGAAAATGTATGCGTCAATCGCTTGGTAAAAGCTGCATAAACATCCGCTGGTATCATTCTCGGGAGGGCAAAGTGAAAAACCCATTCTTTGTTCTGCTTATATAGCTCTAGCTTTTCAATCTGAGCATCAAGAAAAAATCGCTCCACCCATTCGTCAGGAACTTCCATTTGCTTGACCAATAGGGAGAAGCGATGTTTTTGCTCTTGTAAACGGTCCACGGTTTTCCCACCTTCCCTATAAGTGAGCGTTCAAACAAGAAAAAGAGGCACTCCCCATTGATCTAGGGGAGTACCCCGTAAAAATTCGACAAAATCCTTCTTATTCCTGCATGCAACTAGTTACCGAACAAGGCAGCTCCAGTTTGGTCAACACGAGATAAGAGACCTTTTACTTCATCGACCAATTGATCCAGCTTCACATCATGTGTTTCACCGTTTTTGCGGATACGCACTTCCACTGTTCCTTCTTGTGCAGCTTTATCGGAAACCGTAATACGCAGAGGCAGTCCAATCAAATCAGCGTCTTTAAACTTCACACCAGCACGCTCAGGACGATCGTCAAACAAAACTTCTACGCCTGCCTTGCGCAATGCTTCTGTAATTTGTTCGCTAACTTGACGTTGCTCTTCTACTTTAACATTGACCGGAATCACATGCACATGGAAAGGTGCAACAGATACTGGCCAAATGATACCATTTTCATCATTATTCTGCTCGATCACTGCCGCAATTGTACGAGATACACCGATTCCGTAGCAGCCCATGATCATTGGTTGACTGCGACCGTTCTCATCCAGGTAAGTAGCACCCATCGCTGTGGAGTATTTCGTACCCAGTTTGAATACGTGACCGACTTCTACACCACGTGCAAACTTGATAACACCACCTGTACGAGGGCACTCGTCACCTTCTGTAATGTTGCGCAAGTCAGCGTACTGGGAAACCGTGAAATCACGCCCAGCAACTACGTGAGTCAGATGATAGTCCGTTTCATTGGCACCAACGACACCATCATATACATCTTGAACAAAATTGTCCGCAATGATTTCCACTTTTTCAGGATCAATGCCAACGGGGCCAACAAATCCTGCAGGCGCTCCTGTTACCGAAACAATATCCGCTTCAGAAGCCAGTCCTACGATCGTAGCATCATACAAGTTTTTCAGCTTCACTTCATTGATCTCATGATCACCGCGCACCAGCACCATAACCAGCTTGTCGTCTACACGATAAATGAGGCTCTTGATGATTTGCTTTGCATCGATTTGCAGTGCTTGTACCAATTGGTCGATCGTTTTGGTACCAGGCGTATGCAATTTTTCTCGAGATGGCGCTTCTGTTGCTGGCTTTGCAGATGGCTTGTACACGACTTCTGCCTTTTCCAAGTTGGCTGCATAATCGCCTTCTTCAGAATAAGCAATCGTGTCTTCCCCAATGTCGCACAACGCCATGAATTCGTAAGTGCCTTTTCCGCCGATTGCACCTGCATCCGCTTCTACTGCACGGAAGTTCAAGCCTACACGGGTAAAGATGTTTGTGTACGCATCATACATAGCCTGGAAGTTGCGATCCAGACCTTCCTGTGACGAATCGAAAGAGTAAGCATCCTTCATAATAAACTCGCGGCAACGAATCAAACCGAAGCGTGGACGCACTTCATCACGGAACTTGGTTTGAATTTGATAAAGGTTGATCGGGAGTTTTTTGTAAGAGTTAATCTCATCACGCACGAGACTTGTAATGACTTCTTCATGGGTTGGACCCAAGGCAAAAGGACGATCATGACGGTCACGCAGGCGAACGAGCTCGGGACCGTACACATCCCAGCGGCCCGTTTGATGCCACAGCTCAGCTGGTTGCATCGCTGGCATCAACAGCTCTTGTCCCCCAGCATTGTTCATTTCTTCACGCACAATCGCTTGGATTTTGTGCAGGGAACGGAGCGCCAGGGGCAGGTACGTATAAATACCGGAAGCCAGTTGGCGGGCCATACCTGCGCGGAGCAGCAGCTTGTGGCTGGCAATCTCCGCGTCGGATGGCACTTCCCGCAGGGTAGGGATCAACATTTGACTTTGCTTCAACACGTGCGTGTCCTCCTTATGCCTTATCAGCAATCAACGTGCATTATCCTACAGTTGTAGGCTTTTGCTCGTTTACTATTTCGTTAATTTCTTTCATCAGCTCTTCAAACAACTCGGTTTCTTTTACTTTCCGAACAATTTCACCATTACGGAAAATCAAGCCCTCGCCATTTCCGCCGGCAACGCCTACATCTGCTTCACGAGCTTCACCAGGGCCATTTACCGCGCAACCCATTACCGCTACTTTTAACGGTACTTTCAGCGTGGAAATGGCATCCTCGACTTTTGTTGCCAAGCCGATCAGGTCAATTGCGCATCGACCGCAAGATGGGCATGCAATGACCACTGGATCGTTGTTCACGATATCCAAGCTGCGAAGGATTTGTTTTGCTACTTTAATTTCTTCAACAGGATCAGCCGTCAGGGATACACGAATGGTGTCACCGATTCCCATCGACAATACCGTTCCGATTCCAACTGAAGACTTAATGCTACCGGAGAACTGTGTACCTGCTTCTGTTACACCGACGTGCAGCGGATAGTTGCGTTTCTGTGCCATCAACGAATATGTTTGGATCATCGTTGGAACATCGGAAGACTTCAAGGAAATGACGATGTTGTCGTAGTTCAAGTCTTCCAGAATTTGCACGTGGTCTATCGCACTTTCTACGATCGCTTCCGGAGAAGGATACCCGTATTTTTCTAAAAGTCTTCTCTCTACTGAACCGGAGTTGACCCCAATACGGATCGGAACATTGCGCTCGCGGCACGCTTCCACTACGCGTTGCGTTTTTTCTTTCGAACCGATGTTGCCTGGGTTGATACGAATTTTATCAATCCCGCTCTCCAGCGCAATCAATGCCAGCTTGTGGTCGAAATGAATGTCGGCAACGAGCGGCAACGGGGAGCGTTCTTTAATTTTTTTGATGGCACGGGCTGCATCTTCGTTGATGACGGCCAAGCGAACAATTTGGCAACCGACATCATGCAGTCTCTGAATCTCAGCCAGAGTTTTTTCTACATCACGCGTGTCTGCTGTCGTCATCGACTGGATGACTACGCTTTTTTGGCCCCCGATTTGCACTCCACCTACAAAAACCGGTTTCGTCTCCTCGCGCTTGAACATTTTGCACCATCCTTTTAGGTATGTCTGTTTTTCTCTCTATCGTGTTAGTACGTGATTAGGAGAACAATCGTTGCAGATCATTCCACGTCACTACCAAAATCAGCAACATCAAAAAGGCAAAGCCCAAGAAATGTACCATTCCTTCTTTATGCGGGTCAATAGGTCGACCACGCAGCGCCTCTACTCCCAAGAATGCGAGACGTCCGCCATCCAAGGCTGGCAGCGGCAACAGATTGAACAATCCAAGGTTAATGCTCAATACTGCAGCCCATTTCAAAAGAATCGCCATACCTTGTTGAGCAACCTCTCCAGTCATCTTGAAAATACCGACCGGACCACTCAAGTCCTTCAGTCCGTATTCACCCGTTACGAGCATTCCCAAGCTTTTCAGGATCATCATCGTAAACTCGTAAGTGGACGTTGCACCGTATTTGAGAACTTCTCCTGGGGCAAACGTGAGTGCATTGGTCACCATGATTTTGCCTACGTTGTTTTCGTCTTTCCCTACTTTAACTGGCACAGTCATACGCTGGCCATTGCGCTCGTACTCAAATGTTAATTGTTGGTCCGGCGCTTTGCTAATCTTCTCTACAACGTCTTTCCACGAGGATACAGGCTGACCTTGAATCGCGATCACCTTATCACCTGGCAATAATCCAGCTTGAGCAGCAGGTCCTCCAGGGATCACATTCCCCAGATAGCTGCCATTCGGTACGCCGTACAAGAAGCCGATCACGATAAACAAAACAAACGCCAGCAAAAAGTTGGCTGCAGGTCCTGCAAAAATCGCCCAAAAACGTTGTGAAACTGTCTTGCCTTTGAACTGTCTGTTCAGAGGGGCAATCTGTACTTCTTGTCCATCCTTGACCAGTTGAGCCTGAGGATGAACAGCAAACGTCTTCTGCTCTCCATCTAGTTCAAGCACAATATTTAAATTTTGCTCCAGATCAAATTGTACCACCGTACCGGTGATCGCACGAGCAGAACCAGAACTTGGCCCATCGAGCAAAATATGTGTGACCTTTCCTAACGCATCCCGCTCCAAGCTTACTTCCATGTGCGGTTTCAACATATCCATCTCCGGGTCTTCCCCCGCCATGCGAACAAGACCACCGATGGGTAAAAGGCGTAAGGTGTATTCCGTTTCTCCCCGCTTCACGCGAAAAATTTTTGGCCCCATTCCCAGTGCAAATTCACGACATAAGATCCCTGCCTTCTTGGCCAGAAGGAAGTGTCCTAGTTCGTGCACAAAGACAAGTACCCCAAATACAACTACAATCGCGAGAATTGATTCAACGGAATCCAGGTTGGGCAAAGGCAAGTGAACAGCCACCTTTCTGTCAAGTATCTAACACTCATTTTCCTTAGATGGAGACGAGCGCATAAGAGCGTGCCCACTCATCAGCTGCAAAAATATCTGCAAGCTCTGGACTCGCTACACCAGGGTGAGCTTCGCAAGTTTTTCGGACGACCTTTTCGATGTCTAAAAAACTGATCGCTCCCTTCAAGAACCTATCAACTGCGACTTCATTGGCTGCATTCAGTACTGCAGTATGCGTACCTCCTGCCATGCCACACTCATACGCTAATTTTAACAGAGGATAACGCTCATAATCCATGGCTGCAAAATGAAGTGTGGCGATCTTGACCAAATCAAGTGGTTCCGTAGGTAGTTCTTTTCTGATGGGATAGCTCATGGCGTACTGAATCGGAACCTTCATATCCGGCGTACCGAGTTGGGCCATGACCGCTCTGTCTTTGTATTCTACCATAGAGTGTATGATACTTTCATAATGCAATACGCATTCGATTTGCTCATAAGGTAAATCGAATAGCCAATGAGCCTCGATCACTTCAAAACCTTTGTTCATCATGGTAGCAGAATCGATGGTAATTTTTGCACCCATGCTCCAATTCGGATGAGCCAATGCCTGCTCTACAGTCACTTGCTGTAGATCCTCGCGAGAGAGGTGACGGAAGGAACCTCCTGAAGCGGTCAAAATAACCCGCGCCACATCTTCCTTGCGTTCGCCTTGCAGACATTGGTAGACAGCTGAATGCTCGCTGTCTACTGGAATAATCGAGATACCTTTTTCTTTTGCTCGTTTCATGACGACAGGGCCAGCGCTCACCAGTGTCTCTTTGTTGGCCAGTCCAATTGTTTTTCCCGCCTCTATCGCAGCGAGTGTAGGTGCGACCCCTACACTGCCGACAACCGCGGTCATAACGAAATTGGCAGCTTCATGACGGGCAACCAGTTCCAATCCTTCCGCCCCGTAAACGATTTCTGGTTGAGACTTACCCGCCAATCTATCTCGCAGTTCAACGGCAGCCTTCTCATTTCCCACAGAAACGAGCTCGGGCTTGAATTTTTCCACCTGGCGTGTCAATAGATCCACGTTTGTTCCAGCAGCCATAGCCACCACCGAAAAATCCTCTGGATGCTGGTCTACGACTTCAAGCGTGCTCGTTCCAACTGACCCCGTTGAACCTAAGAGCGCTATTTTTTTCACGGATTTCACCCTCTATATCTCTTTCTATATGCAAAAGGTTTTAGACAATACCTAATAGATGTAGAACCGGAAAGACGAGCAAAAAGCTATCAAAGCGATCCAAAACGCCCCCGTGACCCGGAATGAGCTGTCCTGAATCTTTTACATGGAAATGTCTCTTGAAAGCCGACTCAACCAAATCACCCAATTGCCCGACGATCCCCGCAACAAGAGCGATGGTCAAAGCCTGATCAATCGCAAAATGTCCGAAGCTTGCATTGATGGAAAGAACAATCAGGACAGAAGCAACGAGACCTCCTAAGGCTCCCTCTACCGTCTTGTTTGGACTTATTTCTGGCCAAAGTTTACGCTTACCTATTGCTTTTCCGACAAAATAGGCGCCCGAATCAGTCGACCATATTCCCATAATGACCATGACCGTCAGCATGAATCCTTCAGGTAGGTTTCGGGTAGCGGCCATGTAAGTAAAACCGTAGCCTATGTATAACGCCCCCACCAACGTAAGGGCGACGTGTTCAATGTGAAACTGATTTTTCCGTAAAACGGAGTAAATCAACAAGAGCAGGATGACGGGCAGCATCAGATCCGGCATGCTGATACTGAGCCAATCCGAAAATAATAGAGACGGCCACAAAATGCTTAACATCAATACATATCCGAGCAATCCTGCCAAATAAAATGACTGAATGCCAGCCATTCTCATAAATTCAAAATAGCCAATGACAGCCAGTAAAAACACCAAAAGTGAGTACCAAACTCCACCAGCATACATCAATAATAGAAAACCAGCCCCACCAATCAGGCCTGTTATTATACGTTGCTTCAACTGATTCCACCTCTCGGCTATACCGCCCCGTAGCGACGAGCTCGGCCTTGGTATTCCACGATTGCTTGATAAAAATGTTCACGGGTAAAATCAGGCCACAGCACATCCGTAAACCATAATTCTGTATATGCCAATTGCCACAGCATAAAGTTACTCAAGCGAATCTCTCCACTTGTGCGAATCAAGAGGTCTGGATCGGGAATTTCGCTTGTATACAGGTAGCTCGATATCAATTCCTCAGTCAGTTGCTCTGGTTGAAGCTCACCTGCTTTTACTTGTGCTGCCATCACTGAAAATGCTTTTGCAAGTTCATCTCGCCCGCCATAGTTCAGAGCAAAATTCAATTGCAAACCGCTATTGTCCTTCGTTTTCTCTTCTGCTTCCAGCAACGCTTTCAACGTATGAGAAGGCAGCTCGCTTTTACTGCCCAGCATGCGTATGCGGACACCACGTTCTATTAATTCATCCAATTCTGTCGACAAAAATTCCTGCGGAAGTTTCATGAGAAAATCCACTTCATCGCGTGGACGCTTCCAGTTTTCGGTAGAGAATGCGTACATCGTCATATAACGAACGCCGATCTCGTCTGCAACCTTCACGACTTCTTTTACTGCTTTCATACCTGCACGGTGCCCGGCAACCCGGGGTAAACTGCGCTTACTGGCCCAACGACCGTTGCCATCCATAATAATTGCCACATGCTCCGGAATTTTACCGGAACGATCGAACTCGGCTGGCTCCGATTGCTTTTCTTTGCGGCCCCATTTGCGCGCCAGATGTTCTAACATAAAGTGTTCCCCCGTAATGAGAGATATAGACGTACATCCCCCTCAAAAGAGGGGGATTACCATTACCTATACTTCCAAAATGTCTTTCTCTTTGTCCTTGACGGTCTTGTCAACTTCAGCAATGAATTTATCCGTAGTCTTTTGGATAGTTTCTTGGTGACGACGAGAATCGTCTTCAGAAATGGTAGCAGCCTTTTCCAGCTTTTTAATTTCATCGTTTGCATCACGACGGATGTTACGAATCGCTACCTTTGCTTCTTCTCCACCTTTTCCAGCCAGCTTCACTAGGTCTTTACGACGCTCTTCTGTGAGTGGAGGAATCATCAGACGGATGACCACACCATCATTGGATGGGGAAATACCCAGATCCGATTGTTGCAGGGCACGATCAATTTCTTTGAGTGCCGTTTTGTCCCATGGCTGAATGATCAGCATACGTGGTTCTGGCACGCTGATGTTAGCCAATTGGCTAATCGGTGTTGGTGAACCGTAATAGTCTACAGCTACACGATCCAGCATTGCTGGGTTCGCTCGGCCTGCACGCAGGCTGGACAGATCTTTTTTCAAAGCATTGATCGCTTTATTCATGCGATCTTCCATGTCTTTTAGCACAGTTTGTGGCATAATTATTCCCCTTTCACTAGAGTACCGATTTTGTCGCCCATTACTGCCCGACGAATATTGCCTTCATCAGAAATGTTAAAGACGATCAACGGAATACTGTTATCCATGCACAAGCTAGACGCTGTTGAATCCATGACACCTAAACCTTTATTCAGCACTTCCAGGAATGTCAACTGGTCGTACTTCTTAGCGTTCGGGTCAAGGCTTGGGTCTGCAGAGTACACACCGTCTACCTTGTTTTTCGCCATCAGGATTACTTCAGCTTCAATCTCAGCTGCACGCAGAGCAGCAGTCGTATCTGTTGAAAAGTAAGGGTTACCAGTACCGGCAGCGAAGATGACCACGCGCATTTTTTCCAAATGACGAATGGCACGACGGCGTATGTATGGTTCTGCTACCTGTCTCATCTCAATCGAGGTTTGAACACGAGTCGGGACGTTCACTTTTTCTAACCCATCCTGCAAGGCGAGTGAGTTCATAATTGTGGCCAGCATCCCCATGTAATCGGCTGTTGCCCGATCCATGCCTTTCGAGCTGCCGGAAAGTCCGCGCCAGATATTACCTCCTCCGACGACTACAGCGACTTGTACACCCAATTCTACGATTTCCTTGATCTGGTTAGCGACGGAGAAAATTACCTTTGGGTCAATACCATACCCTAAGTCCCCCGCCAAAGCTTCCCCACTCAACTTTAACACAACCCGTTTATAGGCAGGAAGTGGCATGTGAAACGGCCTCCATTCATGAATCATTCTCTGTGCCCAGTCTTCATTCCTTCTAATTGGGAACAGGTACACACTGCTATTTACATGCAGAGAGTTTCACACAAAGTGAAACTCTCGCTTTGAAAATAGGGAACACGAAGGTGTTCCCTATTTCCTTTATTATTGCTTATTAACTTGAGCCATAACTTCAGCTGCGAAGTCTTCTTGTTTCTTCTCGATGCCTTCGCCTACTTGGAAGCGAGCGAATCCTTGCAAGGTAGCACCTGCTTCTTTCAGCAGAACAGCTACTTTCTTGTCAGTATCTTTTACGAATGGTTGCTCAACCAGTACGTATTCTTCGAAGAATTTGGAGAGGCGGCCTTCTACCATTTTCTCAACGATGTTAGCAGGTTTGCCTTCAGCCAGTGCTTGGTTTTTCAGAACTTCACGCTCACGTTCGATCTCATCAGCGGAAACTTCTTCACGGTTAGCAAAACGTGGGTTGGATGCAGCTGCGTGCATGCCCAGGTCTCTTGCCAGTGTTTCGTCTTGTGTGCCTTCCAGAGTTACCAATACACCGATACGGCCACCCATGTGCAGGTAAGCGCCGAATACGCCAGCGTCAGTTTTCTCAGAAAGTACAAAACGACGGAAGGAGATGTTTTCTCCAATAGTCGCGATTTTCTCGTTGATTACATGACCCAGAGTCTCGCCAGCACCTTTGAATGGTTGCTCCAGAGCTTCTTCAACTGTTGCAGGACGTTGGGATACAACGTGCTCAGCGATGTCTTTTACGAGTGTTTGGAACTCAGGGTTTTTACCTACGAAGTCAGTTTCGCAGTTTACTTCTACAACTGCTGCCACGTTTCCAGCTACCGCAGTTCCAGTCAAACCTTCAGCTGCAATACGTCCGGATTTTTTCGCTGCTTTCGCTACACCGCGCTCACGGAGCAAGTCAATTGCTTTTTCCATGTCGCCTGCTGTTTCTTCCAACGCGCGTTTGCAATCCATCATACCTGCGCCTGTACGCTCGCGCAGTTCTTTAACCGCTTGTGCACTAATTGCCATTGAGTGAAACCTCCTCGAAAAGTTACGATCCTATTATAGTCGAAAAGCAAGCCGCCTGTTAACACCTCGGCGACGCTAATCAGCAAAAAAGGATGGACGGGGGTTCTGACACCCTCAGTCCACCCTTTAACACACATGCTTACGCAGTTGTTGTTGCTTGTTGCTCTGTACCTTGGTTTCCTTCTTGCAGAGCGTCTGCCATTTTAGCAGTGAGCAATTTCACAGCGCGAATTGCGTCATCGTTACCTGGGATCACATAATCGATCTCATCTGGATCGCAGTTAGTATCTACGATTGCAACGATTGGGATACCCAATTTGCGAGCTTCTGCTACAGCGATGCGCTCTTTACGAGGATCGATAACGAACAGAGCGTCAGGCAGTTTATCCATGTGAGCGATACCGCCCAAGAATTTTTCCAGACGATCCATTTCTTTGCGCAGAACGATAACTTCTTTCTTAGGCAATACTTCGAAAGTACCATCGTTTTCCATACGCTTCAGCTCAGCCAAGCGAGAAGTGCGTTTTTTGATAGTAGTGAAGTTTGTCAGAGTACCACCCAACCAACGTTGGTTGATGAAGTAGTGACCTGTGCGTTCTGCTTCTTCTTTAACGGATTCTTGTGCTTGTTTCTTCGTACCAACGAAGAGCACTTTACCGCCGTCTTGAGCGAGTTCACGTACGAAGTTGTACGCTTCCTCTACTTTTTTAACGGTTTTTTGCAGGTCGATAATGTAGATTCCGTTACGTTCGGTGAAGATATAGCGAGCCATTTTCGGGTTCCAACGACGAGTTTGGTGACCGAAGTGTACACCAGCCTCGAGCAATTGTTTCATCGAAATTACTGCCATATTTCACACCTCCTTCAAAAATGGTTTTTGTGATGCCTACCTCCGTCTCACCGCATGTTCCAAGCAATTCTGCCATAGGCAGCACCGTTGCCGGAATTGGTGGACGTGCGATTTCAACACCGTAAATGAATATATCATATGGGAGTTTCAATTGCAACAAACGAATTCCATTTATTTCGTAAAAAAAGTTTTGACCCTTCTTGGCAGACGACAAATGGACACATTTGGTTACATTGAAAAAACCGCCTATTTTTTAGGCGGCGTTGTTATCAACTTGACGATATCTGCTTCCTTGGCAGTGGTCGACACTTCATAGGTACCGACACGAATACGATTTAGCTTGTCGCTTGCACGTAGCTGGGCCACAAATTGATTGTCGGCAGGAAGAATTCCTTCCTTGACTAGAACCTGCGCTACATCTTCTGCAGTTGCTTTGTAAGGTACAGTGAAAGATACCTTCTTGTCTGCTACTGGTGCTTCCACAGTCGGAGCTTTAGGAGCCACCGTATTGGGTGACGTTGGTGTCTGTGTATTCGGTACGGTTGGAGTAAGCTGGCCGTCCTTACTCACTGGATTCGTTGGCGGAATCACCTTTTGCTCTGATGAAGCTGCAGGTGTTGTAGGCTGTACAGCTGGCGTTTGCGGTTGCTTTGTCACAGGCGCAACTGGGGCCTTAGGCACTCCAGGAGCTGGCTGTACGTTCACCTTCTTTTCTTCCTGCCACTGTTTGTATTCTTCTCCTGTAAGTACGACCATTTCCAGCTCTTGTGCAGCTACTTTCATTTGATCGACAGTCATGGCTGGGGCTTGCGCAGTTTGCTTAGGCGCTAACAGTCCGATAATGGAGGTAGCCACTATCAGTCCTGCTCCAAATCCAAATAACAGCTCTTGTTTACGCATCGGCAAGACCTCGCTCATGCCTGTCAGCCAAGGAAAAGATCAAATCGATTTCCCCTCTGCCGGCACCGAGTCGTTTTGCGATCTCATCCCGAGACAAACCTTCTTTACTCAGCTCAAAGGCACGGCGATAACGTTCTCGCAGTGCCAGCATATCCACCTCTTGAGCTTGAGGTGCTGGTTCTATCCTATTCGTATCCTTTGGAGCTTCTTGCTTATGAGTTTCACTCTTTTTCCATTGTTCTTCCACATTGTCTAATCGCTTGCTCAAACTAGCGATATCCTCGAGAAGATCCGCTCTCATTTCCTGCCATTCTGCAGCAAGCAGATTGGTTTCTTGCTTTACCTGTTTTTGAAGACGCTGCACGCTTTTTTCGAGCTCGTCTTTGTCCGTCGTGCGTTGTGTCGGTATTGAGGAAAAGGAGTCAACAGGCTGCTTCTTTTTAATGAAAAAAGCAAGAAGCATGCTGATCATTCCTGCTCCAATCAGGATGGGATACACTACGTCCATGTTGTCCACCTTTATTTCTGGCTTGACTTCGTTTATAAAGAAATATCTATAATACGTCCACGCAATGGATCTCTCATGAGATCAGCATTCGCAGATACACCTTCGCTCGATTCGGACAATTGACTTCCAGCGGATTCTTTTTTGTCCTGATGTTCTTGCTGTCCTTGCTTTTTTTCTCGTTCGCGTATCTGGTTCTTTTGTGATTGCTCAAGATCGCTCGGGCGCTGGCGCATATGTTCATCCAGGTCTCTTCGCTGATCAATCATTGATTGTTGTTCATGCATGGTTCGTTGTTGCTGATGCTCCTGAATTCGGCTGACTTCTAGCGTGCGTGGTATTGCCACCTGCAATTCAACCGCTTTCAAACTCATATGGCCCCAACTCCCTTTGTCACACTAAGTATGTAAGCATCCTGGATTAGATAAGAGTTGCAGTGCTAATTTCACCGTCCAGCACAATAAATCGCGTTCTCGCATACTCGTGCTTGATAAAGTGCACCAGTTTTCCAAACGTCATTTTAATTCCTGGATACATCACATGATATGCCTCAATAGCTGATGGTCCTTCCCCTTTCAGCTCGAGTTCAATATCATTTCTGCGTGCTTCTAATTCCTTGCTTTCTTTTTCCAGAACCAGACGAGTATTGGTTAGCTTGATTTGCATGAGACGTTTGTCTGCTGGAAGTTCTTTGCTGACTTGAAGGATCTGATTAATAACGCCTAGGCCTTGATCTGTTTTGCGTAAATTTTCATACACATTTTGTAGTTCTTTTTGAATGTTCGCCAGTTCTTGTCTTAATTCCGGTTTGACTCCTACTTCGAGTATCGTAGGAGTGGCGCTGCTGTTCCCAAATACTCGAGCGACAATCTTTTCCCCAGCTTGCAACACGCCGCCAATGATGAAGCCTTTTGCCCCTTTGCAAATGATTTGCTTTCCGGCTCGTACGGTTGAGAACATGATGCTTTGAGAAACAATCACTTGATTCCCAGCCGTTACATTGGCGTTTTGGATAAAGGAGGTCCGGACATCTTTCCCCGCTACAATGCAGCCTTTGTCCTGGGCAACAATCCCGCTTTTGATTTCAATGGAGCCTTCTGCGTACAACTCGGCCCCTTCTACACTACCAAGTACGCGTATATCTCCTGATGACTTTACGCGAAAGCCATTCAATACGTTCCCGCGAATGACCACCGTTCCCACAAAATCAATATTGCCAACACCAAAATCAACATCCCCGTTTACTTCAAATACGGGAAACACGTTCATTTTTGCCTGTTCCGTAAAGGAGACTTGTCCGTCAATAGCGGCGTATAGCATTGTCCGCTCTTGATTAAGCACAACATTTTTCCCAGGCTTCATGTTTATTTCCTTGCCGGCTTTGGGAGCGATGGGCTCTCCGGTAACTGCTGTGCCTAGTTGTCCCTGGCTTGCTGGTATTTTACGTGCCAAGAGTTGCCCTTTTGCCACATTAGGGATTGTCGTCACATTATAAAAATCAACACGGCCATCCTCTAGCTCTCTTGGACCTTCCCCTTCATTAATAGATGCCAAATAGGGGTACTCGATAGTCCCATCTGTTCCGGCCACAGGTGCAATCCCCAGAGCAACCTTTACTCTCGCGTTTGCATACTTCGCAGGTAAGGTACATAAGTTCTGAACTACATCATCGAGAATTCCATACTTCACATTGCTTGTTTGTAATGCTTTGTATACATCTGTTTCCAAGATGACAATTTCGTCGATATCTTGTTCGTCCACACGGAGAAGTAACTCAGCCTCCAATTTATCAGCTGAAATTCTTACTTCTATTTTATATTTCCCGATCCCTTCCATCATTCTACCCCTCTCAAGCTTGGGTAATGTCCCCTTACATCAATTGCGATTTCCATCTGGACAACGCAGAACGAAGTCGGAAAAGAGCTTTGGAGTGCAACTGGGATATTCTTGAAGGTGACAAGCTCATGATTTCCGCAATTTCTGATAAGGTCATTTCTTCAAAATAAAACAAGGAGACAACCAATCGTTCCTTTTCAGGCAATTTGTCGATGACCGTTACAAGAACCTCTTTTAAGCTGGATACTTCCGCCACATTATCAGGGCGAGGTGTGAGCTCGTCGATGATATACGAATGTCTTGCTGTTTTTTGTTCGTCCTCATCCCCTACTGCCTCATCGATAGAAACCATGCTGGCAAGAGAGGTTTCCAAGAAAACCTGTTGAAGCTCCTTTTTGCTTATTCCCAGATAATCAGACACTTCTTGATCGGTTGGCATTCGCAGCATTTGCTGTTCCAATGTGGTGTATGCTTCTTCGATTTTTTTGGCCTTGTCTCGAACAGTACGAGGGATCCAGTCGTTCTCGCGTAGTCCATCGATCATTGCACCACGAATCCGCCACATGGCGTACGTCTCAAATTGGAGACCCCGGGTATGATCGAATTTAGCCAAAGCGTCCAATAGCCCAAAGCGCCCATAACTAATCAAGTCATCCTTGTCCACATTTGCTGGCAGATTAATTGCCAACCGATTTGCCACCTTATCTACCAGTGGCAAAAACCGCGTGATCAAGTCAACCTCCGCCTCGCGACTTCCCTCTTGCTTCCACATGACCCATTTATCGAACTCTTTTGCTTTTTCTTGACTGGTTAGCCGTGCCACGAATAGTCACCAACCTTTACTCATCTGATAAGCGCCTAACGACCTCTGCAACGGTGGCTGGATCCTCAGTAGGATGAATCCTTTCCATCTTGTTGATCGAGAGTGGTGCAAATGTTTGATCTTCCTGTTCCAATTGTTGTCCAATTTCCAGAATGACCCCACCTTCTGCTAGAGGAGAGCTTGTCCCCTCTAGCGTGTCCGTAACCATTGGTGGAGTAGATGACTGTATGAACGTTGCGAGCAGCCAACGAATTGGAAATGCAGCGAGGAAGAATAGGACAAATGCGATACCTGCTCTCTCCAGTGATACGAGCCAGACATTACTCGCCACAGCCGTACCCAGCGTCACAAGAAATGCGAGCATTCCTAATCCAAAATTAATCCAAATGGTTCCTAACATTTGTTATACTTCCTTCACACCTTGATTTACGGTCCTGATTTGAAGAATGCCGTTTGTGGCATCTAACTCTATTGTCCGACCGCAGTTTCCCCCTGTATCTTCTGCCACGATCTTTATATGAGCATCCTTCAATGCAAGTTTGCATGCCTCTACATTCCGAGGCCCAATCCGCATGGTGTCATTATTCCCTAAAAATGCGAACATTTGTGCACCGCCAGCCAATTTCGCAACTGTGTGTCTGGTCTCCGCGCCAGCCTTCACCATCAACTGAATCAGATGGGGGATTGCTGTATCCGCATACTTGCCTATCGTTAGCTCCCCGCTTTTAGCCAAAGACGATTCTGGAAGCATAACATGTGCCATCCCTGCAATTTTATGGATATGATCGTAGAGCACTACCCCTACGCAAGAACCTAAACCGGTAGTTCGGAGCTTACTCGGCGGCTTTGCCACACCAAGATCAGCCATCCCTATCTTAATAATCTCCATCGAACGGAACCCCTAATGAACGAAATAGTATTGGGAGCGATTCAGGATCAGGAATTAAGAAAAAGTTCCCTTTTACTTGATCATTGCCTTCGAAAAAAGCGGTGTCAATCGTGAGGGCAAAGTCACCCGCTTGACCCAACGCTATTAATCCATAACTTAGAATAGCTCCAGCCATATCCACAGCGAGTGCAGGTACGGACGGCTGTAAATTTAATTGAGTAAAATCAGCCAACGATGATAGATAAGAACCTGTTAAGATGTTGCCAATCTCATGCAGCGCTGAGATCTCCAGCTCTTCCCACTCGTATACATCTTTATTAATTCCTGTAATTTGTTCGAGCAGGTGCTTGGCAGAATCCAAATCAAGGATGAAAAACATGTTCCCTGGACAATCGCCTTCAACCCGGAGGAAGACGGTCACTACTACAGTTTCCGCTCCTCCTACAAAATCTGCAACTTCGTCGAAGGAGATAATCTTCACTTGTGGAACTTTCATATCGATTTCTTTTTGTATGAGCTTGGAGAGAGCCGTGGCAGCGTGACCAGCACCGATATTCCCGATTTCCCGTAAAACGTCAAATTGGAAATCCCCAAACTTCGTAAAATCGCCCATTTTACTTACCCCTCAATTGCGTCCAACTGCTTGA
Organism: Brevibacillus sp. NPDC058079; assembly: GCF_042885155.1. Classification (NCBI taxonomy): domain Bacteria; kingdom Bacillati; phylum Bacillota; class Bacilli; order Caryophanales; family Paenibacillaceae; genus Brevibacillus; species Brevibacillus sp. NPDC058079. The sequence goes on from NZ_JBHVSO010000002.1 coordinate 117,798, forward strand.
TTTCCTCAGTGCTCAATACTTTATCGAGGTTTAAGAGGATTAACAGTCGTTTATCCAGCTTAGCGACGCCTCGCAAATAAGCAGCTTCCACTCCTCCAACAACCTCTGGAGGCGGTTCAATCGCATCAACTGGTATATCGATAACATCGTTAGCAGCATCTACAATGAGACCCACTTCCAACTCACCTACGGCCACGATAATGATTCGAGTTGCTTCGGAATAGACGCTTTCTTCGAGACTAAAGCGATTGCGCAGGTCAATAATCGGTGTCACAACGCCACGCAGATTAATAACCCCTTTGACGAAACTAGGCGTTCGCGGAACTCTTGTGATGTGCTCCAGCTTTTCAATGGATTTGACCTGATGAACCTCTACGCCATACTCTTCGTCCTTCAATCGAAAGACAATCACTTTCACTTCGCTAATGACTTCTTTTTGATCGAGCATGTGGCTGCCCCTCCTTCTACTTAATCAGCGAGTTACAATCTATGATGAGCGCGACCTGACCGTCTCCCAGAATCGTTGCACCTGAAATGGCAAATACATTAACCAGATATTTGCCGAGAGATTTTAGAACAATCTCTTGTTGGCCGATGAACGAATCGACGACAAGGCCTGCCATTTTCTCACCTTTACGTACGATGACGACTGCCACTTCATCTTCCATCGTTTCCCCATTATCAGGCACTTGGAAAATGTCTTGTAGCGAAACGAGCGGAACTACACGTCCCCGGAAGTCGATCACTTTTTGGCGGTGAGCCATCATGATTTGATCTTTTTTAAATACAGCCGTCTCAATGATGGAGCTAAGTGGGACAGCGTACTTCTCATCTTTCACTTGTACCAGCATCGCGGAAATGATAGAGAGCGTAAGTGGTAATTGAATGAGGAAAGTCGTGCCCTGGCCGCGCACAGAATCTACGCCGACACTACCGCCCAACGATTCAATTTTGGACTTAACGACATCCAGTCCAACACCACGACCGGAAATATCAGAAACAACTTCCGCTGTACTAAAGCCTGCTGCAAAAAGCAACTCGTGGATTTGCTTGTCGCTCATGCTATCTGCAGTAGCAGGATTGACAATGCCTCTCTCAAGCGCTTTTTTGAGAACTTTATCTTTATTGATTCCAGCACCATCATCTTTTACTTCAATAAATACATGGTTCCCACTGTGGAAAGCGCGGAGCTCGATTTTTCCTTCCTCTGGCTTACCCGCCTTTTTCCGATCTGCTGGAGACTCAATTCCGTGGTCAAGCGAGTTACGCAGCAAGTGATTGAGTGGGTCCCCGATTTCGTCGATGACAGTACGGTCCAATTCTGTCTCCGCACCGATAATCTCCAGATTCACTTTTTTATTCAGATCTTTTTGCAGATCGCGAATCATACGTGGGAAACGATTGAATACTTGCTCTACCGGAACCATGCGCATAGTCAAAATGATGTTTTGCAAATCGCCACTAATCCGGCTCATGTGCTCAACGGTTTCCTGCAGTTCATTCTTTCCGATCTCGCGTGCCAACTGCTCCAAACGACCGCGATCAATGACTAATTCGCTAAACAGATTCATCAAGATATCCAAGCGTTCGATATCCACACGAATTGTTTTTCCACCAGCCGTCGCCTTCTTCACAGGTGCCTGAGGAGCTTCTGCTGCTCCTTTTTCAGCTGGCGCTGGTGTCTGTTGCACTACGGGAGCAGGTGGAGCTTCACTCTTCAATTGAATGGTCTCGATTGTCACATCTTGGATTTCCGAAATGTTAAGAATCGTAGTGCGAACTTTTTCAATCGATTGCTCCGTCACATAGGCGATTTCAAACGATTGTTCAAATCGCTCGTTCTCGATATCTTCAACAGCTGGCTTCGTTTTGATCACTTCACCCATGGATTCCAATTGATCAAAAACCATGTAAGAGCGAGCAGCCTTGAGCAAGCAGTTTTCATTCAATGTCACTTTGATCCACAAAACGTTGTTTCCGAGCTCCTGAGACTGCTTCAAGACCATCATTGCATAATCATCCAGCTCATGATCTTCAGCAGGCGTGCTTTCCTCTTGCGGTGCTTCCACTGCCATCGTAGCAGCTGCTACTTCCTGCTCGGCTGAAAAGTCTCCTGCTACAATCGCCCGCAGCTTCTTTACGATACCGGATACATCCGCTGAACCGTCTCCACCTTCTGTGATATCGATGACCATGCCTTCAATCAAATCTACGCTCTGAAAAATAGCGTCCATGATATCACTGGTAATCGTTAACTTCTGATTGCGGATCAGGTCAAGGACATTTTCCGCTTCGTGAGTCAGACTCGCCATGTCTTCAAAGCCCATGGTCGCCGACATCCCCTTCAATGTATGAGCGGAACGAAAAATCTCTTTGACGTGGCCAATATTACCCGGATCACTTTCCAAGAGTAACAAGTTGGCGTTGATTGCCTGTAGGTGTTCCTTTGACTCCTCAATAAACATGTCCAAATACTGATTCATATCCATAGGTGATCCACCTCCCAAAAATCAGTGCAAGAGCTTGCACAACAGCTCTGGAATCTTTTCTAATGGGGCCACGTTGTCTGCCAAGCCTGCTTGAATCGCTGCTCGTGGCATTCCGTATACGACACAACTCGACTCATCTTCGATAATACTTGTGACACGGTCAAGCTCCTTCATGCGTTTTAGCCCTTTAGTCCCATCATTTCCCATGCCTGTCATGATGATTGCCCATTTGTCTACATTTGTCAATTGACTGACTGATTCAAACAGGATATCGACAGACGGTCTGTGACCGCCTCGTGGCTCCTCTTGATGTAAATAGGCCTGAAGTCTCCCATTTACTTGACGAACTTCGAAATGGAAGCCGCCTGGAGCTATGTAAGCTGTACCATTTTCCAAATACTCGCCATCGACAACCTCGGTTACTCGAATTTGGCATAACGAGTCTAGCCGATTTGCTAACGATTTTGTGAAACCTGCTGGCATATGTTGAACGATGGCAATTGGTGCCGGAAAATTCGCCGGAATTGCAGTCAGTACACTCTGCAATGCTTTAGGACCACCCGTGGAAGTACCTAAAGCCACCAGTCTTGCCTTTCCACCCACTTGTGACCGCATCACGGCAGGCGGGGTCGGTATTTTCGTACGGATTACTGGAGAGGCCGGTGCAGCTTTTGATTCGGAAGATACCGGTTTGACTACGCGAGAGATCTGCTTTTTCAAACGTACTTTCGATGCTGCCGCAGCCTTCACGCGCTCGATAAGACGATCGCCCACTTTGTGGATGTCGAGAGAAATTGGACCAGAAGGCTTCGTTACAAAGTCAAACGCGCCTAGTTCCAACGCATGAATCGTAGCTTCCGCCCCTTCTTTTGTCAGGCTGCTCAACATGACGATCGGAACCGGGCACTCATTCATCAGCTTTTCCAGAGCATCCAAACCGTTCATAACCGGCATTTCAATGTCGAGTGTGAGAACATCCGGCGCCAGTGCTTTACATTTTTCAATACATTCGAGTCCATTCTTGGCTCGATCAATCACTTCAATCTCAGGATCCGTTGATAAAATGTCCGAAATCACTTTACGCATGAATGCAGAATCGTCCGTGACGAGAACGCGGATTTTGCTCATTCGAATGTCGCTCCCTTCCTACTTTTATGTCTCATCGTATGAAGTGCCTCAACTTCGCAAGAAACCCCTTGAGACCACTAACAGAAGCATCTGAAGTAACTGGACCATCCAAATACCGTTCTACCAGATTTCGTATGCTTCTCGCGGCTTGCGATTGTGGATATGTAAGTAGAAAAGGACGCTGCAGTTTAACAGCTTTTGAAACATAAGAATCATCCGAAACATATCCAAGCGACTGAATATCCATATTCAAAAAACGTTTGGAAACCATCGCAAGCTTGTCCGCCGTCATTTTCCCTTCTCTCTCCGACGACGCTCTGTTTATCACCAATCGAATGGAGACAGCGGGATTACGTGCGTGTAGCATCTTAATGACTGCATATGCATCCGTTATCGCTGGTGGTTCGGGGGTGGTAACGAGGATGACCTCGTCAGAGGAGAGCATGAATCGCATAGATTCTTTTGAAAAACCTGCTCCCGTATCAAAAATGATTGTGTCGGCATAGCCTTGCAATGGGTCCAGATGCGAGAATAAGCGATCTAGCTTCTCATCATCTAACTGCATAATCTGCGTAAATCCAGAACCACCCGCGATGAATTCTAAGCCTCCTGGCCCATGCTCGATAATGTCCCAAACAGTCGTATCTGGCTCTAACAAATGAAAAAGATGCTTTTTTGGGGTAATTCCCATTAATACATCCAGATTTGCCAGACCCAGATCCAAATCAAACAAAACCGCCTTATGACCCTTCTCAATCAAACCAAGCCCAAAATTCAAGCTGAAATTGGACTTGCCGACACCACCTTTTCCACTCGTCACTGTCACCAGTCTAGTTGGTCGTGTCTTCTTGTTTTGTAGCATCCGCTCACGGAGTTGCTCTGCTTGGTCACGCATCTGTTTACTCTCCCATAATCATCGTTGAAACCAGCTCGGGTGTAGCTACAACGATATCATCTGGTACATTTTGACCTGTGGTTACATAGGAGAGCTGTAGATTCATCTCCTGACAAACATTCAACATTGTGCCAAAGCTGTTCGTCTCATCCGCTTTTGTAAAAATGACTTGCTTCACTTGAACTTCCGCAAAATTTTGGACGATCGCTTTCATATCGTTGAATTTGGAGCTCAAGCTAAGTACTAGGTAGTTCACGCTGTCTTTTCCATGCTCCAACAATTCACGAATGCCTTCCACATATTCATCGTTGCGAAAATTTCGTCCAGCCGTATCGACAAAAATGAGGTCACAATCACTTAAGCGTTCCATCGCTGCCGCCATTTCTCTCGGTGAAAAGACAACTTCCAGCGGGACATTCAAAATATTTGCGTACGTCTTCAATTGTTCTACAGCTGCCATTCGATACGTATCAGCCGTGATAAAGCCAATTTTTCGTTTTTCCCTCAACATGCTGTTCGCCGCAAGCTTCGCAATGGTCGTTGTTTTTCCAACCCCTGTCGGCCCGAAAAAGAAAGCGTACCGTACGTTCTTGCCCAGCTTTGGCGAAGATGCTGTATATGGCTCGATCATCGAAGTGATAATCGTTCGGCATGCCACAAACGCTTCCTCCTCCGTCCACTTTTCACCCGGTTGCGGCATTTCCATTACTTTTCGAATGATTTCTGCTGTTAGCTCTTCAGTCAGTTCTTGCTTCAATAACTTTGCACGAATAGACTGTATCGCCGGAGGAAGTTGTTCACTTAAGTCATGCACCAACAGCTTTTGAAACATTTGACGCATATCTCGCATTTCAGTGGCAATCGCGTCATGATTGCTTGCGGGTAAAGCTCTTTCTTTGGATGTCGTGACAGGAGCATGCTGCTCAGTTGGCTCTCCTTGCTTTTGCACAACTCTCATATCTGAGATCTCTTCTTTTGGAGGCGTCGCAACCGCGGTTTGTGTCATCGCGGCCACGACCTGCTCCCTACCTGTTGATTCAACTTGTTGATTCTCTGATGTTTTTGTCACAGGCGGTCTTCGATACGCTTGAGCAGCCGTGTACGTACCCGTCTGCGATTTGGGCAAAACGTTGTTGGTTCGATGTTCAGCTGCTACTGTGGGATTATCTCGCTCGGATGCCTTTTCATCGACAGCAGCGATTACTTCGATTCGTTGTTGGCCAAACATCCCGAACAATCCACCTGTTTTGATCGGCTTGGAATTAAGAATCACTGCATCCATTCCTAAGTCCGTCCTGATTTTTTCCATTGCTTCTGGCATCGAATCGACAATGTAACGTTTTACCCTCACGAAATGTTCACCATCCCTACGCTTTGCACTTCAACATGTGGTTCGAGCTCGCTGTACGACAAAACGGGAACGTCTGGCATCATGCGATCTACTAATTGACGCAAGTACATTCGGACCGCTGGTGATGAAAGAATGATCGGCTGTTGACCCGAGTTGATCATTTTGCTCACTTCAGTCGACATGTTTTGGAATATTCGCTGAGACGTTTCCGGATCCATCGCCAGATAGCTTCCTTGCTCAGACTGTTCCACACGTTCAGAGATTGCTTTTTCCAATCCTGCTCCAGCTGTAAGCACATGAAGTGGTTGCCCTGGCTCCGTAAATTGGAGTGTGATCTGTCTCGCCATCGCCTGTCTCACATATTCTGTGAGTACATCTGGATCTTTTGTATACAAGGCTTGATCCGCAAGTGCTTCAAGGATGACGTGGAGATTTCGAACAGACACTTTTTCACGCAACAGCTTTTGCAATACTTTTTGTACGTCCCCAATGGCGAGCAGACTTGGAATCAGCTCGTCTACGAGAACTGGTGCTGTCTCCCTTACATTGTCGATCAGGGCCCTTGTTTCCTGGCGACCTAACAATTCGTGGGCATGTCGCTTGATGACCTCTGTCAGGTGTGTAGCCACAACAGAAGGCGGATCGACAACTGTATAGCCAGACAGCTCAGCAATCTCCTTATTCTCTTCTGTTACCCATAATGCAGGCAATCCAAACGCAGGTTCTACGGTTTCTATCCCAACAATGGAATCATCTTCGATCCCCGGGCTCATTGCCAGATAGTGATCCAGCATGATTTCCCCTTTTGCGACCTGGTTGCCTTTTATTTTGATCATGTATTCATTCGGTCGAAGCTGGATGTTGTCACGTATACGAATGACCGGTACAACGATCCCCATCTCGAGTGCGATTTGTCTTCGAATCATGATGACCCGATCTAACAGATCTCCTCCCTGCTTCACATCAGCAAGTGGGATTAAGCCATAACCGAACTCGAATTCGATCGGATCGACCTGCAACAGGTTCACGACGCTTTCTGGACTGCGTACTTCTTCCATTTGTTGCTCTTCCACCTTGTCGGCGGATTCTTGTATTTGCATCTTTTGGTTCTTCTCCATTTTCCATGCAGCAAAACCCATTATCCCGCATACCGGAAGTACAGGCAGAATTCCAATCGGTGTAAAGAGCCCCAGCAACAACATGCATCCGGCTACGATATAGAGAAGACGCGGAAAGCTGAACATTTGTTTGACGATATCTTCTCCAAGACCTTCACCAGAAGTAGAACGCGTTACAATAATACCTGCTGCGGTCGAGATTAAGAGCGCTGGAATCTGGCTCACCAGTGCGTCACCGACAGACATAGTAGTGAATCGAGAGGCAGACTCGGCAAAGCTCATATCGTGAATGAGCATCCCGATGATAAAACCACCGATAATATTTACGATAAAAATGATAATACCCGCGATGGCGTCCCCTTTTACGAATTTGCTGGCACCATCCATTGCTCCATAAAAGTCAGCTTCGTTCTCAATCTTTTTTCTTCGGACACGTGCGTCTGCTTCTGTGATCATTCCTGCATTCAGATCGGCGTCGATACTCATCTGTTTACCAGGCATCGCATCGAGCGTAAAACGTGCTGCTACCTCAGCGACACGCTCAGAACCTTTGGTGATTACGATAAACTGAATGATGATCAAGATCAGAAACACGACGAAACCGACGACTTGATTACCACCGACTACAAAGCTACCGAACGTTTCAATAACTTTACCGCCTTCACCGTGCGATAAAATATTTCTCGTCGTCGACACGTTCAAGGCTAGTCGAAAAAGTGTTGTAATAAGCAAAACCGTCGGAAAGATCGAGAATTCCAAAGTTTCTTTTGTATACATCGACACAAGCAAGATGGTCAATGCAAGGGAGATATTCAAAATCAACAGCAAATCAAGTAGCGCTGAAGGAAGTGGGATTACCATCATGACAACAATGCTTATGACAAAAAGGATCGTACCAATTTCTTTAAATTTGAATCCCACTGGTTATCCTCCTTCCATTTATTTCACTTTCCCTTGCAGCTTGTAGACGTACGCGAGAACTTCCGCGACCGCTTTAAACATCTCTTCGGGAATTTGTTGCCCAACTTCAACTTGACTATAGAGAGCCCGGGCCAAGGGCTTGTTTTCCATGGTAACGATACGATGCTTTTTCGCTACTTCCCTTATTTTTAATGCTAGATAATCTTGCCCTTTGGCGATTACCGTCGGTGCACTCATCGCACTCGCGTCATAGCGAACGGCAACGGCAAAGTGAGTCGGGTTCGTAATAATGACATCCGCTTTGGGAAGCTCCTGCATCATACGGCGAATGGCCATACTTCTTTGCCGTTCACGAATCTTCCCTTTAATGAGCGGATCACCTTCCGCTTGCTTATGCTCGTCCTTGAGATCCTGCTTGGACATCCGCAGATTCTTTTCATGCTCATAACGCTGATAGGCGTAGTCCAGAATCGCGAGAATGAAAAGCAATAACCCGAGATAGATTCCCAGCTTTGTCACCTCTTCGGCAGTAAACGATAGAACTGCTCCGATAGACATTAAGGAAAGCTGTACAACTTGTTCCTTTGCATTCCACAAAATGACGTACGCGACATATATGCCTGCGCTTATTTTTAATAATGATTTCAGTAGCTCTACGAGCGAGCGTAAGGAAAAAATTCGTTTTGCCCCTTTAATCGGATCGATCTTTTCCAGTTTCATTTGAAGGGGTTCTGTACTAATTTGCCAGCCTACCTGCATGTAGTTCACCGCAAATGCGACAAGAAAACTCAAGCCTAGGATAGGTCCTACAATTTTTATCGCTTCAAATGCGAGCTGCATCACGATGACTTTTAAATTTTCTTCATTTATTTGCCACGTGGTGTATGTAATCAATGACTCACGCATCAAATCTTGAAATGTGCCTAGCATGGTTGAGCCAAGCATCATTAACAGAAAGAAAAATGCTGTCAAAGATAGGGCTGGGGAAAGATCCTGACTTTTCGCGACTTGCCCTTTTTTTCGTGCGTCTTGCTTTTTCTTGGGCGTAGCTTTTTCTGTCTTTTCCCCATTAAAAAATTGAAGATCTACTTGATAAGAAAGCCTCAATTGATTCATGGTGATCCTCCGAGCGAATTCATCATTTCTGCAAGTGCCCGGAACATGTTCCCAAACAATCCGTTCAGGGTCAGCAAGAACGCAGGCATCACCACGATAAGCAGTAAAAAGCCGGCAAGCAGTTTAATGGGCAAACCCACCACAAAGATATTAAACTGCGGGACAGATTTGGCGATAATACCAAGAGAGAGATCAACCAGAAACAATGCAACGACGATAGGTGCCGCAATCATAAACGCACTCGTAAACATCGTTTGAAATGTTTTTATTGCTGTCATCATGACGTTTTCGCTTCCGAAAGCCGCCCACATGATATCCACCGGTATAACCTGGTAACTGCTTATCACACCTCGTATCAGCATGTGATGTCCGTCAATACTGAAAAAGTACAGGACAGCGAGAATGTTTTTGAAGTTACCTGTCACCGGGATATATGCACCCGTTTTAGGGTCAATCACGTTTGCCATTGCGAGACCCATCTGCATGTCCATCAGTCCACCGGCAACCTGAATGGCGATAAACATCATTTCACATATGTAACCAAGAATGACACCAACAAGCGCTTCCTTCATGACATACAGAATAAATGTCAAATCCATCGGAATCTCGCCTTGTACCGGCAAGGATTGAAAACTGATGACTGCAATGATAAACGCGAGACCGATTTTAAACTGATTCGGTACACCACGAATGGAAAAGAACGGAGCCGTTACAAAAAAGGCACTCATTCGGACAAAAACAAGCAAGAATACGGGCAGATACATCAGAAAAAGATTCATATGCTACCCAACAAAACGATGAAGGTTACCGAAGATCCCCATCGTAAAATCAAGCAGTACCCGAAGCATCCATGGACCAGCAGCCAAGATCACGACAAATACGGCCACGATCTTTGGAATGAAAGCGAGTGTCTGCTCCTGAATTTGTGTCGTTGCCTGAAAGACACTGACCATCAAACCGACCAGTAAGGCGACCCCAAGTGCGGGTGCCGAAATCAGCAGGATGGTATAAACAGAGCTTTGGGCAATCTGCATAAGTAATTCTTGTGTCATGCTCTACCTCCTGAGGCATTCGGAATGTCGCTAAAAACTGGTCAAAAGTGATTTCACAATGAGATACCAACCGTCCACCATGATGAATAATAAAATCTTAAACGGCAATGAAATCATAACCGGTGGTAACATCATCATCCCCATCCCCATCAAAATACTGGAGACGATCATATCAATTACAAGAAATGGAATGAATATCATAAAGCCGATCTGAAAAGCCGTCTTCAATTCACTAATGGCAAAAGCAGGTACCAGCGCATTCAAAGGAATATCTTGGATCGATTTTGGTCGTTCGGCTTTTGTGTATTCCAGAAAAAGTGCTAAATCTTTTTCACGCGTCTGCTTTGCCATAAATTCCTTAAAGGGGATGACCGCTGCGTCCAATGCCTGCTGTTGCGTTAGCTTTCCTTGCATAAATGGCTGCACGGCTGTTTCGTTTACTTGTCCGAGTGTCGGAGCCATAATGAAAAATGTCATAAACAACGCAAGGGCAATCAATACCTGGTTCGGTGGCATTTGTTGAGTTGCCAACGCATTTCGAACAAAAGACAACACAATGATAATTCGCGCAAAACTGGTCATTAAAAGCAAAATCGCTGGAGCCACAGATAGTACTGTCAAAATCAGTAACAGCTGAATGGCCGTCGATGTCTCCTGCGGTGTTCCTGTTCCGCCGCCTATCTTTAAATCAATACTCGGAACAAGCGGTGTACCCGCTGGCGCCGCCATGACCATATCAGGTACGGATAGCAACACTGCGACAAGCATCAGCACCTGCAAAAAATATTTCATTTTTGGTCCCCTCTGTCCTGAGCTTGCTCTTTCTTCCAATGTTCTGTTTGGTTTGGACGATTTTTCAAGTCGTTCCATTGACCCTGCAACAGATCTTGAAAGCTTTTGCCCTCCATATCAGAAGAAAACAAGATTTCTTCTTCTGCCTGCTTTTTCTTACCGAACGGGAGCCATTCTAGCGAGAATGGGCTTTTTATCGGTTTGATCTCTGCGTCAGCCAAAATCAAATCTGCCTCTTCGCCCGGTTCGATCCTACGAAGCAATTGAACGTTTTCTCCCACTCCCACGATGTACAATGACTCGCCGATCATAACAACCTGAAGTGTTTTGCCATTGCCTAGTGCAGTAGCGCTAATCACTTTAATCGGTCCATGACTTTGAGCCCCTTGACGTCGACCAAGAAAACGGAGCAATAAAAAGATCAATACTGCAATAAAGCCAAGTGAAAAGATAACTTGAACTAGATACCCGATCATACTTCCTGTTCCGCTGCCCGGAATGGCCGCCGGCTGTTCACTGCCGGCGGACGCATTGCTAGTTGGCACTTTTCCCTGGTTGTACACATCCGCTACTGAACCTTCCGCAAAAACGGTACTCGGCAGGGAGGAGACGAAAAGCAACAGGATCAGACTGAAGGCTAAAATGAGTCTTGCCCCTGCATTCCGGATCATCATCATTAGCTCATTGTCTTTTTGATCGCTTCCAGAACGCGATCCGCCTGGAATGGTTTTACGATGAAGTCTTTTGCGCCCGCCTGGATCGCATCGATTACCATCGCTTGTTGTCCCATCGCGGAGCACATGATCACACGCGCGTTAGGATCCAACTTTTTAATTTCTTTCAATGCAGAAATTCCATCCATCTCTGGCATGGTAATATCCATGGTTACGAGATCAGGTCCCAATTCTTTGTACTTTTCAACTGCTTGTGCACCGTCACTTGCTTCCCCTACGACGCTGTACCCGTTTTTCGAAAGAATTTCCTTGATCATCATACGCATGAATGCTGCATCGTCCACGATTAAAACTTTGTTAGACATGAATAGCTCCTCCCTAATACTTCCCTCTTGATTGTATTATTGTAATTTTTGAACACGATCTATCTGACTGATGATGTCTGTAACACGAACCCCAAAGTTCTCATCAATGACGACAACCTCGCCCTTGGCAATTAATTTGTTGTTCACCAGAATGTCTACATGCTCACCTGCCAGCTTGTCCAACTGTATAATCGATCCAGCGGACAAGTCAAGAATTTCTCTAATAAGCTTTTTCGTACGACCTAACTCAACTGTTACTTGCAATGGAATATCGTGAAGCAAGTTTAAGTTCTGTATGTCTCCTGTATACATAGGAGCACCTCCAAGTGGAGCAAATTGTGCTGATACTACATTCGCCTGACTAGCTGCAGGACCTCCGAAATGCTGTGGTGTTGGCGGAGCCATTGGCGGCTGCTGATACATTCCTGGGTATGGAGCGTAGCCAGGTGGCATCATTGGTTGTCCATACGCGTCAGGATACATCGGCGGCTGTCCTGGGTAGCCCATCGGCTGTGCGTAACCCGGCGGTTGCTGATACATCGGCTGTTGCTGTTGTGGCGGCGCCACAGGCGGTACGTGGCTCTGTGGTTGCTCTTGCGCACTCGATTGGATAGAAGGAGCCGACAAACTCATAGCAGGCAGAGAAGGCATCTCTATCTCATCTATGAGGGCCGCCGCTGCTGCTTCATCCCCTGTACCTCCAACCAGTCTATCAATCATCTTTTTCGCAAAGGAAAGCGGGAGAAGTTGCATAATATTTGAATCGATAAGTTCGCCTTGTTCTCCTACCTTTAAGCGGAAAGATACTTTCACCAGAGGACTGTCATCATCAGAGAAGCTGTCTCCACCCTTGCCTTGCGCCAGATCCATTACATCAATGCCTGGTGGCGTAATATTAATGAACTGGTTGAAAATCGTCGACATGGATGTCGCAGCGGACCCCATCATCTGATTCATCGCTTCCTGAACCGCGCTGATATGAAGCTCAGACATTTCAGTGTTCGCTGGTCTGCCGTCTCCGCCCATCATCAGATCTGCGATAACTGCAGCATCTTCCATGCGAATGACTAGCAGGTTAATTCCTTTGAAACCATCAGTATATTCCACGTGGACGGCCACGTGAGGAATCGGAAATTCGCTTTCCAATTCATCGACATTGACTACGGAAACAGTAGGGGTTGTAATATCCACTTTTTGACTTAACAAAGTAGATAGCGCAGTAGCAGCGCTCCCAAAGGAGATATTACCAATTTCTCCGAGTGCATCCTGTTCAAACGGGGACAGAAATTCAGCAACATCCTGGGTCACTGCCGACACAGCTTCCTCTTCGTCCTCAACCAAGTTGTTCGCACGTAACAGCGCGTCAATCTCGTCTTGAGAAAGCATATCTCTACTCATTTTGTTCCTCCCCCTCCTCTATGACTTCATCAATCTGTACGGCGACTCTTCCTTTATGTGTTCCTGGTTGACCCAAGAACTTTAAGTGGTCGCCCACTTTAATTTTCAACTTGTTGTCGATCGATTGATCTAATTGAATCACATCGCCTTTTTGTAGCTGTAGGAAATCTCCTACTGTAATCGTAGCGGTTCCCATTTCAGCAACAATCGGCAATTTTGCTACTTTTACTCGCTCTTCTACACGCAGGCGCTCTTCTTCATCCCGCGTTTTCTTTTGTTTGGAGAACCAGTATTGTCCAGACAGCTTTGTCATGATTGGCTCCAGTACCACGTGAGGCAAACAGAGATTGATCATTCCTGTTGTATCGCCGATTTTGGTACTAAAGGAGATTACCACGACAATCTCGTTAGGTGAGACGATCTGCATGAACTGTGGATTCATCTCCAAACCTTCCTGGTACGGATCTAGCTCAATGATTTGCTTCCATGCCTCGTGGAAAGTATCCAGCGCTTTACCGAATACGCGTTCCATCACCGTTGTTTCAATTTCCGTAAGGGCGCCCATCTTTTCCGGAATCGCCCCCTGTCCTCCCAGAAGTCGATCCAGCATGGTATAGGCGATGTTTGGATTAACTTCCAAAACCATTCTTCCTTCCAGCGGAGGAGCTTCAAAGATGTTCAAGATGGTCATCTTGGGAATAGAACGTATAAATTCGTCATACGGCAATTGATCGACGGAGGCAACCGTAATTTGCACGAAGGTACGGAGCTGAGCTGAAAAATACGTGGTCAACAGCCTCGCGTAGTTTTCATGGATTCGCGTTAAACCACGGATCTGATCTTTTGAGAACCGCAGGGCGCGTTTGAAATCATATACTTTGACTTTACGCTCAGTTTCTTCCTTTTTCAGCTCGTTGGCATCCATTTCGCCCGAAGATAGGGCGGCCAACAGCGCATCAATCTCACTCTGTGAGAGAACCTCGGCCATATGTCGTCACCTCCTTGCTATGTATACCATAATCGCTTCCTATGACAAGACGCGTTTGGTTGTCACTACTTGAACAATCTTACCTTCTTGCATCAGGGAGCTGATTTCATTCATAATTTTTGCTTCCAGCTTGTTCACACCTTCAGTTCCTTTTATGTCTTCTGGTGTCAACCCCGCCAATGTTTTAATAATCACCTGATTGACTTGCGGCAAACGCTGCTCCAACTCTGTTTTTGCATCAGCACTGTCCGCCGTAATGCTAAAGCGTACAATCATGTAATTATTCGTTAGCAAGTTCGTAGTAATTTCGCCAGTGTCAACGGAGAACTCTTTCATTTCCTCTGCCGTGAGTGGCTTTACTTCTTGCTCTTCCGTCGTGGCTGTTTGCGCAGCCGGAGAGAGATACGTTTGCCAGAGAACAAACGAGATCACTCCCAGTAGCGATATCGCGATGATAATGATTAGAGCCATGTTAAACAATCGATTTTGAAACATCGCTAATGCCTCCCGCTATTCATTTGAATCACCCGGCATTTTCGGTACAGATGTTGCCGGAGGAACATTATGATAAAAAGCCTGAACACGTTCAGCGATGGATTCCACCGAATCCTTCACGATGTATTTTCTGTCGTTGAACAGCGTGATTACACTATCCGGAGTTGCTTCAACAGTTTCAATGTGAGTGATGTTCAGATAAAAAGTAGAGCCGTTAAACCGCGTTAACTTAATCATTGGCTGCTCCTTTCCGGATCAAGCTGGGGGAAGGCTTAGAACACTTCCCCAGCTATTTCCGTTAAACGAAATTATCGTTTCAGGTTCACCAGTTCTTCTAGTACTGTGTCAGATGTCGTGATGATCCGAGAGTTTGCTTGGAAACCGCGTTGTGCCACGATCATTTCTGTAAATTCTTCAGAAAGGTCAACGTTGGACATTTCCAGTTGTCCTGCAATGATGCTTACTTTTGCATCTACTGGCGTCACTGGTGTCAACGGGTCACCACCATTCGCTCCAGCGTTTACTGTGTTTTCGTAAAGATTGTTCCCAATCTTCTTCAAACCACCTGGGTTATTGAAGGTCATTATCCCTATGGTATTCGCAGAATCTAAGGCACCTGTTTCATCCACCGTTGTGATAACTCCGTCTTTTCCGATGGAGTAAGAAACAATCCCATCATCTTGACTGATCTGAATTTCACCAGGATCAGAGTTCATGAGTTTCATCCCTTGGGAGTTCACCAGGTACCCATCTGCATCACGTGTAAAGTTGCCTGCACGCGTATAATAGATCGTGGTTCCTCCATCTGGGCTTACCATAAAGAATCCATCGCCCTCGATAGAAAGGTCTGTTGGCAGGTTGGTTGTCATCGGACTACCAGCAGAGAAGACGGTATCAACGGATGCGATTGAAGCTCCTAGTCCAATCTGAGTTGGGTTAGTTCCGCCCTTCGCACCAGCTGTAGGAGCCCCAGCCCCTTGGACATTTTGGCTCAAAATATCTTGGAACATCACGCGGCCCTTTTTGAAACCAACGGTGTTTACGTTCGCGATATTATTACCAATAACGTCCAACTTCGTTTGAAAACCACGCAAGCCTGAAATACCTGAATACATAGATCGAAGCATACTAATTTCCTCCTTTACCTTCTCATTTACAGCGGCTACCTCTGTCAGTCGGTAGCCGAATGGGCTTCCTCAAAAGGAGGTCCAGCCCAGTAAACAGCCACCTATACGAAAATGGCACTGTCAATGTTAGTAAATACGTTGTCCTTCATGCTGCCATCGTCTACGGCGGTAATAATTTTCCGATTTACGATGCTCACGACGTAGGCCACATTATCCATCATAACGAGAGACTCTCTGGCGCCTTTGGCGGCTGCTTTTTGCACAGCGGATTCCAAACGCTCCATCTGCTGTCTTTCTAGCGTAATGCCCCGCTCCTGCAAGCGATTGACGGCATGCTGGCTAAAGCTAAGTGGCTCTGACTTGGTTGCAGCGCCAATCGATTCCGTCAAATACTGTTGAAATAACGTGTTGTTTCCCGGAGCAGTTTGGGTAGTAGCTTTTGCGACGTGATTCGTTTTCGGAGGAAAATAGGGTTGCCCCACACGAAAATGGTTCATGGCGCTTCCTCCTTATATCCAATCCTAGACGATGTCGTCAATGCCGCGAGCCGTGTCCCGCAATCGATTCCATAGCACTTCTGTTGATTCATTGCTGTCTACTAGGGCATCGAGAGCAAATTCTTGCTCGTCATTATCCTGCTGTTGTCGATTCTCTTGTTGCTGTCGTGCTTGTTCACGCTGCTGTTGGAAGTTAAAAGCTGTATCCTGCTGCTGGTTTACCTCCAAGCGATCAACCTGCAAGCCTTGTTGGGTCAAAGCAGCTCGAAGCTGCGGAAGCTGATTGTCCAGCATTTCTTTTCCAGCCTGTGTTTCAGCATGGAATTGTGCTGTAATCACTCCATTTTGGGAAGTAATTGTTACATCTACTTGGCCCAAAGATTGCGGATTCAGAATCAGCTTTGCCTCATGGACGCCATTGTGTTGCGTCAACTGCATCTTGGACACGAAAAGCTGTGTGACTTGCTGTGTCAGTTGATTGGCGTTCACATGATGTGTTGGAACCGAGTGTTGCTGAAAGGTCTGTACAGATTGTGTCTGAGTATTAGATGAAGCAATAATCGGTGTCTGACCATTTCCATTCGACATGCCCTCTTCTGCATTGCCCTCTTGATTCAAAAGGCCGCTTTGAAGGGTAGACTGTACTGTTTGGGACTGGATCCCTGCCTCTTGCTTGTAAGCCGAGAGACCTTGATTCAACCGCAGTGGAGAAATCGTCTTAAACGTATCCTGTTGGGTTGTGTTCACGTTTGCCATCACATCGGATCGCAAGTTCAGTCCACTTCGTTTTGACTCCTCAGCATTTCCTTTTTGATTCTTCAGGGATTCGAGAAGAGCTGCCAGCTTGTCTAGTTCGTTTTGGGTTGCTTCCCCTTTTTTCAGGTTAGCTAGAATCTGCTTTAAATCCTCACTCACTTGACCAGCATTTCCTTGAGCTTTACCCAAGAGTTGTTCAATTGCAGTTGCAAATTTTTCTTGGGCGTCAGGTGGTAATTCGTCTTGCGTAGTTTGACCAGAGCCAAGCAGTTGGGCAAATAATGCCATGAGCTCAGCTAATGCTAGCATTTCCTCTTCACTTAAACCCTCTGGCGCCACCATAGTCTCTTCTGCGTTCCCCACCTGATCCAACACCTGCATCAATTGCATGGAAAACATTTGACCTAAACCAGTTCCTCCCGCATTTGCTACAGGTGTCGCTGTAACAGATCCTGCTGATCCTACTGCAGGGGTCAAATTGGCCACATTCATCTCGTTCACCTCCTCCTTTTGATATTTGTTGCTTATAGGAACGAAAACAGATGATTGCTCATTCTATTTTCGAAGCAACTCTTCTGTAACGCGAGCCGCCAGATTATCTGGTTCTTTCTGTTTCTTGTCGTCATTGGCTATCGCTGAGAGAGTTTGTGCCCGTTTATCCACAGGCAAATCTTTCATTAAGGCAATGGCTTGACCACTGTTAGTAACCATAAGTGAACGAATGATTGCAGCAGCATCCGCAGGAGGCAATTGAGCGAACGTCTTTTTTAGATCTTCTGCAGATTCAGAACCATCACGGCTTTCGCTTAATGCCTTTGTCAGCACATTAACACGTTGTTGCAGAGCCGCAATGTCATCATCTTTGTTTACTACTGAATCTTTTAGCAGGATCGAAATATCGGCAGCTTTCTCGGGTTCCATCTTGGCCAAAATGTCTGCCTGTTGTGCAGGCTTCATTTTTGTCATGACAGCAACAGACTCTTGCAGTTTTAGGTTTTCAATGATGGCCGCCGCATTCTTCGGAGACATGGTTGTATACACTTTAGCCAAGCCTGCAAACTGCTTCTGACGTTCTTCCTCAGTCGCGCGCTTGTCTTCCATTGCCTTGTTTACATCATCGAGTTGTTTTTCAAGCGCCACAATGGTGGCGTCTTTCTTTGCTGACTCTTCTTTTAAAGTGGAAATCTGCTGCTGATTTTTTGCATGATCTTGCTGTAAGGTTGCCACTTGTTTGTCCATGTCAGGTTGTTCTTCTGAGTTGCGAGTTGCCGCATATTCGTCCGGGACTAATTTTTCCACGTACGGTATGGAGTTAGCCCAGTGGAGAACAGTCCCTAACACATTTACTCCGAGCAAGCTCAGGAGCACACCGCCAAGGAGGCTGGCAAACAGTGCAGGAATGACAATCATATAAAAGAACCATTCCCACCTGCCGTATTCCCGTTCTTCTTGGATTTCTTCCATTTGGAACCTCCCTCAGTAGCTTCGGCGAAGATAGAGTTGCGTACCGATCTCATCCAACTCTTTTTGCTCTCTTTGCTTCTGATCGTCCAGAAATTGATGGAGCGACTTTTCCCGAAGGCGTTGCCATAGTTGGGACTCTTTCATACGTTCCGTCAATCGTGACTGACAGCGTTCCACATCCTGTACACAACCATGCAAAGTACGTTGCTGATGCTGAATGGATCTCGCAACCGATTGCTGATATTGCGTAATGGTAATGAGCTGTGCAGCACTGCATGTCTGCATCTGTACTTCCTGGAGCTTCACCGTCATCTCGTCATGATGATCGGTTAGTTGAGAAAGCTTCCACTCTTCTTCGTTTTTACGCTGGATCGACTTTCCGAAAGCCCACTCTGCTTGTTCTTTTTCTTTTTCCTTTAAATCAAGAACCTTTTGGAGATGAAACTGAAACACACGCACGTTAGTTCACTCCTCCGAAATGAGCTGTCAACGCTTGGATAGTGCCCTGCAAAGTAGATGGCTCATGCGTTCCTTGTGCCGTAAAAGCAGAAATGATATCACGATAGCGAATGGCCGCATCTATTTCCCGATTGCTCCCAGGTTTGTACGCCCCAATATTTATGAGGTCCTCCGCTTCACGAAACGTAGCCAGATGCTTTTTCAGCTGACGAGCAGCATCCAAGTGGTTACTATCGACGATTTCATTCATGACACGACTCACACTCGCCATCACATCAATGGCAGGAAAGTGACCTTTGTGAGCGATTTTTCGGTCAAGAACGATGTGACCGTCCAAAATCCCCCGCGCCGCATCCGCAATCGGATCGTTCATGTCGTCAGAATCAACCAATACGGTATAAAAGGCCGTAATACTTCCCTTATCCGCTGTTCCTGCGCGCTCCATCAGCTTTGGCAGCATCGCAAACACTGATGGCGTATAACCACGTGTAGCCGGCGGTTCTCCGATTGCCAAGCCCACTTCACGTTGTGCCATGGCAAAACGCGTGACGGAATCCATCATGAGCATGACATTCATTCCACGATCGCGGAAATATTCTGCTATGGATGTCGCAATCATTGCTCCCTTGATTCGAATCATGGCAGGTTGATCGGAAGTAGCTACGACAACAACAGACCGCTTTAGTCCTTCTTCCCCAAGATCACGCTCGATAAACTCCATGACTTCACGGCCGCGTTCTCCAATAAGACCAATGACATTGATATCTGCCGTAGTATTTCGGGCGATCATTCCCATCAATGTACTTTTTCCTACCCCTGATCCAGCGAAGATGCCGACCCGCTGACCTTTCCCAATGGTAAGCAGACCATCTATCGCTCTCACACCTACACTCAATGGTTCTTGAATGCGCGGTCGAAGGATCGGATTTGGCGGCATATTGTTGGTAGGATAAGACGTCAACCCAAATGGCAGTGAGCCTTGATAGGGTCGGCCCAATCCATCGAGGATCGAACCCAATATTTCTGGTCCAACTTTTACATCTAACGAACGTCCTGTCGCGACCACATCGCAACCTGGACCAATTTCGGTCAATTCGCCTAATGGCATTAACAGCACTTTGTTTTCGCGAAAGCCAACTACTTCTGCGATGATCGGTTCCTTTGTGTTAGCCGGATATAGATGGCATATCTCACCTAATCTCACTTCTGGCCCTTGCGACTCAATGGTGAGCCCAACAACCTGTGTCACTTTGCCATTCACGCGCATCGGATCTAATCCATGCAGCATGTGCTTGTACTTCGAGAGATCTAGGATGCTCATGGAGCCTCACTTCCTCTGGCAATCATAAGCAGCGCCTGCTTAATCTCCTCCATTTGTGTATCAATGCGGGCATCGACACTTCCCAAAGCAGTGCGGATGACACATCCACCATCTTGTACTGTATAGTCAGGGTAAATGGAGAGCTCTGCTTGTCCATCTAACAATTCCAGAAAACCAGCACGATGTTCGAGCACATAATCAAAGTAATTATGGTTGACGCACACAGTGATCTCGCCATGAACACGGGAGCGGCGGAGTGCCTTTTTCGTCATTTCCAGGACCTGCTCGGGATGCTGTTGCACTTCCTGTCCAATGATTTTTTTTGCGATTTCCATGCTGAGTTCCACTAGAAACGGCTCCGCCTCAGCTATAATCTGTTTTTTTTCGGCAAGCGCCTGTTCCAGAATGGTTTTTGCTTGGCTGAGTGTAGCTGTTTGCTCCTCGTACGCCTCACGTTTACCCGCTTCGAAACCTGCCTCCTGCCCTTCCGTCATAGCCTGCTCTTGTACTTGTTGAAACAGTTGCGCAGCTTCCTGACGCTTTTGTTCCCACCATTCTTCCATCTGAGAAAGCGTCTCTTGTCTTAATTGCTCTGCTTGCTCCGCAGCTTGCTGCAGGATGTTTTGCGCGGTCTCTTCTGCATCTGAGATGATCGTTTTCGCTTCAATCTCAGCTTGATTTAAAATTTCTTGATTTTCTTGCAACCTTTCAGCAACTTCTTCCGTCTTAAGTGGTACAGGCGTTACCGAGAGGAGAAAAGATTCCTCAGAAGGCCGATAATTGGCGCTTTTGATGATCCTAGACAATGATATCATCTCCTCCACCGCGGGCGATGATGATCTCACCAGCCTCCTCTAAGCGACGGATAATTGCAACGATACGAGATTGTGCCTCTTCTACGTCGCGAAGGCGAACTGGGCCCATAAACTCCATTTCTTCTTTGAAAGTATCCGCCATCCGTTTGGACATGTTTCGGAAAATAACTTCCCGAACTTCTTCGCTGGATACTTTGAGAGAAAGTTGCAGATCGGCATTTTCCACATCGCGGATAACGCGCTGAATCGAACGGTTGTCGAGTGTAGCAATATCCTCGAAGACGAACATACGCTTCTTGATTTCTTCTGCCAGCTCTGGATCTTGAATTTCGAGGGAATCCAGAATCGTGCGTTCGGTTCCACGATCGACACCATTGAGTACAGCCACGATCGCTTCGATCCCGCCTGCCTGGGTGTAATCTTGGGTAACAGTGGCAGAGAGCTTTTGCTCCAATACCTGTTCAACTTGAGCGATTACTTCCGGTGAAGTACTGTCCATAGTCGCAATACGTTTCGCAACCTCTGCTTGACGTTCTTGCGGAAGAGCGGACAGGATCATGGCTGCTTGTTGAGCTTCCAGATAAGAAAGCACCAAAGCTATCGTCTGCGGATGCTCATTTTGGATAAAGTTAAGGATTTGACCTGGGTCAGCCTTTCTAGCAAAGTCAAACGGTCGAACTTGAAGGTTTGCCGTCAAGCGATTGATAATATCCATCGCTTTGGTCTCACCCAAAGCTTTTTGCAAAATTTCTTTGGCGTACGTAATTCCGCCTTGTGCAATTACCTCCTTGGCAACTGCTATCTGGTGAAATTCAGATAAAATTTTATCTTTTTCATCTGTATCCACTTTTCGCACATTGGCGATTTCTAATGTCAGTTGCTCGATCTCATCCTCACGCAAATGCTTGAACACCTGGGCAGAAACTTCTGGCCCGAGTGAGATGAGGAGGATAGCTGCCTTTTGTCGTCCTGACAACTCTTTAGCGCCGCGAGCCATACCATTCACTCCTTAATCTTCTGCTAACCAAGTACGAAGCAGAACAACAAACTCATCTGGTTTGCTTCGCGCCAATTTTTCAAGTTGCTTTCTGACCACTACCTGGTCTCCATCTTCTTGGTAAATCAAGTCTGGTATTTCGGCCGCGTTTAACGGTGTCAGCAAGTCTGGCAATTCCTCTTCTTCTTGTTGTTGCTTCGCTTGACTGCGTCTGCGATAAACGAGGAAGGCAACAGCAGCAAGTGCCAAGACTGCAATACCACCAACTGTCCAAAGAACAGCAGGACTTAGTGCACTGGAATCCTCAATCTCAGCTTTTCCTGAGAACTGACGAGGGAGTACAGAAATATGCTTGTCCAACTCAGCATCCGTTAAATCAGAAACCTGATCACTTAAAGTGACACGAACAACATTGCGCAACACTTGTTTGATGCTCTCGAGCGTAGCAGCATCCAACGTTGCACCATCTGGCGGTTCTACCCCAACGTTGATTGTGATGTCTTCGATCTTGTACGGGCTTGATGTAACATTTCGTGTGATGCGATTTACTTCACGGTTAATCGTATCATTCAACTCTTCGTATTGACTGTTACTTCCTTGTGGGTTAGCTCCCGGGTAGTTCGGAACTGCATTGCTATTGGTTCCTGCAATTCCCCCTGGTGGTTGACCTTGTCCAGAGAAGGCTTTTGATAATTTTTGAGAAGAAATGATAAGTCCTTCGTTATTCTCTTTGTCAGGTGCCTCGACTATGTTCTCTACGCGATTTTCTTTGTCAAAGTTCATTTTGAGGAACGTATGGACGATGACTTTATCGCGTCCCATGATTGTACCCAACAAGTTGTACAGGTTTTGTTGAATTTTCTTTTCAACATCTGCTTTGATTGTTTCCTGTTGCTTAAAGCTACTCATTGTGCCTTCGTTTTCATTGCCTTCGGAACGTTCTAGCGGATTGGAATACTGGTCTGTAATCGCAATCGCTTCCATCGGCAATTTCGGAACGCTTCGGGAAACAAGCAGATAAAGCGAGTTAATTTGCTTTTGATCAAGCGTTGTTCCAGGTTCAACATCAACGATAACAGAAGCCGTCGCTGTATCCGGAGTCTCCGTCACCCAAACGCTTTCCTGCGGCAATGTAATCATCACTTGTGCGGAGCGTACACCTTTCACACGTTCCAGCATCTTGCGCAGCTCTTGTTGCAAAGCCTCTTTCTTCATAACATCAAATTGGCGATCTGTAACTCCAAGGGTACTGGAGAAAATTTCTGCATTAATTCCTGCTTGACTCGGAATACCTTGTGCAGCCAAATCGACAATGACATCTTGTGCCATCTTTTCTGGAACCTCGATACTTGTACCATTCCCCGTGATCCGATATGGGATTTGTGAAGCTTCCAACTCTTGCTTGATAGTCCCGATTTCTTGTTCACTCAATTTTTGGTTGTAGAGTGGTTTGTACACCGGCTGAGAAGCGATGTATATGTATAGACCAAGCGAAATCAAGAGGAAGAGCGAAATACCGAGAATCATCCATTTTTGTTTCTTGGAAAATTGGTTCCATTTTGACGTAATCTGGTCTTTGTATACTGCTAAACGTTCGTTCATGTTTCACCTCTCAAAGGATACCAACAACGATCAAATCGGCATGCGCATGATTTCTTGATAAGACTCAATCATCTTATTCCTGACCTGCATAGTCATTTGTAGCATCACGGAAGCTTTTTGACCTGCAACAGTCAATTGGTGCAAATCGGTAATTTCTCCCGCTGCAAACTTGTCGGCAAGATTCGACGATTCTACTTGCGCCTGATTCACTTTATTCATGGCATCCGATAGAAACGATGAGAATTCTTGTGAAACTTCAGCTGGGGTTGGCTTGTTCACACTCGGTGTACGAATTGGCGTTAGTTGGGAGATTGCACTCATTTCCATTCCTTACTGTCACCCGCTTTACTTGATTTCCAATGCTTTTAGCATCATCGATTTGGAAGCGTTCAATGCTGTCACGTTGGCTTCGTACGATCTTGATGCGGAGATCATGTCCACCATCTCTTTCATCGGGTCGACATTCGGCATCAAGAGATATCCGTCTTGATCTGCATCTGGATGAGATGGATCAAATACTCGCTTAAACGGAGTATTGTCTTCTTGAATCGCTGTGACCTTCACACCTTGTCCACCCTGACTTCCTGAGACCGTCCCTACGGCTGCTTGCAGGAAGTTATCAAATGTTCCATTTGTTTGAGGTGACAACTCCACCATTTTCCTCCGATATGGCTGCCAGGCGCCATCTACGAAGTTTGCTCGAGTGGTTTCCGCATTTGCAATGTTGGAAGAAATCGTATCCAATCGCAAGCGGTTAGCTGTTAAGGCAGAAGCACTTGTGTTAATTCCCTGAAACAAGCTCATCCTTATTTACCTCCACCCTCAATTACACTGCGTAGTTTCTGAAAATGTCCTGCTGTCAATTGCGTTAAACCGCTGTACCAAATTTGGTTCTTGGCCAATTCTGTTGTTTCTGATTCCAAGTCAACATCATTGCCACTGTTCTGAATGAAGTTATTCGGATTGGACACAACCTGCGGTACTGCAACGCCCCCTACATTTCCAAACGGGAGGTGTCGTTGATTGGTCCGATACGCTTCTAACTTGCCATTGCCCGCTCTTGCATTCAACTCATCTTGCAAAAAGCTCTCAAAGATGACTTGCTGACTTTTGAATTGAGGGGTGTCTATGTTGGCAAGGTTGTTTGCGATCGTTCTATGTCGCAATGTTGCAGCGTCGAGTGATCTCTCCAGGACCTGCAGATGGTAACTATCCAGCATTTTTCCTTCTCCCCCAATATGAGTCAATTACTTTCCCTAAAACCACCTATATTTCCTGTATTTTCGACATCCTAATACGATTCAATCATAGCAAAATCAATTTGGACAAAAAAGCCCCTTTTCATGACGTTTTTCAAAATGATTCAATGGGACTAAATCCCTTATCTTTCCTGTTTTTTTACTGCATTTTACAAGGAAACCATATTCAAACCATCGTAAATGTCGAGGCAAGCATTAAAAATCAACATATAATTTATGGTAATAATGTGTCGTTTTTTGAAATAAATAGGACTAAAGTCCCATGAATAAAGGTGCAGCAACATGAGTTGCTACACCTTTTGTTTACTTCTGTGTAACTTTTGGCAAGGTATATTACGAGGTTTTGAGCTTCTCCAGTTCAGGCAACAGCTTTTCATTCAGCACTTTAATGAAGGTACCTTTCATTCCCAAAGAACGGGATTCGATAACACCCGCACTCTCCAGTTTACGCAGTGCGTTTACAATTACGGAGCGAGTAATCCCAACGCGATCCGCGATTTTGGAGGCTACGAGCAAGCCTTCTTTGCCTTCGAGTTCTTCAAAAATATGTTCAACTGCTTCCAACTCACTATAAGAGAGGGAACCAATCGCCATTTGTACAACCGCTTTGCTGCGCGCTTCTTCTTCGATTGCTTCAGAACGCTCGCGCAAGATTTCCATACCTACTACAGTTGCCCCTACTTCTGCAAGAATCAGGTCGTCATCGACAAATTGATCATTAATGCGACCCAAAATCAGCGTACCGAGACGATCTCCTCCACCCATAATTGGAACGAGCGTCGTCCAACCTGTACGGAATACTTCTTTCATTTCAACTGGGAAAATGGTGTATGGGCTATCTACATCCAGGTTCGCAGATGTTTCATCTACTTTCAGTAACCCCATGCTGTACTCTTCTGGAAAACGGCGCTCTTCCAGCATTTTGCGCATACGGCTGTTATCCATCTCTTGATGAATCGCAAAGCCGAGAAGCTTTCCTTTGCGGCTTACAACATAAGTATTTGCTTCGATAACGTCACTCAAAACTTGGGACATTTCATTGAAGTTCACGGCATGACCCGCGGATTTTTGCAACATGCGGTTAATTCTTCTTGTTTTTGACAGTAGATCCATCTGTATTTCCTCCTAATTATATGTGCTGCCTATCCAATGTTTATAAAATATATTGACTCAAGTCTTTGTTCCCCACGATTGTACCTAATTTCTGTTTGACATAATCGGGGGTAATCTGTACTACTTCTAGGTGGATTTCTGGGGCTTCAAAAGAGAGATCCTCCAGTAGCTTCTCCAATATGGTGTGCAATCGTCTAGCACCAATGTTATCTGTGCTCTGATTGACCTCAGCAGCGAGACGAGCGAGTTCCTGAATGGCTTCCGGTGTAAATTCAACACGCACACCTTCTGTTTCCAAGAGGGCAACGTACTGCTTAAGCAACGCGTTTTTAGGCTCAGTCAAAATTCGGACAAAATCTTCAACGCGCAAGCTAGTCAGTTCCACCCGAATCGGAAAACGGCCTTGCAATTCAGGAATTAAATCTGATGGCTTTGCCATGTGAAAAGCACCAGCTGCGATAAACAGAACATAATCTGTTTTGACAGGACCATACTTAGTCATCACAGTTGAGCCTTCCACAATCGGTAAAATATCACGCTGGACCCCTTCACGGGATACATCCGGGCCACGCCCATCCTTACCCGCAATCTTGTCAATTTCGTCAATGAAGATAATACCGTGTTGTTCAGCTCGACGAATTGACTCCTGCGTAACTTCGTCCATATCCACCAGTTTTTGCGCTTCCTGCTGAATTAATACCTTTCGCGCATCTTTTATTCGCAATTTTCGTTTCTTCATCCGCTTAGGCATCAGGCTACCGAGCATATCCTGCATTTGCATCCCCATTTGTTCTGTACCCGGAACCTGGAACATGTCAAACATCGAAGGTGATTGATCTTCGACTTCAATCTCAATCATTTGCTCTTCTAACTGGCCATTCGTCAATTGCCACATGGTTTGTCTGCGTTGCTGCTGGATCGATACTTCTTCTTGATCAGAGGTATCCTCCTGCTGTTGCTGCTGTCCACCAAAGAACATCTCCAACGGATTTTTGAACGAGTTCGACTGCTTGCGAGATGGGACAAGCACGTTCACAATCGCTTCATTCGCAAGCTTCTCGGCTTTCTCTTTCACCGACTCTACTTTTTCCTGTTTGACCGTACGGATAGAAGCTTCCACCAGATCACGGACCATCGATTCCACATCTCGTCCTACATAACCGACTTCCGTAAACTTCGTTGCTTCTACTTTAATAAAAGGAGCACCTGTCAGTTTTGCAATCCGACGTGCGATTTCCGTTTTTCCAACACCAGTAGGTCCGATCATCAAGATGTTTTTTGGAACAACCTCTTCAATCATTTGCTCTGGCAAACGACTTCGACGATAGCGGTTGCGAAGCGCTACAGCAATGGCTTTCTTGGCTTGTGCCTGCCCGACAATGTATTTATCCAAATGCTCTACGATCTTACGCGGGGTTAATTGCTCAAGATTCAGCACAGCAGGTTCCTCCCTTTCGCTCAATTCAACTCATCCACAACAAGATTGTTGTTTGTGAACACGCAAATTTCAGCAGCGGTACGAAGCGATGCTTCCGCAATTTCACGTGCGCCGAGATGAGGCGCATATGTTTTCAATGCACGACCTGCTGCAAGGGCAAAGCTACCGCCAGAACCAATTGCAAGAATCCCATCATCAGGCTCAATGATTTCGCCATTTCCGGAGATAAGCAACAAATGCTCCTTATTGGCAACAATCATCATTGCTTCCAAACGACGCAAAATTTTATCCATGCGCCACTCTTTCGCCAGCTCTACAGCAGCGCGCTGCAGATTGCCGTGGTACTCCTCCAGCTTTCCTTCAAACTTCTCAAAAAGCGTAATGGCATCAGCAACAGAGCCAGCGAATCCTGCTAAAACTTCGCCGCGATATAGACGTCTTACTTTTTTGGCACCGTGCTTCATTACCATGCTGTTGCCAAAAGTAACCTGACCATCTCCGGCCATCGCTACAAACCCATTGTGCTGTACAGCAAATATGGTTGTTGCGTGAAACTGTTCCATCACTGATTCCTCCCGTTATGTCCGATTGGCGGAACCTGTATTGCCCGGGTTTGCTCGTGGGTGAGCGGTGTCATATACATGCCGAAGTCGCTCTTTGGTCACATGCGTGTACACCTGTGTCGTTGAAACATTGACGTGGCCCAGTAATTCTTGCACGGTACGCAGATCAGCGCCGCCGTTCAACATATGGGTCGCAAACGTATGACGAAAGGTATGTGGTGAAACCCGCAATTGAAGAGCGTACGTATCTACGTATTTGTCTACAATCCGCCGAACACTGCGGTCGGATAACGGTTCTCCCCGATAGTTAACCAGCAAATTGCCGTGTTCTACTTTTCCAGCCAACAGTTTTTCTCTTCCATGTTCTAGGTATTGCCGAAGAACGTCGCAGGCATAACTTCCAACCGGTACATACCGTTCTTTCGCTCCTTTTCCATAAACCAATGCGACTCCCATGCTCGGATTCACATCATTCACAGATAAAGTGGTGAGCTCCGTAACACGCATGCCGCTTGCATACAACAGTTCAAAAATCAGCCGATCACGAATTCCCAGTGGAGTGGTGGTATCAGGCAGATCGAAAAAAGCTTGAACTTCTTGCGGATATAAAAAGGAAGGAAGTTTCTTCTCCATTTTGGGAGTGGAGACTAGTTGAAATGGATTCTGTTCCAGTTGATCTTCACGCAACAGAAATCGGTACAAGCTACGCAAACTGGATAGCTTGCGGGCAATACTTCGTCGGGAAAGCCCCCTGCCAGCCAATTGCGCGAGAAAGGAGCGACCATGCAAATAAGAAACAGCAGCAAATACGGTGATTTGGTGCTGTTCCATAAAGGAGACAAATTCGCTGATATCTGCCACATACTGCTTCACCGTATGAGGAGAGGCGTTTTTTTCAACTCGCAAATAGCGGGTAAACATCTCAATATCCGCAGAATTTTGTTGCGAAATGTCCATACGGGATGCACCCTCCTCGAAGCACCTATATAGTAACACAGACGAAAATCGGATATCAATGTTAATTGTGTCGTTCTTGTGTAAAATTCTGAATTGTATCTAGCGCCCGCTCAGCGAGCTTTTCATTTTTCAAACGCTTGTCTCGGATTCTTTCTGGCCATTCTGGTACCAAGCCAAAGTTTGCGTTCATTGGTTGGAAATGCTTTGGATCTGCCGTTGTAATATAACGAGCCATGCTGCCCATAATTGTTTCTGGTGGAAGCTCGATCAATTCTTCCCCTTTTGCGAGTCGTGCTGCATTTATCCCCGCAAGCAAACCAGATGCCGCTGACTCTACATATCCTTCTACACCAGTCATTTGACCAGCAAAGAAAAGTGTTTCCCGGTCTTTATACTGATACGTAGGATTCAACAGTTTTGGCGAGTTGATAAAGGTGTTGCGGTGCATCACACCATAACGAACGATTTCGCAGTTTTCCAACCCAGGAATGAGTGAAAAGACTCTTTTTTGATCTGGCCATTTCAGATGGGTCTGGAATCCTACGATGTTATACAATGTCGCAGCACTATTGTCCTGACGAAGTTGTACAACCGCGTAAGACTTTTTACCTGTCCGCGGATCAACCAGACCTACTGGCTTCATGGGACCAAATGTCATGGTTTTGTGACCACGCTTTGCCAATACTTCAATCGGCATGCAGCCTTCGAAGAAAATTTCCTTTTCAAATTCCTTCAATGGAACTGTTTCTGCAGAGATCAGCGCATCATAGAAGCGATTGAACTCCTCTTCTGTCATCGGGCAGTTCAGATAGGCTGCTTCACCTTTATCATATCTGGAAGCAACGAACACCTTGTTCATATCAATCGAGTCTTTCTCGATAATGGGCGCAGCTGCATCATAGAAGTACAGATATTCTTCACCCGTCAGCTCTTTTAACTTTGTAGACAAAGCTGGAGAAGTAAGTGGCCCCGTCGCAATTACGACAATCCCATCAGGAATTTCGGTAATCTCATCCGAAATGACCTCCACTAATGGATGATTACGAACGGCATCTGTAACATGAGCCGCGAACTCGTGTCTGTCTACGGCAAGCGCGCCTCCAGCTGGAACCGCGCAACGATCTGCCGCATCGATAATGACAGAGTTCAGTCGACGCATTTCTTCTTTTAATACACCCACTGCATTCGTCAACGTGTTAGCACGCAATGAATTACTGCATACCAACTCTGCAAATTTATCGGTATGGTGTGCAGGCGTTTGTGTCTTCGGTCTCATTTCATACAGCTTTACTTTTACACCCACCTGCGCGATTTGCCATGCTGCCTCACTACCAGCGAGACCAGCGCCCACTACTGTAATTGTTGGTTGTGACATGCTGTTAATCCTCCAAACTACAAAATCGAATCAAGCTGCTTAGGAGTCTGCCTCTTCTTGATAATCACACTTCGTGCAAACAATGCTAACTCCTTGCTTCTTGCGCTTTTTCTCCACGAGCATGCTGGAACATTTTGGACAAGGTCTGGCAATCGGTTTGTCCCACGATACAAAATCGCATTCCGGATATTGATTGCATCCGTAAAAAATACGACTCTTCTTAGATTTACGTTCGATAATCTCTCCGGTTTCACACTGCGGACACTTTACGCCGATATCTTTTACAATCGGCTTCGTATTTCGGCAATCCGGGAATCCGGAACAAGCTAAAAACTTGCCGAATCGGCCAAGCTTATATACCATCACACGGCCGCAAAGCTCGCACGATTCATCCGATTCTTCGACTTTCAGCTCTACTTCTTTCATTTCTTCTTCTGCAACAACTACGCGCTTTGCAAAGTCTTGATAAAAATCGTCCAGCACCTGCACCCAATTGGTGGCTCCTGCTTCGATATTATCCAAGCCCGATTCCATATGCGCAGTGAATTCTACGTTGAGAATCTCCGGGAAAAACTCCTCGACAAGCGTGATCACAATCTCACCCAACTCGGTCGGAACGAATCGCTTCTCCTCTAATGCTACATAGCCGCGCTTTTGAATGGTTTCTAATGTAGGCGCATAGGTAGACGGACGTCCAATTCCCATCTCTTCCATCGATTTAAGCATGCGCGCTTCGGAGAATCGAGGTGGTGGTTGTGTAAAGTGCTGACTCGGCTCGATTTCTTTTTGTTCGAGGATTTGTCCTTCTTCAATAGGCGGAAGGAAGCTTTCTTCTTCTGCACCATCATCGTTTCCTTCAATATATACCTTCATAAATCCAGGGAACTTCACTTTTGATCCTGTTGCTCTGAAGGTAACTCCACCTGCGTCAATATCTACGCTCATCGTATCAAGAACAGCAGATGACATTTGACTGGCGAGGAAACGCTCCCAGATTAATCGATACAAGCGCAACTGATCTCTCGACAAGTATTCCTTAATTTCATCCGGTGTACGTATCACACCTGTTGGACGAATCGCTTCGTGAGCATCTTGAGCATTTTCGTTTTTCGCCTGATTGCGTGGCTCAGATAACACATAGTCTGGACCATATTTCTCAAGTATGTATTCTCTTGCCTCGTTCTGTGCAGTTACAGATAGGCGAGTAGAGTCTGTACGCATATAGGTAATCAAACCAACTGCGCCTTCTTTATTGCCAACGTCGATCCCCTCATAGAGCTCTTGAGCAATTCGCATGGTCTTAGAAGTGCGGAAATTCAGCTTACGCGCTGCCTCTTGCTGTAAAGAACTCGTTATAAAAGGAGGGGCAGGATTGCGCTTGCGCTCACGCTTGGTTACCTTTTGTACCACATATGGTTTGTTCTTCATTCGTTTCAATACCGCTGCTACATCATCTTCCGAATGAAGCTCCATCTTTTCATCGCCATAACCATAGAACTTCGCGTTAATTTCTTTACCGTCGCTGATCAATGTACTCGCAATTGTCCAATACTCTTCCGGGATAAACTCTTGGATCTCCCGCTCACGATCCATGATAAGCTTTACCGCAACCGATTGAACACGTCCGGCACTCAAGCCTTTTCGAACCTTTTTCCATAAAATTGGACTGATATTGTAGCCAACGAGTCTGTCGAGAATGCGACGTGCCTGTTGAGCATTTACCAAGTCCATGTTTATGTGTCGTGGATGCTTGAACGCTTCTTTAATGGCATCTTTGGTAATCTCATTGAATACCACACGAAGCGGTTGATTCAAATCGAGACCCAAGTATTGTGCCAAATGCCAAGCAATTGCCTCCCCTTCGCGATCCGGGTCGGCTGCGAGATATACTTTTTTTACTTTTTTAGCGGCATCTTTTAAGCCCTTCAATACATCGCCTTTGCCGCGAATGGTTATGTATTTGGGTTCAAAATTATGTGTAACGTCTACACCCATTTGACTTTTCGGCAAATCGCGTACATGCCCGATAGACGCTTTCACGATATATTTACTACCCAGGTATTTTCCGATGGTTTTGGCCTTCGTAGGGGATTCTACGATTACTAGCGTATCAGCCATTTTTTTCCTCCCCTTTTAGTAAGGAATCTTCCCTATTATTAAATACCCTCATCCGGTTTGTCAAACACTTGTGCCTCTAAGCATTGCCAAAAAGCTAGCGGATATGCTATCGCCGTGCAAAATAACCGCCAGGAAGTGCCACAATGGCCCCTTTTGCTTCCAACCGAATGACCAGCTGATGTAGCATCCTGCGTTGGTCTTTTTCTAAGCTGCTCATTAACTCATCCAGATGAATCCCATCATATGTTACGGCTTCCACAATAGCTTTTTCTTCATTAGATAAGGGAATGACATCGGTTGCATTGCTTTTTATGACCTGCTTCATCGGCCCAGCTTCTGGAAGATGATGTTTGATTTCATCCCATATATCGTTACTGCACGTTACTAGCTTTGCACCTTGTTTGATCAAGTTATGCGGTCCCGCACTCATCAATGAAAAAATCGGACCAGGAATTGCAAAAACTTCCTTGCCCTGCTCAAGTGCACAGTCTGCCGTAATCAAGGATCCGCTTTTTTCTGCTGCTTCCACCACTAATACACCGATAGATAGTCCACTTATGATACGATTTCTCTCTGGAAATAATCCAGAAACAGGTGGAATATGAGGAGGATATTCGCTGAGGAGTAGGCCAAAAGATTCAATTTCGCGATAAAGTTCTCGATGTCGAGAAGGATAAACATGATTCATTCCGCAGCCGAGCACGCCAATAGTCTTACCGCCTGCTTTCAAGGTAGATTGGTGAGCCTCCGCATCAATTCCATAGGCTACCCCTGAGACAATGACAAGACCTGCTTGTACCAGTTCTCGGACAAAAAAGCTACAGCTCGCTCTCCCATATGGTGTCGGTTTGCGCGAACCAACGACGCCAATCGACAATTTTTCCAATAATGTGTGATCGCCACGATAAAACAACGTCCATGGAGAATCAGGGATATTGCGGAGCGAAACAGGATAAGCATCGTCAAAAGGACATAAGAAGCGCGTTCCCTCTTCTTCACGCTTTTCCAATAGTGCCATAGCTGAAGCTACATTGCTATGCTTGTCAACCTGCCCAGTGATCAAGGAAGTCAATCTGAGCTCACGTGCCAGTTCATGCCAATTTTCGATGGCAACCTGAAAAGAACCTGTGATTTCAAAGATTTCTCGGATTTTCCTTCTTCCCAAACCTGAGATCATCGTAAACACATACACCCAGTCTCTCTCGTCGAGCTTCGCCTTTTCCACTCCAAAATCCTCCTTCATCCCGATCACAATTGTCACAGCGGACGGTATTGAAAGCTATTCTATCGAAAGAAAGAGGCTGCTTCAAAAATAAAAAAGTGGACAAGCCTAAGCCTGTCCACTTCTGTCTTATCTGCTTACTTGCCCATTACTTTCTCGAGCATACCGCGCTCTTTCAGCAATTCAACAAGTGTTTCACCGATAACTGCAGGTGTTTTCGCTACGCGAATACCGCATTCTTCGAGCTTCGCGATTTTCTCAGCAGCTGTACCTTTACCGCCAGAGATGATCGCACCAGCGTGGCCCATACGTTTTCCTTCAGGAGCAGTTTGTCCTCCGATGAAGCCTACAACTGGTTTTTTCATGTTAGCAGCGATCCACTCTGCTGCTTCTTCTTCCGCAGTACCACCGATTTCACCCAGCATGATAACTGCTTCTGTGCCTGGATCTTCGTTGAACATTTTCAGTACATCGATGAACTCCATACCTTTTACTGGGTCTCCGC
The DNA here is from genome assembly GCF_042885155.1 of Brevibacillus sp. NPDC058079. Taxonomy (NCBI): domain Bacteria; kingdom Bacillati; phylum Bacillota; class Bacilli; order Caryophanales; family Paenibacillaceae; genus Brevibacillus; species Brevibacillus sp. NPDC058079. The sequence goes on from NZ_JBHVSO010000002.1 coordinate 152,168, forward strand.
CGATACCTACAGCTGTGGATTGACCAAGGCCGCGAGTAGAAGTTTGGTGAACTGCTTCATACGTCAAGGTACCGGAGCGAGATACGATACCCACTTTACCTGGAACGTGGATGTAACCAGGCATGATACCGATTTTGCACTCACCTGGAGTGATTACGCCAGGGCAGTTAGGACCTACGAGAAGGGTTTTCTTGCCTTCCATGTAGCGCTTAACTTTTACCATGTCCAGAACTGGGATACCTTCTGTGATGCAGATTACCAGATCCAGTTCAGCGTCAACTGCTTCCATGATCGCATCAGCAGCGAAAGGAGGAGCAACGTAGATAACGGATGCAGTTGCACCAGTTGCTTCAACCGCTTCTTTTACTGTGTTGAAAATTGGAATACCGTCAACTTCGGTTCCACCTTTACCAGGTGTTACACCGCCCACCATTTGTGTACCGTATTCAACGGCTCCGCGAGTGTGGAACAGACCAGTTGCACCCGTAATCCCTTGCGTAATTACTTTTGTATTTTTATTAACGAGAATACTCATCGCGTAATTTTCCCACCTTTTTTAACGTATCTACTCGAAATATCTTACTTCACCAAGGATACGATTTTCTCAGCACCATCCGCCATAGATTCTGCAGCTACGATGTTCAAACCGGACTCATTGAGGATTTTCTTACCCAAATCTACGTTTGTACCTTCGAGACGTACAACGAGAGGTTTGTCCAATTTGATTTGTTTTGCTGCATTCACTACGCCGTTTGCGATAACGTCGCATTTCATGATGCCGCCGAAGATGTTGACGAAAATACCTTTTACTTTTTCGTCACGGAGAATAATTTTAAACGCTTCCGTTACTTTCTCTTCAGTAGCTCCGCCACCAACGTCAAGGAAGTTAGCCGGGTCTCCACCGTAGAATTTCACGATATCCATCGTTGCCATCGCCAGACCTGCACCGTTTACCATGCAACCGATGTTACCATCAAGTGCGATGTAGGACAGATCGAACTTGGAAGCTTCGATTTCTTTCTCATCTTCTTCATCCAGATCGCGCAGAGCTACGATGTCAGGGTGACGATAGAGAGCGTTGCTATCGAAGTTCAGTTTCGCATCCAGTGCCATTACTTCACCGTCGCCAGTTACAACCAGTGGGTTGATTTCAGCGATAGAAGCATCTTTATCAACAAAAGCTTGGTACAAGCTCATCATGAACTTGGCAGCTTTGTTAATCAATTCTTTTGGAATGTTGATTGCGTAAGCCAGGCGACGAGCTTGGAAGCCATTCAGACCTGTTACTGGATCAACTACTTCTTTGAAGATTTTTTCTGGATTGTTTGCTGCTACTTCCTCGATGTCCATACCGCCCTCTTCGGAAGCCATCATTACAACGCTTCCAGTAGCACGGTCAACTACTACACCAACGTAGTATTCTTTCTTGATGTCGCAGCCTTGCTCGATCAGAAGGCGCTTAACTTCTTTACCTTCTGGTCCTGTTTGATGAGTAACCAGTACTTTACCAAGAATTTCGCTGGCATATGTACGAACTTCATCAAGATTTTTTGCAACCTTTACACCGCCAGCCTTACCACGGCCACCAGCGTGAATTTGCGCTTTTACTACGTTTACTTGGGTGCCCAGTTCTTTCGCTGCTTCAACAGCTTCTTCCACTGTGAAAGCTACGCGTCCTTCAGGAACTTTTACACCGTACTGCTTAAGTATCTCTTTACCTTGATACTCATGAATGTTCATTCTCCATCCTCCTATGGCAGATAAAGATCGGCAGGCTTTTAGACCGGTTCAAAGACGTCTGTCTTTTTCCGGTCATAACCTCCACTATCAGTGCAACGTTACTATTCTACGACAAAAACTGCAAAAGTGGTAGTAATATGTTCTGTTTATCGTGACCAGAAATGCGAAACTTCATGAGGAAATTCCTCATTTTCGTAGAGATTGAAACAATTTCCACTGTTTTTCAGCGAGTTCATCGTGAATGTACCAAGTTTGGTCATACTTAAAGTAACGTGGATATAATTCAATTCTCTGTTCTGTATCATTCACCAAAAAATGAAGTTCATATTGTTTTGAGCCCAGATCTTTCGGTAGAGCATTTAGTGGATCTGCATTTTTTAGCAATCGGACGGATTGATGGGCAATTCCTTGCTCGATCGTCGTTTGGGTGACATCCAACTCTGAGTCTTTGACGTTCATTTCGCCATTTGCTGTGATGCGAATCCGTGTAGATTTAAATAACTGGTCGATTCTGTCTTCCTTACGATTGCTTGGCGGCATCCATTCCGTTAAGCGCGAAAAGAGGCTACCCTCTACGTGAAAGAAAAACGTTTCTCTCCCAAAGGGAACCGCAATCAGCGTCGGCGTCAAAATGGCCACTTCCACCGGTTTGTCAGCAGAATTTATTCTCATCCGATAGTTTGGGTAGAGTGGATACTGTTTGCTGCGACTGTCCAACTCTGGAACTGCCGATCCCATTACTTTCCTGATGTATTCTGCTTCTGCTTCGTTCAACACGCGCGCCTGACCAAGGTCCTCTGCCGATAAACGCACGCTCTGAATTTTTTGTGAGAGCACTCCTTTGCCAGTTAACTTGTTTACCCACTGATAAAAATAGCTGGCACCCGCTCCACGATACGTATGTCCTCCAAACTCACTTGCCGATTCCCCCACTGTCACAACGAGTGGAGCCTGCTGAGTTCGGTAGAGAACAAGTGTAAAACGTACATCTTCTTGCTTTAAAGGCTCGGATGATATTTGTAAATCTTGTCCCTGTCCGGACAGTTCTTGCAAAAATAAGCGCAAGTCCACTAATACTTCCTGTCCATCTGTTGACATCACCGTTACTTTTTCAACCGCACCAAGCTCTGTCTCGATATGATCTTTCATGTCATCAGAAACCTTGCCTGGCTGTGCACAGCCAGTGACGAACAAGCTACTCACCATCATAACCAGTAGACACGTACGTAAAGACGATATCACGCAGTAACCCTCCTCGTGTATTCCTGTAAGATAACGCTACAGAAGTCCCAATCGACGGCTGATCTCACTGCCAAGCTTTCGTTTCACGTAAATTTCACCAATTTGGTGCGGATCTTTCACGACAACAGAGCGATTGTTCGTACGGATCACCACATACTTTTCATTGTTTTTGTCCAAACCACAAATCAAATCAGATGAGGCTTCTATAAAGATAGCTACCACTGTTTTCCCATCTATTTTTTTCAACGAAATTTTTGGAAATGGGGTCACAAACGGTGACGTCTTATCTTGGATGTATTGCGTAATGGCAAGAATGTATTTGTCCGGGTCTCCATACTGCTCGATCTCATGATCAATCCCGCACACTGTCCCCTCATCTGAAATGCCTAAAAATAAGTTCCCGTTGTTTGAATTCGCAAACGCCACAATAGACTTAATAATTCCCGTCTTCGAATAAAGAAAGTCGCGTTTGAATTCAATCATGTCGTTCTCACCAAGTTTTGTTGCTGTTACGGGATCATCGATTCGGCCTAAATAGCGAAAGCGACTAATGGCGCCTAAGCGATAGACGTATTCTTCAAATATATCAGCAGGCAGCGAAAGGTCTTCTATGCTTGCATCTGTGTTTTGCCACAATTTATATGTTTGTGGAGCAAAGCACATGTCAAACAATACGTTTCCACCGAGCGAGCGTATGTTCATACCGATGGAAGCAGGCATGATCTTCCCCGGCTGATATGGGGCATCTGTTTCCACTTCCAATACTCCTGAATGAATTAAATAATCGAAATAATGACGCGGTAATTGTGCATGATGCTTTAATAACTGACGTTCTGGCTTGGGTCGTCTGATTTCTTGATAAAAATCAAAACGCACAGATTGTTTTTCCAGTTGGCTTACCATTGCAATCAATGAACAAATATGGCGCATGTTTCCCCTCGTTTTATGTTAGAGTAGGTGTCATTGTTTGGTCATATTTTAACGCAACCTTTTAAGAATTGACTAGTTTTTTCGTTATTTTTCTGATTGATAGTGATGTAAAATTGTTTGCAATTTAAACGAAAGTCCCATTTCTCCGCTAATTTTTAGCTTACCTGTTACAAAAGCAACGGTGGGATTCAAGCGTCCCTCTACGAGCTTAATAAAATCTTTGTCAGACAACTCCAGCTTGCAGCCTGCTTCCCTTGTCACACCCAGCTTGTAGTCCGCTTGATTATCGGCAAAAACAACCTCGTAGGTGCCCACCTCTTCTCCACTTAGGACAAAATGGTACACCGCATGTACTCCTGCGATCCCTTGTGGCTGGGCGTTTATTCTATCCGATAAATCCTGAAGAGTTTTTTGTACTTGCATGCTCACTTCTCCTTGCATTCTATGTAGTAGCACCCCTTTAGGTAAAAAAAGAAAGCCGGGTGTTTACCGGCTTACTTCACACGTACAGCTGTGCCTGTGGCAATAACCATCATCATACCTTCTCGCAATGTTTCGAAGTCGAGATCAACCCCAATCACTGCGTTTGCACCTAATACCCGTGCTTTTTCTTTCATTTCACGCAAGGCCAGTTCACGACCTTCTGAGAGCTTGCTCTCATATGAGCCACTTCTGCCTCCGATGATGTCCGTAATCCCTGCGAGAAAGTCACGGACTACGTTTGCACCCATGATCACCTCTCCACTGACGATATCCAAATACTCCTCCACTTCTTTCCCTTGGATCATGCTGGTAGTAGTTACAATCATGTCATTGCCTCCTCATATCGATCTATTCACAATATGTATTACGTACCATAAAATAATCGGTTGCAAAGAAAGATCTTAGCCTGTCCAAAAGTGTATGCGCATTGCTGGCAAACTATACTTTTCCTATCCCACTGTGGGAGTAAGTGTTTTGGATAATTTGGCAGCTGAGGAGCCTAAACTTGCTTCCGCGATTAATTCCCGCCACGATCTGGCGAAGAAGTCTGGTGTTTGGTACCCGTTCACATGACCAACAGCTGCAGATACGAAGATATCCAGAACGTTTGTTGGACGTTTAATGAGCGTAATGTATTCCTGAATCTGTTCATCGGAAATCGTAGAGATCAAAACAAACTCGTCCCCTGCATAACGACATAAGTAATCTCCCTGTTCTTCAGCTAATGAAGAGAGGACCGAAGAATAGGTGCGGATGACATCATCCCCAAATGGATGGCCATGCAGCTTATTAATTCGACCAAAGTCGTTCAAATCGATGAAAAGCAAATGGAAAGGTTTTCGCTCCTTTAAAAAATTTTCCCCAATAAACTGGATATATGGAGCGCGATACAAACCCGATAATGGGTCTCGATATTCTGCTATTTTCATCTCTACGATTTCTTTTGTGATGAATCCGATCAGTTGATCCTCTTGTTTGACTAAAGCAAGCCCATTTTGTTCTTGATGAAGCGCGTGATAGGCCTCCCAAACATTGTGATTGGCTGACAGATAGAACGGCTGACTACTCATGGCATCGGCAACGATTCGGTTTGGATGAGCTGACAAAACATCTCTCGTCGTAACCATTCCCAGTACCTCTCCGTGATCCATGACAACTAACGAATCAACATGAGATTCGTTCATTCGCTCCGCCGCATAAGAGACACTTTTGTCAGAGGTGATGGTACAAATCGTCGTCGTCATGATGTCGGAGATGTTCATAACAGATCCACCTCTCGTTGAACAGACAATGCTATTTTCAACTCAGATCGCAGAACCATAGAGTCGCTAATCATACGCTCTGCCTCTTCCAGAATGATTTTCATCAACAATTTTTCATCAATCATTTGCAAAAGGGTATTTCTTAACAAAACCGCCTCAATCTTTGGATGATTCATTTTCAGTAAGGTAAACTGCTCTGGTGAAAGTGCATCCGCCATTCTCCTTACTGCCTCAGGACCAATTGGTGCTTTCCGTCCGATGATCAACAGATCTTGCATCGGAGGGACTTCAAACTCGGATATTTTTAAGGAAAGCGTTGCCTTCCGCGAATATACGTTGTTATCACTAGCCATAAAAATTCCTCCAATTCTGCATTGCCCTCTTATTCGTCCGGCAAACTGCCTGGTTTACCAAACAAGTACCCCTGGCCGATTGCAACGCCCAATAAAGAAGCACAAGCAAAATCCTCTTCTTCTTCAACTCCTTCGAGAATGAGTTGAGGTGCATCTTTGCAAAAATCGACAAACAATTTTACAGTCTTTTGCTTTTCTAATGAACTCGAGAGCTCTTGCGAAAAAAAGCGATCAATTTTAATGTAATCAGGCGAGATATCTTCAATTTTACTGAATATGTTTGCGCCATCTCCGACATCATCCAACGCAATTAGGAACCCCAACTTTTTCAATTCAGCTATGCGTCGTGTAAAAACGGGTTCGCTCCAGCATTCTCCTTCCATAATCGATTCGTTGATCTCCAAAACGATTTGGGTTAAAAAGGGACGAAAGGAACCAGCGATATTTTGAATGAAGCCAGGAAATGTGTCTTCTATTATGGTAGAAGGAAAAATATTCACAAATAAAAGCTCGTTTTTGTGTTCAATCGACGAATGAAAAAAAGTCAAGAGCGCATAATGCAGGGAATGAGCGTCGAGTTCTGGTAGCTTTTTGTTTTCCTTCGCCAAAGAAAACAATGCCTCTGGATGGATCCCCGCTTTACTGCGAAGTAATACTTCATACCCTATCCTACTTTTCTCAGGAAGCTGACAAATGGGCTGAAATGCGTGGTAGTACTCTTTTTTCTTAAATAATTCTGCAATGCTCTCCATCAATTTTCCTTTCCCTTTCCTAGCAAGTATGAACACAAAGAAAAAGCTTCTTCCATGCGCGAGATATTCTGCGCCATGGAAGTGCTGGGAAATGTACCTACATGCACGAGCAAAAGAAATTCTACTCTCTCTGGATATTTCTAGTCATAACACCAACTAGGTAATAAAGATTACAAATAACAACAGACATTTCGACAATATATGTCTTTGTCCCTACATATTCGCCAGCATCTTGCATATTCCTTTCCAGATCATACTAATTGTTTCAAATTAATTAGGAACATTGTACGTATAATGGCTATTTTCTATCGTTATATTTTCGCAAAATGATAGATGTATCAAGTAATTCCACAACTTGTAAACGCACTGAATCACATGAAATAAATGATAATAAATTTTTTACTGCTTGTTTTGTCATTAGCAGCTATCAAGTTTTTTTCATACGGTATGGAAAATGGGTATCGACATCATCCAAAGGGGGAAAGCCAGTGGTCAAGACCTCAACGTATACACTGCAAGTGCAGGAAGGCCACTTGTTCACGATTACGCTAGTGGCAAATCCCTCTACCGGCTACCAGTGGGACTTGTCTAATCCAGTGGATGCTCGCTTTTTATCGTTGCATGCGAATCATTTTGTTCCTCCACCATCGCCAGCTCGTATTGGGCAAGAGGGACATCAAGTGATGTCCTTTCAGGCTTTGCGGCGAGGAATGACGTCGATTTCAGTGAAGTATTGTCGGCCTTGGGATAGTGGAGATTGCGGGGAGTTTGTGTTTTATGTTGTTACGGTTGTATAGGATTATGTTTAAAAAATACTTACTGTTACTTACTTGGTAGTGAAGTAGTTAGTCTGTATGTGCTGTGTTCATTTACAGGCGCATGCAGACTAAACGTTTTTCCTCGACAATTTAACTATGTGACATTTGGACAAGCGTTGACATCTATGCAGACGTGACCATGCAGTAAAGCAAACTGTGCATCGAAGCAACATTAGTTGAGGAGCAAAGAAGGAGCATGATCAGCATACTGATTCAAACTGCGCGCAAATTGATAATCATCCAGACACGTATGGTATAATTTGGATGAGGTGAATAGTATGACTTTCATTATTCTTACTGCGTTGTACCTTAATCCTATTCTTGCTATTTTGTTCTTTGTTAACTTTACATTTATTATGAAGAAAATTGTCAACAATAAGGATTATAGGCGAAATGCAGTCTTTGGATCATTGTTGATCGTATGGATCTTTTTTTCTTATAGATTGCTTGCTATGGCAAGATAGTTGATTCACTGCTGAGAAAATTATCTCTTGGTTTTAGGAAGTGAGCAAATTCAAATGAATACAAAATTTACTTGTCCATGTTGCGGTTATAAATCGCTCTACCATGATGGAGAATTTGATGTCTGTTCATTTTGCTTCTGAGAGGGTGATCTCCTTCAATTTATGGACCCAGATTCAGATAGAGGAGCAAACAAAGTATCCCTCCGAGAGGTACAAGGAACCTTTATTCGTTTTGGGGCTTGCGAAGATCAAGGCAAACCATTTGTTAGAAAGCCTACATACGATGACGAAAAAGATAAAAAATGAATGCCACTTACTTGAGACTAAATGTAATGATGCGAGTGATAACTACTGCCCTACTCTGTTTTCTTAACCAAAATGTTGAGAATTTCTACTTTCCACAAAATTGGATACTTGGAGTTGAGAGTATTGTTCAAACGCTATACAAATAAATACGCTCGATGGATTCGGATTCTGGCGTCTGTTATTACTATAGTTGGTTTTATCGTCGGGTTATATATTTGGTTCGACGATCTTAATGATAATTTTCTTCATTTTCTAACCAGTGTGTTTTATTCCATCATTCCTTCTATATTCTTGCTTGGATTTGCTGAAGTAATTGAAATCTTGTACCGTATTCATTTGCGATTAGAATTTACTGCTGAGGATAAAACTTTGTTTGATGAAACTAGTGAGTCTGAATGAGGTTAAAATTTACATGTATACGCCTAATATTAATGAAAATGATGGTTTCTTCCTCAGGCATCTATGTTCTTTCTTTTCACCATAGTAAGGAGGGTAAATGTCCATTTCTTTGATGTATTAGCACTGAGACGTCAAAATTTAACGGGTTTTTTATATATTCAGGACTCTTAAAAAAGTAGCCCTCGGTCCAAGGCTCTGTAGCGAATTGCTTCTGCTACATGTGCAGCATCTACACGAGAAGCCCCATCTAAATCTGCAATTGTCCTCGCCACTTTTACAATTCTATCGTATGCTCTTGCACTCAAACCTAATGTCTCGAAGGCAAGCTGTAGCATCTCTTGTGCTTCCTTATCCAGCTGAGCGAATTGGCGCAGCTCTTCTCCATTCATCACACTGTTAAAAGGACATCCCGGACGATAGTGGTATCTTTCGCATTGAACAGCCCTCGCCTGTTCTACTCTACGTTGAATGTCTTTTGAGGACTCCTCTGCTTTTCTGTTGTGAAGAAGTTGAACGGGTACTCTCGGCACCTCGATGTGCAGATCGATGCGGTCTAGCAAGGGACCTGAGAGCTTTGAGCGGTATTTGTAGATTTGTTGAGGAGAGCAAGAGCAGGTTTGCTTCTCTCGAGTACCAAAGAATCCACAAGGACAAGGATTGCAAGAACCGATTAACAGAATCCGAGCAGGAAAGGTAAAAACCTGCTTAGATCGTCCAATCGTGACAACCCCTGATTCCAGCGGCTGGCGTAGTACCTCTAATACATGTCGAGAAAACTCGGGCATCTCATCAAGGAAGAGGATCCCACCGTGAGACAAACTACATTCTCCCGGACGCGGGATTTGCGCACCACCGCCAATTAGTGCAGTAGCGGTAATCGTATGGTGAGGGGCACGAAAAGGTCTCTCCTCGATAAGCCCACTCTCCCGCTTCAATTGACCAGCAATACTGTATATTTTCGTCACTTCGTAAGATTCATGAATAGTCATGTTCGGCATGATACCAGGCAGGCAAGTAGCTAAAAGAGTTTTCCCTGAACCTGGCGGCCCCACCAAAATCACATTATGAAATCCAGCTGCTGCGATCTCCAAGCCACGTTTTACAAATTGCTGTCCGTAAACATTGGCAAAGTCGTGAGGCAGCTGGTTCGCATTTGTCTTGCCTATCTCCGATTCGGGAAAAATATAGTCTGAGTTTTTACTATGAAGGCCTTCTTTCCAGTAGCTCACAGCCTCTTCCAGATTACTCGCAGGCAATACGGTAATGTCAACGAGCCGTGCTTCCGCTGCATTTTGTTCGGGGAGAATCACGTGGGTAAATCCTGCATTTTTAGCTTCTAGCAGGATGGGGAGTACACCCGTTACAGGGCGAAGAGAACCGTCTAATGCCAACTCTCCTAGAACGAGGATTCTCTCTGCTCTAGGGAGCATTTGCTTCGAGGCGAGTAAAATTCCAAAGGCAATAGCAAGGTCGAAGCCAGAGCCTTCCTTACGCTGGTCTGCTGGTGCCAGGTTGACAGTGATCCGCTGCATTGGGTAGTCGTATCCTGCGTTACGCAAGGCAGCACGAACACGATCTCTTGCTTCTTTTACTGCTGAACCGCCGAGTCCGACCAAATCGAATTGAGGCAAGCCATTTGCTATGTCTGTTTCTACAGTGACGATCATTCCATCTATGCCGAGCACCGTGCCTGAATAACTGCATGCGTACATGTTCTCTCCCCCTCTGGTTATAGGGTAGAAAAAGATAGAGGGGGTGGGCAAGTAAATTGGAGCTTTTGCCTAGGCGTTCCTCAATATAGTTTGGAAAACAGTACCAATTACCTACTGTTAATTCGATATAAATCAGCAAAACCTCTTGAGCAGTAATCAAAAGGCATAATTGTAATCTTATAAAAAAACGCATGTAAAAATGGAGTTTAGCATCTGGCTACCATTAATGTTGTTTTCGATATAAGAGCTATTTAGACTAATCCTTCATCGACTACTACGTACTATCTTCCCAAATATAGCTGGTCTATTGGTTTCAAACTGATAAATAAGGTCTTCACCAAAAATACTAATAGATTGTTCCCAGGGATGCCCTAAGTATCCCCACATAAAATCTTTATTCAAAAAGAAGTAATAATCACCATCTGGGTAAAACCCTATCCTTCTACTTACATTGCCATTCTCTAGATGAGGATTATAACGATAGGATTCGTGTTGCCAATCAAGTGCATAGATATAGTCGTCAGACCCTGTCACCGCCCTAAGGTTGGTAACACACTTCTCCTCAAGATCATCGATATCGTCATCCGTATATTCAGTAATATCAAAAGTAACAAAAGGAATCGGTAAACGAAAGGAAGGCCAATCACTGCTATGGATACTTGGTTTGAAATTGAAATCCTTATAAAATTTACCCCAAACCAGACGATATTGCTCATCCGACAATGGAATCCAATTGTTCATTTTACATCTCCTCTGGATTTATTATTGATCTATTCCTGTTTGTGAACGGAATGCAGCTTCATGTTTCCGCTCACCTTCCCTACTCCCTACACACGAATCTCTCTGATTTTGCTAGGCAGTTGACTAAAAAGGTCTACACTCTCCCCAAGCATCTGCCACTCCACCATACATTTATGGAAAACTTTCACTCCAACAGGTATACTGCAAATAAACAGGTAAGGAGTTGGTTCTCTTTGATTTTTACTGTTGATCGCCATCAAATTTCCATCCACTACGAACATGCTGAACCTGTTCAGATCGACTGGGACGAAGTATACAGTGTCTCTTACTATAAGATCGATTGCATTGAGTACGAAATGGGTTACCTCGTTTTTGACTTGGTATACGGTGAGTTCATTGAGATTAGTGATAGTGATCAAGATTGGGAAAAAATCGTAAATGACCTCGAAAAATACTTACCCTCGCATACAAGCGATTGGATGCATTCATTACATAGTTGGTCGATCGACGACGGTATTCTTTATCTTTATGAAAAAGCGTAAAGACGAAGGTGAACTGGATTGAGAATTTTTGAACGCATTTCCTTTTACAGCGACCTAGACCTCATCACTTTATCCAACGATTTAGAACGTGTCTTATCGCTGAAACCATTTGAATATGATGGGGAAAACGATAATCGCTGGTCCTGGACTTATGATCGAGACCACATTCAGATCAATATATCTTGGCCGTATCTTTCTGAAAATCTTCAAGAATGGGATCACACCGTTCCGGATGGATGTAATTACAGTTTACTCCTGATTAGTGATTTTCCACTCATCGACTACGAACAAGACAAATACAATGCGGATTTTGTCATCTCGGTCCTGATTCCAAAATATGTAGCCGTTTTACGTAAATTCGTTGGAGAAGTTTCCTACCATTCTGGTAATCATCATGCGGAATACGTAAGAAAACTGCTCAGAATGGCTCCATCAATACCCTATCGTGACAACTGACCAGTCGTGCTCAGTCAGCCTTAACCTCACTGCTTTCTCTTCAATTCATTCAGTAGTTCAATGATTCGTCGGTTTTGATCCACTTGCGTTACGATGTTCTGGTTCAACCTCCGAATCGCGTCGTAGATTGCAAAAAGTCCTACCAACAGTAGAAAAGCAAACAACGATTCCATGCCGCTTTTACCTCCTTACGATTAACGTTGATATAAAAAAGACCCGCGTTCGAATGCGAGTCTTTTCTCATGCTGTGTTGTTTTTTCTTGAGCAAATCGAGCTACTTCTGATAGACAGTGATGTATTCTTTTTGCACGTGATCTGCTAACCAAACGAGCTCATTTCCATGGTAAAACTTCACACCATCTTGCCAGGCTTGCCTCGCATCGATTCGCAAAAGTACGGGATGATCGTCTCGTCTTTTCCCAACCTGCTGGGCTGTTTGGACGTCTTCAGACAGATGCACATACTGTCTTCCTTTTGGAACAAGCCCGCTAGCAAAAATAGAATCGAGGAATCTTTGCGGCGTGCCATGAAAAAGATACGCAGGCGGTTCTTTTTCTTCCTTTTGGATCTTTTGCGGCACTGAATGTCCATAGAGGGCGCGAATTTTGCCTTGATTGATCTCATGACGCTTTTTTTCGGATAACGCAATCATCGTATGTAAATCTTCTTCGGTAACCGCTCGCCACTTGCGCTGTTCATGAAGTGACAAAAGCAATTGCTTAATCGGTACCCATCCTTGTTCGTCTAACTCAAGCTCATATTCATGGGGGGCATGACGAAGCGCATAGGACAGTTCTTTACTCAATTTTTGATAATCCATACACTCATCTCCCATTACAGGTCATAGCCACTTCTTTACGCAAAAAAGTAACCGAGACTCACTATTGCAGCAATAAATAGGTGAACGATGAAATTTCCTGTTAGTCGAACCCATAGCTGTTGGCTTTTCATCGTCCAAAATCCATAGAGGAGAGCAACGATCAGGTAAGCCAGAACATAAACGAAAAACACAGGACTGCTCTCCTCTTTAGGACATTTCTTTTTTTATGTTAGCAATTAGCTTGTCAGCATTGTTTTCATCGTTATCAAACATGACTAGGTCTTGCAAGGCAATCCCTTCCACGGATTGAATAGCTGTGGACATAGAATCTGCCAGTTGCTGCATATCAGCTTTGTCTGCTACTTCAACATCTAGAACCAGTACAAGTTTTTTCTTCATGGTGAAAATCCTCGCTTTACGATAAGTATGGATAGTGCGATCGAGCCATATCATCCCCATTATACATAATAATCCGGTATACATCGACAACGGATAATAACAGCTTAATCTGGAATCTCTATATATGCGGAAACATTCGATTTTAATATCTCGATTAGTTCCTCATCCATGTATATGTATTCATCGGGGATACCCAAGCAAATGATCCTTTTATCCATCAGTTCCGAGCTAAACTTTTCTAGTAACCGCCTTACATGTTTTTTCTCCATACAAAAAATGAGATCAGCCCATCCAATAAGGCCACTTGTTACTTTAATACGGGCCCCAGTTTCAGTACCTGCTGATCTTACATCATAGTCATTGATCCCATGAAAAATCTTTTCTGCCGTCAAGCTCCTCCATTTATTTCTGCTGCAAATGAACAGTAGCTTCATTCTTCCTCCTCATCCAAATCTTCAAACTGCCATTCCTCTGGTACCGGAAAATAAGCGTCATACTCTTTCCTGGCATCCACACTCATTTCCTCTAGCCATGGCCAATAATGCATGAGATAGTCCTCACCAAATCCCATCCGCCAACACAAACTATAAGGATGCTCTTCTGGAAACACAATCCATGGCGGCAAATAGAAATGCGGTTGGTACCCATCTAGGTTTTCACGCACTTCCATCCATAATCTTCCTAGTACGTCTGAATCGTTGCTCGTACAATCGATTAAGGTGGCATCCCCAGTAGAGAGCAGAATTTCACGAATGACAGGGTACTGTTCTACTTTTGCTTGTAATGCCTTGCGCATGATCTCTTTTTCTTGGGTAGTCCCTAAAAATTTCTTGGCTTGCAGATAGTGTTCCAAAGTTGTCCAAAGTTCCCCTTCCAACTCTACTGGGTGACTAGAGAAATTGGAGAAGCAGCCGTATGGTTTATCTGGTTGATCAAAGTGAATTTCGAGAGGTTGCTTAATACCTTTTCGGATATGATCCTTCATGAATATTTGTACCTCCGTATCCATCATAATGATTCCATCATAACGAATTGATTAGCCACGCCCTGTGCAAATACTTCCGAAATACCTCATCCAGCTTGTCTGTTGGGTCCTCCAGATCATTTGTATATTGGCTAGTCAGTGCAGTCAGACGCTCTATTTGATCCTCAATAAAATGGTGAAGCTCTTCGATCCTTGGCTCCAAGTTCAACTCATCCCAGCTATTTTTCTTTGGAGCAGCTCAGAAATTTTACCTTTTAACGTAGAATCGGTTATCAGCTCTGTAACTAACCGATCAAATCCAATGGGGGGATTCGTATGATACGTTTCGATCCAGATGCATGCGAGAATCGGGCGTAACACATAAAAGTATTTTTTGATTTTGACTTGCTCCCCTTGCAGATAGTCCCGAAAATTCCCTTTTGCCATACTGAGGTAATGATGCAAGGAAGCCTTGGGCGAAAATACTTCCCCTTGCAACCTTTCCAGTTCATCTCGAAAGCCAAGTGTATCGAGATAAACAATGTCTGATACAAGCCATTCTTGTAGGGGCGGATTCGATTTTCGAAATAGCTTAAGCGCTTTTCGAATATCCCAGCCGTTTATATCTAAAAGGTCATTGATCGGTACTTCTACAACATCCCGTTTGTCGTCAATGGACAAATACCATTCTGGCTTCTTCACATAGACAAACCGTACATCATAATCGCTATCTTTGGATGGAAATCCCCATGCCCGACTTCCTGATTCAACGGCGAACAATACTTTTAAGTCATGCGCTTGCTCGATTTCTTTTAACTTTTCCAAGATGATCTCTCTCAAGAGTCATTCCTCCTCCACAACAAATAACAGGGTTTCCTTACTCTTGGAAAAAAACTCGCTGAACCAATTAAGATTCAGCGAGTTTCCTGCCATCCATTATTTTACTGTTACTTCGATTTCCACTTCATAGCCTTTGTATTCAGCTGTAATAGTGGCCTTACCTTTCTTTTTACCTTTTACCGAACCGCTGCTGGATACTGAAGCTACGGAAGATTTATTCGACTTCCATTTTGCTTTAGAGCTGCTGATGTCATCGCCATCATAGGTGAGTTTGATCTTTTCAGAGTCACCCTTTTTAATGGTAATGCTTGTGTCATCTGCTTCCAGCTTGCTTGAGCCTTTGCTGCCAACTTCCACTTCAATTTCAACTTTTTCGCCTTTATACGTAGCGGTAATGGTTGCCTTTCCTTTTGCTTTTGCTGTAATCGTACCACTGCTGGTAACGGTTGCGACAGAAGATTTAGAGGTTTTCCATGATGCTTTTGAATTGCTAATTGTGTCGCCATCATATCTCAGTTTTACAGTTTCTCTCTCGCCTTTTTTCAAGGTGATGCTCGTATCGTCTGCTTCCAGCATTCCTGAGGAGCTATCGACAGTCACTTCAATTTCTACTTTTTCGCCTTTGTATTGAGCGGTAATGGTAGCTTTACCTTTACCTGTTGCTGTAATCGTACCAGAGCTGCTTACTGTTGCTACTGAGGATCGGGATGTGGACCAAGATGCATTCGAATTACTAATGGTGGAACCATCATATTTCAATGTTAATGTTTCTCTTTCCCCTTTTTTCAAGGAGACCGTGCTGTCGTTTACTTCCAGTTTACCAGAGTTGTTGTAATCGACCTTAACACGAATTTCGACCTTATCGCCTTTGTATGTTGCTGTAATGGTAGCAGTTCCTTGGCCTTTTGCCGTAACGACACCATCATCAACAGTTGCCACGCTGGAGTTGGATGTTTTCCAGGTTGCTTTTGATCCAGACAATCTGTCATCATCATAAGTTAGTTGAATCGTGTCTCTGTCGCCTTTTTTCAAAGAGATGCTGGTTTCATCAGCTTCCAGTTTACCAGAACTGTCTGTACCTACGTAAACATCAACCTCTACTTCGTAGCCTTTGTATTTTGCAGTGATCGTTGCTGTACCTTTAGCTTTTGCAGTAACGACACCATCATCGTTTACAGTTGCTACAGAGGACTTCGAAGTTTTCCAGGTTGCTTTTGAACCAGAAATTTTATCGTCGTCATACGTCAACTTAATGGTTTCTTTATCGCCTTTTTCCATTTTCAGCTGAGTAACATCTGCTTCCAGCTTACCGTCTGAATTTCCGCCTTCAACATCAACGCGGATTTCTACCTCTTGGTCTTTGTAGCTAGCAGTAATGACAGTGCTACCTTGGCCTACACCTTTAATTTCACCATCGTCAACAGTTGCGACAGTTTTATCCGCGGTTTTCCAAGTCGCTCTTGACCCAGGGAGACTGCTACCCGCAAATTTCAAACTAACGTTTGTTTTTTTGCCTTTTTTAACAGAAACCTCTGTTTTCGTTGCTTCGAGAGTCTGAGCTCTGTCAACAGTCACTCTAACTGTAGCACGATAACCATTGTATTTAGCAGTAACAACAGTCGTTCCTACTTTCTTACCGTACACAACCCCATTGCTGACAGAAGCGATGCTAGAGCTACCAATTTCCCAATCAACCAATGCGTTATCGATAGGGCTGCCATTATAAGTAAGGCGAATGGTTTCTGAATCCCCAATCGTGACGTTTACTGAGCCTACGCTTGCTTTCAAGCCATTGGAAACTGAGCTTGCTACCACGCTATAAGCTTCAATAGGTTTTGGTGTCGCAACTTGTGCAGAAGCAATGCCTGTTACTGAAAACTGAACAGTACAAATAGTTGCTACCGCTAAGGAGACGTTTTTCATTAAACTGTTCTTAATCTTTTTCATGTTTTTACCTCCAAATTATTTCCTATACTTCTATTGACGAATGAGATGGAAAAATGTCACACCAAAATGGCTATTTTTTTGAAAAACATTTGTTTTTCTTTCAAACAATTGTTGATAAGCCAGATCCCAAAGCAAAAGTGATACTAGTTATGGGCTCGTCTGTACGAATCGAATCGATCCGTTTCATCAAAAAAAATGCTTTCCAGCTTTTTGAGCCGGAAAGCGGATATTGATGCTTGGAGGAGTTTCATCGCGTCGAGTACAGTACATAGTACGCTGGCTCTGCGACTGATGCTGTAGACGTATCCCCAATATATCCGTGGTCAAGAGCCCGTTTTTCCTAGAAAGCACTCTCATAATGCTCAATGACTGGTTTCATGAAGTCTCCACCTTGCGTAGATGTACCCGTGTATATCCCGATGACATCAAAACGAAAAGCAGGGATTGGCTGTGAGGTTTTTTGCAAGTATTCGATGGCGAGCTCACGCAGCTTCTGCTTCTTCTTCCAAGTAATGGACTCGCCCGCTGTTCCAAAAAAATGGCTGCTCCTCGTTCGAACCTCAATGAAAACCAAGCAGTTCCCGTCTAGAGCAATCAAATCCATTTCTCCACGTTTTGTTCGAACATTTCGATCGACAATACGGAAACCCTTGTTCACTAAATAGCTTTCAGCAAGCTGTTCTCCTCTTTGACCAAGAAGACGGCGGCGATCGCTCATTATTTGGGTCCTCCGCCTTTATCGATGCGATAGACAAAAGCAAGGATTTCTGCCACAACTTGATACAGCTCCGGAGGAATTTGTTGGTCCAAATCCAGCTTGCCCAAAACCTCTACGAGTGATGGGTCCTCTTGTACCGGTATGTCATGCTCCTTTGCTGTCTTTAGGATATTGTCAGCTACGTACCCCTTGCCTTTTGCCACAATCTTTGGCGCTTCCATGATACCCGCCTGGTATTTTAGCGCAACTGCCTGTTTGCGTTTTTGCTCTGACGAGGATGGCGGCATCATACGCGAAGGTCAACCCCTTTATAGTCAGCCAGGATGGGGCCTTTGGTTTGAATCGGACTTGTCGACTTCCCGCGCTCGGCCGGGACTGGCTGGACTCGCATAGCCGATAGATGGTAACCAACGTCCTGTAATTGGTCAGCAAAACGATCCTTGGACCCTTGAATGAGTGCTTCCACCCATGGCGTATCGTTAAAAATTTGCAGATTAACAATTCGATTCACGATACTTACATCAATCATGGTTGTCCCCATACTTTGGAGTTCCAAATGAAAGAACAGACGGCAGTTCTCCGGATCAAGCTGTCCAGAGCCTTTCTTTTTCGACTCAATTTGGACAAAAGCCGTCTCATCCCCATCTGCTTGGCGAATCGGAATTTGCATAACGATTTGAGACAGAGCTTGGTTAGAGGGCTGTACCATCATCAACTGTTGTCCGGTCACTTGTTGCAGCAGTTGATCAGCAGCTTCACGCAAGGCGGTTGGAAGTGCCTGAGCTGGCGCTTGACTGATTTGCAGCAAGAGGGATTTGACTGTATCCATCTGCTTTACTGAATGGGAATCGATCGCCCCTTGTGAAAATGCCTGTCCCATCAATTCTCTCTCGTGGGTTACGCCTAAATGACGAAACAATTCAGCAATCGGGTTAGCAGCTGTGGCTCCATTCGTTGCACCAGATGCTTGAGACATCATTTGTGGAATGACTTTTTGCCCCGCCTCTGTCACTACGGCCCTTTGCTCTGCCATCTGCTTGTTTTGGACCGTGTCCTGATTCATCTGTAATGACTGAGGAGTAGGCAATGGCTCGTTTCGAGCGATTTTTGACTCGACGCTTGGACCACTGGTCTGGTTAGGCTGCAACTGATTACTCTTTCCGGTCATGACGTTTTGCTGCGATTCCACCTGCTTTGTTGCAGTGTTTGGTGCAGGTACTGTCTCAGTGGTAACAGTTGACAAAACAGTTTGTGATGGCGATGGTATGTTACTGAAAGCCTGCGTTGATGGTTGAGGCGATGTCTGGACTTGCGATGAAGGCTGACCGCTCTGCCCAGGCAGCGGCTGAGTCTGGCTTCCTCCAGTCACGTTCTGAGAAGCAGCTTGATTGGGCTGATTCCCTTGTGGCATTTGTTTGACCGCCAGTCCCTCGTCTGCACCATCGTTACCCGCGATAAGGAAAGAGAGTCCCGTCAACTTTTCTTTTAACTGACTAACAAGCTGTTTGACATCTCCCGTTGCTGCATTAGCTTGTCCGGGGACTTGCTGTGATTGGCTTTGAGGCACCTGCCCAGTCGGTTGTGAAGTCTGGCCCTCTCCCTCTAAAAAGAGCGAGGCTTGCTGCAGCAGGTTTTGTATGAGCTGCCCCATTGGCTTGTCTGATAAAAAAGCTTTGAGCCCTGCGATTGTATCGGGAGTCAGTGGCAAATTTCGTTTCATGGCAGTCATGAATGCCTCAATTGTGGCATTGTCTACGCCTAAACGCCCAGCCACGGCTGAAAAAGCTTGTATCGTTTCCTTATTCACAGGAAGATTGGCACCAAGCAGAGCTTGCACGATCGCTTTGTTCTCTTTTGTATCGGCAATCCCTAGTGACCGCATTAGCCCTTCTAGAGATGCGTCTTTGCCAGCTCCTTCTCCAACGCTTTCCAAAACCTTCAACGTGACGACACCTGTTGATGGTTGGACTTGCAGCCAAGCTTTCTGGCCCGGTTCCAGACTTGCTTCCATTTTCGCCTGAACCTGCATTCCCCCGACTTGTACGAGCGCCATATTGTCCGGGTAATGCTTGATTACCGTGCCTTTAAACACT
Organism: Brevibacillus sp. NPDC058079; assembly: GCF_042885155.1. NCBI lineage: Bacteria > Bacillati > Bacillota > Bacilli > Caryophanales > Paenibacillaceae > Brevibacillus > Brevibacillus sp. NPDC058079. The sequence continues at coordinate 172,149 of NZ_JBHVSO010000002.1, forward strand.
TGTCCGGGAGTAAGCTCAACCGGCTTCGGAGCGGATATGGGTGCTTTTTGCACGAATGATTGAATAAGTTGCGACGGGGAAAACATGCAGATCCTCCTCCTGTAAGCAATATGTTACTAGCACTTGTTAGGCGTGTTCTTTTACGCCAGTGAATGTCTTGCGATGAATCGGTGTAGGTCCAAATCGAGCGATTGCTGCCAGATGCTCAGGGGTGCCGTAGCCTGCATGTTTGTCAAAGCCATAGGCTGGATATTGTTCGGCATACTGGGCCATCAATCGATCGCGGGTGACTTTCGCTACGATCGATGCGGCTGCAATCGAGACACTCTTGGCATCTCCCCCGATAATCGGAACCTGCTCGCAATCCATTCCGGTTAGCTGCACAGCGTCAATCAGTAAAGCATCTGGAGATTTACCTGCCTGTTGGATCGCCAGCTTCATCGCCTCTTTTGTAGCAGCTAATATATTGATCGCATCGATTCTTGCTGCATCGACAATTCCGATTCCCACAGCAAGTGCATCCCTTTGAATAATTTCGCAAAAAGCCTCCCGGGTGGATACAGGTACCTTCTTCGAGTCATTCAGGCCTGGCAAGTAAAAATCCTTGGGCAGGCACACGGCACACGCGACCACTGGACCAGCCAATGGACCTCTTCCGACCTCATCAACTCCGAATATGTACTGATGCCCCTTCTCAAACATGGCTTTCTCATATACAGTCATGTCAGCCCACATCTGTGCGAGCTTTTCTTGACGCGCAATCGCTGCTTCCACCTGCTTCGCTAGAGCCTGTACACCCGCTCTTTTATCTTCTTTCAGCAATTGTAAAAAATCTTTGGGTACCTCGTCCAACTTTTCCATCGCCACTCGTATTTCTTTTATCGACATATCCGCTAGATTCATTGACTCATTTCTCCTTACCGATCCTCATAGTAAAAAACCTGCCTACCGTATATATCGATAGACAGGTTTTAGATGGCTGAAAAGCTTATTCTGGAAAAGATACTGGCTTACCTATCGGTTCGTCCATTTCCCAGTCAATCGGGCGCTCGACAGAGATCGTTCCCAGCTTGCCGGAACGCAGCTCACGCAGGAAAATTTCCGCTGCCTTGTCGTAGTCGATATTTCCGCCAGAAACGAGGCATCCGCGCTTCTTCCCGATTTCTTCGAGCATTTCTACTCGATCCTCAGGCAATTCTTTTAGCTTGAAGCGTTCGATCAGGCGTTCCGGATAGTAGTGCATCATATAGCTGATAACAAATAATGCTACCTCCGTAAAATCGATGAGCTCGTCTTTAATTGCCCCACTTGCCGCCAATCGCAGACCTACCATTTGATCTTCAAACTTCGGCCAAAGAATACCAGGCGTATCGAGAAGCTCTAGTGTATCGCCCATTTTTACCCATTGTTGCGCCTTGGTTACCGCTGGTCGATCACCTGTTGCCGCTACCGAGCGCTTGGACAAGCGGTTAATGAGGGAAGACTTGCCGACATTGGGGATTCCCAAGATCATGATGCGAATGGCACGACCTTGCATCCCCCGCTCACTGCGCCTTGCCAGCATGTCAGCAGCTAACTCCTTACACATTTCTGGGAGCTTGTTGACACCTTTACCACTCAGGGCATCAATCGGCAATGTGCGAATGCCTTGTTTGCGAAAATAAGAAATCCACTCATCTGTTGCCCGTTCATCCGCCAAATCTGCTTTGTTAAGTAATATCAAACGTGGTTTATCACTGACAATCTCGTCAATCATCGGATTACGGCTGGAAAGCGGCAGACGTGCATCGAGAAGCTCAATGACTACATCGATTAACTTCAGCTTTTCCGTTACTTGACGACGTGCTTTAGCCATATGGCCAGGAAACCATTGGATCGTCATGATGTCTCACCTACCTTGAAGCTTTGCGTTATCTTGTCAAGCGAATTCCCGCAATCGGCCAAAAAGTAAATTCAGCTCTACCAACAACCGTACTGACGGCAACAGGACCAATGGCTCTGCTGTCATGACTGTTCAACCTGTTGTCGCCCATCACAAAGATATGGTCTGCTGGTATTTGGACCGGGGGAAAATCGTGGGTAAAGAACGACTCTCCCTGCTGCTTCGCTTGTTCTTTTGATTGTGCAAGATACGGTTCTTCTACCACTTTGCCATTGACCAGCAGTTGATCGCTTTTGACCTCTACTGTATCACCCTCAACAGCGATGACTCTCTTGATGTAATCTCGTTCCTTTTCAGCATGGAACACGATGATTTCACCAGGCTTCGGATCTTGCAAAAAGTAAATCGCCTTGTTCACAACTAATTTTTCGCTATTATGTAATGTGCTTTCCATGGATTCGCCTTCTACAATAAACGGGGCGAACAAAAAGGTACGAATGAGAAAAGCCAAGACTAAGGCGATCCCAAGTGCTTTTGTCCATTCCCATAGTTCATTTTTCTTCTTATGACTGGAGGTAATTTCTTCGCTCATGACTTACGATCCTCCCATGAAAGCTCGTCCAACCTTAGCTGTAACATATGTCAAGATGAACTATTTTATTTCAAGATCGTTAAATGGAAAAAAGAGGCCTGGCAAGCAGGCCAGTCCTCTTTCTAAGCTTTACGCTTATCGACGAATTTCTTTAATACGAGCTGCTTTACCTACGCGATCGCGCAGATAGTACAGTTTCGCACGACGTACTTTACCATGACGCACGATTTCGATCTTGTCGATCTTAGGCGTGTGTACTGGGAATGTACGCTCAACACCTACGCCGTAAGAAATCTTACGAGCAGTAAATGTTTCGCTAACACCTGTACCGCGACGGCGAATGCATACGCCTTCGAACAGCTGGATACGCTCACGCTGACCCTCGATAACCTTAACGTGTACACGAACAGTGTCACCAGGTCGGAACGCAGGAATGTCCTGTTTCAGTTGCGCTTTTTCCAGTTCACGGATAATTTGGTTCATTTGAATTTCCTCCTTCCGATAGACGTTCTTACTCGTCTAACCCGTAGGTCCAGCCGCTTGGCTGCGTTACGAGTAGCGGACCGCCTTAGTCAGCGGGCAAAATTGCCACAAGAAATATCTTAACATAGAGGGCACAAAACTACAAGACTCTTCTCCTATTTGTTCCCTACTTTTTTTCTTGCTCCAATTCAGCCAATAGCTTTTTCATTTCATCTGTCAGCGCAAGCTTTTCCAATAAATCTGGACGCCGTGCTTTTGTCCGGCGCAGCGATTCTTTTAACCGCCAGCTTTCAATATTGGCGTGGTGCCCTGACAACAGTGTGTCTGGCACTTTCCAGCCGCGAAACTCAGCCGGTCTTGTGTAATGAGGGTATTCCAGCAGTCCTGTTGAAAAGGAGTCTTCAACAGCTGACGTCTGGTTTCCCAACGCCCCTGGTTGCAAACGAACGACACTGTCAATGACCACCATCGCCGCAAGCTCTCCACCAGTCAGGACGTAATCGCCAATCGAGATCTCATCCGTGACGAGATGCTCCCGAATTCGCTCGTCGTACCCTTCATAATGACCGCAAATGAAGACAAGGTGCTCTTCTTGCGCTAACTCTTCTGCAAGCTTCTGATGATAAGGCACACCTTGTGGGCACATCAGAATCACTCGGGGTTTTTTCTCTCCTGTCAAGGCTTCTACGGCCCGGAATAACGGCTCTGGCTTCAAAACCATTCCTCCGCCACCGCCATAAGGGGTGTCGTCTACCGTACCGTGCTTGCTCTCAGAGAAATCGCGAAAATTGGTGACGTGAAAATCAACCAGTTCTTTTTCGCTTGCCTTTCCCAAAATGCTGCTGGATAAAACACCTGTAAACATTTCGGGAAAAAGCGTGAAAATATCGATCCGCATCTGAAGTTCCTCCTACAGCAAGCCTTCCATCAGATGGCAGACCACACGTTTGTTCGCGATGTCCACTTCCTTGATGCATTCATCGATATACGGCAGCAAGATTTCTCCGCGTTTGCCCTTCACTACCCACACATCGTTTGCTCCTGGCTGCATGACATCCACAATTTTCCCCAGCTCTTCGCCCTCGTCAGTTACTACGATGCAACCGACGAGCTGATGAATGTAGAACTCGTCCTCTTCTAATTCCATCAGCGCTTCCGCTGGAATCTTCAACTCTCCACCCTTGTACTTTTCGACATCGTTAATATGCTCATAGCCTTGAAAGCTCACAATCTCAAAATTTTTATGCGAGCGGCGAGAAACGATTTTCAATTTTAGCGGCTCACTGAGTGTCGGATGGAACAAGTACAGCTCATTTCCTTTGCGAAAACGCTGATCTGGAAAATCAGTCGTAGGTGTTACACGTACCTCACCACGCAGGCCGTGCGTATTAACCAGTTTGCCTACTCCGTAAAAACTATTTTGGCTCAACGTGTTCATTCCTCCTTATTCTTTGTTCCCATTTTTCGTTTGTAGCCGAATCTCATGTACCAGGCCATCTTTTATCATGATTTCCGTTCCGGACATCATTTCATCCCAGACATCGCCCTCTTGAATCGTGACAGGGCTTTGAACAGTCTGGTAATCGATCTCGCTTCCCTCTGGGAGATTTTCTACCTGCTGGAGGGTATATGTCAGGTGATCTATCTTTTCCTTGCGTCGACGCTCTTCCTGCGCTATTTTTTCCTGCGCCAACGCATATGTATCCGCAGACTTTTTCTTCGCCTCGGTTAGTAGCTTTTTCGATTGAAACTGCCACTGCTCCCACTCTTTACGCTGCAAACGAAGGCGTTGGCTATACTGATCAATGAGAGCAGCCCGTGATGCTTCCGTAATGATCAGTTTAACCTGTACCGTCCGAAATATAGTAAGCACCTTCGCCACTCCTTTCGGAAAAACCATCATGGTTTATAAGCATCTTGGATACTAGAAAAAAGACTGGGAAAGCTCCCAGCCTTTTCTCATACAATTTCAACCGTGACACGCTTGTCCGTTTCCACGGATGCCGCGATCACGACCGTGCGCAGGGCTTTCGCGATTCGTCCTTGTTTACCGATAATCTTCCCCATATCATCAGGGTGTACCGACAATTCAAAGACGAGGGTTCGCTCTTTGTCCACTGCGTTAACACGAACCTCATTCGGATGATCGACGAGAGCTTTAGCGATCGTTTCGACCAGCGCTTTCATCATCAAACCTCCAGATGACCGACTTATTTGCCGTATTTGGTTTCGTGCACTTTAGCCATAACGCCTTCTTTGGAGAGAAGGTTACGAACGGTATCAGTTGGAGCTGCACCATTCAGGATCCATTGAACCGCTTTGTCGGTATCAATTTTCACCACTGCCGGTTGTGCAACCGGGTTATAGTAACCGATTTCTTCAATGAAACGGCCATCGCGAGGGGAACGGGAGTCAGCTACTACTACACGGTAGAAAGGAGCTTTCTTGGAACCCATACGCTTCAGACGGATTTTTACTGCCATGTTGTGTCACCTCCTGTATTAATCAACGCTAGAAGAGCATCTGCGTTGGTGCTACTATATCTGAACCATCGCGGCCAGCTGACAAGTCAGTGTCGCGAAGAGATCATGCCTACTTACTTGAACGGTGGTTTGAAGTTAAATGGGAAATTCATCCCGCCCTGGTTGTTGCCTCCGCCTTTGCCCATGAAAGGTAATCCGAAGCCTTTTTTCTTCGACTTCTTGACCATCTTGTCAGCAGCGCCTGAGAATTGCTTCATCATCTTTTTCATTTCCTCGAATTGCTTGAGGAAACGATTGACTTCTTGAATACTCGTTCCGCTTCCGCTTGCGATGCGCTTGCGACGGTTGGCATTCAATAAATCAGGATTAGCGCGCTCTTGTTTGGTCATGGATTTGGCGATCGCTTCAACGCGGGCAATCTGCTTCTCATCCACGTTCATTTTGCCCTTCATCTTGTTCATTCCTGGCAGCATGCCGAGAATATCTTCAAAAGGACCCAGGTTGCGAAGCTGCTGCATGGAATCCAGGAACATGTCGAAGGTAAACTCACCTTGACGCATTTGGCGTTCCATATCGCGTGCTTTGTCTTCATCCACGGATGCCTGTGCTTTTTCAATCAGGCTGAGTACGTCCCCCATACCCAAAATACGGGAAGCCATACGATCCGGATGGAACGGTTCAAGCGCATCCAGCTTTTCACCCATCGCCGCGAATTTGATCGGCTTGCCAGTGACAGCTTTGACGGACAGTGCCGCACCGCCTCGGGTATCACCGTCGAGCTTTGTGAGAACCACACCAGTCAGTTCGAGCTGGCTATTAAAGCTCTCTGCTACATTGACGGCATCTTGACCTGTCATCGAGTCCACGACGAGCAAAATCTCATCGGGCTTGGTTACCTCGCGAATCTGCTTCAACTCGTCCATTAGCGCTTCGTCGATATGCAGGCGACCTGCGGTATCGATGAGGACTACGTCGAGATGATTCGTCTTCGCGTGTTCAATCGCTTGGCGAGCGATTTCGACAGGACTGACTTGATCACCGAGAGTGAAGACGGGAACATTGAGTTGGTCCCCTAAAACCTGAAGCTGCTTGATCGCAGCAGGACGGTAAATGTCTCCCGCTACCAGAAGCGGCTTGCGGTTTTGCTTTTGCAAATACTTGGCCAGCTTACCGGTTGTGGTCGTTTTACCTGCCCCTTGCAGACCTGCCATCATGATGACGGTCGGCGGGCGGTGCGCCATCGTGAGCTGAGCGACGTTGCCACCCATCAGAGCGACCAGCTCTTCATTCACGATCTTGATCACCATTTGACCAGGCGTCAGGCTTTTCATGACTTCTTGACCGACTGCGCGCTCCTTGACACGAGCAACGAAGTCTTTTACTACTTTAAAGTTAACGTCTGCTTCTAGCAGGGCCAGACGAACTTCACGCATCGCTTCATTCACGATGGTCTCGTCTATTTTCCCTCTGCCGCGCAGTTTGTCAAACGCGTTTTGCAGCCGATTGGCTAAGCTCTCAAACGCCATGCGAGCCCTCCTAATCCATCTCTGACAGTTGGTGGAGCAAAGTATTCAGCTCGTCTCTTGTCTCGCTCTCCGAAAGCCCACTTACAAGTTCATTCATGCGATTCAACACATCCATGCGCTTTTCATGACGCTCAGCGAGGCGAAGCTTCTGATCGTATTCAAACAGTTGCTTCTCTGCCCGCTTGATATGATCATAAACAGCTTGGCGGCTGACCTCATGCATCTCGGCAATTTCTCCGAGCGATAAATCGTCCAGATAGTACAGCTCAAGATATTCTCGCTGCTTGCCCTTGAGTAGCGGCGCGTAAAAGTCAAACAAGAGATTGACTTGATTGGTCTTTTCTAACATGAAACCAATCCTTTGCTATGAGGTACTCGTTTCGAACTGTAAAGACTTTTTCTTTACAGCACGTAGATTATAGTACCTAATTCCACACCTAGTGTCAAGGTTTTTTATTGACATCATTTTTTCATCTTCGAAACACTATGTTTTTACGCATTTTCCTGCTGTTCTGTTTCATCTTTTTGGATCAATCCAGCAAACAATGCGTGAACAAATTGCTCAGGATCAAACTGCTGCAAGTCATCCATTTTTTCACCCAAGCCCACGTATTTCACTGGAATGTTCAGCTCGTTGCGAATCGCAATGACGATACCGCCCTTTGCTGTACCATCCAGCTTGGTCAGAACTAAACCTGTTACACCAGCAGACTGTCCAAACGTCTTCGCCTGTGAAAGCGCATTTTGCCCAGTCGTAGCGTCCAAAACAAGCAAGACCTCGTGCGGAGCTCCTGGCAATTCTCGCTGCAATACGCGGTGCACCTTCGCCAACTCTTCCATCAGATTGACTTTGTTTTGCAAGCGGCCTGCGGTATCGCACAACAGCACATCAACCTGTCGGGATTTCGCTGCCTGAATCGCATCGTAGATCACTGCAGCTGGATCAGAGCCTTGTTGCTGCTTGATTACGTCAACTCCTACACGCTCTCCCCAAACCTCTAGCTGTTCAATCGCTGCTGCACGGAACGTGTCACCTGCTGCCAACAGCACTTTTTTATTTTGCTGTTTGAACATATGTGCCATTTTACCGATCGTGGTCGTTTTCCCTACTCCGTTTACCCCTACGAACAAAATGACATTCAAACGACCGTCCTCTACGTTCAGAGTCGTATCCGCAGCATCATCATTTTTCAAAAGGGCAACCAGTTTTTCTGAGAGAATCGGCTGCAGGTCGATCGCATTCTCAATTTTTTGCTTGCGCACTTCTGTCCGCAGGTCGTCAATGAGCTCCATCACGGTATTGACGCCCACATCGGACGTAATCAAAATTTCCTCTAATTCATCGAAAAAGTCATCGTCGATCTTTTTGTAGCGACGTACCAAATCCTCTACTTTTTCTACTAACAGGTCTCTCGTTTTAGCCAGACCATCCGTAAACTTCTGGGTGACCTCTTCGGACTTTTGGACAATAGCATCACGAAGGCGCTTGAAAAAACTCATGTTCATCTTCCTTTGCGGGTAGTATCAATTGAATGGCAAATCCGTTTAAGAGGCTGATTCGATAAACTTGTCGCTGTCCTCCAGCTTCACGGAGACGAGTTTGGACACACCGCCCTCTTGCATCGTGATACCGTACAGCACGTCTGCGCTCTCCATTGTGCCTTTTCTGTGCGTGACGCAAATAAACTGCGTCTGGTTGCTGAAATGGTGCATGTACTCGGCGAAACGGTTAACGTTTGCCTCATCCAAAGCGGCTTCTACCTCATCCAATACACAAAATGGTACTGGTTTCACACGCAGGATGGCAAATAACAAGGCCATTGCAGTCAAAGCGCGTTCGCCCCCGGATAAGAGCGCAAGATTTTGCAGCTTCTTGCCAGGTGGCTGCGCCACGATATCGATGCCCGTCTCAAGCAGATTATCTGGATTGGAGAGTACAAGATCTGCACGTCCTCCTCCAAACAGTTGGACAAACACGTCGCGGAACTGCTCCGAGATCGCATCAAATGTTTCTTTGAAGCGGCGCGACATCTCTGCGTCCATTTCTTGGATCACTTGATAGAGCATGTCTTTTGCTTCATTCAAATCAGCTTCCTGCGAGCTTAAGAACTGCTGACGCTCGGACAAGCGCTCATATTCCTCAATCGCACCAAGATTCACAGTACCAAGTGCCCCAATCTGCTTTTTGAGACGATTGACCACTTGTGTCTCTTCCTGAATCTCGCCACGTGCCGGATATTTTTGCTTTGCCAGGTCGTAGCTCATTTCGTATTCTTCGGAGAGTTTATTCAACAGATGATCGAGCTCTACCTCGTTGCGGTTGACTTTTACTTCTTCCTGATGAAGCTTTTCCTCGAGCGATTTGACCTCGCGGCGGATTTCCTTCACCTGCTGTTCCACTTGCTCCTGTTTGTAAAAGAGAGTCGCCCGCTCACTTCGCCGCTCTTGAATCAAGCCAGCTACACGGTCTTTATCCTGACGCAATTCGCTAATGCGCTGATCTAACTCAAGCCCGGACGATTCGTTTGTACGCTCCAACTCATCAAGAGATGCCAAGTTCGCGTTTTGTTCTTCCCATTCGCGCTGCAATTGGCTTTTTTGCTCCATCAAGCGTTCTGTTTGCTCCAAGCGTGATTGATACTCTTGCTTGACCTGCGCATTCAATACTTTGAGACTTGTTATTTTTTGATTCATTTCTTCTTTGGATTCGAGCTGCTCTTGGCGTTTCGCCTCTGCTTCTGCGATCTGCGCACCGAGCTCTTTTTCCTCTTGCTCCATGGCAGCCAAAGAGGCTTGCAGCTGCTCTTGCTTCCGTTTGGCTTCTTCCATCTCGCGGCGATAGCCTTCAATATCTTGTTCAACAAGCTTTGCTCGCTCGCCCAAGGATCTGCCTTCCGATTCTTTTTGCTGCAAAAGCCCTTTTACTTCCTGTTCTTTCAGACGCAGACTCTCGCCTTCTGTACGCAGAGTTTCTTGCTCCTGCTGCATTTGCGCCAATTCCTTCGTCAGCTGCTCCATAAGGGTAGTATGCCCAGAAATTGCCTGGTCGATTTCTACCAGCTGTGCTTCCAACTCTTCTGATTGACGGTTGCGTCCAAGCAAGTTCGTGCTGTTCTTTTTCAAGGCCCCCCCTGTCATGGAACCGCCAGTATTCACGATATCGCCTTCCAGCGTCACGACGCGATAGCGGTAGCCAAGCGTACGGGCCACACGGTTTGCCTGCTCCAGCTTTTCCGTAATAATGACATTGCCCAATAGACTTTCGAGGATGGGTCGGTACGCTTCCTCAAAGGTCACGAGCTCACTCGCGATTCCGACGACTCCGCTCTCCGCCTCCAGCTGGCGCTTATCGCTTGCCTGCAAGGTGCGAGAACGAATGACATCGAGCGGAAGAAATGTCGCCCTACCCGCATTATGCTGTTTCAAGTGAGCAATGGCTGCACGACCGGATGCTTCGTTGTCCACGACGACGTTTTGCAGTGCGCCACCCAATGCGACTTCCATCGCTGTCTCGTATTGCTGTGGCACGACAACGAGCTCAGCGACCGCTCCATGAATTCCTTTGAAGCCCCGCTCGCGTGCTTTCAAAATTTCTTTTACCCCTTGCTGAAACCCTGCGAACTCCGACTGCATTTCTTTTAACAGGTCAAAACGCGACTTTGCTGCTTCCCGCTTTTGTTCCCAGTGGCGCAGCTCTCGACGAGTTGTTTCAAGGCGGGCTTGTCCTTCGCGCATGCCCTCAACCAGCTCTTTGTATCTGACGCCGGTTTCTTGAATGGTAGAAACGATCTTCTCCAATTGATCTTGGAGCTGGCTCAACCGAGCTAGTCGCTGCTCTTCTTCTTCATCGAGCTGTTTTTTTCCAGACAATTGACGTTCAACTCTGGCCTCGCTTGTCTTGAGAAGCTGCTCTTGATGACGATTTTCGTTGCGCAGATTCGCCATTTCGTTAAGCTTTTCGAAGTAATCACTCTTCAAACGCTCTACGTCATCTGTCAGTGATTGCACCATGGAAAAAAATTGACCTTCTGCTTCTTGCAGCGAGGCGTGGGCTTCGGTCATTCGGCGATCCGCTTCCTTGGCCCGCTCTTGTTCTTCAGCCAGTTCTGCCTCTAGCCCGTGCTGCTTCTCGGTAATCCGATGCATCTGCTCCATCGTTTGCTGACGATTGGCATTGAGATTGCGCATACGCTCCCGCAATACCTCACGTTGTCCTTCGACTTTCTCAGTCTCTTCACTGACTGTCAAAAGTACTTGTTGCAGTTCTTCGATAGATTGGTCGATTTGGGTGACATGAAAACGCGCCTGCTCCAATTCAGCTTCTTGCTTGGATGCTTCGGTCGTTTGTCCAATTAACAGATGCTTGAGTTCCTCTACGCGTCCTGTTGCTGCTTCCCACTTCGTATGAGCTGCTTCAATTTGCTGCACGTAAAGAGCTACTTCATGCTCAACCAGCTGGCGATGAAGCTCCTTGTACGTCTTGGCTGTTTCCGCCTGCTCCTGCAAAGGTCCAATCTGTTCCGTAATTTCACTGACGATATCGTGAATACGCACCAGATTTTGCTCAGTGTCATCGAGCTTTTTCTCCGCCTCGCGCTTGCGTGTTTTATATTTGACGATTCCGGCTGCTTCTTCAAATATTCCACGGCGATCCTCGGACTTGGTACTGAGAATTTCCTCAATTTTTCCTTGACCGATAATGGAATACGCTTCTTTACCCAGCCCGGTATCCATGAACAGCTCCATGATGTCTTTTAGACGGCAGGATCTGTTGTTTATGTAGTACTCACTGTCACCAGAACGATACACTCTGCGGGTAACGGATACCTCCGAATATTCCACATCGAGCGAACGATCTGTATTGTCCAAGGTGAGTGTCACTTCTGCGAAATTCACTGGCTTGCGCTTATCACTGCCCGCGAAAATAATGTCTTCCATTTTCGCTCCACGCAACGACTTTGCGCTCTGTTCCCCCAGCACCCAGCGGATCGAATCAGAAACGTTACTTTTCCCGCTTCCATTCGGTCCCACTACAGCTGTTACTCCTGGTACAAATTCCAATTCCGTGCGATCGGCAAAGGATTTGAATCCAGCCAGCTCCAGGCGTTTCAAATACATACGTACGGTCCTCCTTAAGAAACCATCCAGACTGCCTGCCAAACTGACAGACTTAAAAACATGCAAGGTTCGGATGGTACCCGAAAAGAAGCCCCTGCATCGAACAGGAGCTACCTACTACGAGCCTACATGGTCATCTGTAGGTAAGTGTATCATAGATAGCGGTCATCTCGCAGTATTTTCCCTATGTTTCCCACCCGAAAGAAAAAAGCTGCACCATCTTGTAGCAGATGATGCAGCCCTTCTCGCTGACGAGTGATTATTTATCCCCCAGCTTGACCAACGCTCGTGCAGCAGCTTGCTGTTCCGCTTCTTTTTTGGAGCGGCCAGAGCCGATGCCAAGCGAACGATTGTTCAAAAGCACCTCAGATACGAATTCTCGATTATGAGCTGGTCCTTTTTCTTCTACTATTCGGTAATGGATGTCTCCCAGATTGTCTTGTTGAACAAATTCCTGCAACTGGCTCTTGAAGTCGGTTACCTGGGCAAACTCTCCTTTGTCGATGCGCGGGTACACGTATTTTTCCATAAAGGAAAAGACCGCGTCCAACCCCTGATCCAAGTAAAGCGCACCTACAAACGCCTCAAAAACGTCCGCTAGCAAGGCTGGTCGCTGACGTCCACCTGTCAGCTCTTCCCCTTTTCCCAGCAATACGAGATCGCCAAAATTCAACAGTTCAGCAAACTTGACGAGAGAAGGTTCACAGACAATGGCTGCACGCAGCTTCGTCATTTCCCCTTCGCTCATCTTCGGAAAAGTTTTATACAAAAACTGGGAGACAGTCAACTCCAACACAGCATCCCCCAAAAACTCTAGCCGCTCATTGTCTGATATACGTTTGCCGCGTTGCTCGTTCACGTAGGAAGAATGGGTGAATGCCTGCCGCAAAACACTTTCATCGCGAAAGCGAAAGCCTATCATTTCTTGCAGCTGTGCAAAATTCATCACCCTCACCACCATTCCAGGAGACTGCCTACTTTTTCTATCAGTAGGGCTCATTTATGCTTCGTATCGCTTCAAGATTACCGTTGCGTTGTGACCGCCGAATCCAAATGTATTGGAAACAGCCACATTGACGGTCGCCTTGCGCGCATGGTTCGGAACATAGTCCAGATCACATTCTGAATCCGGATTTTCCAAGTTAATTGTTGGAGGCAGTACTTGATCACGCAGCGCATATGCCGTCGCGATTGCCTCGACACCACCAGTAGCACCCAGCAAATGGCCTGTCATCGATTTGGTCGAGCTGACAGCCAGTTTGTATGCGTGCTCGCCAAACACACTCTTGATCGCTTGTGTTTCTGCGATATCTCCTTGGCCAGTAGAAGTACCATGTGCATTAATATATTGGACTTCCGTTGGGTCAACGCCAGCGTCTTTCAGTGCGCTTGCCATGCAACGCGCTGCCCCTTCGCCACCAGGAGATGGAGAAGTAATATGGTGAGCATCTGCACTCATCCCGTAGCCAATGACTTCCGCGATGATCGTTGCCCCACGTTTTTTTGCATGCTCAAGCTCTTCCAAGATCAGAACACCAGCACCTTCGCCCATTACGAAGCCATCGCGATCTTGGTCAAACGGACGGCTTGCTTTTTGCGGCTCATCGTTTCTAGTGGACATCGCTTTCGCTGAGCAAAAGCCTGCAAATGCCATTGGACGCACCGTTGCTTCTGCTCCACCTGCGATCATGACATCTGCGTGATCGAACTGGATCAGACGCAGTGCATCACCGATCGCATTTGTACCTGTAGCACAAGCGGTAATCGCGCTGGAAGTTGGTCCTTTTGCACCGTATTGAATGGATACTGCACCAGACGCCATGTTTGCAATCAGCATCGGTATGAAGAATGGACTCACGCGACGCGGTCCTTTTTCCAACAATACGGAATGCTGTTCTTCCCATGTAGTCAGACCACCGATTCCGGATCCGATGTATACACCCACTCGTTCCGCATTTTCTGGCGTAATCTCCAGTTTTGCATCTTCTACAGCCATTTTGGCAGCAGCTAATCCAAACTGAACGAATCGGTCTGTACGTCGGATATCTTTCTTGTCCATATACTGCTCAGGATCGAAGTTTTTCACTTCGCCTGCAATTTGTGTTGGATAATCAGAAGCGTCAAAGGCAGCCACACGGTCAATGCCTGATTTCCCTTCCAGCAAGCTGTTCCAGAAAGTCTGCGCGTCATTCCCAACTGGAGAAACGACACCAACGCCAGTAATCACCACTCTGCGTTTCATTGCAATCACCTCTATATGAAAGTCAGCAGTCAGCTTCTTACATCCACTGCATGCAAAACGTGTATCTATTTGGATTATGTACAGGCGGCAATTGAAGGAGAAGTCCCGTATGGTACGGGACTTCCAACAGATCAACCTACTTGTGAGATTCTATGTATTTAACAACCTCACCAACAGAAGTGATCTTTTCAGCATCTTCGTCGGAAATCTCTAAATCAAACTCATCTTCGAGTTCCATTACGAGTTCAACTACATCCAGGGAGTCAGCGCCCAGGTCTTCTTTGAAAGAAGCTTCCAAAGTAATTTTGGACTCATCTACACCCAGACGATCGACGATGATTTTCTTCACACGCTCCAAAGTATCTGCCATCTTGCTTCACCCCCTCTCCCGTATTATAGTGGATGAGCTTTCAAAAAACCAGTTTTCAGAAAACGCTCGATTGAGGTTTTCTTCCTACATGTACATTCCGCCGTCTACGTGCAGGGTCTGCCCTGTCATGTAGTTGGCTGCGTTGGATGCCAGGAACAGCACTACAGATGCGATATCATCTGTTTGTCCCAAGCGAGCAAGCGGAATTTGGCTTGTGAGTCCTGCTTTGACATCCTCCGGTAATACAGCAGTCATTTCTGTATCGATAAATCCTGGTGCAACAGCATTCACCGTGATGTTACGGCTAGCCAGCTCGCGAGCAGCCGTCTTCGTCAAGCCAATAACCCCAGCTTTTGCCGCCACATAGTTAGCTTGTCCAGCGTTCCCCAAAACACCTACCACAGAAGTGATGTTGATGATTTTGCCTGAACGCTGCTTCATCATTGGGCGGGTCGCTGCCTTTACGCAGTTGAATACACCCTTCAGATTCGTCGCAATGACATCGTCCCACTCGTCTTCTTTCATGCGCATGATCAGGTTGTCGCGAGTAATTCCCGCATTGTTCACGAGAATATCAATCGCACCAAAATGATCCAAAGCAGCTTTGAACATGTCGTTGACATCTTCTGTAGAAGAAACGTTTGCACGAATCATGATGGCATCGCGGCCCATTTCTTTAATAAGCGCAACAGTCTCACTCGCTGCTGCTTCACTACCAGCGTAATTGACAACCACATTAGCGCCAGCTTCTGCCAGCTTCAATGCAATCGCACGCCCAATACCACGGGAAGCCCCTGTGACCAGTGCTGTTTTTCCTGTTAACATAGTACCCCTCCGTTCAAAAGCTCAGTAAGCGAATCCATATCCTGTACAGAGATAATCGTTGTATCCGCTGGTGCGATTTTCTTGATCAATCCAGCCAAAACTTTTCCTGGACCGATTTCTACAAAGGTTGTCACGCCTGCTTCGACCATCCATTGTACAGAATCCTCCCACAAAACTGGAGCGGAAACTTGTTGAACCAATTGATCTGCAATGATTGTAGCCTCAGACACCGGTCTAGCCGTTACGTTTGCCACAACAGGCACAGTCGCTTCTTGTACCGTTACGCCAGCCAAAACTACTTGGAGTTTATCTGCTGCTGGCTGCATCAAGCTCGAGTGGAACGGACCGCTTACATTCAATGGAAGGACACGCTTTGCACCCGCTTCCTTCGCTTTTTCACCAGCCAGCTTCACACCTTCAGCAGAACCAGAGATTACAATTTGCCCTGGGCAGTTCATGTTCGCTAATTGTACAGGATGTCCAGATGCTGTTACTTCTTCGCAAACCGCATGCAGTGCTGCGCGTTCCATGTTTAAGACAGCCGCCATTGCACCTTGTCCCGCTGGAACTGCCTCTTCCATGAACTGACCACGAGCTCGCACTGTTTTGACTGCATCTGCAAAGGACAACGCCCCAGCTACAACCAAAGCAGAATACTCACCCAAGCTGTGACCCGCTACAAACGCAGGCTTATAGTCAGGCAACTTTTCGTTCAATGCTGCCATAACAGCGATGCTTGCTGTCAAAATAGCTGGCTGTGTGTTTGCTGTCAGCTTCAATTCCTCTTCTGGTCCTGCAAAACACAGTCCCGACAAGGAAAAGCCGAGCGCTTCATCAGCCTGCTCAAATATGTGACGGGCAGCTTCCGATTGTTCGGAGAGAGCTTGCCCCATTCCTACAAATTGTGAACCTTGCCCCGGAAAAACAAAGGCTACTTTTCCCATTCCTACTTGCTCCCTTCTGCCGGAGTCGTGCACCACTTCAAGAGCGTCGCTCCCCAAGTCAAGCCGCCACCAAATCCAACCAGAATCAGGTTATCGCCTTCTTTTACGCGACCAGCCTTTACTGCTTCATCCAGCGCTACTGGAATGGAAGCAGAAGACATGTTTCCATAGCGATCCAGGTTGATCGCAACTTTATCCTCAGACAGACCGAAACGCTGTACAGCAGAGTCGATGATGCGTTTGTTTGCTTGATGCGGCACCAACAGGTCGATCTCATCCTTCGATACGCCCGCTTTGGACAAGACAGCCTCTGTTGCAGAATTCATGACGCGAACGGCGAATTTGAAAACTTCTCCGCCTGTCATGTAGAGATAATGCAGTCCTTGTTCGACAGACTCAGCGGATGCAGGTGTTCTGGAACCACCGGCCGGCATGCACAAGAGGGACCCACCTGATCCATCTGCGCCGAGCTCAAAGGACTGGAAGCCGTAGCCCTCAGTAACTTCACCGATAACAGCTGCACCTGCGCCGTCTCCGAACAACACACATGTATTTCGATCTTTGTAATTCGTAATTTTGGACAAGGTCTCAACGCCTACGACCAACACTTTTTTATACAAACCGTTTGCGATGAACTGAGTCGCTGTCGTAATTCCATACAAAAAGCCTGTACAAGCCGCGGAAAGATCCATCGCAGCCGCACGTGTAGCACCCAGTTTTTCTTGCAGCAAGCAAGCAGTAGATGGGAACGACATGTCAGGCGTTACGGTAGCGACAATGATCATATCCAACTGTTCCGCGCTGATGTTTGCTTTTTGGAGCGCTTCTTTGGCAGCCTCGTAAGCCAAGTCGGAGGAAGCTTGCTCCGGTGAGCTAATGCGGCGTTCTCTGATTCCAGTACGGGAAACAATCCACTCATCAGAGGTTTCCACCATTTTCTCCAGATCAAAGTTCGTCAACACCCGTTCCGGGGTATAAGAGCCTGTAGACAAAATCCCTACTGAACGCTTTGCACTCATCTGCTTCACTCGCTTTCTCCCAAAGTATTTTTCTGTAATGATTGCTGGATAACCTCGTTCACGTCCTGCTGAATAAACCGCGTAGCACTGACGATCGCGTTTTTCATCGCACGCTCATTTGAGGAACCGTGGGCCTTGATCACAGGGGATTTCAATCCCAGCAAGGGAGCACCACCGTATTCCGCATAATCCATTTTCTTTTTAAAGCGAACCAATCCAGGTTTCAGAATGGCCGCTCCTAGCTTATTTATCAGGCTGGAAGTAAACTCCTGCTTCAACTGCGAAAAGATTGTGGAAGCAGCACCCTCTACGGCCTTTAACAAAACATTTCCTACAAAACCGTCGCATACGAGCACATCACAGGCTCCTTGCATAACATCGCGCGCTTCCACATTTCCTACAAAGTTCAAGTCAGCTTCTTGAAGGAGAGGAAAAACCGCTTTCGTCAATTCGTTCCCTTTTCCTTCTTCCGTCCCGACATTCAGCAAGCCTACTGTAGGACGCTCGAAACCCAACACTTTTTCAGCATACAAGCTCCCCATCACCGCGTATTGTACAAGCTGATGCGGCTTGGCATCCATATTGGCTCCGACGTCCAGCGTCAGTGTTACTCGACCTTTTGTATTCGGGATATAGGCACAAAGCGCAGGGCGCTCGATTCCATCCATGCGACCAGCGTACAACAAGCCTGCTGTCATTAATGCACCCGTATTCCCAGCCGAGATCATCGCGTCGACTTTTTTCTCGCGCGCCATCTCAACAGCTACTACCAGCGAAGAATTTTTCTTACGCCGAACAGCTCGAACCGGTTCATCATCTGGCAAAATTACATCCGCTGCAGGAACGATTTCAATGTTTGCCGGAATATCCTGCGGCAAGTGGTTCCGAATAGCCTGTTCATCTCCCACCAATACAACTGTAATGGCCGGGTTTTCCTTGATGGCAGCAAGCGCCCCTAATACGGTACTCTTCGGTGCGTGATCGCCGCCCATCGCATCCACTGCAATTCGCAACCGTGACTCCTCCTTACTCGTCATTCATGCTGTTATGGTAGCTCGACATTTCAACTACACGGAAGGTTGCGGTAAAGACCAATTCACCTTGGACCTTCGTCTCTACACGTACCTTGCATTCGTCGCCGTTACGGCTTCTCACCACTGCTTTGGCAACCAACTTCTCCCCTGATCGTACAGGACGGACAAAGCGGATTCTCGCCGTAGCTGTCAACGCTACATCTGCGTTAATTACTGCTACTGCCAATGAGTTGGCCTGAGCAAATATATAATGCCCTCTGGCAATTTGTGTTTTCGAAAATACGTGTTCTTCTTTTATTTCCAATACGGAAATTGCCTGTGAATCGAGCTGTAGATCAACCATTTCACCGATGATTTCATCGACGCCCAATGATTTTACAGGATCAAGACTTTTCTCTGCGACCGTCTTGATACGTTCACGCAGTTCCGGTATTCCTAATTCAAGTCGATCTAAACGTATGGTTTGAATACTGACATGAAATAACTCAGCCAGATCTTCGTCCGTCGCAAATGGATTATCCGCCAGATACTGCACCAAGCGGGACTGGCGATCTTTTTTTGGCAAGCGGGCGATGCCGAACACCCCCTTAAGCAAGATTCATTGTACTATGTATGATTGCGATCTGTTTTTAATACCTGGTACCAAAACACAGTATAAGGGAGAAGATGTGGAATTACAAGTATTGTTCACGAAATTAGGTAGCCGTCCCTAACGATAAATGAGTCGAATGATCTCCTCAATTCCCGGTTCTTTCATCTGAATGTCCAGAGGCTCACCCCACCCCGCCACTTCGGCAAGGATTCGCGGGGAAGAAATTTTTCCTTTGTCGAAGTAAATCGAAAGTACATTCTCTGATAGCTCCATTCGCTCAATTCCCTCTAGGTCGTAAAGCTTTTCGGGCGGTTGTCGAAATTCGATTCGAATGAGGCTTGGCAACCCTATCTGACGTCGCAAATCGGCCAAGCTCGTATCCATCATCTTTTTGCCATGATTGATCACGATGATTCGGTTGCAGAGTTGTTCGATATCGTCCATATCATGAGTCGTCAATAGAATGGTCTTCTTCTGGGATTGATTCACTTCTTTCAAAAACGCTCTGATGCGAGTCTTCGCGACCACATCCAAACCAATCGTAGGCTCGTCTAAAAACAAGACAGGCGGATCATGCAGTAGTGCCGCCGCTAAATCAGCTCTCATCCTCTGACCCAATGACAGCTTACGCACTGGCGTATCAAGGAATTCATGCAGATCCAGCAGTTCCTGATACGCCTCCATCGATCGCCGATATGTCTTGTCGTCAATCTTGTACATCGCTTGCAAAATTTCGAAGGAATCTCTGACCGGCAGATCCCACCACAACTGTGTTCGCTGACCGAACACCACACCGATTTGTGAAGCTACTTGAATTCTTTCCCGCTGTGGACTATATCCGCCTATTCGTATTTCCCCCTGACTGGGATGAAGAATTCCTGCGAGCATTTTGATTGTCGTCGATTTTCCTGCGCCATTCGGCCCGATATATCCCACGAACTCGCCTCTGTCAATCGAAAAAGAGATATCGTGGACGGCTTTGACTTCCCTTCGTTCACGAGAAAAGAGTGTTCGTAGAGAAGCAAAGCGCCCCTCTTTCGCTTGATTCAGGAAAAATGATTTTTCGATGTGCTTTGCTTCAATCATGTTACGCCTCCTTAGCTCCCTGTACTATGGTAGTGTCGAATCCCGACATTCCACAGCATACGAGCGAGATAAAAAGCAATCGCTGCGGCTACCGGGGTGAGTATCGGATAAAACCATTCGCCCCCTTTGCCTAACAGCGTCAACATTGGCAAATAATTCATATACGCGATTGGAATCGCTGAGAAAAACAGCCATTTGAGCCAGTTTGGATATAGCCCGATCGGATAATTGGAAGCATTGGCTGGCGCATAAATGGTAAAGGTCAGCATGTCTTTCATCTGATGCGTCCAAAAGGCGACCCCTGCCGTAGCAAGCCCAATGGAGAAATAGATCACTCCGCCAGACAAAATGGCAATCGGTGAGAATAGCACCAACCCCATGATCGATTTTCCTTCCGCCGCAAGACCCGACAATGAGATGACTAAAACAGACACCCCTTGCACCAACCCTCCCACTCTCGACAAATCAAGATTGCGTGTCAATAGCAGAAGCAAAGGTGAAACAGGACGAATGAGCAATTGATCGAGCTCCCCTTGTACGATGTACTTCTCAAAGTCGTTGATTTCCGGGGCAAACAGTCGATATAAGGAGACAGATGCCGAGGAAATCCCGTAAAGCATCCCAACCTCGTAAATATTCCAGCCAACCACATCGTGAAATCGGTACAAAATCGCGGAGAGAATAATAAAATCAAGCACCATAATCATTCCGGTCGTGGCAGCGCTCGTGACAAAATTTATCTTGTATTGCATTTGCGAGCGAATGCTGGCCGCAATCAGTTTGCGATAGAGGGCAAACATGTGGTTATCCTCCTTGAATTTCTAGCTTTCTTCTTGCCATGTTCGTCACCAATAAAGCAACTGCCGTTAAAACGAGCGCCCAGCCACCTTGCACAAGCATGCCATAAGGAGGCGCAAGCTCTAGCAAGGTCATGACTGGATAATAAATCATCGCGGAAAAAGGCAAATAAGGTGCTACCTTTCCAATCATCCCGGGCATCAAGTCTATCGGAATCATTTGTCCACCTAACCCAAAGATTAATGACAAAAGGATGAGGTGTACCCAGCGAATTTCTGTCGTCCAGAAGGAGGAAATACCCGCGAGATAAAAGAGCAGCATACCTACGTAAGTTCCTAGCAGTAGCGAGAGGATAAACGAGAAGTAAGTGAACGGATGGGAGGGATAAAAGAAGCCTACCACTAATCCTAGCAGCAAGCCGATCGGAACACTTCGGTAACAAGCGTTGTACAAAAGTCTTCCAAACTCCTGACTGAGCATGTACCAGAGGTAATGAACAGGCTTGATCATATCCAGACTGACAGCTCCGCTCCTTACCGCTATTTGCACATTCAGGCCCGGCGATATAAATGTGGTCATCCAGAGAACACTTTGGCAAATCGCGATGTAATACCCCATCGTTTTGACATCATAGGGACCGTATACTTGTTTTCCAGAAAGGACACCCGTCCAAATGGCAATAAAAACAAGCCCAAAAATCGAGCTTGCGACATTGTTGATGACATGCGATAAACGATACTGAAGATTTCGACGATAGCTCTTTCTAATAATCCGCCAATAGACCATAAAACCCTCCTCTTGGAAAAGTCAGGAGTACTAGAATAGCAGGGGCCGTACACAAATGCAAGAAAAAAGAAAGAGCCCTTCCCATTTGAAGGACTCTCTTTCGATAAATCCATTTGCTGTCACGCTGGTTACCCATTCACGCCAGCCAAATGGAAATTATCCTCTTTTTTATGGATCAATAGCTTCATGTGGAAGCTACAATCACCTCTACATCGTTGGCGTGCAAAACCTCAGCTATTTCCTTTTCAGGCAGCTTATCGGTCACGATAATATCGATCTGCTCAAAACCTGCAACGCGATACAGCATGCTTTTTCCAAACTTGGTATGGTCGGTGACTATGATCACTTGATCGGCCCGCTTGATCATTTCTTTGATCAGAAAGCCGTGATCTTCCTGCGTGGACATGAGCCCTTCTTTTGTAAGACCGCATGCACCAACCAGGACCTTATCCACATGAAAATCAGCGAGGTTTTGAATCACGCGTGAACCGAGCACACATTGATCCTCAGCATGTACGTCTCCGCCTAAAAGCTTGACAAGAACGCCTTCTTTTCGGGACATACTGGAGGCAGTCGCTAATGAATTCGTGATGATGACATGGTCGCGGGTCTGCAAGGATTCCACTGTTAGCTGAACAGTTGTGGACGCATCGAGCAGCAAGTAATCGCCGTCTTTGATCAGACGGGCCGCCGCTGCTGCAATACTGCGCTTTCCTGTCAAATCAAGCTGCATTCGTTCCTGATGGGAGTAGTTCTTTTTGTTGAGGCTGGGTAATACTGCTCCTCCCCTAGTTCGCAGGATTTGACCCTGCTCCTCCAGCTTGACGATATCACGCCTCGCTGTGTCACGGGAAACCCCAAACTGCTCAACTACCTCTTGCACGCTGATTCGCTGATACTCCTGCAAATACGCAAGAATTGCAGCGAGCCTCTCCTCTTGAAACACGAAGCCTCAACCCCATCCTTATCTTGACTTCATTATAAGTCATTTAAGTAAATGTCGCAAGTGATAATAAGCACTTGTAAGTAATCATAAGCAATAGGAAGGAACAAAAAAAGCAAGGCGATTTCTCACCTTGCTTTCTTAGCAGCGAATATTACTTCGCTACTTTCACGCCTTTGTAGTGACCGCAGCTTGGGCAAACACGATGCGCAAGCTTGTATTCGCTGCAATTATCGCATTTGATCATGCCTGGAATCTCTAATTTGAAGTGCGTACGACGCATTCTTTTACGGGTTTTGGAAGTTCTCCGTTGAGGTACTGCCATCTTCCTTACACCTCCTTCAACTGACAAATGCTAAGATGCTCTATTGGGTGGACAGTATAGGCAAAATGCTTATGCTATCCTTCAAAAATGAGACGCTGCCACGAATGGTCGGCGAATCATCTTGAATACAGTAAGAATACTTATTTGCTGTCTTTGAAAAAGTCAGCCAACCCAGCCAAACGCGGGTCAACACGCTCATTCTTACAGCTGCATGCCACTTCATTACGGTTCACACCGCAAGTCGGGCACAGACCTTTGCAATCCTCCTCGCAAAGCGGGAAGGTCGGCATTGCCAGTAAGAAATCCTCTTGAAGCAGTGAGTTCAGCTCGATTTCATCGCCTTCCAGAGGAAGGATATCGCTGTCCTCGTCATCTTGCAGGATTGGATCATCCGCAAGAGCAAATGTCTCAGAGAAATCTACTGTTGCCTGATCGACAAAAGGATTCAAGCATCTCGCACAGACAAAATTCACATCTGCCTTCATGCTTCCTTTTACGTAATAGAGATTGCCTAGCTGTACAGCTTCACCACTCGCAGTCACAGGAGTAATCCCGCGAATCTCATGATGGCGCTTCTTCAACTCATCTGCATCCAGAGTTACCTGGAACGGCAACGGCTCTCCTTTTCGGTGCTCTAACTCTGCTAACTTAATGTTCATAGCATTTCACCTCATGCACAACAAAGATGATTATAGACCCTGCCCAAAGCTTTGTCAACCATTTTTGCTTGACAGCTAGTTTGCTCAGGTAGATTTCGGTTTTTGTCCATTCAAGTACGTAATCGCTTCTTCTACCGTCTTGATCGGAACCACTTTCATTGGAGTTCCAATCCGCTTGGCAGTCGCTAACGCCTCCTCGTAATTGGAGTTCGTATCTGGCGTATCCTGTGGAGCAAAGAAGATCTCTGCGCCCGCTTTGTCCGCTGCGATTACCTTTTGATTAATGCCACCGATCCTGCCTACTTTTCCGTCTAACGAAATCGTGCCTGTTCCTGCAATTTTATAGCCTTTTGTCAAATCCGTCTCCGTATTTAACTGGTCATAAATCTCCAGTGTCATCATTAATCCAGCAGAAGGACCACCAATCCCTTGAGAGGCAATGGTTACTTCTTTCGGAATGATGATTTCCTGTTTGTTGTCAGGGCGTACACCAATTCCAACTGACTTGGATTCAGGGAGTGGTTCCAAGGTTAACATCGTTTTGCCCTCTTGTCCATCTCTTGTGTACGTAATTTCGACTTGATCGCCTGCTTTTTTTGCAAAGAGGGCTGTCAGCAAATCTTTTGCCTCAGACGTGCGAACCCCGTCTACATACGTAATGACATCACCAATTTGCAATTTTTTATAGGCAGGGAACCCTTCCAAGGTACCCATCACCCACACACCTTGCTTCTCGATTTTCACTTCGAAACCGGCAAGACGGAATGCGACTGCCTCCGCAATTTTTTGTGAATTGTCCATGACTGCTTGTTCTCGACGGATAAAATCTTCGCTGTCCTCGCCCTTGCTGACAACCAGCTCCTTGGGCATCAGTTCAACATCCTGCGCCATTTTTGCATACCAATACCACGGCAAATTCGCTTCGCCCATTCGAACCGTCGTGAGCATGAAGGAGCCAGTCTCGTCTTTCTTGCCGCCTTCCACTTGAATCATCGGCCCCAACTCAATCGCTGAACCCGGACGACTCACGTAATAATTCGTCGGTACAAAAAAAGAAATACCCAACAAGACGAAAACCAAGGCAAGTATCCAGCTAAAGCCTCTGGTTCCTGTAGATCTGCGTCTGTTGGCATAAAGCTGTTCCTCACTCATTCTTGTGCCTCCCAATTTGCAATTAGTTCCTGAATGCGTTCGATATGTTCAGTACCCGCACGTTCGCCTAGCTCGATAATTTCTTCGACACCCGTGTACGCGATACTGCTATAGTGTCCAACATCCGGCCTGATTACGATGTCTGCCGCAATGATTCGATGTCGCAGAATTTCCCTTTCCATCACATCAATCGTCTGGGCGATGACATCAAAAATACTTTTGACCTCCATCCGTGTATCGAATTGGGCGACATCTACGGCAATTACGATATCGGCGCCCATTTCACGCAGTACCGTCACGGGCACACGATCAATGACTCCTCCATCGACTAAAAGCCGCCCCCCTACTTTTTCAGGTACGAAGATGCCCGGAATGGATATACTCGCCCTCACGGCTTGATCAATTGGACCTTCACGAAATACGACTCGCTCTCCTGATTCAATATCCGTCGCCACTATGGCAAGCGGCTTGTTCAGCTCTTCCAAGCGCTTTCCGTGCGTTAACAGACGAATCAATTGCTTGATCTTTTCCCCCGTAACAAAGCCCATGCTGGGTACCGTTAAATCTAGCCAATGCTTGCGTTTTAAATTAAGGGCAAGCTTTCCCATCATGTGCGGTTCAATTCCGTTGGCATAGACGGCCCCAATCAGACTGCCCATACTGGAGCCAGCCAGCATGTCAATCTGGATGCCATGTGCCTCTAACGCCTTCAATACACCAATATGCGCAAAACCGCGAGCGCCCCCAGAACCCAGGGCTACACCCACGATTGGTTTACGCTTTGTCTCCATGGAAAAACCCCTCCCCGTAACCAGTCTATGTGGTAAATCGCCGTACCTTTCGCACTTGGGAGATATTCGTCGACCAAGCTTACGCATAGTTCTCCCACCTGCCACGTAGACATGTACTACTACTTTTCTTCGATTCAGGAGGAATCCATGTCACGCCACTCACCCGTACTTACTTTGTTGCTCGCCATCTCGACAGTTTTCATTGTTATTTCGTTGATTGCTAACTCGCAGATTTCTTTTGAAGCTGCCGTACGCGGTCTGAAAATATGGTGGGAGGTAGTTTTCCCCTCTACCCTTCCCTTTATTGTGCTGTCTGAGGTGTTGATGGGTCTGGGCGTCGTTCATTTCGTCGGCGTGTTACTGGAGCCATTAATGCGCCCGCTGTTTAACGTTCCGGGCACTGGCGGGTTCGTACTGGCTATGGGCTTCTCGTCCGGCTATCCGGTAGCCGCAAAGCTGACAACACGCCTGCGTCTGCAAGGCAATGTGACGAAGGCTGAGGGTGAACGTCTCGTCTCTTTTACAACGACGGGAGACCCCTTATTCGTCATGGGAGCAGTAGCAATCGGTTTTTTTCACAGTGAGCAAATGGGCATCACACTAGCTCTGACTCATTATTTGTCAGCTGTACTCATGGGCGTAATCTATCGTTTCCATGCGCCTTTTGCCATTACTTCAGCCCCATTGGAGAAAAATTCACT
The DNA here is from genome assembly GCF_042885155.1 of Brevibacillus sp. NPDC058079. Lineage (NCBI taxonomy): Bacteria > Bacillati > Bacillota > Bacilli > Caryophanales > Paenibacillaceae > Brevibacillus > Brevibacillus sp. NPDC058079. Next base: position 198,500 of record NZ_JBHVSO010000002.1, read on the forward strand.
GCCTCTTCCTTTACGCGCCTTGCAAGCGATGCATCGGGCACGTGTCCGCGATGGACGTCCGTTCGGAAGATTAATGGGGGAAGCGGTGCAATCCGCCCTGAATACATTGCTCATGATCGGTGGCTTCATCATTGTTTTTTCGGTATTAATTCAACTATTCTCCATGATTCATCTGACACAGATCATCAGTACGCTTCTCTCGATCATTCTCGGTCCCTTTGGTTTTCCACCAACTTTTTCCCAAGCAATCGTGGCTGGGTTGTTCGAAGTAACCCTCGGTGCACAAGCAGCGAGCATTGTGCCTGACAATGTTTCCTTGGTCTGGAAAGCGGCCATTGCCAGCGCTATATTGTCCTGGGGCGGCTTGAGTGTTCACGCGCAGGTCGCGAGTATCTTGAGTGAAACGGATATTCGTGTCGCCCCTTACTTGATTGCCAGAGCGCTGCACGCTTTTCTAGCTGCGATTTTGACCTTTGTCTTTTGGGGTCCTCTTGCCACAGTCAGCTCCTGGTTCGTGGAGAAAGCCGTCCCTGTATTTGTACAAGTGAAATCTGAGATTCCGGCGACGAGTTGGTGGGAGACCTTGCTCCTATCAGGGGGAATCGCCATCGGCGTCGGTGCGATTCTGTTGTGTACCAGCTTGACTCTTTCGCGCATGAACCGAAGCAAGACGTGATAAACTACTCGGCCATTTTTCGCTTCAGTGCCTCTTCTACGACCGGCGGCACCAAATCGGCGACACTCGCCTTGTATTTCGCAACTTCCTTTACAATACTTGAACTCAAGTACGAATATTGATTGTTCGTCATCATGAAAAACGTTTCGATATTTTCGTCGAGCTTTTTATTTATCGAGGCGACTTGCATCTCATATTCAAAATCAGAAACAGCACGAAGGCCACGAATGATCACCTGTGCACCCTTTTTGTTCATATAGTCAATCAACAAGCCGTCAAAAGAGTCCACTTCTACATTTTTCATGTCAGCCGTTGCCTGACGAAGCAAATCGACGCGCTCTTCTACGCTGAACAATGAGTTTTTCTTTGAATTGATCAAGACGGCAACAATGACCTTATCAAAAACGTTGGCACCCCGCGCAATAATGTCGAGATGCCCATAAGTAACAGGGTCGAAGCTTCCTGAACATACGGCGATTGCCATAGCGGGTTATCCTCCCTTGGTGCTCTTTTGCACCTTGATTTGAGCGTTAGGCTTGTGGCTCCAAAGCGTAATAATATACCGTGACGGCCGTATCCCCATACTTAGCCGCTCGATCCTTTACACAATGACCAATCGCATCTGGAAAGGATTCTGCGATATCATGCTCAGCCACGATCCACGCTCCGTCCGCCAACATTCCCAGCTCCTGCAACATCTCAATTTCTTCGACAATTTTTTGCTGGGCGTATGGCGGGTCCAAAAAGACGAGATCAAATTTTTGATTGCGCGTACTCAGTGTGCGAATGGCGCGGTCCGCATCCATCCGATATAGTTCTGCATAATCGTCCAGCCTGCACGTGCTGACGTTTTGTTTTACCACGGCAAAAGCTTTCTGATCTCGCTCCACGAAAACAGCTCGATCCGCTCCCCTACTTAATGCCTCGATCCCGAGACCACCTGTTCCTGCGTATAGGTCCAATGCCCAACCGCCATCGAAATACGGACCAATCATATTAAAAATCGATTCTTTAACTTTATCAGTTGTCGGTCTGGTTCCTTTGCCCGGAACTGCTGCCAACCGTCTTCCTCTGTGTTCTCCAGCGATGACTCGCATACTCACTTCACCTGTCTGCTTTCCTATGTATGTTGTAAGAGGTTGTTCAAAAAGACGACTTTTTGAACGCGTGTTGTTAGACTCAATTTTCTAAGACTGAGAATGATATCATACTATCACAACTGCATACACCCGTAAAATTAGCAACTGGAAAAATTTATGTGCAAGAAAGGTATACAACCCATTTCGATTGGAAAAGATGATGAATAGCGACGCAACGGTGTCGCTGACAACCGCGGAGAAGACTTACGTTTCCCCATAAGCTCTTCCTCCGGTTTCTCCTCTCCCATAATTGAAAGGCTGTTCACTTTGGCGCACGACGTGTCTGATAGGAGCATTTCGTGCCATCGCTCCCTTCATCGGGAGGAGTTGAACGGCTGCCCCTCGTCATTTGGCGATGGGGTATTTTTTTGTGTGCAGCGCATACTACATGTACCTGCAACACCCTCTACATGTAGATTGCCTGAAAGGAGTGAGTCGTTCATGGCAGAAAAACGACCGTCTGCACAAAAACTGAAGGCGTCCAAAGCCCAGTCCATTGCGGACCGTACTGGCAAAGATGTCGAGCTGGCGCGAGACATGCAATCACGTGCAGATCAATCGGACATCGTCAAACATGGGCAGTAGCTATACAAGAGGCCAGCCGCATCGAATCGGCTGGCTTTTTACTTTTCCACCTTCAATTCCCTCGGCACTTCTTCTATGCAGTTACAGATACTATACAAAAATAGCTGTGAAGGAGGTATCCGCATGCATACGGTGTGGAAGGGCTCGATCAGCTTCGGCCTCGTCAATATACCTGTTCGCATGTTTACCGCAACAGAAGAGCGCGATATTCGCTTTCGCCAACTTCATAAAGAGTGCAATACCCCGATCAAGTACACGAAAATGTGCCCGCACTGCCAACGCGAAGTTGATACGAGCGAAATCGTCCGTGGCTTCGAATATGAAAAAGGACACTTTGTCATGATCGACGATGATGATCTGGAAGCCATTACGCCAGAAACACGCAGAGCCATTGAAATTATCGACTTCGTAGACTTGTCGGAGATCGATCCGGTTTATTTTCATAAAAGCTATTTCCTATCCCCACAGGACACTGGGGAAAAAGCATACGCCCTGCTGCGCTCCGCCATGGAACAGACAGGCAAGATCGGCGTTGCACAGGTGACGATGCGCAATCGGCAAAGCCTGGCCGTTATCCGACTGTATGAGCATTGCATCATGCTGGAGACGATCTTCTATCCAGATGAGGTACGTCCCGTCAGTCAAGTGCCTGCCTTGCCGGAAGCCACTGTACCGTTGGCCGAAAATGAACTGAAGATGGCAACTGAGCTCATTAGCAATATGACGATCCCTTTTGATCCCGCAAAATATACTGATGAGTATCGATCCGACCTGCAAAAACTGATTGAGAAAAAGCTGGAGGGTCAGGAGATCGCTACCGCACCTACCGTGGCAAGAACCAATGTCATTGATCTCATGCAGGCCCTAAAAGAAAGCTTGGAGTCTACAGCCGGTCAAGCCGCAGTCCCCATCAAAATCGAGCCTGAACCGACTCCGTCAAAGCCTGCGCGAAAACGCACCACTGCTGCCTCCTCGTCCGAAAAAGAACAGGCATCGCAAAAGGAGACCGCAGCTAGTCCGAAAAAGACTACGTCTACAACCAAAACACTACGCAAAAAGAAGGCTACCCCTGTTTAATTGCACCTAAAAAAACCTGCCCACTATGGACAGGTTTTTTGCATGCACATCATGAAATCTAGTTTGGAACCATCTTCCTGCATGGTTCAATATGGATATGAACGGCGTTAATGCGGTGAATCTTGCGCATCTGTTCTTCAATTTTCTCTGTGATGGTGTGGCTCTCCACCACATTCAGACCTGGATCTACATGGATCACAACATCCACCAGCACGCTGCTGCCATGGTAGCGGGCTTTGATGTCACTGATATCCTTAACTCCCGAAATCGAGGAAATAGTAGCCCGCAGGTCCGCAAGCTCACTTTCGTCAAAGCCATCTGTCAAACGGTGAGTTGCTTCCCTGAAAATGTCCCAAGCAGTCTTCAAGATGATGAGACCAACAACAAAAGCAGCTAAAGGATCAAGCCAGTGCAATTGAAATTGTGCGCCAGCTACCCCGATAAACGTCCCAATACTGACGAATGCGTCTGAACGGTTGTCAGCGGCCGCTGCATTTAGTGCTTGGCTGTTTGTTTTAATGGCGAGCTTTTTATTATAGCGATAGACGAAAAGCATAATGACTGCAGTCGCAAGTGCTGTCCACCCTGCCAACAGGTCAGGAGCCGCATGCTTTGGGTCCAATAAGGATGGTACGGCATTCGTAACGACTTGAACTCCGACAAATAGCATAATAAATGATGCGACAAGTGCTGAAATCGTCTCCGCCCGAAAATGACCATACGGGTGATCTTTATCAGGTGGTTTCCTTGCAATACGAAGCCCGATCAAAACAGCAATTGATGCGACGACATCCGTTGAGTTGTTAAGACCGTCGGCCATTAAAGCTTCCGACGCGGTGACATACGCAACTCCTATTTTTAATACAGAGCAGAATATGTAGGCGAAAATACTTACCCACGCTCCACGTTCTCCTTGTTTTAGATCCGAATAGACATCCATACCTCATCACCTCAAAAATACTTCTCCAATCTGCTTCAACAACGAGAAAAATCAAAGCGCTGGAAGCAGTTGCTTTTTTTTCGAACTTCATCGTAACAGATAGGATTCATGTGGGTCTACAGAAACAGTTTTAGTCCGATTCATGAGAATAGGGGGAAGGAAAATGTGTTGCACACCCGCAATTTTTTCACTGGAAAATTTTCCTTGAAATTAAATGGACTTCCCGTTATCCTATTCTTGCAATCCAAAATAAAAAAAGCACGGGAGCTTGGAAATCACCAGGCTGAGAGGATGGTACTGTGCCATCGACCGTTGAACCTGAACTGGGTAATGCCAGCGGAGGAATGTCATATACGACACGAAAAGATACGTGTATCTTTAGGATACCCGTTTCTTCTCTACTCTCGCGTTGGCGTCGCATGTTGTTTATGCGGCGCTTTTTCGTGGGATGTTTCTTTCGCCTCCCTAAACGGTTCTCGCTTTCGTGCAACCAAAACAAGGAGGTTTTTCTTATGTCATTGGTGTCATCTTTTCCAGGCAGTCGCAAAGTATACGAAACAGGTAGTCGCGCGGACATCCGTGTCCCGATGCGCGAGATTTCCCTTCATCCTACCGAAGGATTGTCTGGCTCCACACCCAATCCCCCTCTTCGCGTGTACGATACGAGTGGCGAGTATACCGCAACGGGTTACGTTCCTGACATTGAAGCAGGACTGCCCTCCATCCGCCACAAGTGGATCGATGAGCGAAATGATGCGGAAACGTATGTCGGTCGCGAACCACAACTAGTTGACGACGGCATCCGAAACGAAGAAAAGGCAGCCACCCTCCCTACTTTCCCTCGAGAGGGCTACGAACCAAAACGGGCAAAGCCAGGGAAAAATGTTACCCAGCTTCATTATGCCCGAAAAAATATCATCACACCTGAAATGGAATACGTTTCCATTCGCGAGGGTGTCTCCCCTGAATTTGTGAGGGCAGAAATCGCCGCTGGACGTGCGATCCTCCCTTCTAACGTCAATCATCCTGAAAGCGAGCCGATGATCATTGGCCGCAACTTTCATGTCAAAATCAATGCCAACATCGGAACGTCAGCTGTCAGCTCTTCGATGGAAGAAGAAGTTGAAAAAATGATTTGGTCGGTCCGTTGGGGTGCCGACACCATTATGGACCTCTCCACGGGAAAACATATCCACACCACACGGGAGTGGATTATCCGCAACAGTCCCGTTCCAGTCGGTACCGTCCCGATTTATCAAGCACTTGAAAAAGTAAATGGGAAAGCCGAGGATTTGACATGGGAGGTTTACCGAGACACCTTGATTGAGCAAGCAGAACAAGGCGTTGATTACTTCACGATTCATGCTGGTGTTCTATTGCGCTACATTCCTATGACAGCTAACCGTGTTACCGGTATCGTCTCTCGCGGTGGATCGATTTTGGCCGCATGGTGCCTGGCCCATCATGAGGAAAACTTCTTGTATACGCATTTCGCTGAAATTTGCGAAATTCTGAAGGCCTATGACATTTGTGTATCTCTCGGAGATGGACTACGTCCTGGCTCTATCGCGGATGCGAATGACGAGGCGCAGTTCGCAGAGCTTGAAACATTGGGAGAACTCACAAAAATTGCGTGGGAACACGACGTACAAGTCATGATTGAAGGCCCTGGTCACGTCCCGATGCATCTCATTCGCGAAAATATGGATAAACAGTTATCTATTTGCCATGAGGCTCCTTTTTACACACTTGGGCCACTCACGACAGACATCGCTCCCGGCTATGATCACATTACTTCAGCGATTGGCGCCGCCATGATTGGATGGTTCGGAACAGCGATGCTCTGCTACGTAACGCCCAAGGAGCACCTCGGCCTACCCAACAAAGAAGATGTCCGCAACGGTTTAAACGCATACAAAATCGCAGCGCATGCCGCTGATCTCGCAAAAGGACATCCGCGGGCAAAACAACGAGACGACGCCTTATCCAAAGCTCGTTTTGATTTTCGCTGGAACGATCAATTCAATTTGTCTTTGGACCCAGAGCGCGCCCGTGAATATCACGACGAAACATTGCCAGCAGAAGCCGCCAAATCCGCTCATTTTTGTTCCATGTGCGGACCTAAATTTTGCAGCATGAAAATATCGCACGACATTCGTCACATCGCCAATGAACAAGGGGCTGCCCAAGATCCCACCATTCTTGCAGGGATGCAGGATAAATCCCGTGAGTTCCGCGAACAAGGAAGCCGTTTGTACCAGTCGTAATGAAGGGGGATGCCTATGGAGGAAGCCAGTCGTTTACGAGAAGAGATCATTCGATTAGAGGCTGAGCTAGAGCAATCTAAACAACAATTGCGGCTGATTCAACAGGACTGCAGCCACGTCTATATCGAAACTCCACTTACGCGAACATGCTCCAAGTGCCTGCAAACCGAAAGCCTCTACTATTAATAGAAAAAGGTCGAAATCCCGTTTGAGGATCTCGACCTTTTTTCTTGCTTATTTCGTCATTCCGACTTGCAACGGAAGTCCTTCTTTATAATAGAGAGAAGGCGATAGCAGAATGAAGAAAATATGGACATGTAGAAAGCCTTGCTTCTTCAAAATGCCGTGTATGGCACTAGCAATCGCGTCATGTTGCTTTTGTTCACGCGGAAACATCATGATCTCTACAGACAAAGGACTGTTCGTCAATTGATCTACCTGAAGCAGCTCCAATTTCACCTTTTCCTGAGCGACCTCAGCAATTTTGGAAAACTCTTCTATAAGAATCTGAGAAATGGGCTCTATGTCTTGCTTCGCAAAGCCTTTAAACCGAAGAAACGGCAAGTCAATTCCTTCTTTCGTAAATAAGTTCGCACAGTCATTATAAACAAGTCTCTAATTATATATCAATGAAAAAAGGATTAAAGAAAGTGAACAACAAACATTCCCAACCCGAGCGAGACACAAAGAGGGCCATATCAGAGAGTAGCTTCCTTCCCATGAGGTGTGGTGGACGTACCACGGAAGGAGGAAGCAACTCAACCAGATACAGCCCAATGCGCTAACCGATCAGTTCTTTTAGATACAAGTAGTATAGCTCGAATTCAATACTTAATCAATAAAAAAGTTTCGTAAAATTCCTGCAAATACCCATGCGACTTTATTATTTTAAGTTGTTTTTAGAAATTTCAAACAGAGGACATCCCTCGATTCATGAGGGATGTTGTTCACTCCAGCACACATTGATCAGTAGGTATATCAACAATTGCTTGTATACTTGGTTGTCGTAACGTATAACCCTCTGTCCATTCTGCGAAGTTCACTTTCACCGTAACATTTGGTTGTAGCCAAATCGCTCCTCTATTCCTTTCGGGTTTGTTAAAGAAGGGCATATCCTTTTGTATGAGTGGCACGATCCTCTCTGTTAGTGCCATCCAATCGTTCCGTGTTAATCTCCCTGCCCCTGCATGTCCAATATAAAGTAACCTACCTTCTGAATCGTATAGCCCCAACAGTACTGCGTTTACGATGTTGTCTCGTATCGTTACTCCTCCTACAACCGCTACGATATCCCGATAGTATTTTTTCTTTTGCCATTGTTTTTCTTTACGCCCAATAACATATTTGCTGTTTAGATCTTTCATGATAATGCCTTCCATGCCTTGTTGCTGAATGACAGTAAACAACGCTTTTCCATTATCGTGGTTGGAAACTAATTGGATATGGTCATTCGTCACGATTATTTCTTGTAGGATATGAATCCTTTCTTTCAATGAACGCAGATTGATCCACTGCTCGTCGAAAAAGATGACATCAAAAATCATATATGTAATAGGAACTTCTTTTCGCACATGGCTAACTTTCTCCAAACGTCTTATTCCATCCCGTCGCATCACTTCATGAAACGATGGTTTTCCGTCCGGTCCTAATGCAATAATTTCTCCATCTAATATGACAGATCGAGCTTTGCAGTACGAATGAATGTCTGCTACTTCAGGAAAATGAAAAGTCCGTTCATTTAACCGACGATTAAACAATCTCGTTTGATGACCATCAAAGTAGGTCAGTATCCGGACACCATCCCACTTCACTTGGGCAATCCAGTCTGATCCTTGAGGAATTACGTCACATAATATTGGCTCCATCGGAATGATTGGATGCATGGTTCACCTCTGGTCAATAAAATACCCTCAATCGTTCGAAGGTTCTTCCTACTATTATGCTAGATCAGGGGATATATCATACCAAGTGGACTTAGGCGGGAATCATTCTTCTACCAATTCATTCCAACCCAACAAGTCATTCACGATGGAGTCCAGTTCATTACGTAATGGATTACTCGACCACATATAAATGATCCGTGACAGATTCAATCATTGGTCCCATGTCTTTGAGCATGTCACGATAACTTCCGCTATTTTTCATCGTCTCCAACGCCTCCTTCTCTCTCCAGATACTTACGACACCAAAAAAGGGATTGTCCGTTTCTAAGCTAGGCTCCATGAAATATACATCTACACATCCTGCGGCTTTATTGAGAGGAACAAGTACATTTCGCCCTATTTGCCTCAGTTGCTCCTCCATTCCCTCTTTACTACTGATTGTCACCACTCGAACAAACATCATCGTTCCTCCTTATCTAATTAATTATCTAGTTAACGAATCGTGCTTTTTAACCAAGAATCCAGCTTCGTCAAATCATCAGCCGAGCAGGTTTCGTTTAGTTCGCTGTGTAAAGAAGCGATAGATTGGCGTTTTAATACAGCCTGCCAAGCACGCTCCGCTTCATCCATGACATCAGATAACAAGCAGGCGTTGTTATCCTTTAACTGTAGCATCCCTTCAAAGATACCCGTCGAACGATAAAGAGATTTCACACCTTCTACTGCCATGTACACATCATAAATGGTTATGTCGTCTGGTGAAGCTTGCAGTCGAAAGCCTCCTTTTGCACCTGGCACGGACAGAACAATCCCGGCCCGTACAAGTTTTCTCATTAACTTTTGCAAATAAGTTGGAGAGATGTGGAGCTGTTGACTTAGAGCTTCACCAGATAACATCGCCTGTCTAGGTAGTCGAGTTAGCACCAGAAGAGCATAAACGGCCTGTTCGACGCCAGACTTCATATTCATGCTTCATCCTCTGTATTGAACATCTGATTTTGTTGGGCGATTTTCAATTTTTCGGGCGTTACATCATTACCCAGCGGGTCTAAGATCGTTAGCCCTGAAAATGTGTGCAAAACTTGCCCGCGGATAATTTGCAGATATTCTTGACGAAGCTGTTGTTGTTCTTCCTTTTCTTTTTTGGTTAAACCATCTTCGCGTTGTTTTTTCGATAAGCTATTCATTCGTTCTAAAAATGGGATCATCATTTTTTCCACCTTTCTATTTATAGAAGTTCCTTTGCAAGCAAACGGTAAGACTGTAGTCTCGTCTCATGGCTATGACTGATTGTTCCAAGTACGGCTTCCGTGATCCCGTATTTTTCATCGTGCTCACGTAGTGTATCAGCAACATCTTTTGCACTTCCCACCAGGAAACGATTGCGGTTGTGTTCGATCTGCATTTTGTCCATTTCGGTATAGGAATAATTCAATGCTTCTTCTGGTGTGAAGATTTGAAACGGCATGCCTTTATCCAGAAACAGCAAATTCAGATCCAGGCTCGCTGCGTGATATTCAGCTTCCTCCGTTGTTTCCGCCGCCATCACAAAATAGCCAACATTGATTTTAGGAGCAGGCATAAACTCTGAGGGTGTGAAGTTCGTGCGATACGCTTCGAGCATTTGAGACTCTAATTGTCCACTGATGAACTGGGCAAATGAATACCCGATACCGAATCTTCCTGCCTGTGCAGCGCTGCTTCCACTTGATCCTAGTAGCCAAACCTCAGGAAGTGGAGCGTCTACTGGTGCTGCCAATGTGCGACTGTACACATGATCTTCAGGCATCGTATCTGTCATAAACATCATGGTTTCCATCAGCTTATCGTACTGGTTAAGCAGATTCGGTTGTCTTCCTTCATGCAGGGCAAGCGTGGAGAACCGATCTCCCCCTGGAGCACGACCGACACCAAAATCAATTCGATTAGGATACAGCGTTGATAACGTTTTAAAAACTTCGGCCATTTTTAATGGAGAATAATGCATCAGCATAATTCCACCGGAGCCAACACGAATGTTGTTTGTTACAGATGCAATGTGTGCAATCATGATCTCAGGAGAGGCGCTTGCCAAGTTTGTAGCCCCATGATGCTCTGAGTACCAAATTCTGTTATACCCCATATCATCCACAAGCTTCGCCAGCTCAATGGTATTTTGAAAGGTTTGCGCTGAAGTTTGACCGTTAGATGTAGGTGTTTGATCCAAAACACTTAGTTTCATAGTTAGACCTCCTTTCGTCGTGAATAAGGATATTTAATATCTGTGATTTTGTTTTATAGAGAGGCGACAGATACAAGATCTATCGAAAATGCATGTTTTCAGGGAAGACGCCACATGATCAAGCATGTGATGATATGTGGCGGAACATCCATCCTACCAATTACTTGCCATTCCAGTATGTCACTTCATCAACACTCAAGCGTACAGTCGGGAACCCTGGTTGTGTAGCTTTCCCTACAGGAATCATCAGAACGTTCACCCAGTTATCTGGAACATCGAAGATTTTTCGGAACTCTTCTGTGTTATAACCAAGCATTGGCACAGTGTCGTAACCTCTTGCCTTTGCCGCGAGCATCAATTGCATCGCAACAAGTCCTCCATCAAGGTGCTGCCATTCTCTCCATACTTGTTCACTCACCGTACCGTAGTACCCTTTCACACTTTCGTTAATTCTGTTTTTCACTTCTTCTGGCATGAAACCGGCTTCCACTGCTCTTTGATTGATTTTTTCCGCGTTCTCTACTGTATAGGCGTTCATATCTCCTAATACGACAATGACCGCGGATGCATCAACCACTTGTTGTTGTCCCAGTGCCGTAGGAAGCAGTTTTTCCTTGAGTGCTTTCTCTGTAAAGACCATAAAACGCCAAGGATTCAGATTCGTACCACTTGGAGCGAGAATCGCCTCTCCGATGAGTTCTTTGATTTCTTCCTCTGCGATTGTATAAGAAGGATCAAAAGTCCGAACAGAACGACGCTCTCGAATGACGTCATAAAAATTTGCTGTGCGATTTGCAGTTTTCATAGTAGCAGTACCTCCTAAATATTTTATGCAGGATACTTCTATGGGTATAATGGTTACAGTCCTTATCACGATCCCGCATTACTTGGTAACGAACCCTATTATGCAAGGGTTAGGAAACATTGAAAAGTACGCACTTTTACGTACTATAGGAACGCCAACGTGCTATAGGTACGTCAACGTACCTGTATATTTTTAAAGGAGTTAAAGAAGATGAAACAGTACAACAACAGGCTGGAAGTCGTTTTAGAAGTGATTGGTGGAAAGTGGAAGGCTCATATTTTATATCACTTAACCAGGGGACCGATCCGAACAGGGGAATTAAAACGATTAGTAACGGGGATTTCACAAAAAATGCTCACGGTACAATTAAAAGAGCTTGAAAGAGATGGCTTGATCACCCGAAAAACATACGATCAAGTACCGCCAAGAGTTGAATACGCCCTGACCGAATATGGGGAATCATTAAAAGAAGTCTTACAAGTACTATGTAAATGGGGCGGAGACTATCTAAAGCATCGGTATCCGAATGGTGAAGTTTCCGTTAAAAATCAGGATGATATTATTGGATGACCATACCTTAGGCACATATTTCGTTGAAAAATCAAGGTATATGGTTCTCATCCATTACAAAAAGGCAGCTGAGTCAAAGACTAAAAAGTCTTTACTATCACTGCCTTTATTTAACGATGTATGAATGGTAGCTTTGACTTGGAAATTCGTAGGCACACCCCCTCTACTTTCGATCTCATTGTCGAAACGATCCAGCCTGTTTTGCCCTCCCCAGCTTTTGCTTGCCATGATTAAGAGCCTGCATCTCCCCGTAGCTCGTCAACAGCGCTATCAGTAAGAGGGCAATAAACACAATAGCTGTCGCAACCCCTCCGACTGCTGATTTGTCCTTAAAAAAGTCCCCAATCAAAATCACGATCACACATCCACTCAAACAGACTGTCGTGATCCACACCATCGACCGGTAAAATCGATAAAGCTTCGTTCCTTCGGGAATGAGGCTTTGCTCTCTTCCTTTGTTCTTTCTCCTTACGTGAATGAGCAAAAAGATCGCCAACGGGAATTGAAAGACGAGCACGATCAACGGCAAGCTATAACTAATAAACTGATCGATATGCGCTACATTTGGAAACGCAAATATGGACGATACAACGATAAACCATCCACACGGAGCATTGAATGTATTGTAATGCCGCTGTCCGCCAAATGATCCCACCCCCACTAAAAATGCTAAGTAAGCGACAATGACTTTGATTGTGAAAGCGGGGAACCACACGCTAAAGAGGATCATTTCGACCCTGTCCAAAAAATCTGTGACGTGGATTTGCTGGACGAGAATATAGATAGGGAAATTCAGTCGACTGGCGATCATGAAACCCATCACCCCGAGCAAGACGAGCAACATAATCGTCGTCCCAAAGCCAACAATGATGACCCCGTGCTTCATCGCGGCAAAAAATAGTCGCGGCTCTACAATGGCATGTAAGAATGCCCCAATGAGAAAAATATCACCATATACACCCACTTGTAAAAAGTTGCTGACCACGATTCGATCCAAGCTACTGGTCAAGATTGGTTCCAATCGCTCAACGTTGTATTCATTAACCAGCAGGAAATAGAGCGAAATGCACATGATGAAATAAAGGGGAAAATAAAACTCATTTACCCGTGCCGCCACCTCAAGACTCGTTTTGCCATAGTACATCATCAGTAAGACGAAGACGAGTAAGATGACCTCCAAAGGCGTGGTTGGCAATAACGAGATATGTAAAAAATCAGCAGCCCCTTTAATATCGATCGCCAGGATGATCCAAATGTAAAATAAAATGAGGAGATTGATAGCTCCTCCAATCCACTTCCCGCCAATGATAAACAAGATTTCAAAGATATTTTTCCCGGGGTATGCTTCAACCAGCCCACTCAAAACGTAGGCGATAAAAAGCGCATAAAAGATGGGTAAAATTTGAGAGAACCAAGCATCCATCCTTGCTACATGAACGACAGACCGCAAGAAACTGATCATCATTCCTGTCATCAAGACACTGCCAACCAGCCAGGCAATTTGTCGATGATTGACAACTTGCTTGTGAATCATACTTGGGCCTCCTTATACGAACTGATCCACCCACCACTTCACATGAGGAGATAGAAAGTTCATCAAATTACTCGTGGGTAACACTTGATAATACTGGAATTGCAAAGCAATCAGACAAAGAATGGTTAAAACGTAGAAAATAGCAATGACTCGCTGCTGTCTCCCGTCCATTCCTTTTCGCTTTATGATGAATTCTCCAAACGAAAGTACCAACATAGAGATAAAAAAGATCAAAAATATTCTATTCATGATCATCTTCACCTTGGGTTATATTTTTCGTTGTCTGTCCGAAATTGGCCATGTGCACTTTGGATCGGATTTCATATGTGATTTTCGGAAGCTCCTTATTCCACCTGTTCCGATATCGGTCTCGCCACTCTCGCGGATAATTCCTCGACAATGCGATTCCTAACCCAATGAAGTCTGATTGTTTCTGTTGGATCGTTTTCATCATATGATTCACACCGCTATTGATTTGCTCGACGAGCTTTGTTTGCAGCATTCTAATATTTTTCTCTTCCTCTAGATCGAGGTTTGACAGATTCTCCACTACAACGGCAGAAGCGTAGAGATCAATTTTGAAATGGATGTGTCCCTTCCTGATCACAGGCTTGATACTCGCCCTTCCTTTCGAAAGAGTTATCGTAAGCCGTTCGTGCTTGTTAAGGGACACCACAACAGAAAACGGAGTAAAATCGCGTTGGAACAATCGCAAGCCGAGCAGTTCTTTGGGCTTCGCGATGGCTACGAGCTTGTCCTGTCTAAATATGCCTACCCCCGTCGCCTCTATTTCTTTTGACTTTCCTTTCGGATGAGAATCCACTGCTGCCAGAACGGGTAAAATGGCATCAACCCCTGGTGTACCGAGCATCTGGGCTACATCCTTCAACGTTACCGTAATGCCCCCCATCTTGACCAACTCACGCATCGCTTCTCCCGAAAAACGTTCAAATTGCGGCTGTGCGGTTAGTAATTCGATTCCTTTGCCTTTTGTCATGACAATGTAAGCTGTCAGTCTGTTTTCCGGAAAGCGCGACACAATATCCAGCACATCCGACATTCCGTCCTTCGCCAGTTCTTCGCCTATGACGATCATCCGGTGATGGGAGTAGTAAATTTCTCGAGACATTCTAGCTTGGATCAATCCATTCGCTTCCCGAATTGTCCTGCCTACTGCGGAATCAACGTAATAACTCTTATCACCACTCGTCCCACCACCACCTCCGGACTGGGCGCCTAGGCTACTGACCAGGGGGACCTGAATGGATAACCGATACCTGCCGTCTGGTTCCTTATCCATCGCCATTGCAATGACGATGGCCATATCATTTACTTCACGGCGATCCCAACATCCAGATACTAGGAACATGCAGAGCGACACCACCAATATGCGGGTCACAGCCTTCACGATTGTCCCTCCTCATTTGGATGACGGTTGCCTGTCACTCCTGATTGCCCTCCTCTTTGCTGAATAGAATTAGAAAAACCATCGTTCATACGCCTTGCATTTTGAACGCCCAAAAAGCTTGGGCGTTTTTCCATCATCGACCACGGAGCCCTTATCAGTACGTCTTTGAGATCGCCGATCGACATCGGTCCTAGCGGCGATAAATAAGGGACACCAAAAGAGCGCAGGTTGGCCATATGACCGAGGATGAGCAATAACGCTACTAGCATTCCATAGATGCCGAGGATCGAAGCCGCAATCATGATCGGAAAACGCAGCATTCGCAATGAAATCGATGCATTAAAATGCGGGATGGTAAATGAGGCAATCCCTGTGAGCGATACGACGATAACCATGGGGGCAGAAACAATCCCTGCCTGCACCGCTGCCTGACCAACGACCAGCGCACCTAAAATACTGACGGCTTGTCCGACCGTTTTCGGGAGACGAATCCCCGCTTCTCGCAAGGCTTCAAAAGAAATTTCCATGATAAAAGCCTCCACAATAGCAGGAAAAGGAATGGACTCGCGCGCAGCCGCAATACTTAAAAGGAGCGTGGTCGGTAGCATCTGTTGGTGATAAGTCGTAATAGCGACATATAAAGCAGGGGTAATGAGCGAAATGATGAGAAATACATAACGCAGCAGTCGAACTAGCGTAGCCATTTGAAATCGCTCGTAATAATCCTCGCTGGCCTGCATCATCATCCAAAACGTAACAGGCACGATCAAAACCATCGGTGTCCCATCCACAAATATCGCGACACGTCCCTCCAGCAATGCCGCAGCAACCGTGTCTGGGCGCTCGGAATACATAACCTGAGGGAAAGGCGAGTACGTGTTATCCTGGATCATCTCTTCGATATATCCACTTTCCAGCACAGCATCCATATTGATCTTGCTGATTCGACCAGTTACCTCCTGTATGATCTCTGGATCAGCAATCCCATCAAGAAAGGCAACCACCAGATTGGTGTTCGTCTCACGTCCAACTACCAAGGACTTCATTTTCAATCGAGGTGTTCGCAATTTGCGCCGCAGCATCGACGTGTTCGTGCGAATATTTTCGATAAAGCCTTCACGCGGCCCACGTACGACCGCTTCTCCTTCTGGTTCGTTAACGGAGCGTTTTTCTGCTCCACGAATGCCGAGCGTGAGCGCTTCTGTATTTCCCTCAACAAGAATGCCTGT
Source organism: Brevibacillus sp. NPDC058079 (assembly GCF_042885155.1). Classification (NCBI taxonomy): domain Bacteria; kingdom Bacillati; phylum Bacillota; class Bacilli; order Caryophanales; family Paenibacillaceae; genus Brevibacillus; species Brevibacillus sp. NPDC058079. Next base: position 214,834 of record NZ_JBHVSO010000002.1, read on the forward strand.
ATCACCTGAAAGCACAGCTTGTAGCAGCTTTTTATAATCGTCTACTCTTCCCATCTGGGAAACGGGCAAAAGTGACTCTTCAATCACTTTTATATCATCATCGCCGTCTTCAAGCACCATTAACGATTTCAGTGCAGAATTGACCTCTTTCGTATCAATTAGCCCATCAACGAAGACAGCAATCGCTCGGACACTGTTTTTTTGACGGAATTCTCGTATGACAAAATCAGAGCAATCAGCGAACATTTTTTTCAAAAGATCAATGTTCTGTTCCAATTGAGGCGAAATCGGTATACCCTCCAGCTCAATCAAGCTGCAGGCATTCATTGTCTCAATCAGTTCTTGCATTTTATCTTTCTTCTTGAATTCCATTTCATCACCAACCACTGGAAAGCTACCCGTATTATGGTTGATTGGCAGGGAATATATGCAAAGTGGTTTTCCTTTTACATAGAGAAACACGGATGGGAGATAGTAGGAACACCTACTACCTTTTAAAAAGAAGGTGAAAACATTATTGCGTCCTGCAACAAAAGAGTACGAGCTGACGATTGACAATCACATATTGTCCATTACAAATCCTGACAAGCCTCTATGGCCACAGGCCAAGGTAACCAAGCTAGATTACTTGCGCTATTTGCTGATTGTCGCAGCCCCACTTCTACGGTATAGCAAGGATCGGCTGCTAACAGTCATTCGCTACCCTCACGGAGTTGGCGACAAGCACTTCTATCAAAAAAACGCCCCTGACTATGCGCCTGACTGGATACAAACGCATACGTGGGAAAATGTTCGTTACGTACTGTGCAATGATCGGGCGACACTCGTGTGGATGGCAAATCAAGCAGCATTGGAGTGGCACGTCTCCTTTCACCTCGCCAAGGATGAGACTCCGACAGAGCTCGTATTTGACCTTGACCCTTCTACAGACGATTTTGCTGTTGTGATAGAGTCTGCCCTCTTGTTGAAACAGCTGCTCGATGAATTACAGCTGCCTTCATGGGTCAAAACATCTGGTTCCAGTGGCTTGCAAATATACGTTCCGATTGAACTCCGCTATACCTTTGAACAGACACGCCTGGTCGGACATTTCATCGCATCCTATTTAGTCAGCAAGCATCCCTCACTTTTAACCATCGAGCGACTAGTGAAGAATCGGGGAGATAAGCTGTACATTGACTATTTGCAACACTGGCGGGGGAAAACATTACCAGCCCCTTATTCAACCCGTGCAAAAGAACAGGCAACCGTATCAACACCACTCCTGTGGGAGGAGGTTCCTCATTCTCATCCCACAGACTTCACCGTTTATACAGTGCCCAAACGACTGGAAACATTCGGAGATTTATTCTCATCCGTATCTGCTCCAATGAAACGAGCCTCCCTTGATGCCATCCTCGGCTTTTTGCAGTCCCAGTAAGCCATTAGTTGGAATCCAGCAGCCTATTTGTGCTATACTTGGCACAGATGTTTTGAGGCAAGGAGGCACATTCATGATTGATCCGATCGCAATTGCAATCGGCCCCTTAAAGATTCACTGGTATGGCATTATTATGGGGCTGGCGTTTTTCTTGGGTACTTATCTCGCGCGCTACAATTCCAAACGTTCTGGCATTGATCCTGATCACGTCTTGAACATGGTGGTTCTGATCATTCCAGCAGCCATCGTTTGTGCAAGATTGTATTATGTAACGTTTGAATGGGAGCAGTACAAAGACAATCCACTGGACATCTTCGCAGTTTGGCAAGGCGGCTTGGCTATTCACGGTGGATTAATCGGTGGTGTTCTGGCAGGAAGCTGGTATATTCGAAAACATAATCTGCCGTTCCTTCGTTTGGCTGACATTTTTATGCCGAGTGTCATTTTGGGTCAAGCCATCGGACGTTGGGGAAACTTTATCAACCAGGAAGCGCACGGTGGTCCCGTCTCTGCTGAGTTTATGGAAAAGTTCCCCGCATTCATCCGCGAACAAATGTTTATCGGCGGACAATATTACCACCCTACGTTTTTGTATGAATCGATCTGGAACCTTTTCGTTTTCGCCGTTCTCATGTTCATGCTGTACCGATTCAAAAAATTCGACGGACAGGTCTTGTTCAGCTACATGATCCTGTATTCACTCGGTCGCTTCTACATTGAGGGAATGCGTACAGACAGCTTGTTAATAGCAGATACTCTGCGTGTCGCTCAATTAGTCAGTCTGTGCTTAATTGCTGCTGGTGTCATCCTGATGCTCGTGTTTGCACGCAAAAACAAGCAGACAGGACATTCCCAAAACTCGATTGAATAACGTTAATATGCCATAGCCATTACCACTCAGGTCAGTCCGACTGGGTGGTTTTTTCTTTACCTTGTCTGAATTGTCGCAATGCAGGCAATAACTAGGAGAAAGAATGAAAAAGGTGGGGAATCAGATGGATGATGGAATTTTGGAAGAGTATCTCGATCGCTACGTACGTATTCATTTTGCTCCTGATATGATCGGTCAAGGATTATCCTCATACGCAGAAGGCAAATTGTATGATTATAGCCCAAATGGGATTTTAATTGAAGAACGGGATGGCTCGCTGGACTATATCCCATTCTCTGCCGTACGCCTCGTGCAAATTAAACCCAAGCCCGGTTTATGGGAGCGTTTAACTGGATCAAGTTAATGAAAAAGACACCTTCCCGCGTTCTCTACACGGAAAGGTGTCTGGTTGTGTGTTGTATAAAGATGTAGCTCTACAGGAATACGTCATACACGACGTAGCATGCAGCAGCCAAAAGTCCTGTAATCGGAAGGGTAATGACCCAAGTGACCAAAATTCGGCCAGCCAAGCCCCATTTTACTGCGTTCAGCTTTTGCGATGCCCCAACCCCCAAGATGGCGGATGTGATCACGTGCGTTGTGCTCACTGGCAGTTTCAAAGCTGTAAAGATTGTGATAATCAAGGCAGAAGACAGGTCTGCTGAGAAACCGGAAATTGGCTTGATTTTCATAATCTTACCACCCAAGGTCTTGATGATACGCCATCCACCAAAAGCTGTACCTAAAGCCATTGCAATAGCAGCTGAGAGTTTTACCCACAGTGGAATGACGAATTCGCCCGGTTCTTGTATCAAGAATCCTCCAGAAATCAGAGCAAGGGTGATTACGCCCATTGTTTTTTGCGCATCGTTGGCTCCATGGCTGAAGGCCTGCCAAGCTGCTGACACGACTTGCATCGAACGGAAATTTCGATTGGTTTTGTGGTACGCTGAGTTACGAACAAACCAAGACACAAGCTTGATCACGACAAAACCAACAGCAAAGGCAACAAGCGGTGATACGATCAACGCTTGGATAATGCTAATGAAGCCTGACCAGTTAATGGCACCACTTCCTGCGGCACCAAAAGCAGCACCTGCAACACCGCCGATAATCGCGTGCGAGGACGAACTAGGAATTCCGAACCACCAGGTGATTAGGTTCCACAAAATCGCAGATGTCAACGCGGCCAAAACGACGACCAATCCATTTTCCAGCTTGAATGGATCGGTAATGCCTCCCCCGATTGTCTTCGCTACACCTGTATACGAAAGTGCACCAAGCAAGTTACACAGGGATGCAATAATAATCGCGGTTTTCGGACTTAATGCACGCGTCGAAACAGAAGTCGCAATTGCATTCGCTGTATCGTGAAAACCATTGATAAAGTCAAAAGCTAGCGCCATGATGACGACGAGTACCAGAATAAGCAACTCTGGCGAAAGATCAGGCATTCTTTAACACGATCCCTTCTACCAGGTTGGAGACGTCCTCAGCGAAGTCAGCACAGTCTTCGAGCTTATCGTAAATCTCTTTGAGTTTGATAGCCTCCATTGGGTTGGTATCAGGAGAGTTCAACAAATCAGATACCATTTTGCGGTAGTTGGAGTCAGATTCATGCTCCAAATCTTTAATTTCCCCAGCGATTTGTGTAACGACTTTATGATCCAGCTTGCGCAGTGTGCGAATCAGCTCGATCAGCTTTGCCGAGCATTTCACCAAAATATTGGCTTGTGCCAGTACACGTGGATCTGGTTGAGTCACTTGGTACAGATACATACGATCAGCGACACCGTCAATGTAGTCGATCATCGAGTCCATCGTATGAGCGAGTTGGTGAATGTCTTCACGCTCAAGCGGAGTGATAAAAGTGGAGTTTAACTCGTTCATGATGCGACGAACGATCTCGTCTCCTTCTTTCTCGACAGCCTTGATTGCCTTAACCTTTGTTTCTAGATCTTGATAGTTTCCTATCATTTCATAGAAAAGATGAGTTCCTTTGTGCACAGTGGCAATCTGCTGCTCGAACAGATCAAAGAAGATATACTTGTTTGATTTCAACATACGGGACTTCTTCACTCCTTTGAATAAATGACACCTAACAGATTATATCGAAAGTTATTGTTTCCGTAAATTTAAAATCAAGGTCAAATGTGTATATTTTTCTTTAAGGAATTATTAAGTTTTTGTAAATGCCCTTTACAATCAAAAAAAACACCCGTGTCAAGAGAGATGACGAGTGTTATTCTTGCCAATATTTATCTTTTCATTCGAAGCGACCATCATGCAATCTTTCCTCTTTTTCGCTTCATACATCAGCATATCTGCTGTTTTCGCTAACTCTTCCGCTGTTGAAGCATGGTGAGGGTACGAGGCTACTCCGATGCTGACCGTGACACCTGAAAGAGCGTGCCTCACTTGATTTTGAATACGTTCTCCAATTGCCAGTCCTCTTATTGTGTCTGTATGCGTTAACAAAACGACGAATTCTTCCCCACCCCATCTTCCAACCGTATCTTGTTTGCGTACACTTGCTTGCAAGAGTCTTGCAAATTGGCAAAGGATTCGGTCGCCTTCCAAATGGCCATATGAATCATTGAATATTTTGAAATTATCTAAATCAATAAATAATAAAGTAACAGATTGATGATTGCTTTTTGCCAACTCTACTTCTTCAACCAACTTGTCATGAAATCTGCGATTGACGAGAACGCCTGTAAGTGAATCGTGATAAGCCATCTGCCGCAACTGATCTACATATTTCCCTATTTGATAGGCAGCAAGCGACTGAATGACAGCCACAAGTAAAAGAAAGACAACCATACTCTCATCCGTAGGCAATCCGTATCCGATCAGCCAAACCGAGATGATCACACAGGACACACCCAAGCTAATCCAGCGTGAGCCCAAAGCACACTACCCCCGATCTATCCGATGTTACCCTCTTCCAATTCGGACATTAGACCTACCTAACAAATTTTTAGTAGGTCTTTTTTCACATAATCAGGAATATTTTACCTATCTTTTTTTGTAAGTTCAAGCAAAACCACGAAACTGTCACTTATTCATTCAAGCGAATCTTGGAAAAATCCTGACAACCAGCCTGTGGTCTATACACATGGTGCAACATGAATTGGAACCAATTGGAAGGGATAAGCTAATGGCTAATAATGACAGACGGGAGTGAATGAATGTATGCCCCGTATTGAAGCAGTGGCTACAGCAGTACCTTCCCACGAGATTACACAAGAGGATTCCATGAAGCTGGCACGCCTATTTTTTCAAGATGCTTTTCCCGACATAGACCGTTTGTTACACGTATTTGCACACAGTCACATTCAGAAGCGATATTTTAGCATGCCAATGGATTGGTTTTTGGAGGACCGGCCCTTTGCAGAGAAAAATCAATTGTATATCGAACATGCAGAAGCCTTGGCCGAGGAAGCAGCCCGAAAGTGTTTGACAAAAGCTGGTGTCGAGCCGTCATCCATCGATTGTCTGATGTTTGTATCAAGTACTGGCATTGCGACCCCAAGCCTTGATTCCCGCTTGCTACACCGTTTAGGACTCCGTCCGCAAGCAACCCGTGTACCGTTGTGGGGCCTTGGCTGTGCCGGTGGAGCGATGGGATTGTCGCGGGCATGTGAATACACCCAAGCTTATCCCTCGCGGCGAGTATTGCTTGTGAGCGTAGAACTGTGCGGCTTGACCTTCATCCGACAAGATTTGTCTAAAAGCAATTTGGTCGCAACATGCCTATTTGGAGATGGAGCTGCAGCCGCATTAATAGAAGGAGACCAAGTCTTGTCCTCTTCTGCCGCACCTAAGGTTCAATTTTGTGATGCACGAACGACAACATGGCCGGACACCGTAGATGTCATGGGATGGGAATTGACCGATCCGGGGTTAAAAGTCATTTTCTCTCGCGACATCCCTACTCTCATTCGTTCTTCGATGCGAGAAAACGTCGAGAGCTTTCTGTCACCGCACGGGATGTCTATTGATCATCTGCGTCATTTCATTTTCCATCCAGGTGGAGCCAAGGTATTAACAGCTTACCAGCGGTCTCTGGGCATTGGCACAGAAGCCACTCGTTTTTCTGAAGATGTTCTAACCAATTTTGGAAACATGTCTTCCCCTACGGTTTTGTTCGTCTTGGAAAAAAGCTTGGAGAGGGCGTGGGAACCAGGAGATCGCGGTTTGGTCGCTGCGCTTGGACCTGGATTTAGCTCCGAGCTCTTACTTCTGGAGGCGAGATAGCCATGTTGCTCTTCTTTGGATTCGTCATGGTTGCAGTCGTGTTGCAGCGGCTGGTCGAGCTTCTCGTTGCCGTGAGGAATGCCCGCTATATCCGGTCAAAAGGTGGCTACGAGGTTGGGGCGAGTCATTACAAATACATCGTTCTTCTTCATCTTCTCTTTTTTCTCTCGCTTATTTTCGAGGTGGTGGGAAAAGGCAGTGCCATGGTTCTGCCCTCCTGGTGGGCGGTACCGTTCAGCCTGTTTTTGATCGCGCAAGCACTTCGTTACTGGTGCATTCGCAGCTTGGGCAAACGGTGGAATACTCGCATCTTCATACTCCCGGGGGAGGCTCCGATCAAGCGAGGTCCTTATCGGTTCATTCGTCACCCCAACTACTTGGTCGTATCGCTTGAGCTGCTCCTACTCCCCCTGACATTTTCCGCTGTGACAACTGCCCTGACGTTTTCACTCTTGAATGCCTGGCTGCTCCTGCGTATACGAATTCCCTTGGAAGAAGCAAGCGTCTACGATGGTCATCGTGAGTCATAAAAACGAAAAGTCTTTGGCACACGCACATGCCAAAGACTTTTTATCGAGCAAAAGGTTTATCACTTGTCATTCAGCGGGAAAAGAAAAGAATCTATTACTCTTTCCCGTGAGGTGGATCAAGTGAGTCGTACAACCATAGTGGAGCCTCAGGAGACGAAGCGTATCATCGTCCGAGACTTTTTCGCTTTGATTGAAACGCTACCGAACAAGGATGACCAAGCTAGTATTCAAACCTTTCTTCGCTATTTGCAAAGTCTGCTAAGAATCAAGCAAGTCGTTCCACCGGTTGTGGAAATCATGACGGTCATCAAACAAAACAAGCCACTTCTCTACCACGCAGCACGCAGAATTACTCTTCCTTCAAGCAATCTGCACATGCTATTTCAGCTAGAAATGGATATTATGCTTGCTCACGAAAGGCTTCGTCAGTACGACAAATGATTTGGGTAGGCTTTGCCTTACCCTTTCAAGTTTTCTGGATTCAAACATTCAAGCTCTGCAATGACAAAACGACCATCTTTGCGAATCAGGACGTCATCAAACCAGATTTCTCCTCCACCCCAATCCGGACGCTGGATGGAAACCATGTCCCAGTGCACAGACGATTTGTTGCCATTGTATGCTTCGTCATAGCATTGACCAGGCGTGAAGTGGAAGCTTCCGTCTATTTTTTCGTCAAACAAGATATCTTTCATCGGGTTGCGAATGTAAGGATTCACACCGATAGCGAATTCCCCAACGAAGCGCGCTCCCTCGTCCGTATCCAAAATTTGATTCAAGCGTTCGGTATCGTTCGCTGTTGCTTCCACAATTCTACCGTCCTTGAAGGTCAAGCGAACATTTTCGAAAGTGAAGCCGTGGTATGGTGTTGGCGCATTATGAGTGATAACGCCATTTACGGAATCCTTCACAGGTGCTGTATACACTTCACCATCTGGAATATTGCGCAGGCCAGCACATTTCACAGCAGGAATGTCCTTGATTGAGAAGCTGAGATCCGTTTCAGGTCCTACCAAGCGTACCTTGTCTGTGCGATTCATCAAGTCAACCAGACTATCCATTGCTTTGTCCATTTTCGCGTAATCCAGGTTACATACTTGGAAGTAAAAATCTTCAAAAGCTGCTGTAGACATATTCGCAAGCTGTGCCATGGAAGGATTCGGGTAACGAAGAACAACCCACTTCGTTTTAGGCACGCGCACGTTCATCACGGGCAGCTCATACAGGCGAGAATAGATGCTCAGCTTGTCACTTGGAACATCAGCCATTTCATTGATGTTGTTCGCTGCACGAATCCCGATGTAACCTTGCATTTTCTCCATGAGTTCAACTTCATGTTGAGCCATGGTCTTCAACTGCTCTTCATTGCAATTCATTGCGATTTCTCGGCTGACGGCGGGATTAATCAATTGAACATAAGGACTGCCGCCTGCTTTGTAAATCTCACGCACGAGGGCTTGCACCAAATCCGGTGTGTCCCCTTTCGCGTTGATCAAAATGTTTTCCCCTGGCTGTACTCGTACAGAATAGTTAACCAGATTGTACGCTAATTGATCTAATCGTGAGTCTCTCATTCGTGGCACACCCTTTTTAAATTTTCTGATTCCTCTTGTATTTTTACCGATACAATCTACCAAGTCAATAAAAAATTTTTTATCAACGAAACAAAAAGGGGCCAGCCTCCTTGTATCCAGGCTGACCTTGCTCTTTTCCTATGTTTTTACACGGTCTGTTCCCTGTCCTCAATGGTTCCCATCTTGTACATGTCACTGACCAACTCTTGCGTTGTAGCTAGACCAGCCGTATATTCGTCTGCCTCTTGATAGTAGACGGCTCCACTTGCATCCTCAGTGCCCAACTCTCTCGCCCTGGATCGAGCCTGATCTTTTTCATAACCTGCCATTTTCGTTCCTCCTTCCCTTTGGTTTCTATTCGCTATAGTTTGTACGGGAATCTCCAGATTTAGCCGAAAAAAAAGACGCCTTGCCCAATCGAGGGACAAAGCGTCTTTATCATCAGCTATGCTTATTTTTCGTTATCGGATTCTGGAGCGATCGTTGCCCAACCAGCTGCTGGAGCACTCACAGGAGTTACGCCACCAGTAGTAACAAATTGATCTACTCCTGGCATCGTTGCCCAACCAGCTACGTTAGAGATTACTGGAACATATTGTCCACTCACCCATACATACTCATCTTTACCTGGCATGATGACCCAGCCACCTTGTTGAGTCAAACCTTGAATTGGGGAAACTGTTTCTGGAGTCGCAGGTTTTACTTCAGGTTTAGTTGCTGGTGCAGTTGTTGTGGTTTCAGTTGCTGGTTTTTCTTCAGTAGTTGCAGGCTTTTCTTCTGTAGTTGCTGGTTTTTCTTCAGTTGCAGTTGTTTTTGCTTCTGTTGCAGTAGTCGTTTCAGTAGCTTTTACTGCCTCTTCTGCAAATGCAGCTTGTGTGAAGAGAGCCGCTCCTAAGATACAAGAACTCATGATCAGTGTGCTTTTCTTTTTCATATGTGTACACTCCCATTCCCGCGGTACACACTTTTGTCTTACACGAATGTCCCCAAACCCGAACTTGAAGGTATGCTATATGCACTGCTGCATTTTCCTGAGAAAATACGTAAACTGCTCTAACTCGTCGTCAGACAGATTCTCCAGCAGCTTTCCTACTAGTGCTCTCCTGTGGCACAAAAGTCCTTCCAGAGTCGGAATGGCTTGTTGTGACAAAGTGACCCACACGACACGTCGATCCTGTTCATCTCGAACCCGGTCAATAAAACCGGCCTTGACTAACCGATTGAGTGCGATTGTGGTGGCACTATTGGATAACTTCAAAATAGTCGCCAGCTCAGAAACTGTGCTTCGTCCTTTTTGATGTAACACACGCAGCAAGATAAACTGCTTCGGACTGATTGACTCTTCCTCTAGCCAATTGTTAATAAAGAAACGAGCAATCTCGACAAATACTCGATCCAGTTCCTCAAGTTTACTGGCACGGGACATATTGCTCACAACATCACCCATTTTCGGAAAATTAATAATATAAGTACTTTTACTATAAAACTATATAGCCTAAGTACCGGAAGATCAAGAGGACTCCCGAAATTATTTCTTTTCACGAAAGATATGTATGAGCCAGACAAAGTGTTTACCACTTAATATTTTTATTGTAAAACTTATTTCAAGAACATCTTAACTCAAACAGGAAAAACTGACAATAGGTAAGCTTGCAAAATAATGTTACGACTTTTTCAGCTTCATCCACGAAGCCAATTATTTCCTTGAATCATCTTTCGTATCTATTCGTAAAGCATGTATAATGGGAAGACAGCCTTACACACACGAGGCATTTGACTCAGGCATATTTGCCACAGAAACTACATACATAGGAGAATTTCAATGGAACAAACCAACTCTACACCAAAATGGAAAGCGGAATTGCTCGATTGGTTAAAATCGTTTCTCTTGATTGGCGGATTGACTGCCTTTATCTACGTATTTGTCATGGCTCCCTACGTCGTCCAAGGGCGTTCCATGGAAAGTACGTTGCATGACCGCGAGCGCGTCATCGTAAACAAAGCGGTTTACTATCTCAAAGAACCGCAGCCTGGCGATATCGTCATCATTCATCCAGATGCAACTGGCGACAACTGGATCAAGCGCGTGGTCGCAGTAGCTGGTGACACCGTTGAAGCCAAAAATGATCAAGTGTATGTCAATGGTCAACCGCTCAGCGAAGAGTACTTGGTCGAAAACAAGCTAAAAGCTTCTTCGTCAGGTGTGACGTTAACCGAAGATTTTGACCCTGTGAAAATTCCTGAGGGCAGTGTGTTTGTTATGGGGGACAATCGCAACAACAGTATGGACAGCCGCGTCATTGGCCCTGTTCAACTGGATCATGTAGTAGGACGTGCAGAGGTCGTATACTGGCCGCTGTCCCAGGTTCGCCTCCCACGTTAACATTTATTCATGCACAAAAAAGCCGCTCCTTATCGGGGCGGCTCTTTTCGTTTTCGATGACGTTATTTGTGGGCAATTGCCGCTTCAGAAAAATAATCCTCCAAAGTAAGGCCACCTGCCATAATTTCTTTCGCCATTTCCTTCCCTACATAACGCAAATGCCAAGGCTCATAGGCATATCCAGTCGTATCTTCCTTGCCCTTCAAATAGCGAATGACGAAGCCAAAGTCTGCACAGTTGGCTGCCAGCCATGTTCCTTCAGGTGTCTCAGCAAATGATTCTTCCAAGCGTGTACTTGCATCATATCCGGACACATCCATAGCCAAGCCAGTCTGATGCTCGCTCTTTCCAGGTACGGCACTGTAGGCAGCGGCATGTTCAGCACCTTGTGTTCTTACATACGTTTCGTACAGCGATTTTTGGGTCTTATATGAGCGGTAGCCAGAAACAGCATACAGTTCAATACCTTCTGTCTTTGCTTTGGCAAACAGTTCTTCTAATGCTTGTGCGGCTTCTGCTCTCAGTAATCGCTTCTCAACTTTTTCATCAAAAGGAAATGGCACATTCGGCTCTATCAAATCCGGTGGAATATAATCGGCAGGCAATGCCCGCTGTTTATTTACGACAACCGAGAGATCTGTTGCATTCGTAACAGTTGGCACTCCATCCACATCTTTTATCGTCTCTGCAAGAGATGCCCGTTGGGGACGTGCTGTCTCCTCGTTATTTGGCTCAACTGTCGTTGACTGCGTTCCCTCTCCCGCGGATTGTCCATTCGACTCGCTGGATAACATTCCACTTAATGAGGGAGGTTCACATCCACTGAGTAATGCTACTGATAATGCTGCGACGATCGCAAGGCTGCTGGTGCGATTTTTGTTCATGATCGATCCTCCTGGTTCCTTACAGACACATATGTTCTGCTCTACCTTACCATGGAGTTATACGAAAGAAAAGGTAGATAGGTCACGCTTTTTCGGAGGTATATTCCTCGTTTAGGTTTTTGACAAGCGCCGACACCCATTCATCCAGCGACCAAAATGGGAAGCCCGCGGCCTTAGCCTTACTGTTATCCATGTAAAAGGATGCGACAAACCCAAAGGGAGACGCATCAGAAGCATCTATCGTTGGCTCGATGCGGGCAGGTTTTCCGACTGTTTGCGCAATCATCTCCATCAGTTCAGCAAGCGAAACAGTCCCATCCGAGCACGCATTTACTGGCCCTGTGATGGACGTTGTCGGCACCCATGCCAAAAATTGAGCTGCTTCCTGTGCATGTATAAAGCATATCCGGGCAGCGAGATTCGTAATACCTATTGGGAGCTCCTCTTGCACATGCTCAATGTGAAACCATAGCCGACGAGTGTAATCGTCTTCCGCCAGTACGATTGGAAAACGAACGGCTACGACAGGGAAGGCCTTCTCCTGAAAAAAGACGGCTTCTGCTTGACGTTTGCCTTCTTGATAGGTCGTCTCTTCTCTTGTTGTCCGGTTGATTTCATACGTGTATGGATCAAATGCTTCTTCCTGTAGTGGTTCCTCTACATAGTCGTAGACGGACAGAGTAGAGGTCAAAACGTACTTACCCACTTTCCCCCGAAAAACCTTACACGCATCCATTGCATTTTGGGAGGAATAACAGATGTTATCGTACACCACGTCCCACTGCTCTTCCCCTGCAACCGCTAGTGAATGGACGTCATCGCGATCAAGGGTCATTCTTTTGACAGAGGCAGGCAACTCCCCTTGGGTAAACCCCCTCGTTGCCACCGTAACGTCTGCCCCAGCTTCAACGAGAAGCTGGACCAATCGCTTTCCAAAAAATCGCGTTCCTCCGAGTACAAGTACTTTCTTCATTTTTGCAACATCCTTTCCTTGATCAGCCTACTTTTTGCGATTCAACTCGATGGACCGCTCTCCTTCCTTCCAATTAACCGTATAGCCCAGCTTCTCGCCAGTTTTTTTGACAGGCAAGTAAGGCATTCCCTTCACCATGACCACATCTGACTGGAAGGACGTCACTTTTTGTCCCAAACCTAACAGCAACTTGTTAGCGTGAACATACGCTACCCCATCTATCATCACTTTTTGCTCTGCTGTATATGGATAGACATGGCCGTTTACTCGTAAGTCAAAGGGGCCTTCTTTTTCTTTTGGCGACTGGACTGGCTGCGCAGCCGTATACGCAATGGCATCGACCCCTAGTACAGTACCCTCGCGTGTGTTATCCGCTCCGCCGTACATTTTTCCCGTTTCAAAATCGTACACTATCGCTTGGACGTTACCAATGTTCGTCGGCTCCTCAGCAAAGACGTGACCTTTTGCCATCAATTGCAGGATGACATCTTGGTCAATGCCCGCTTCCCACGTCACATTCGGATAGCCGCTAGAAAAAATGCGTGGTGCACGGATGGCATCCTCAATTTCCATTCCATGATCGATCACATTGAGAATCGTCTGCGATACGGAGGCGATAATCGTAGAGCCACCAGGTGAGCCAATTGCTAAAAAAGGCTTTCCGTCTTTTAGCACCATGGTTGGCGTCATGCTCGAACGTGGACGCTTGCCAGGCTCGACCTGATTGACACCACCAGGAATCGCGTCAAAATCCGTAAGCTCATTATTGAGCATGAAGCCGTAACCCGGAACCATCACACCGCTGCCAAAAATATCTTCAATGGTGGTCGTATACGCAACGATATTCCCCCATTTGTCCATCACAGAGAAGTGCGTGGTCTGCTTGACCGGAGATTGATCTCTCAGTTTTATGGACACCTCTGGCTTTTTGCCAGGATCGTACTTCCAAGGGTCGCCTGCCACTATATTGGCATTCGCGGTTTCTTCACGAATGAGCTGACGCCGTTCCTTGATGTATTCCTCCGCAATCAGTCCCTTTTTCGGTACTGGATACACGTCCTCGTCCGCCATATACGCCGCCCGATCTGCGTAGGCGAGGTGGTTGGCTTCAATCAGATGATGCAAATAGGCTACCGACCCGATTCCGTCCTTTGTGTTATCGTAGCCTTCCATCAGCTTCAAAATCTGAATCAGCGTCAAGCCGCCAGAGCTGGGTGGTGCCATCGAAATCACTTCATATCCGCGATACATGCCGCGGAGCGGTTCACGCTCTTTTACTTGATACGCCTGCAAATCATCGAGTGTCATGGAGCCACCCGTCCTTTGTACCTCTTCGACGAGGGCCTTGCCAATTTCCCCTTCATACAAGGCATTCGAGCCATTGTCGCGGATGATCTTCAACGTTTTCGCCAATTGGGGCTGAATCAGCATCTCACCTTCTTTGAGTGGAACGCCGTTTGGCGCAAACACCTGTGCAGCCGTCCCGTGCTTCTTCAGCTTTTCCATGGAATTGGCAATAAATTGAGCGGACACCCAGTTGACGCGAACTCCTTTTTCCGCCAGTTCAATCGACGGTTCTATCACTTTTCCCAAGTCCCATGTCCCATACGATTCCAACGCCTGTTCTACACCCAGCAATGTACCTGGAACACCTACGGCCTGACCGCTCGTATGTCTCTCTTCAAACGGGATCGGCGTGCCGTCCGCCCGCAAAAACATATGAGGAGTCACCTTGGCAGGCGCCACTTCCCGACTATCTAACACGGTCACTTTGTTTTGATCCTTCACGTAAATCATCATGAAGCCACCGCCGCCGATACCGGACATATACGGTTCTGCCACATTCAGAGCAAATTGGATCCCAGCCGCAGCATCAATCGCATTGCCGCCCTTTGCCAAGATATCTCTACCGACCTGCGCCGCTGCTGGATGAGAGACCGCGACAATTCCTTTTGTAGCTCCTTGCACACCTGCTGGCACACCTGGGACTTTTCCCACCGCAAAATGAGGAAACGAAAGCACGGAAACAATCGAGAGGGCAACCAACATCCCTTTTTTCATGCGATCCCTCCTATTCCATTTCATTAACTTCTACTATTATTATAATTTTCAGCATTTTTCAAGGTCAACCCACATTCACAGTTGCCTAGGCAAACTTTTCTCTACAGAAAAAAACACTCTTTCTGCAGCAAGACTTGTCGTCTTCACAGAAGAGTGTTGCGATTTTTGCTTATGGCATGACGACCAAATTGCTCACCACGCGTCTTTCTTTGCCGCCAGAAGGCTTGTTCAACAGCTTGCCATTGTAATAAAACGCACTGGAACCACCGCCGTCGAGGTTATACGCATCCACGACATGCCACTCTTGCAGCTTTCTTTGCGCTTCCTCGAGCGTAACACCATTACTCCAACCATCTCGTCTTCCATCAATGACAATCAGCAGCAAATCGCCGTTGTCGAAATGACCGATCAGCGTTCGCGGTTGACGCGCATTCGCCCATTCACGCGGAATAGGCAATCGCTTTCCGTCTTGCAAGAGACGCGGCAAAAAGCTCGCTCCCTGCAATATCCCTTGTTGTGTAATTTGCGCCTGTGTTTTGATGTTTGTTCCGACCAGATGACCTTTGTTGTTGAAACCGACAAAGCTCAGCTTCGCATTATTGGAAAAGGTTCGAATCTTGCCGTCAACAACAGTGATGCCTAACGGAGTCAGATTGCCCTGCTTGTCCGCCATAAAGCCACCTGCATTGATCGCAAGTATGGATCCTGTACGCTTACCAGCTTGACTCGTCGTTTCTCCTTTACTTTTCACAGAGTTGTTGGCCAACACCATTTTCAACGCGTTCGGATCATTGAGGCGCACTTTGGCCATATAACCGCGGTATCCGCCTTCTTGCAAGGAATAGACTTTCACTGTCGAGTTTTTCCCGAAGTGTTGACCGATCGGCTTGCCAAGCATGTTGGACAAAATCGTGTCCAATACATCCGCAGATTTTTGCGTCTGGGATTTGCTCGCTTCAAGTGCGCTGCTGATGTTCTTGTTTTGTTGCTCGTATTCTTTCTGTTCCTTTTTCGAGCGATCCCGGATGTCTTCGATGACAACTTCTACGTTTCGAAGCTGCACCTTGGTGTCGTTGAGCCGTTCCCCCAGCTCATCTGCTTGGCTCTTCGCTACGGCAGAAGGAAGCTTCAGGCCTTCTGTCTGGAGCTTGTCCACTGGATTGTCCAGCGCAAAAGCGACCAAAAAACCGAGAGCAGGCGCCAACAGAAAGAGAAAGAAACGGTTTATCTTACCAAGCACGGGCAGCATCCTCCAATTTTTTCAGAGATGCTTTCAAATCAACCAGCTGTTTATTGAGCTGGTCAACCCTATCCTGCAGAGCTTCTTTGGTCTTGTTCGTGCCACCAATGGTTTCACCCGTCAATGCCAAATCTTCTTCCAGATTTCCCAGACCCTTCTGGACATTTTGCATTTCTTCCTGCACCAGATTCAATTGATCTCCCAATGCCTTCATCTGCTTTTGATTATCTTCTTGAATTTGATCAATTCGTTGGTTCACAAATTGCTGCTGCTTGTCCAACGTATAAACAGCAAAGGCATATCCAGCGTAGGCAAGTCCTACCCAGACCAGAACGGCCAAAACGATTGGTAGTAAAGGACGCTTACCTTCTGTCTGGGAGGGAATCAATGCCTGAAAAAGACTGCCTCTTCTGCGTCTTCCTTTCTGCTTCCCGTTTGCCGGGAGTGGCAGTGTGGGTGACGAAGTCGATGACGCTCCCATGTATTTGTCGTCCATCGGCCCCCTCCTCCTTTCTGTGACTTAGAGTGAGGTTTCATTATAACATAGAAAGTTTTTGAAGCTGCATTTTGCTGAATAATGGAGAAATAAGTCGAGAAAAGAAAATACCGCCAATATTTTTGGCGGTACCTCGCTTTATTTTCGTAGTTGAAATTCGTTTTGCAACTGGTTGTGCAGCCTTTGCAAAAACAGGATCGGGTCTTCCTTGGTGTTCTGTTCGTCAACAAGCTCTAATTTTTTGCGCATGATGCTGGCAATTTGATTCCCGAGTTCATATTTTTTCGCTTGAGTTAAAGAGGATAGTCTGCCGATGAAGGAAGAAAGCAGTTGCCAGTCCTCTCGGGTAATCGCCTGTTTTTGGCGCTCATCAAGTATGAGTAGCGCATGATTCAAATCAAAGCCATTTGGCTGTTTGTCTTTCTTTTTCTGAAAAAGAGTCGACCGCTGTCCTGACTCCACCACGACAATTGTGCCAGCTACCATATCGCCAATTCGCTTATCACGGGGGTGGAAAAAGCATACGAGCGCCCCGAGAAAATAACCAGATGGCATTGCGTCAATGATGCGAAACAGATTCCGGATCGTTGAGGAAACAAAAGTCGCAGGCTGTCCGTTATCACGGATGACCCGGATTCCCACCAGCCTTTTGCCAACGGTCTGTCCGCCCCAGAATGCTTCCAGTAGCCAAAAGTAGCCAAAGTTCACGATGAAGGTAACCAGGAGAACGATGGCTATCGTGTAGTTGTCATCATCCAGGAAAAAATCTTCTTCTTTTCCAAATAAAACTATGCCAAACAAAATAAATACAGTAAGATTAACCAGGAGCAAGATTCCTGTATCAATCAGCATCGCAGTGGCTCTACTGCCTAGACCTGCCGTCTGAAATCGCAGCATAACATGCTCGGGTGTCACGACAGAAGCTTCTCGATTTGACCCACTGACGTATGTCGGTTCATTCATGATGGTTTTCTTCCCCCCTCGAAACTTTGAGGTTTTTTCTAGTTTTGAAACACGCGCTAATGTAAGGAGGCATTATACATGGATATTACCTCGTTTTGGCACAAGCATAAAGCCTCTTGGGCCGAACTGGAACAATTAGTGGAGCGTTTTACCCGACAACCTCGGCACATCAGTGCTACCGATATTGATCGCCTGACACAACTATATAAGAAAACATCTGCTCATTTGGCCTATGTGCGCTCCTACCATCCTGCAGACGAGATCACGCTTTACTTAAATCAACTCGTCTTACGTGCACATAATTTGGCTTACAAGCAACGAATAGGCAGCTGGCAGCAGCTCAAGCATTTCTTTGGTAGCTACTTGATGGGTCTCGTACATAAGCGAATGAGCTTCATTGGTGTGGCAGCCCTTCTCTTCATCATCGGTGGTATTTCTGGCTTTGCCGCCGTTATGGTCGATCCACTCAACCTGTATTATGTATTGCCACAAGGGATGGCTGAGCAGATCGATCCATCTAGGCTGGGAGAAGGGCACGAATCTCTCGACAGTCCGGTCATCTCCACGATGATTATGACCAACAACATCAAAGTTGCGATGCTGGCCTTTGTCAGTGGAATTACGTTTGGAATCGTCCCTATCTACCTTCTCTTGTTCAATGGCCTTCTGGTTGGAGCTTTGGCAGCCGTCTACTATCAGGCAGATAGCAGCTATGCGTTTTGGGCCTACATTTTGCCACACGGCGTGATCGAGCTGACTGCCATTTTCATTGCTGGCGGAGCAGGTCTTCACATGGGGTACCGTCTGCTAGTACCCGGCCGCTACGCACGAAGACATCAATTTTTGGAGGCGGCAAAAGAATCAGCGCATCTACTATTGGCTACTATTCCACTCTTGTTTATCGCGGGAATCATCGAAGGCTATATTACTCCATCGAGTCTCTCTCTTGAAGCCAAGTACATCGTAGCTGTCGGCACATTGCTTTTGCTAATTGCCTGGTACCTCCTCGGATACAGACCCGATTCTCACAAAGCTTCTCTTGATTTGATGTCCAAATAAGTATTGATAACCGTTAGCGTCAATTGATCGGCCGGAACGTCCAGTACCTGGATACCCGCGCCGATCATTTTTTGTTGAAACGCCCTGCGATCGAGCTGGAACCGTTGAGCTACCGCCTTCGTAAACGCCAAGCTGCTGTTGCTCGTGTCTATATGACTCCATTCATGCAGAAGCGGATCTGCCAAAGACAGCAGCAAGAGTAAATGCGAACGGCGCATCCGCCACAAATAATTGCTCAACTGATCTTCGACGAGGTAGTTTTCCATATCTGAAAAAAGAACCACCAAGCTCCTTCTCTTCTGCTGGCGATTCAAAAATTCAAGCGCCTTCGCCGGATCAGCCTCTACAAAATCACTCGTCAGGTTGTAGGTTGCCTCCAAAAGGGTGTGCAAGTGGCGCAGCCCTCTACCTGGAGGTATGTACGTCTTGATCTCATGCGAATAGGCTAGTAGCGCTACCTGATCTCCTTGACGCAATGCCACTGCCGCTAACGTGAGCGCAGACTCCAGTGATCGATCCAGTCTCGTCTGGTTATCCAGCTCAACACCCATCAACCTACCGCAATCGACCAGTATGGTAATCACTTTGCCATGCTCTGGTCGATATTGGTTTGTCATCAGACGGCCGGAGCGTGCTGAAGCAGACCAGTTAATCATCCGAGGATCATCGTCAGGCACGTAATCGCGGATCGCATGGAATTCCGTCCCAGCTTTTGCCCTGCGCATGATTTTTTTCCCGTCGACGATCAGGCTCTCCTGCAACGAAGCCAAGTAACCACGAACGGCTGAAAGGTCGGGATATACCTTGATCGTTTGTTCACACGCAAAGCGGCTTTGGCGATACCACAAGCCGAGTTTGCCATGCCACCGCATGTAAAGCCAGCGGAACACGTACTCTCCGCGTTCTTTTCCTCTTGTTTCAAAACTTATGTTAGTTAAGGGTTGCTCCATCACACCTGTGACCGGTCCGGCTTCTTCAAATGACAGTGGAAGATCGTCCACGATGGAGTACGCAACGGATTGCCCACTTCTGTTCGCCAGCTCAAGCTCGATCGAAAACGATTGTCCGATATCCGTCTGCTCAGGCAAGATTCGCTGGATCGACAAGTCTCTGCGTTTGGGGATGGTCATCCAATCCAAGATGCTAGCGATCAGGAGTAAACCGTTGTACAAAAAGAATGTCGAATAGCCAATCTCCAGTAGAAATCCAACGATCGCGATGGGTGTGCCTAGCAAAACTGCCACGAGCAGTCGCTTGGATGGCAAGACAAAACGGTCTGCCAAAAAATCAGCGAGGAACTGGAATAGCCGCCAGCGTCTCTTCGATGATGTGGTCACTGGTACCCCCCTCCAATTCTACCTGCGGTGACAGTATGAGTCGGTGCCGCAATGCAGGGCGAGCCACCATCTTCACGTCATCAGGCGTCACAAAATTGCGATTGTCCAAAAGTGCCCAGGCTTTGCTGGCCATCAACACAGCGATTCCGGCACGAGAGCTGGCACCTAAGAGCAAGCGTTTCGTTTCGCGTGTATTGCGAATCAGTGTCGTGATGTACTCCAAAATCGAATCATCCACAACCACTTCTTCTAATTGGCGTCGCTTCTCCAAAATCGCCTCCCATGTAAAGAGCGGCTCTTGATTACGCTCGTGGCTGCGCTTGTTGGGAATATGTTTAGCGAGGATTTGCTTTTCATTTTCATGCGATGGATACGACATCGTTAGCTTGAACAAAAAGCGATCAAGCTGAGCCTCCGGCAACACATACGTTCCTTCGTATTCCACCGGGTTTTGCGTAGCGACGACGAAAAACGGATCTGGCAAAGGATAAGTGATACCATGAATCGTCACTTGCCCTTCCTCCATTGCTTCTAAAAGGGCCGCTTGGGTTTTCGGCGGTGTCCGGTTGATCTCGTCCGCCAGCAATAAGTTAGCGAAAACAGGACCTTTGATTGTCTCAAACTGGTTCTGCTGCATATTGAACACCACGTGACCAATAATGTCCGATGGCATCATGTCAGGCGTAAACTGGACGCGCTTGCTTACGCCCCCCATCAATTCCGATAAGGTCCTGACCATTTTCGTCTTTCCGATACCAGGTACACCTTCTAGCAAAACGTGTCCGCCGGCAACCAAAGCTGTTAGCAGTAGCCGAACATTTTGCCGCTGACCAACCAGCTCTTTTTCCATTTGTTGCAACAATTGCTCCACGGTAGTTGTCACTCCTTCTCCAGACGCTTCGTAATCTCATCCAACAAGAGACTGTCTGCAAGCAAGCTCTTCGGCGAGTATCGCCCTTCGTTTTTTGCCTGTTCCAGTCGTTCCAGCAGATGAGCGAATTTCTCTACCTCTTGATTTGTCCATCTTGTTTTGGCATATCGCACGATTTCCACACGATCAGCCCGTTGGTGCACTCCCCACCGATCGTACAACAGCTGTCGCATGTAAGCCTCTCGATGTCGTAACGCATCCTGTGCCAGCCCTCTTCGCTCATACCAGCTAGACACGGCGAGCAACGTCTCATCACCACGTCGCACCGTCCATTCCCTAAGCGTATAGACCGGTCCGAAACGTTTTCCTCTCCACCACACATACAGCAATAGAAGGATACCGAGTTGTATGCAGGCAACTATGAGCCACCCCGGGTAGATCGCCAAAAAACCTGGTTTTTCCTGCAAGCCGTGATGGTATTCGTCTACCCAGAGGACCGACCAATCTCCTTGTACGTACGGCCAGATCGCTTCAAAGTGGGACAATCGCTCAATTTTTTGATTGGTTAGCCATTCCGGTACGAGAAAAAACGTGACACTGCCATTTCCCACTTCTGTTCTTCCTCCGAGTATCCCCTGATCGTCGTAGAGAAGTGGCTCCATGTCGTCATCTTCTAAAAATCTCAATGAGGTCTCTGCTTTGCCCATGAACTTCCCCTGAACGAGAGGTCCCTGAATATTTCGCTCCTGATTTTCTTTATCCCGGATGTACTCCGTATAAAACGGAAGGTCTTCCCACTCTGGTCTCGAGTGAAAGAGAATCAGGTCATTGCCTTCACTGACCCAATCCAGAATATCTATCTGTTCCTCTGGCATCAGTCTTTCCGGCTCTACTACGAGCATGGCCTGCCCAGTTGCTGTTGGTAAAAAACGCATAGGCTGCCGCCATTCCTTTACCTGCTTGCCTTTTTCCTCCAGCAATACGAGCACAGCCTTGATTCCGCTCGGCTGTGCAGAAGAAGCCAAGTACGGTGGAAGAGGCTCGGATGTAGGCTTGACAATCAACCAGCCCACGATGACGAGCAGCAAGGTAGCCACAACAATTCCGACACGATAAGTGCGCAAACTATCCATGCTGTCCCTCCTCGCGCCAGATGCCTTCCAGTTCGTTTACACGCTGCCAGAACGACGCTTCATCAACAAGTGCCTGCCCGTACCAAACAGCGTCGAATTCTCGTGCGAAGCTGCCGAACACATCGCGTAAGCTCGGTTGATTTGCCTCAATTTCTTCTGCGTATTCCCAGTTCGTTTTCCATTTCTCCACACGAACCCATGACTTCATTTGCAAATAAACCAACAACGCCAAAAACAACGAGCGTTCTCCTTCCCGCCATTCTCCTCGCGCTGCCTTTTCTTTCGCATCACGCAAATAGTCTGCATGAGAACGTATTTTTTCACCTTCCATAAACAGCGGTCGATACTTCTTCTGTACCCAAATCATTCTGCGGAACAACCAGTAAATGATGCCGACCAGTCCCAGTACTGCCATAATGAGCACGAGTGTAGATACGGTATTAGCCGCGCCAGATGGAATACTGGTCCACTTAAAAAGATCGGCGATCAACTCGATCACAAACTCCATCGCTCTTTGAATCCAGTTCTCTCCACTACCTTGGGGCAAATTGAACTCATCTCTGGCTAGAATCTCTTGTAAATGCTCCTTGTCATCTACCCAAGGACTCGTGCTAATCATGGGTAACTCCCGGCTCTTGTGCAGGGGTAGGAGTTGCTGGTTCTACTGGTGCAGATGTAGCAAGCTGACGGCTTACTAGCTCTTGTAAATCTGTCCCTTCTTTTCTCACGCGCAGATCAAAGTAAGCCAACGCGTAAACAATGGCCATCCAAGGGGTCAAGAGGCAGGTAAGTGCAACCAAAATGATTTGCGCGAGGATAGATGTACCTAAGACGCCAGTGAGTACTAATTGCATGCCGCTAGAGAACATCGAGTAGATCACACTGAGAACAACAAAAAGACCAAATAAACGCCAAAAGTTTCCTTTTGTCATATTCCAGCTCTGACCGATTCCGACACCATCGCGTTCGAACAGAACGAGCGGCATATAAAAACCCCAACGAATTAAGAAAAAGCCCGGTACGAGCATCATCCCAGCAATTAAGAATAAATAGCCAAATAAAACTAAAACGATAATAAGCACAATGCTGCCTTCATCTGACGGATCAAACATGGTTTCAAATGTCATTCCACCCGCGAAGGCGATCATGACGAAAATCAATCCATATACGATGACAAACGCTGTCGACACTGCAAACGCGATTACTCCATATAGGAAAGTACTGCCCGCGAGCGGCCAAAATCGACGAAGTGCCCCCTTCAAGGCATCTTTTAAGCTCAAAGTCTCTCCCTCGAGAGCAGCCTTCGTCAGTAAAATCGAACCGGAAATCATTTGCGGGTAGGCGATGATCAAAAGGATTGGTGCGACAAGGAATATGAATATGAGCAGCATAGGAAGGCTTTGTGTCATAAATTCTTCTTGTCCAGCAAACCTTGCGCCTAACGATTCCGCAAAGTCCATACCTTCTGTATCTTGTGCGAGCAAAGGCACTCTGGTAAGGTCAACCAGAAGCAGTTGCTGCAGGAGTAACAATGGACCGAACCAAATTAAAGCCAGCAAAAAGAATGCTCCAAAATACTGGCGATATACAGAAAAGCTCTTGTCCAACAGCTTCCCCACTCCCATGGGGGCAATCGGCGTACGATTCATGAGAAACCTCCATCTTTCTTTTTGAGATTACCTGATAAGTATACACGATTTTCCTGTTTTTTTAAAAAAATCATCTAATTTTGCTAATGTTTTCCTGCCTGATTTTGTCAAATCAGGTGTTAGTCCAATGCGGTCCCCCCCCTGCTGAATATGATATTGCATGCATAGTAAGGAGGGTGTTGCCTTTGAAAGCATTGAGAAAGAAGAAGCTAAAAGCAAAGCAAGCCCGCTGCCGCTGCAAGAAGCGATCTACCAAACGCAAATCCAATAGTCTGCTCAGGCAACTACGCCGTTTTGTGCGTATCAGCGTTCGCGCGCCTCGAGTGAATGTGACCAGCCCCATTCCACAAGTAGAAGCACCTGTTGTACATGTAGAAGCACCTGTTGTACATGTAGATGCTCCCGTTATACAAGTAGAAGCTCCCGTTGTACATGTAGAACCGCCTGTTGTACAAGTAGAAGCTCCCGTTGTACATGTAGAACCGCCTGTTGTACAAGTAGAAGCACCTTATGTACAAGTGGAAGCTCCGAAGCCAATCGTCATCCCGGCACCATTAGTGAAGGTAGATGTCGAAGCGGAAGAATCAGCGGATCAAGCATGTATAGAAGGGCTTCGTCAAGAGCTCAGCAAATGCCTGAGAAACGATCAACTTGTGGAGGTCTTACTGACGACGGATTGGGGACCTGAGAGTCGTTCTTACCGAGTCGGCAAGCTTCTTAGAGTGGATGAAGGAATCATTGAATTACTGACCTTAGCCTCCTCACGTACAAACGGAGCCTCTATCCTGATTCCTATCACCCACATCGTCGCGATTATTCCAAATGCAGAACCTTATTGAAAAAGCTAATATTCTGCGAGGCTTTAGGTTACCTAAAGATGCGGGGAGTCTGTGCGTAGTAGATTCCCCGCATCTTCCCCATTTCGTGCAATATGCATGTGGGACAAGCCCTTTTGTTCAGACAGGCCTGTCCACTCTAGCAGGACATTACATGACTCTTTCGTCTCGAAGGTATGAATAAACGCCCACTTCTCCGATCTCTCTGCGGGAAGTGGGCTGATAGCATTCACTTTTTGGTTTTACCTACCGCTGTTATTCCATACGTCTAGCACATCTCTTGCGACTCGATCCCATGTAAATCTTTGTTCGGCAAGCTGGCGTCCGCTTCTCCCCATTTGACGTTGGAGATCGCGGCTGGACAACAGTTGTTTCAGCTGTAAAGCAAACGCTTGAGGGTCCTCCGGCTGCTCGACCAACAGTCCATTGCCTCCAATGATCACCTCAGCATTTCCACCCCGTTTTGTCGTGACAAAAGGCAGACCGGCAGCCATCGCTTCATAATGGACACGTGCCAGTGGTTCCTCCCATTGCGAAGGACAGACAAAAACGTCCCCCGCCCAGAACCAGTGGTGAATCTGATCTGCCGGAACAAATCCCGTAGTAATAACCGGAACAGGCGAACGATTCGCTAATGAGCGTACATACGCTGCATAGTCACTGATTTTATTTTCACCGTACCAGGACCCTCCGACCAAGACGAGAGCGATGTTGGAATGGTAGGAGCGGAGTTCATTCATCGCACGAACTAGAATGTCAGCTCCTTTTTTCGGCGTCAATCGTCCTACAAACAAAATCACTTGTTTGTTGCCAAGATTATGCGTCGCCCGCAGTTCCTGACGAATCTTTTGCGCCGTATTGGATCTTTCCACCGGAACGAATGTTTCCAAGTTCACACCTGAATAAATCGTGCGAACCTTATTTGCGGCTTCTGGATGCAACGAGGCAATGACCCGACCGACATAATCACTGATGGTGATGATGCGTTCTGTTTCAGCAACCGCTCTAGCAGCTTCTGCCTGCCCTATTTTTACCGGATCAAACATATCATTGTGCATACTTAGAATGATACGTGCGTTCGGGCATACCTCACGAATGATGGGAACCATCCGCGGTCGGTTAAAAACATGGATGACATCATAGTTGTTCGCACTTAGGAAAGCGGCTACTTCGCGTGCATAAATCTCGAACACCCCTTGACCCTCTACCCGCACATAACGTGCATTGCGAACTTTTTCATCCATTGGTAGCGTGGGATCCGACGTTCCCAGGATAGTCAGCTCGTGATGCCTCCCTAGAATATCTGCAATCCCTGCAATATATGTCTGAATCGCTCCCCCTCGTATAGGAGGGACTGGCAATTTTTCTGTACAGACCATAATAACTTTCATCCGTATTCTCCTTTCCCGTTCCGCCTTCTTACATTAGTTGCCTCTCGTCTTCTTTGATTTTTGACGCTGCTTCTTCAGCTGATTGTTGATGAATTTACGGCTTGGTTTCGCCGCCTTGGCAACTTTCTTGCTCTTGTTGGAAGTGACGGTCCGGGACTGCTGTTTAGATGTCCACACAGTTCCTTTTATGTTTTTCCTTTGACTTGCGGGTTTTGCTTGTGGTGATTTGGCCTTTACATTGATAGAGACCTTTACTTTCCTTTGAGGCTTGCTTGACTTATTGCTGCTGCTTTTTGAGACAGATGAGCTCATCCCCCGTTTTTTGTTTCGACGAACGAGGTTTCGTGCTTCGCTTGTAGCGAGTGGCGCTGATGGCGTAAAAGGAACATTTCCCGAAAATGAGATTCGCGTTCTGCGGGTAGTGCTTTGGTCTGCCTCTGCCCCTTCCTGCTGGCTTTCTTCCTGGTCGGAAGTCGGAAGTGAATTGGCTACCTGATCGCTTGCAGGCTCCTTGACTTTGGATGCCTTCACCTTCGAATCTTTTTCCTTAGACACCTTGCTCATGGACTCTTTGCCTTTCGGCTCCTCGAGCAAAGACTCTGTCGGTGGAGTGGATACCGCAACAGGTATGAATTCCGTGATACCTGACGCCAGCCTTTGCGGTTCAACCACTTCCGTTATTTGGTCATAGTTGCCTGGTTCGTATTTGCTGATGTCTTTGGCGAGCTCTGCCAATGCAGCATCTTTCGTTTTATCCCCCGTCAACACTCGCTGCAGAATACCTTCCGCTTCCGTCGACAGAAAGATTTCGGGATTATAAAACATCTCTTTGAGGTGCTTATAAAATTCGTTTGGCACTGCCATGTCATTTAAGAGCACTTCAAACGATTCGCGATCCAGTGGATTTGCCTTATGATAGGCTTCGATCATGCCGCGCATCCAGGTAACATCCCAGACGCCCATATCATCCATCGTACTGGTGATGAGCTTGCGCAAATCCCGAAACGGCAAATCGTACGACACGCCATCCAGGTCGATGACCCAAAGCCCTCCCGGACCATTTTGACCATTTGACCAGCCGTAATCTTGGTGCACCAATCCCCAGTGCGCCTCTCCCGTTTTGATCATTTTGGGATAGGCAGATGTTTTTAATTTCTCTAAGGCTGCCCATGCTTGCTGTTCATAGTGATCGACGACGGCCAAAATGGATTTACTTGTTGGGGTTTCACTGTAGGCTTTTGCTACTTCCCGCATCCACCCGATTTTTTTGGCAATCTTTTGATAATGATTGGGCCAACGATATAAACGGGAAGAGTTTTTGGCTCCTGCGGGCGGAACATAGCCTTTCGAATGACGATGGAATTCACCAAGACCGTAGCAAAGCTCTTGCGCGCCTACCAAATCTACTTTTGTTGCCGGTTGCAAGGCAATCCAATCGGTAACAATCCAAAGTTTCCCACCCTTTTCTACAAAAAGACTGGCATTTCGGGCAGGAATCAATGCTGGTACTCTTGCCCCCTGTTTGACGACGTATTCTTGGAAAGCCACACTATAGAGACTGCGTTCAGGCGTACGGTGCAGTACCTTTAGGCTGCGCGGACCTTTATCTGTCTCGATGCGCCAAATAGCCCCGCCTTTGTCTGGCTTGGAAGTAATGAGTGTACGACTCTTCACCGACATGTCATACTCTTTGATCACTTGGTCTGCGATCGCATCTACTTCCGGTGGCACTGTCATATCCCAGTTAGCCGGCGTTTCCGCATTCCCTTCTCGGGTATCCCATGGCTTAATCACATATTGTTCCATTACATTCCCCCCACACTTCTGTGGTGATGCCTTCGTCCTTCTCCATAAGCTATTCGCTATGTCCTTATCTCGAACCGGACAAATATCATTGGGAGTCTGCCAATTCGTTATTCGCACAGGGATAAAGTCTCGCAAAAAAACAGCTCGACCCCTCGCATGGTAGCGATAGTCAAGCTGTTCGTATTAAATCATCAGCAATTCGCGTATTTCTTGCTCGGTTAAAGCTGAGATTGCCTCTTGCCCCGGTGTAATGATTTCCTCGATCAAGTTTTTCTTTTTTTGTTGCAGCTCGTACATTTTCTCTTCGACCGTTCCCTCTGCAACAAGCCTGATCACTTGAACGACGTTCTTTTGTCCGATACGATGGGCACGATCAGCTGCCTGTTGTTCCACAGCGGGATTCCACCACAGATCATACAAGATTACGGTGTCCGCACCCGTCACATTTAATCCAGTTCCCCCAGCTTTCAAAGACATGAGAAACAAATCCCGCTCTCCCTCGTTAAATCGGTTGCACAAATCTAGTCTCTCTGCTACTGGCGTCTGTCCATCCAGATAGAAAAACGGGACACCGTGATACCCCAGCTCGCGTCCGATTATCCCTAGCATCTCCGTAAATTGAGAAAAGAGCAAAACGCGCTTCCCAGCATTTTTGCATTCACCAATAATCTCAAATAGCTGTTCGAGCTTGGATGACCCTCCGTCATACTCTTTGACGAACAGCGCTGGATGACAACATATTTGGCGCAGTTTCGTCAAGCCAGCGAGAATTTTGATCCGATTTTTTTGAAAGCCTTTATTGTACAGATGCTTCACTGTTTCCTGTTGGAGCTGCGCCAAGTAGGCGACATACAGCTTTTTCTGTTCAGGCAACAGTCTTGCGCTTTGCAGTGTTTCAATTTTGGCCGGCAATTCCTTCAGTACCTCAGTCTTGAGCCTGCGCAATAAAAATGGACGCGTTCGCTTCGCAATCGTATCTCGCGGCAAGTCGAGGAATTCCTTTCGTGCCGGAAAAAGCTCAGGGAAAACAGCATCGTAGATGGACCACAGCTCTTCTACCCTGTTTTCCACAGGTGTTCCCGTAAGAGCAAAGCGATGCTTGGCTTTTATTCGTTTTACTGTCTGAGCTGTTTGAGTCACATAGTTTTTGAAGGTCTGCGCTTCATCCAAAATCAAGGTGTGGAAGGAATTCTGCTCGAACTGGGCATGATCACGACGCAAGAGCGGATACGAAGTAATGAGTACATCGATTTCTGATAGCTCGTTTACGATTTGATTTCGCTCTTCCTTCGTGCCATCCACAATAACGCTACGGATATTTGGCGCGAACTTTTTGATTTCATTGTGCCAATTGTATAAAAGAGAGGCAGGAGCCACGATAATCGCTGGGAGCTTTTGTTCTCGGATTTCGGGCAGAACAGAGAGAAGAAAAGTAATACTTTGCAATGTCTTCCCCAGGCCCATATCGTCTGCAAGAATTCCCCCAAAGCCGTAGTGTGCCAGTGTTTTCATCCATTGATAACCAAACTTCTGATAATCTCGAAGTGTCGCCTGCAAAGATTCGGGTTCTGGAAAGTCCAGATTATCAGGGTTACGCATATTCTCCAAAAACTGGCGCAATGATTTGCCTAGCTGAACAGACTGTCCCTGCATAGGTATATCAAGCAAGCGCAGTCCGCGAAAAGCAGGCAGTTGAAAACCACTTCCCATTTGCTCAGCATATTGCATGCCCATCTCGTCCAGGAAACGATTGATTTGCTCAAATTCCTTTGTCTCAAGCGGCAGGAGCGCTCCATTCGACAGCCGATGATATCTGCGCTTTTCTTCTACCGATTGGATCACACTTCGGATCTCGGACTCGGGTATCCCATCCATATCAAAGCGAAAATCCAGCCAATTTGTTCGCTCATCGACATCCACTTTTACTTTGGGTGGTAGGTGGAGAGGCTGAATCCTGATTTTTACGGAAGTTGTCGCGAATACCTTTAACAGTTTTTCCAGCTTAGGGACGACGTGGTAAAGGAAGTCGTACTCAGCTTCCTCGTCATCGAGAAAATACCCTCCTTCCGTGCGGGTAAAGGCACTTTCCTCCATCAGCTCTAAAATCTGTCGCTCCTTCTCCCCGTCACGCATCAAAATCAGCTCACTGCCACGTTGCCCTCCCCCTTCATAGCCTTCCAGCGGATTGATGATGATATCGCCATATTGAAACTCAAGTCCCGCCAGTAGCCGGTCTCTTACCCTGTCCAAATACAGCTTGGCTTTTAACTGGAATTGCACGACTCTTTCCGAGACGGCCTTTGCAATTTGCACGTTCCCCAGTTTCATCAAGGCCGGAACAATCTGCACCATGAATGGCTCGATTTTTTCTGCTGGAATGTGAATCCGCTCACTGCTATGAGATTCTAACAAGTGCTTCAGCTCTGCCAAACTGTGGCATTGTTCCTTTGGCAGTCTGTGCCATTTGCCATCTACGAACAACAATCCGTAAGCTTCCAAGACAGTGATTTGTTTGAATCCTTGGACTTCCAGCTGATATTCATCGGTTTTTGTCTGGTCAAATTCGAAGTGGAGTGGCGGCGGCTCATCGATACATGCAAACGTTGGATACATTTGGTCATGATGCTGAATGTGAACAGACGGTGCGGTTAGTAACAAAGCAAATAATCGCTCCCAGGTAAATGGCGGAACAAGAAGAACCCGTTCGCCACCTACATGCTTCTGTTCCTGATACTGGTAACTGGCTGTCTCTCGATATATTTTTTCCGTGCGGTAAATTTGCACGAGTTCAAGGAGGATGGCTTTATGTTCTGGCAAAAAGCGATGCAAATTCGGATCATAGGTAAATTGGCTAGAGAAACGATACACTTGCTGCTTATCCACCCGGTCTAAAAACGCGCGAATGTCCTTTACGATGTACAACCTCTTTGGCCCTAGCTTCAGCTCTATCCCGATCATGCTCTTGCGAAAGCCGTACGGTACGATTTTACATATGATTTCCAAGGCAAGCGTTGTTCGTGAATCCAGCAACACGCGATTATGGCTTGTCCGAATCGGTCGGTCCACGAACAAGCCGAACAGTCCCTCAGTTAGCTGGGAATCAGGCTGTGTTGTCATGCCTGCTTGTCTCGTTGTAAAGGAAGTGGAATAGCTGACAGGATGCTCATCTACTTGCAGATCACGCATGGTTAACAAAGAGGCTGCGATATGTTGGCAGTAGTGATCGTACGACGCTAAAGTAGGGCAACTGCACACTGCTGCCATACCAGACTCGTCCAGTTCAATAGTGACCTGATAATTATTTTTTCCTGCGTTCACTGTCGTTTTGATCCAGGCAGGCTCCTGTTGAAAATGCTCCACAAGCACGTTCCCAGAACGGTAAAAAGTCTTTCCTCTTTCATAAGAAAGGCGACCGCACCATTCTTTTATCGTTTGATGACTCACTTGAAAGCTCATTTTCTGTTCCATCCTTATCATGAAATATGTTTAATATTACAGAATGCAACAGAAAAAAGATACGCATGTACGCGTATCTTTTTTCAACAAATACAAACGATTAGTCGTCATCTTCGTCTTCATCTTCGTCTTCATCTTCATCTTCTTCTTCTTCAGATTCCTCGTCTTCAGATTCCTCATCTTCGGATTCCTCGTCTTCGGATTCCTCGCCTTCGGATTCTTCGTCTTCATCTTCCTCATCTTCTTCATTACTGCCGAAGTACAATTTTTTCGTGGTACCATCTTCGTATTCAATTTTTACTTCCAATTCTTCTGCACCTTCACCGATGGCCTCACGTAATTGCTCCAACCATTCTTCCATGTTAACCACACCTCCTGGCTATAAATGATTACTTGGTAGCATTTGCCAACAGTTTTCTGTCGACTTTAATACTATATGACGCGTTTCTTTTTCTTGTATGGACAGTTGTCGCCTTACTCAAAGAAGATTTTTACACAACTTGGAATACCGCTTCACTCGCGCTTCTACCTAGCCGCTGTTGCAAATGTACGTTTACATATTTGGAAGTAGACTGGACAAACTTTTGAGGGAATCGCCTTAAATACATCACGACTTCGCTACAGAAGGGAGAGCTCATTATTGAAAAGACGAATGTTCAAAAGCTTGTTGATCGGGATTAGTTTGTTGCTTACAAGTGCCTTGCCAGTTGACTCGATTATGGCCTCACCAGATCACCCGTACCATTTTGGATTTAAAAAGAGCAAGAATGGTCAGCTACCCTCTATCAACGAGGAAGGCTTTAAAGGCATTGTGGATCGTCACGGTGCGGTTTTTTTAGGGGATACTACGAAAAAAGAGCTTTTCTTGACGTTTGATAACGGTTATGAAAATGGCTTTACGCCAAAGATTTTAGATACACTTGTCACGAAAAAAGTCCCTGCCATTTTCTTTGTGACAGGGCACTTTGTGAAGGAACAACCCGAGTTGATAAAGCGAATGGCACAAGAGGGACATCTGATCGGCAACCATTCCTGGAGCCATCCCGATATGACAACCGTATCGAATCAGAAAATCAAAGACGAACTGACGAAAGTAAGCGATGCCGTCCAGCAAGTGACTGGACAAGCTAACATGCGTTACTTGCGACCTCCGAGAGGTATTTTCAGCGATCGCACACTTGCTGTAACCAAAGATTTGGGCTATACCAATGTCTTTTGGTCGGTCGCCTATAAGGATTGGGATACAAAAGTCCAGCGGGGGGCAAAATATGCCTATGATAGCGTAATGGCTCAATTGCATCCCGGCGCTGTTATTCTGCTCCATTCTGTCTCCAAAGACAATGCAGA
Source organism: Brevibacillus sp. NPDC058079 (assembly GCF_042885155.1). Lineage (NCBI taxonomy): Bacteria > Bacillati > Bacillota > Bacilli > Caryophanales > Paenibacillaceae > Brevibacillus > Brevibacillus sp. NPDC058079. The sequence continues at coordinate 247,374 of NZ_JBHVSO010000002.1, forward strand.
GGCTCTCGGGATGATGATCGATGAAGCACGCAAGCAAGGCTATGAATTCAAGAGCTTGGATCACCTTCCGAAAAAGTAATGCACACCCTCCTTTTGCAAGCAAAAACTCCCGCTGCTTCGCATGTGCAAAGCGCGGGAGTTTTTGGGTTTAGTTGCGATCCAGCAAGGATGCTCCAGCAATACCTGGATGAGTCATTTCAAATGGATCGAGAATCAGATCCAGTTCTTCTTCTGTCAGTACATTGTGTTGCAAGCACAGCTCACGTACAGACTTTCCTGTCAAAATGGCTTCGCGGGCAATGCGTGCAGCAGTCTCATACCCGAGATGAGGATTCACCGCTGTAATGACGCCTACGCTTTTTTCCACGTATTCTTTCATGCGCTCGCGGTTTGCCTCGATTCCTTCCAAGCAGTGACGCGTAAAGACATCGAATGCATTGTCCATAATGCTGATCGATTGCAGCAAGTTGAAGACAAGCACAGGCTCCATAACGTTCAGTTCTAGCTGACCTGCCTCGGATGCCAAACAAATCGTATGGTCATTTCCGATGACCTGAAACGCTACTTGGTTGATGAGCTCTGCCATGACAGGATTGACTTTTCCTGGCATGATCGAGGAACCTGGCTGACGTGCTGGCAAGGAGATTTCACCCAGTCCAGCTCGAGGTCCTGATGCCATCAAACGCAAGTCATTCGCAATTTTAGACATATTCATCATGCAAACTTTCAGTGCTGCTGATACTTCTGTGTACGCATCTGTGTTTTGTGTAGCATCCACGAGATGCTCTGCACCGGTCAGCGGGAAGCTTGTGATAGCGGCAAGATGCTTGACTACTGTTGTAATGTAACGAGGGTCAGCATTCAAACCCGTTCCTACCGCAGTCGCTCCCATATTCACTTCGTACAAATGCTGACGAGATTGCTTGATACGCTTGATGTCGCGCTCAAGTACTCGACGGTATGCTTCGAATTCTTGGCCCAAGCGAATCGGAACCGCATCCTGCAAATGCGTTCTGCCCATTTTTATGACATCATCGAATTCTTTTGCTTTTTGGTCAAATGCATCATGCATCTTATCCATCGTCACGAGCAGCTTTTCCAACAGGGTGAGTGTTGAAATATGAATCGCTGTCGGGAAAGCATCATTGGTAGACTGAGACATGTTGACATGTGTATTTGGGCTTAGGTGGAAATAATCCCCTTTTTTCTCACCAAGCATTTCAAGACCGCGGTTCGCGATCACTTCGTTGGCATTCATATTGATCGAAGTACCTGCTCCACCTTGGATCGGATCGACGATAAATTGATCATGCCATTTTCCTTGCATGATTTCTTCCGCCGCAGCGACAATCGCATTTCCTAAGCGCGGATTCAATCTGGAAACTTCCATATTTGCCATCGCAGCTGCTTTCTTTACCATTGCCATTGCATTGATGAGGGAAAAATGAAGACGATACCCGGTGATTGGGAAGTTTTCCGTTGCTCGCATTGTTTGCACGCCATAATAAGCATCTACTGGAATTTGCTTCTCGCCAAGAAAGTCTTTTTCCACTCGAAACGTCTGTTGTTCCATTCTTATCAGACCAGCCTTCTAGGATAATGGTTGCTACTTCCTCTCCATTCTACCACAGTTTGACGCAGGAAGACCGTTCCACCTGAAACACTATTATTTGTTTTTACGTCTTACTATTTGTAGGTACCATTTCATACCAGACAGAATCGAGGGATACCATGAAAAAACTGCTTTTGCTGCTGTTGACGATTGGCTTGCTGCAAGGATGCACGAGTGGCACAACTAGCCCTTCCACTCCAACAGAACAACAGAAGCCACCCGTTGCGGCCGAGCCAGAGAAACCTGCTTCTGAGCCACCCGCAACCACGCAACCACCTACAACTCCTGAGAAACCACCAACGGAGCAACCAGCTCAGCAGGAGACAGTCTATGCCAATGATATTTTCCGCAATGTCACTGTGAAGAAAACCGCCCAAGACACGTTTGAAATCAAAGGACAGGCAAGCGTGTTCGAAGCTGTACTTAATTATGTCGTAGAAGATGGACATAACGAGCTGACGCAAGGTTTCGTGCAGGCTACGACCGCTGCTCCTGATTGGGGAGATTTTACCCATACACTGAAAGTGAAAAAAGCGGAGCCGAACAGCACACTGACACTGATCTTGTTTGAAACAAGCATGAAAGACGGCAGCCGAAGAATGGAACTCATCATTCCGCTCCCGGAATAAGGCCTGCAAAAAAATCAGACCCTCTCTATTAAAAAGAGAGGGCCTGATTGAAAGGGTCTATTATTAGATAGCAGTAGACAGTCAGTTGCCGTATGCCTTGCTGTTACTTTTACTCGCCTTGTTCTTCCTTGAAGCATTCCATGCAGAGTGCACCATTGTTCTCGATTTCATACTCTGTCAAGCGAGCCTGGCAAGACTTGCATTGTTTTTCCGTGAGCACTAAGTTCAAGACTATATCTCCTCTCAATGATGTAACGTAGTCTATTTATATTATAACCAAAGATTTATATCAGACAAATAGCTATCTGTTAAAATTTCGTGAATTTTCAAATATAAAAAATAATAAACAAAGAGGAGATCATCATGACCTCACCCTATTTTTCACTTTTCCTGACAGGAGAGCCGTTTCAACTACTTTCCACTTCTCACGTTATCACCTTGATTCTTGTGTTCTGTCTGGTCGTGCTCACTTATTTATTTCGGCAAAAGCTCCAAACCTCGACAAATCGACTCGCCACACGTTACTCACTTGCGGGTGTCTTGCTCTTATCGGAGATTTGTTATCAGCTTTGGCATGTTTATACCGAGAGCTGGACGGCTGCTTACACATTGCCCTTGCAGCTATGTAGCGTGACTCTCCTTCTTTCTACCGTGATGCTGATGACGAGAAGCTACGGGCTGTATGAGATTACGTTTTTTGCCGGGATTGGCGGAGCCATGCAGGCATTGCTTACCCCCGAGTTGTTTTATCCATTTCCGCATTTTCGCTTTGTGCATTTTTTTGTAGCCCACGCGGGAATCGTCCTTGCTTGCCTGTACATGACGTGGGTAGAAGGCTACCGTCCGACTGTCCGTTCAATTTGGAAAACGATGGGCTTTTTAAACCTGCTTTTGCTTGTCGCACTTTTCGTCAACCAATGGACGGGCGGAAATTACTTATTTGTCTCGCGTAAACCGGACAATCCCAGTCTGATTGACTTTTTAGGCCCGTATCCGTGGTATATCGTTTCGTTGGAAGGAGTAGCACTCGCTTTGTTTTTCTTGTTGTACCTGCCCTTTGTCCGAAAGCAGCCGTTGGCAAAGGAAGTCAGAGGCGATTTATCTGTCTGAATTACGCTTGCTGCTCGTTCACCCAATCGGTTACAAACTGCAAGAAGCGCTTGGCAGCCGGTGACTGCTTGGAAAAAGAAGTTGCTGCCACCCCCAGCGAACGGTAATGCTCCCCTTCAAGCGGGATCATCCGGATATTTGCAGGCAAACGGAACAAAATCATTTCCGGAAGAATGCTGATCCCGAGCCCATTTTGCACCATGGCAATAATCGCGTGATCATCTCCCACTTCATATTTGATTCGCGGCTCGATCTGATACTGGGCCAGCAAGCGCTGTATATCATTGTCACAGCCCGTCTTCGGCATGATAAATGTCTCTTCGGCCAATCGGCTCACATGCACCCGCTCCTCTCCGTAGAGCGGGTGTTCCTCTGTCACCAGCAAATACATTTGATCCTTTTTTAAAGGAATACATTCCAAATCCTCTGTTGTCGGTAAGGAGACGAAGCCGAAATCAATTTCTCCGGTTTGAATCCAGCTCTCAATTCCATCGTAATACCCTTCCATCAGCTTAATCTCGATCGCCGGATACTGGTCTTGGAACCGCTTGAGGATTCCGGGAAGCCATTGCGTGGAAACACTCGTGAACGTTCCAATTCTCACCGTTCCGACCTCCAACCCGTTGATGGCAAACACCTCTTGTTTCATCCGCTCATGACAGCGCAAGGTCTCACGCATATACGGAAGCAGTCGCTCCCCATTACTCGTGAGGCTAATGCCCGATCGTCCTCTGGTCAAAAGCGAAAACCCAAATTCCCGCTCCAGACTCGCAATCGCATGGCTGATCGCTGATTGTGTCAGACCTAGTATTTCGCCAGCTTTGGTTAAGCTCCCCGACTCAATAACGGTGATCACTACCTCAAACTTGTTCAAACTCACCCTTCTTCGTCCCCTTTACATGAATCCGATTCATGAAAATCATCACAAACATTCATTTTTCTTATTTAAACGATACTCGTATACTGTTTATGGCGCAACACTGATTAGGACCCGCTTTTTCCCGGGCAAGGAGGCTTACCCCATCATGAAACCGCAAGTGAAAGCCGATTTGGCTATGATTTTGGTCACCCTGTTTTGGGGAACATCGTATGTGTTTATGCAAATGGGATTGAAGGATTTGGAGACTTTCAATCTGATCGGTATCCGCTTTGGCATTGCTTTTCTACTGGCAGCCGCCTTGTTCCATAAACGCTTGCGTGGCACGAATCGAAAAACATTGCTCCATGCATTCGTACTCGGTGCGCTCCTTTTCGGGGTTTTTGCCACCATCACGAACGGAGTGAAATCAACGACAGCTTCCCAGGCTGGTTTTCTCGTTAGCTTGACCGTTATCTTTGTTCCGCTCTTATCTATTCTTTTGAAAAATCGTCCTGAAAAAAGAGTCTTTGTCGGCGCTGGACTGGCCATGATCGGCATCGGGCTGCTCACACTAAGCGCTGAATTTCGCATCAGCCAAGGAGACCTTTTGTGCATCGCTGGTGCCCTCTTTTACGCTACACATATTACCGTAACAGGCCGATGGGCCAATCAATCGGATACGATCCAGTTGGGGATTTACCAGCTTGGCTTTACGGCACTGTTGGGCATTGTTTTTTCTTTTGCGCTGGAGACTCCCACATTGCCACAGACTACAGAGGCTTGGATCGCCGTGCTCGCCCTTAGCGTATTATGCAGTGCAATTGGCTTTGTCGTTCAAACGGTGGCCCAAAAATATACGACTGCCACGCACACGGGGGTTATTTTTTCCTTGGAGCCAGTCTTCGCTGCCCTGTTTGCCTTCTTGGTCACAGGCGAAACACTGTCTGCTCGCGGGTACATAGGCGCAGGTCTCGTTTTGATCAGTGTGTTGATTGCGGAAATCGATGTGAAGAGCTTGCTGCGTGGAAAGCAGCTGACAAAAAACCCGACCCACTTATCCTGAGTCGGGTTTTGCCTATGGGTCATGCAAGAGAGCAATTTGAAAGAAATCCATGCCTGATTTATTTGCTATGATTGAAAAAATGAGTTTATCCATGACGAAGCTATTTAATATGGAGGGATGGACATGAACCAAAACAACGAAGCAAACAAATTCACAACGCAAGTAGGTGAATGCGAGATTGTGATCACCCGCGTATTTGATGCTCCACGCGATCTTGTGTTTGATGCTTGGACGAAAGAGGAGAACCTGTCGAAGTGGTGGGGGCCTCGAGGTTTTACGACGACTTCTCAGAAGTTTGATCTAAAACCGGGCGGTACATGGCAGTTTATCATGCACGGTCCTGATGGCGTTGATTTTCCCAACACCAACGTATTTGTCGAGGTCGTTCAACTCGAGCGAATCGCCTTCAAACATACTGTGTTTCCTCATTTTCAAGCGACAGCCATCTTTGAGGATCTGGATGGCAAGACCAAACTCACTTATCGCACCGTTTTTGAAGAAACTGCCGCTGTATTCGATAAGGTGAAAACATATGCCGTCCCAGGTGCCGAACAGACCATGGATCGTCTTGAAGAGCATCTGGCACGTATGTCTGAAAAGTAGATCGTTCCATAAAACAGCGGCAATCCAGGACTTTACTTTCTTGTCCAGGGCAGCCGCTGCTCTGATTCTCGGGTTATTTTTTCAAGACGTGTAGCAAACTTTTCCGCCAATGATGGTCATCATGACCTTTGTCGAGAGCAGCTCGTCTGGATCGATGGTAAATAGGTCTTTGGAGTAGACGGTCATATCCGCATATTTTCCACGAGAAAGCGTGCCTTTGACATGATCTTCATTCGTCACCTGTGCACTGCCCAATGTAAACAGATGAATCGCTTCCTCCATTGTCAGCTTTTCTTGCGGGAAGTATCCATCGTGTGTTTCCCCCGGTGCTTTGCGCGTGACGGCTGCGTGTATCCCCAACAGAGGATCGATTGGTTCTACCGGTGTATCCGAGCCCGCAGCACAAATGATTCCGTAATCCATCATCGTTTTCCAGATGTACGCGTGTTGAATCCGTTCCTGTCCTACGCGATCCATCACCCACGGGAAGTCTCCTGCGAGAAAACGCGGTTGGATATCTGCGATTCGATGAGGATGCTTCAAGCGGTCCAGCAGGTCCGACCGCAAGATTTGCGTATGAATGAGGCGGTCCCGATAGGCGACTGCCGGGAACTGATCCAAGCTGTCCAGCACCATTTCCAGTGCTTTGTCGCCAATGGTGTGTACAGCAATGGGCATCCCGAGTCCACGTGCTTGTCGAACCAGCTCTGTCAGCTCGTCTTGCTCATGTACGGGATAACCACTGGTGCTCGGATCATCAGCGTACGGAGCTGACAGGTAAGCCGTCCTGCGTCCTAATGCCCCATCTGCAAAAATTTTCACCGCTCCGATTTGCACATGAGCGTTGCCGTAACCTGCCGTCATGTTTAAGTCGCGCAGCTCATGCATATGCGGATAGAAGACAAGCAGGTTGCTGCGCAACGCAAGCTCTTCGCCATTGATGAGCTCATCATAGAGCCGATACGTTTGCGCAAGTCCGCCCAATTCACGCAAATCCTCTGTATGTGCCCCTGTCAATCCATGCGCCATTGCATAGCGAATCGAGCTGCGCAGGCTTTGCTTCAACTGATCATAGTCAGGTCTCGGAATATGCTTCGTAATCAGGTTGGAGGCAGTTTCTAATAGCATACCCGTTGGTTTTCCGCTCACAGGATCATGTACAATGACTCCCCCCGCCGGCACCTCCATGTCACGATGATAGCCACATAGCTCCAACGCCTTGTTGTTGACCAAATTCGCATGTCCACATATTCGTGCGAGAAGAATCGGGCAATGTGGTGCCGCTTGATCAAGCTCTTCGATGGTAGGAATGCCGCCACCATCCGCGAACAAATTCTCATCCCAGCCGTAGCCTTGTATCCACGTATTTTCAGGTGTCGCTCGCGCTTTTTCTTTTAAGAGAAACAGCATCTCGTCCTTGGAGCGTGCTTTGCTCAAATCCAGCTGCAAAAAGGTGAGACCGAGCCATCCCAAGTGCAGGTGGCTGTCAATCAATCCCGGGGTAGCAGTATATCCTTGCAAATCAATGACCGCTGCATCACTGCCTCCGTATTGAAGAAGCATGTCCGCATCACTGCCCAAGTCATGGACAATTCCATCCCGAACGACTAGCGCTTGTACGAACAAATGCCTAGAATCCCCTGTGTAAATGCGTCCATTTCTGAAAATGGTTGTCGACATTTCGTGACCTCTTTTCTGTTCGCTTCTGTATTTTCGTATGCCTATCCTCTCTTAATTTGTTTGCTGCTAGTCGTTTTCCTCCCTGAAATGAAATAACGTTCAAAAAATTGCGATCTTCGCTTTTCGTTTGGAAAAACATGGTGTTTACTCACTTTCCTGTTGAAAGCAGCAGCGGTAGGGCACGTTATGTTCATGTCCTATTTTTGCGCGGAGGGAACGTATGCAGCAAAAAACAAAGAAACGCCTTCCATCCTTCCTTCAAATTCAGGAGTCCACTGGTCTGAAAGTGTCACCCCACGAGCCTTCTCATCAAAAGCCATCAGGTCGTCTGGACAATCAAGCCAAGCTGCTGCTCCTTGTCAACGCTGTATTCATTGCCGCTGGCGCCCTTTCTGGCACGTTTGTAAACGTCTATTTGTGGAAGGTAAAAAGTCAATTTGCGCCGATCGCTTGGTTTACTTTTGCCGCCCATCTCGCGGGTGCTCTTACTTTCTGGCTTGCTGGCTGGTACGTCAAGCGTTTGAACAAAATGAATGTCTTGCGTGCCGGAATGGCAGTTTCTGCCCTTTTTTATTTGCTCGTTCTTCTGGCGGGTCCAAAAGCTGTCTCTTATGCCGTACCGCTTGGGCTCGTTCAGGGGATGGCGAGTGGATTTTTCTGGCTTTCTTTTAATGTCGTGTACTTCGAAATCACGAATGCCGATAACCGCGACCTTTTCAACAGTTCGGCAGGGTTGCTTGCTTCCATTGGCGGTATGCTCGCTCCATGGATATCAGGCTTGCTCATTACGCGACTTCCGGGCAATAGTGGTTACTCCCTTATTTTCGGGATCTCTCTTGCGCTATTTGTCGTCGGCGTGTTCATCAGCTTTTTCCTGAAAAAACGCCAGTCGGAAGGGACGTATTCTTGGAGCTTTTCCTTACGTTGTTTGCGAGAGGAGCCCGAGTGGCGCTGGGCAGCAGGCGCTTTGGCTGGTCAAGGACTGCGTGAAGGCGTATTCGGCTTTGTGATCGGTCTACTCGTCTACATTTCCACGAGAAGCGAGATGACTCTCGGCAATTACTGGTTGACTACATCTGCCGTCGGACTTGTGAGCTACTTCCTGATCACCAAATGGTTCGCTCCTCGCTATCGCAAGTGGGGAATGCTCACTGGTTCTGTCATCATGTGGGGGATTCTCTTCGTATTTTTTTGGCAGGTGAGCTTTACGACACTGCTTATTTTCGGGATCGCCGTGTCTATCGCTTATCCGCTGTTCTCTGTGCCCATGCTCTCCACGATTTTTGATCTGATTGGCACTAACGAAGAGAGCGCACGCAATCGGGTCGAGTATGTCGTGCTGCGAGAGTTCGCTCTGGACGTTGGTCGGCTGGTGGGGATTCTGATCTTTCTGCTGGTAACCTCCTTGAGCGTCTCTCCTCTTACGCTGAACTGGTTGATTCTGTGCATCGGAATCGGCCCACTCATCGCATGGGTGTGCATGACCAAGCTATTCCGTCACGTCCCTGTGACTAAAAAAGCTGACAACTGAACGAAGAATGCGCCCATGACAAAACCCGCTTCGGCTAACTTGCCTAGCGGGTTTTGTCACTGATTTATGAAGACAGTCTCCAGCCACCTGTCGTTTGCTGCAGCTTCCACAGCCGTGCATACAAGCCGTTTTTCATCACAAGCTCATCATGCTGTCCCTGTTCGACGACAGTGCCATTTTCCAGCACGTAGATGTTGTCAGCATTTCGGATGGTTTTCAGGCGATGAGCAATGGCAATAACCGTTCTTCCCTCGATAAGCGTATCGATCGCTTTCTGAATTTGCGCCTCATTTTCGGGGTCGAGTGAGGCTGTTGCTTCATCCAAGAGAATGATCGGCGCATTTTTCAAGATCGCTCGGGCAATGGATATGCGCTGTTTTTCCCCGCCTGACAGCGTGCTTCCCCCTTCTCCTACGAGCGTATCGTAGCCATCGGGCAGCTTCATGATGAAATCATGGCAGCTCGCTTGTTTGGCCGCCTCCTCGACCTCAGCTTGTGTCGCATCCCTTTTTCCGAAGCGAATGTTGTTTGCAATCGTGTCCTGGAATAAATACACGTCCTGGAACACCATCGACACGCGGGAGAGGAGTGCCTCCGGTTCTATGTCGACAAGCGGTTGATTGCCTAGCTGAACAGTGCCTTGCGAAGGGTCATAAAATCTGGCAATCAGCCGCATCACGGTGCTTTTTCCACTGCCGGACGGCCCGACCAATGCTGTAAATGAACCGACTGGCATGTGCATGCTCACGTTGTTCAGGACGTTCTTTTCGATATAGCCAAAAGAGACTCCTTCGAGCTTTACATCGTTTTCCGCAGGCGGTTGGTGCTGGCCTGTCATGATCGGCTCCGCCAGTAACTGGACAATCCGCTCCCCTGCTTGCTCGTGGTAACGGAATTCTGCATAGTTGACGAGTGCAGCTGTCAATGGATCAAAGAGACGTGTACCAACCAGCAGGAACATGACAAACGTGATCAGGTCTATGCCACCTGCTACGAGCAAATACACGCCGACCATGACCATGAGTGTGAGGCCAGCTCGGATAAAAGCAATGGCGGCGAGCACAATTGGTCCCAGCAAGCCTTCGATTCGTATGCTCTGCCGCATGAACTCGCGAAAGGATTGCTCCAGCCGTACAAAGCGTTCGCCGGTCAAATTGTACGCCTTGATGACGCGTATGCCGTTCAAATATTCCTGCAAGCGATTGGCGGCGTCAATTTTGGCCCGCATATGCGTTGCTCCGAGCCTGCGTTGAAGTCCTGATGTCATCAGCACTAAGAGAATCGCTATGGGAAATGCAGCAAACAAGGCCAGTGCCATGCGCCAATCCGCGAAAGAAAGACCTACGATCGCCATGACAGGCATGATGATCGCCCCCAGCATTTGCGGTACGAGATGGGAAATCCCGTGCTCCACCATCGTAAAGTCTCCCATCATCATATTGGCCAAATCCCCTGGGTCTCTTTTGTTCAAGTAACCGAGTGACAGCTTGCGAAGATGCTCTGCGAGCTTGGTTCGCCCCTCTGCCGCCGTGCTGTAGGCACCGCGAAATTGTGTGCGATACGCTGGAATTTCGCATAGAAACAAAAGGAGCAAGGAGACTACCATCCATCCGCATACCCACCAGAGTCGCTCGATGTTCAATGAGGCACCCGGCTGGGCAAACGGCTCAAAAATCAATCGGGCTGCCTCCGCGAGCAAGGCAAACGGCAATATTTGCGCAAGGTTGGCAAGTGTCGTGTAAATAACGGGTTTGATCAGCGCCCTCGGTTTACCTGCTGTGATATTGTTCAGCATACTCATCTGCGTCCACATTCCCCTTTCCTTCGCCCATTTGCCAATCCTGCGCATCGGTGTAAGCCTTCCACATCCGGGCATAGAGCCCATTCGCCTCTATCAATGATTGATGCCTGCCTTGTTCGATCAGCTTTCCTTTTTCCAGCACCAAAATTTGATCGGCATCCCGAATCGTTGACAGGCGATGCGCGATGACAATGACGGTTTTGCCCTTCATCAGCTCTGCCAGAGCCAGTTGCATCTCATACTCATTTTCAGGATCAGCAAAGGCAGTCGCCTCGTCGAGGACAAGAATCGGTGCGTTTTTCAGAATCGCCCGTGCGACCGCCACACGCTGCTCTTCTCCCCCGGACAAGTAGACTCCCCCTTCCCCAATCAGGGTGTCGTAGCCTTTCGGGAGCTTTTGAATAAAATCATGACATTGGGCTGCCTTCGCCGCTGCATAGACTGCCTCTGGCGTTGCTTCTGGCAATCCAATGGCAATGTTGTTGTAAACCGTGTCGTAAAACAAAAACGTATCCTGAAAGACGAAAGCTACGGTGTTCATCAAATCGGTGCTCGACAGCTCCCGAACATCTACCTGGCCAATGCGAATCGCTCCCTCCGAAACATCCCAAAATCTTGGAATGAGATTCGCTACCGTAGATTTCCCTGCACCAGACGGCCCGACCAGAGCTGTCACCTGCCCGTGCTTCGCCAAGAAGGATATGCGAGAAAGTGCCTCGCCTCCTGTTTTACCCTCTGCTGCATAAGAAAAAGAGACGTTTTCAAATGCGACATCAAAGCTCTGTGGACGCCGGGAGCTAATCGGTTCGGCAACGGGTTGCTCGGCCAAAATCCGATCCATGCGCTCCACCCCCTCACCAATGTCACGCAGGGTAGAGGTCAAAAACAAGAGCTTAAACATTGGGGCAGATACACCTGGCGCCATTACGAGAAAAAAGAGCAGAACAGACGCAAACGCAACATTTTGCGGGTCTTGACTCAGCATAAACACCCCTACCGGGAGTATGAAGGCCGCAAATGAACTCAGGATCACCTTGAACACCAAAAATCCGTTTTGAAAATCATCCGTATGCTTGACGCAATAGTCCCGATAGGTGGTCATATCCGCATAAAAGCGCCGGAAGGAATGAACCGTCTGACCGAATACCTTGATCGCTGGCATTCCGCGTACATACTGGACGGCAGATCCGTTCATCCGTTCTAACGAATCGTAGTACCTCTTGATATTTTCTTTTGTTCTCGTCCCGGAAAACGTAATGATCTGCACAATCAGTCCCAGTATAATCGGCACGACGCAGGCCAGCGCCAGCCAGACGTTCAAGTAAAACATCACGCCGATCATGAGCACCGTCGTCACGACTACATGCACCAAATCCGGAAGCTGATGCGCGACAAACGTCTCGACCTTTTCCACATTTTGCTCCAATGTTTTTTTAACTGCACCGGTAGACGTTCCGTTGAGCCAGCCAAGCGGCAAACGGCCGATATGCGAAGCCAATTTGACCCGCATTCCGTATAAAATGTGAAACGCAGCGATATGAGACACCATCCCGCCCGCATACATCATGAGCAGACTTCCCACGAGTCCAAAAAGTGCAATAACTCCCCACCGAATCATGTACGCCCCGTCCGCCATAGCGGGAGACGCTGCATGCGTTAACAGTTCGCGTAAAATGAAGTAGACAGATGCATAAGGCACCAACATGCATATTGCGCTCAAGGAAGACAATATTGCCGAGACGACGAGCAATCCGCGCTTCTCATCCGCAATCTCCAGCAAGCGACGCACGCCTTTTTTGGGCTGCATCCCCTCTTTGCTCTCCATTGTCGTCATTCCTGTTCTCCTCTCTCCTGCTTGCTTCTTTTGTCCTACCTCTTATCATAATGTGACCTTCTGCCCTCTACCGCCGATTGCCGGATAGATCTTGCCCCTAGCCGGAGGATTATCTTATTTGATGAGAGGGGACGTTTTTCACACAAAAAACCTTTCCCACTAGGAGGCTAGCTCCCACAGGAAAGGTTGCGTTGGTTTTTTCGATTATGGTTGGACTACTTTTTCTTTCGCTTTCGTTACGATGTGGTGACCGAGCGGCAAGCCGCGCTGCTCCAGCTCATCAGCTGTCACAATATGGAGCGTCTCACTTTTACACGGCATGGGCATCAATCCGCCCAATGGACTCATCACTCTTCCGATCGTGTCTGTCTCAATGAGCACGTACAGGCCTTTTTCCTCCAATTGTTGCATGAATTCTCCCCAACGCTTGGAAGTAATTTGATCGGCGTGCTTGGTGAATATGACACCCATTTCTTGTGCTAGCATGTAAAATCTCCTTTGTTCTATCCGTCAAATATATGCTTCAAAAGATAATCTAACAATACAGGGAAACCTCCCTTCTGGCAAAATCCGTGTAAGCCAAAAAAACACGAAAAACGGTTGTTTTTGACCGCTTTTCGTTTCAGGAATCTCACATCTTCCTCGCACACACCGTTTCAACGCGGCACGCTGTTTTTTGCCGTTTGCTTTTGAAAAAGAGGCCTATTTTTGCAGATTTCCTGACTATTTTTCGTGTCCTGCCCATCATGTACCTGTATTTCCTCGTTTTAGAAGCTCGCTGCCAGCTCCACATGCAGCAGTCGAGCAAAAGGAACCCAGTGAATCTCGGAGCCAGCCCGAAGCTTGAGGCGTCTCGCCGCCTGATCAATATGGATAATATGGGCAGACAGGCGTCGCGGCTCTCGCCCGTCATAATAGGTCAGCGTCAGGATTCTCTCTGTCTGGAACGCCTGCCATACCAGCTCGCTCAAGGCGCTGAGCTGCTCCTGATCCAGCTCGGGTGGTACATAGCGGCGCTCTTCTTCCTTGATGCGCAAATACATTTCCCGATGCTCCGGCAGCACAAATCGACTGGCCACTAATGCATTTTCCTTTTTGGACACGCGTTTTTCCCTCATCGCTTGTTCTCTCCTCGCTGTTCATATCGGGTCCACAAATGGACGAGCTCCTGACACTCTGCCCGCAATACCTCAATCGTATAGATCGCTTCTCGCACATACCCGCGTTGTCGATAGTTGACGACATACATATGTCCCTGACGTCGTGAGCTGACGACTGTGTAACCTCGCTGCCGCAAGATGCCACGCAGCTGGTGATGCTGCCTCTCCGCCCACCGCGAGAGCTCATCGAACATCATCTGATAAGAAAACTTCAACGGCACAATCCGCATCTGCCCCAGATCGGCCATGACTGCCCGAAACAAAATGCCAAATAAAATATACTGGCGTATCAATTCCTGCTCGTCTGACACCATCGGCTCCGTCACTTGGAGTGTCCTCCGATCTTACGTGCGCGCTCTTTCGCCTGTCCCGCTTCCAAGGCAGAGGTGGCGCGCAGGATGGCGTCCTGACCGTATCGGCTCCGGATATCATCCATGGCTTGTGCCAACGAACGCCGCTTGTGATTGTCCGTGAACAGATTGAGTTGCACCACGTTATCAGGGACAAGCTGCCCCAGATTGACCCCGATACTGCGGACGGGCGTTTCCTGCCAGTGACGGTCAAACAGAAAGCAGGCCGCTTCGTACAGAGTCATGGCATCGTTCGTCTGGTCCGTGAGCTTCATCTGCCGCCCAAAGCCCGTTCCAGCAGCCAAATCGGCTCCACGACAGCCCACAGACAGAACGGAGCCCATCAGCTCCTTTTTCCGCGCCCGACGGCACACTTCTTCGCACAGCTCAAGCAATATAACCTTGATTTCTACTGCTGTATGATAATCCCGTGGCAACGTCATGTGATGACCGATCCCTTTTTGTGAATCATAGGAATCCAAAGCCACAGGTGAATCGTCGATTCCGTGAGCCGTGCGCCACAGCACCTCCCCGTTCACTCCCCAATGTCGGGTGAGGATGGCTGGCCTCATATCTGCAAGCTGCCCGATCTGATAGACGCCCATCCGATGAAAATGACGCTTCATGCGTGAGCCTACCCCGAACAGCTTTTCAATCGGAAGCTTCCAGAGCGTATCCGCTAACGTTTCCCGCTTGAGCCAAAAAACGCCTTCTTCCCGTTTCTTGGCGAAATTGTCGCAGGCCTAGACAAACAAAAGTTGTACATAATTTCATGTACATTATCCTCGCTTTTCCGCCGGCTTTTTCAGGCCAAAGTGATCTTCCAATCGACATAACATAGTGTTCATGCACCTAATTTTTATTTCACTCTTCTCTTGCGCACAAAATTGAAGGAATATATAGTCGAAATATGGAGTTTTTTAGGAGATGGTTCTACTGGTGATAAAGTCTCATTTTGACAGTTTTGGTGAACAGAATAGATGTGAGGATTTTGTGTTCTGTATAGACGTAGCTTTCGTGGAATATAGAGTGAAATCTAATCGCTTAATAAGAAAACATGCTGTTCTAATGCTTAAGAATAAGCAGAATAATAAATCCGTTGTTCATCCACTTACTGCGTTCATACATTGGAAATGGAAATATAAGGAGTATAATACCCAACGGTTGCAAGGAATTCATCTAGCACAATTTTTAAACTACATCCTGATCCAACAGCGAAACGTTTACAAATTAAACTCATTATCAGAACTAACAAAACTTCATGGAACAGACTTTTTAAACTATCTTTTAATCAAAGGAAACGCAAACAAAAGTGTTAAGAATGTTGAAGGTACTTTGCAGTACTTTTATACCTTCTTAATTGAGAAGGGCTGTTTAGATGGTTTCAACGAAACCAAAGTAACCTTTCATCCTATGTATTCGAGAGAATATGCCTATGATATTGATAAAGGTAGAGTAGCCATAGAACACACTTTGCCTCCAAGACTTATCCTAATGTTTCTCAGAACCGCCATTTCAGTATCCTCCTCTATAGCCTTTGCCATTTACTTGTCAATATTCGGTGGTCTGCGTGCCGGTGAAATAGTGAATATCCTGATTAGCGATCTTACACCCTATGGTGATCAGTATGGATCTGGGGGGGTGTTAATCTTCCTTACTACTCGTGATTTAAGAAGGGATATTAAAGACATTTCGGGGACTTCCAGGGTAAAACGCAATAGGAAGCAGTTTGTTTATTCTATAAAAGGAATTCTCCCCACCTTGTATAAAAATCACCTAACGGATATGGAAAATAAATTTGGTAAAGCGATGAATTTGAATTCCCCCCTTTTTCTTAATCGCAATGGTCAGGCTCTCACAGGAAAAAGCCTGCGTGATGCATTTAATAACGTAAAAGAGAAATTTCTCAGCGAATTAGCCTCCTCTCATCATCCTGACGATATGATTATTGCATTAAATTTAAAGTCAACCAAATGGTCCTTTCATATCGGCAGGGGCACGTTTACAAATCTCCTAGCAAAAAAGGCTAGAAATCCGTATGATATTGCGTTACCTCGTGGAGATCAAAGTATCACTTCTTCGTTAACTTATATGTCTGATAGTGAGGAAATGAAGAAAAGTATTGAGATGCTTATAAATGAGTTATATGAGCATTAGGAAAGGCTGGAGGTTCAAGCTTTGAAATATTATACAATTGCCGAGACGGCTGAGCGTCTAAACATTGAAAAAGATAAAATTGCATGGTGGTTTAACAATACATTTAACCCACTTGAAGAGGTATCTGGAATTAAAATTGAAAGAATAAACCGAAGAATATTAATTTCCGAAAATATTATAGAAGCATATGAAGCCTTTATTCATACCCATTTAACTTGTAAAGAAATAGCGACCAATTTTGGATTACCGCTTCAAGATGTTGTGTGGTGGGTAGGTAGAAAACTGCGTAAAGGTCAAATAAGAGGAAGGAAAGTAGGCGGAGTAAACTATGTCCATAAAGATGACTCAGAACTGATACAGGAACTGACCTTGAATATCTCCAACTTCATGAAGACCAGTGAGATCGTTCAGGAGTTACAAATTCATAGATGTACTGTTCTTGACGCGATTCACAAGAACCATTTAGTAGGCGGTATTAAATACAAAAGCCACTATTATGTACCGAGAGAATCTGTGGAACAGTACAAAGAAAAATTCCTAAAAATCGAAGACTCAAATGAATACTATTCCATAGGGGAAGCTGCTGAAATCCTTGGTTATTCAGCCCATTCTTTACGAACGATGATCAGAAGCTCTAAAGTTGAAATTAGTGCTATTAAAAACAATGTGAAAAGCACGTACTTTTTATTAAAAAAGGATGTATACATTTTCAAAAAATTCCTAGAGGACATACCAAGTAAATACTACACAGTTAAACAGATTATGAATAAATACAATGTCTCAAGCCGTTATGTCCATACACTTCTATCCAAACATTTAGCTGATCAAATAAAATGGGTACTTCTTCTTTCTCAACAATTGGAAATGGTCGTATTAATAGCAGATTTTGAGGAGTTTTATGCTACATATGATAAATATAGAACGGAAAAGACTACAGATCCTCAGTCAATATTTACTAATGGAATTTCTTTGATCGTAACTCCCCCGCACCTTTCTGAAACAAAAGCATTATTTCTAGATTTTGTAGCTTTGAGACAAAACACCTCACGTGCAGACCTACAAGTTCAGAGGATGTTCGCTAGAGAGTTCACATTTTTATTTAAAACTTTGATGTCACTTGATAAGGAACTTTTTCTGTTAAGTGATAATGAAATTAAATGGCTACTCAAAATCACTACAAACGCTAACCAGCAGAAAAATTTAATTGCTTTCCTGTTGTATTTACAAGAGAAAGTTCATACAGAATATCGTGAGAAGTACCACGTTGCTAGAAAGCATATGGCCAATGGAAATAAAGATATATATTCTTTAGATGAATTCATTGCAATAGAGAAGTATTTAAAGAATATTGAGTTTCATTTGTTAGAAGCACTTAATCATAGGCAATACGCTGTCACTTGGCTTTACAGCTCATTACATCTGACGAATGCTTGGAGGTCATCGGATTTCTTGAGATTACCTACCCCTGATATTTCATTCATGAATGTTAGCGATTTTCAATGGTTCTACGAGGGAAACCGGTTATCCGTTGAACAGTCTCAACGTATAGTCAATACATTTGCCCATACTCGTTTAAAGGTTTCAAAAACAGGGGTACTAAACCGATTTTTAGTAAACCAGGATATGCTGGTTCCTCTCTCTACTATGATTGTAATTTGCGAGCTTCACCGTAGAAATGAAAAAGAACAATCTCTTATGACGACAGGTATGAATAACTACACTCTTATCAGGCACAAGCTACAAGAATTTTTTCCTCCCCCATTTAAGTTCAGTAGTTTGAAAATGAATCGTTCCTTCATGACCCATCTTTTTCATAAAGCGACAGAGAGTTCAGAATCAATGGGCGTAGCATTAGATTTAGTCCAGCAAACACGGCGTCACAAAGAACAAGATTCAACTGCTATCTATATTCAATCTACGGATAGAGATGGCCCTCTTGGAAATGCAACTGTGAACTTATGTAATCGTGGTCACTTTGGTTACCTCTATAATTTATTAATTGAAAGGTCTTTTGCACTTTCGAAAATGGAAAGTAAAGATACTCTATATGAGCGCACGTTAAAGATCCTTGAATATAAGGACGTTTTCCCCACACCATACGAGCTTGAACAGTTTGGTGAATTTTTAAGAATACAACTACAGGAAAGAGAGTCTCTGGCTATTAGAGTATCCCTTATGTCCCCTGACGAAGCCCAAGCATTAGTGAAGCAAGTCTACATGGATAAGCTGCCTGGACATACTGAGCATGCGCAATGTGTTATTTATCCAAACTGCACTAATCCTACTGCAACATCCTGTATTGGCTGTTCGAATATGATTCCTAAAAATTATTTATTACTTAGTGTCGGAATCGAACTTCAAAAAAGAATTACGATTCTAAATGGTACTGATAATCCCGTCATCGCAAGTAGAGAAAAAGCCTGGATTCAAAGATTGTTAATGCTGCTTCAAGAAGCTACGGATAAATACGGAATGGAGTACACTAAGACATTTATTGATTATGATGCTTTATTGACGAGTGTTTCTGAAGCGTATCGGCATCAACACTCACTCCAAATAAAGAAATTAGAGGGGGGTAATGGTGAGTAGTTTACAGGGGTATAACAGGTATGAGCATATCGTGAATATCGGTGACTTCCATTTTGCACAATCAATTGATAAGGTTATTTTTAATATAACGGAAATTGGTTCTTATAAAGAAATATTTTTAAAAATGAAGACAGTACAAAAGATACGAAATGATGACTTCGAGGACGATATGTGGGTACTGTTCTCCGAAACATCAGCTTCTACCACTTCCATTTTTTTCGATTTAGATATGTTTCAATCTATGAAATCCCTGCTGAAATGCTTTACTTTACTTGGACTCTTGGAAGGACATGATGATAAGTATACTCAATTTCGAATCAAGTCTCTAAAAGAATGTATTCTGCATTGCCAAGGGTTTGAGGTTAATTCTAATGAAATAATTGATAAATTCGAGAGCTGGCTTCTTTCTAAAACAAAACCTGCCTTGCGAAGAGTAGCACTGGTAATTACGCAATTTCTTCGATTTTCTAACCTCAATAATAAAAAAGAACTTTTTGATATCTTGGATCAGTTCCCTATCATTACTAGCGCAGTACGAAACCTTCCGAACTTTAAAGATACTTTAGTTTTTGATTCCATTATTAATAACTTTCAAAAGACATGGAACTCCTACGAAAAACTGATATTTTATCCTATTGTATTGTGGTGGAAAATAACGTTAGTCATTCCAATGCGAGTAATTGAATTCTGCTCACTCGAAAACCATTGCGCTTCAGTAAGTCAATCTGGAAATTTTCTATTGAAAGTTCCCAGAAAAAAATTACGTGCCCATAAGAGCACTGAGATTGATGTTTCAGATACCCTTGAAGTTAATCAGGAAATTTATGAGCTTATTTTAAATTACAAAGAAACCATTAAGGGATATAAGCCTACTCCTTACTTGTTATCATATGATGCCTACTGTGAGTCTTCTTGGGTAACACCTCGTGCAATATCTCATAAAAGAATTAAAGAAACGTTTACTCCTACTCAATTGAGATTATTACTTAAGCATTTTTATGATGAAATCGCAGAAAAAAAATTCGGATTCTCGAATATGGAAAGAATTAATCCAATGGATACTCGCCATTTTGCATTTTGTAACATGATGTTGCAGGGCTTCAATATGATGACGATTGCCCATGTTGGTGGTCATAAGTCGCTTCATTCTCAAATGCATTATTTTAGTCACCTCGAGCAATTAAGCCAGTCATCCATTCAATACCTAGCTGACCAAAACAAGTTCAACTTGGAAAACGACACGTTTAGCTCTTTAGGTGAAAGAGAAAAAATGATACGTGCTAAAGGGATGTTTAGTCGATATACAAAAGAGGAATTGGAAAATCTCCCCTCGTTGGAGTTTGGTTATTGTACATTTGATCCTCAAATATGTCCCGTCGGGGATTGCAGGTACTGTCCCCACTTATTTATTCCAGAGAGTCAATTCAATGATTCTGTCATTTGTTGGCTTAATGATGAAACGGATCGTATTCATGGCCGAATTAAAGAACAATTGCAGCTTATGAAGAGCCTTTCTTGCAATATGACTTATAATTGTTCGACATTCGAATATGATCCCCTTGCACAATCAGAGCTCAGTTATTTAGCTCGAAATTCTCATAAGCTAAGGGAACAAAAAGCAATGGTCGATGCTAAGCTTAACTTTATCATAGAAAGGAAAAATTATGACGAAAAATAAAGTTGGAAGACCAAAGCAACATCCCCTAGCGCATCTTGAGAATTTGTTGTTAAAGTTTATTGAGGAGCACCCTTCTAGAACGATTACTTTTATTGAACTCGAAAGAGAAACGGGTGTGGGAAGAAATACATGGGCTCGTAATATGAAAGATAGAATTGAAGCACTAAATAGCCCTTTGCCAATAACTGAAGCCTTGCAGAGCAACCTACTTCCTTTACCCAATATGGCTGAATTGGTTCAAAACAATTATGCAAACAAACAAAAACTCATTGAAGAACTTCATCAAGTAAGCAGTATTTTGCAAAAATTATTTGTTCAAGCTAGAAGTGTTTCACAACTGGAACAAGAGATTAAACGTCTAAAAATGGAGTTAAAAAAAATCAATGAGCAATCGAAACAGGACAAGGAAACTATCCGATCGTTGCAGGAGCAGGTGGACCATTTTAGTCAAGCATATCGAGATATTGCGTTAACTTCATCGTATCCAGATTCAAACTTAAAGAATGTATTTGAATTTAAGAAAAATGATAAGAACAATGAAAAGAAAATTACCGCTGATTTGATAAACCAGTTTGGCATGTTTGGTCCAAAAACTTAATATGCACTTTAAGTACGCTGGTGTGCTCATGTTGGTCTTTCCACCTGCTGAGATCGGATTAAACCGACGTTGTTGAGATGGTTACAATAGCTCTCAAAATCGACGCATTCACGCAACCATTGACACCCCTCACTTGGTGTTTAGCCGCGCCTACATTCTCGTTTATAGGGTTAATCCCCTCTTTTGCCTAAGGTTTTGCATACAATGGTCCCAGAACTCTATTCAGGAGTTCTGGGACCATTGTTGTATAGAAAGCTTGAAGTAAAATATTGGGGTGGAAAAAATACCTGAACTGGATGATTTACCCCTTGTATCACGAACGTACATTCGGCATATAACAAGAACGTACTTTCGCATTAACTTGGGGGTGTCATTGTGGTGCCCGTAATAATGTTGGCAGATTGCCAATCATTTTATGCATCTGTTGAAAAGGCAGCACGTCCAGAATATCGCAATAGTCCCGTTATTGTGGCTGGAGATCCAGCCAGAAGATCGGGCATCGTCTTAGCAGCATGTCCTGTGGCCAAAAAGTTTGGAATAACTACGGCAGAAACATTGGGTCAGGCTCTCGCTAAATGTCCTGATGCGGTCGTTATACGTCCTCGCATGCAGACTTATATCGATGTATCACTAATGATTACTGAGATCTTTGAATCCTTTACAGACTTAGTTGAGCCGTTTTCAATTGACGAGCAATTTTTGGATGTGACCGGATCGCTTTCTTATTTTGGATCTCCAGAAGAAATTGCAAAACGAATACAAGTCAAGGTAATGATGTCTACCGGTGTTTGGATCAGGGTGGGTATAAGTTCCACGAAGATGTTGGCGAAAATGGCAACTGACATATGGGCTAAAAAAAGTGAAACGGGTATTTTCACGCTTCCTAAAAGCGATATAGATAGTCTGTTATGGCCTCAGCCCATCAACAAAATGTTCGGTGTCGGTTCACGGATGACGGCTCACTTTAACCGAATAGGCATTGCGACAATTGGCGATATAGCCAAACTTCCGCTTGGTGATTTCAAACGTAGAATGAAACTTGTTATGGGTAAAAATAGTGATATACAAGCTGAATTGTATTGGCAAACTGCGAACGGCATAGACCCAAGCGCAGTTACACCAGGCACACATGATCATCAACAAGCTGTTGGACATCAAATGACTTTGCCGCGTGACTATTCCCATAAGGAGGATATCGACGTCATACTGCTTGAGTTAAGCGAAGAAGTTTGTCGCCGTTGTCGTGCCAAAGGCTACATGGGAAAAGTGGTATCCGTAGGAGCTCAAGGTGCTGACTTTGACAGACCTACGGGATTTTTTAGACAAATCACGATTGACGATCCAACCAATATCACCAATGAGGTGTTTGAAGTAGCTCGGAAGTTGTTTTATATCCATTGGGATGGACAACCGATTCGAAAACTTGGAGTAGTGATATCAAATTTGAGCCGTGATGATGAGTACCAACTTTCCTTCTTCGGTAATAGAGAAAGGTACAGAAGGCTAGAAGGCACCACAGATCAAATAAAGAATCGCTACGGAAGCACAGCGATTTTGCGCGCATCATCTTTATTGGGAGCAGCACAAGCTCAAGAGCGTAGTGCGAAAATAGGAGGGCACTATAGATGAGTAAAAAACTTCAGAATAATGGACGATGGGAATCCAGTCGAATGATGCTTCCAGAACACCGGGAACAATATTTAAGCAGAAAGAATCAGCAACAAGAGCCGGTCAAACCAGAGTTGCCCAGCAAAGAAGAACTTGAATTAATAAGGGATTCGGTTCTTCTGCCGATGATCTTAACGATAGTCGATAAAAACAGTACAGAAATCGGCCTCTCGTCCTATTCATTGAAAAATCTTTACCTCAAAGCTTCCCAAGTATTGATGGCACGAATCCATCTGGATCTAAGTGAGGTCAGGAAAAAACTGAAGGCAAAAAATATTAAAGTATTTCAAGAAGAACGCATAGATAGCGCGCTGTACTATCGGTTTGTGTGTCGAGGTTATGAGGATACCTTCGCTATAGTGCGTGATGTAGCACGAGCAGAAATAAGTATGCGAATTTCAAAATATGTCTCCGATATGTTCAGAAATAGCGACAACTAGACCAACGGCTGCGGAAAGTGGTCGGTTTAAGACCACTTTTTTGAAGCAGTCTAATCAGCATTTTTGGCATCAAAAGCGCTTAGCACGTCTTTGGATAGGTTGTAAATGATCTCTATTTCTTTTAAACTACGATTTTGAAGTAACACTTTGAGTAAGTCCAGAATCTTTTCCTTATCAGAAGGTAGTTCCGTTCCAAATAACTCAGAAGGGTTAACTTTTAAAGCAAGAATGAACCGCTCAAGGGTTTCGATTGAGATGTTCTTCTCCCCTCGCTCTACACCACCGATATATGACTGAGGTAATTTTACTTTCTCTCCCAACTGCTCTTGTGTAAGTCCACGATTTTTTCGAAGAATACGTATTTGTTTCCCGATTTGATTAATTAACCCTGCCATAAAACCACCTCTCTTAAAGAGTAGGCAAGTCATGCAGGCAATTAAATATAGTCATAACATATAAAACCAATTGATTTTAGATCTTATAAAAACTATTATTGTTGTTACCAAGATACTATAGTCATTACAGGAGAATGAAATATGGACACAACACTTCCAAATCAAGTAGTTATAGAGAATGTTCTAGTCAGTAAAATCAGAGGTAAAATTGCCTATCAGGGTAATATATCTGCATCAACCATAATGGGGTTGTATTATGTAAAGCCATATGATGATCCGTCGGGTAAAGGATATCAAAGGCCTGTCGATCAAAAAAGAAGCCACGATTTTGCGATTTATCTTTCAAAAGGAGAAGATGCACTTTTCACACCTATCCTACTCAACGCTGCATCGAAATGGGAGTTTGTTTGTTACGATCGTGCTCGACCGGCATATGGTCGTCTAATCTGTAAAGGTAAGGCCTCTTTAATGGATGGGCAACATCGTTTAGGTGGTATAAAGCGGTACATTCAAGAAACAAATTCGGATTTAAACATCCCGTTCCTTTCCTTTCATTATCTCGATGAAGATGAGGAGATTAGGCTTTTTGATACGATTAATACAAAAGCTAAAGGCATAGGCTCCTCATTAAGTAAATATTTACGTAGAGATTCTGATGAACTTAGTTGGGTTGCAACACAGCTCTTAATCCAGAGCGGTAGCCCCTTCCATAATAATGGAAGTATCCTCGGCAAACGTAACAAAAGCAGGCATATTACACTTCAAAACTTATACCGAACATTAAGCTTGTTGTTTAAAAATCAAAAACTAAGTGTCTTCACAAAAGAGGAAAAGCTTTCTCTTGCCACATTTTATTTC
Source organism: Brevibacillus sp. NPDC058079 (assembly GCF_042885155.1). Taxonomy (NCBI): domain Bacteria; kingdom Bacillati; phylum Bacillota; class Bacilli; order Caryophanales; family Paenibacillaceae; genus Brevibacillus; species Brevibacillus sp. NPDC058079. The sequence continues at coordinate 271,989 of NZ_JBHVSO010000002.1, forward strand.
TCTACAATGAAGGAATTGTTCCCTTCAGAATGGATGGACTATAAAGGCCAACGCTTAACACATATTGTATGCTTAGATGCTCTATCAATCGCAGGTTCCCAAGTTCTTGCTACCTGCATACAGGAAACCCGTAAACAAGTCGATCTTACTGCAGCTGCACGTCATATTAAGAAACTTAAGGGGATCGAATGGTCGAGTGAGGGGCCATTGAAGTATGTAAAGGGTTTGAGTGGTTCTAGAACGCTAGCCTCGGAGTTATTAGAGCAAATGATCGGTTGACGCTAAGAGCCCAGAAACAAGGCTCTGGGCTCTTGCATGTAATCGTCTACAATACTCGCGCTTTAGTGGACTTAATCTGCAAATCGGTTGGATTTTCCCCTAAATATGTGTATGAGGGCGATGAAGCTGCAAGACTAATCACTCTTGTAGAAGCAGAAATTGGCATAGCCTTCATACCAAGCACGGCAAGGGATTCGCGGGAACAAATGAAATATCTCCAAGTAGAGAATCACGAATTAATATGTGAAATAGTTTTTTTACGGCACAGGAGTCGCTACATTTCGGGAGCTGCTCTAGAATTCCGGGAGGTCGTTGTAGATTATTTTGAGGCCTTATCCAAACCGACAAATTAATCATGCTGCTCTTATGTCCACGCATGATAAATAGCTTGGACTTTTCTTCATTGCAACTTTCATTGACGGAATAGGGTAAAGGATAACAACATAAATCGACACACGATTTTGTTTGCCACTTTCAACCCAAACTTGAGTTAAGTATAGGGTACTGGTTAAACTATCCTGTCGGTTAGTTAAGCAGAGACTGCCGTATTCCGACAGCCTTTATTTATGATGGTTACATCCGATAAAATCCAAGCCATACAATTGTAAGTACTAAGAGTAATTTAATTTCTCAAATCGAAATTGATTCTTGTCTTGTAGGATGACAAGCTAAACGAAGCGGAGCTTCAAATCATCGATCAAATCCATAGTCAACTTGGATAATGTCCGCCTAGGGTACTCCTCCTCTTTCATCGGTGCTCCGGAAATCAGCCTAACGACATCAGCTTCAGTTGGAAACAGTTCAGGAAAGCTAGACATTAATTGTCTGATATGCTCGTCATTATAGACTCTAGCTTTCAAAATGAGATCCGAAGCATAATCTTTATGTTCATTATAAAATTCTTTAATTTTAAACACATTGCAGTTATTGTTCGCCCGTATCCAATAAGGGTGCTGCTTGTCCAAAGTGGGGTCATCACGAAACGCAATTTTAAAACCGTCCCATTTGCCTTCAAAAATACCGACATAATCAATAGCCTCATTCGTTTTTGCTTTGAATTCGATTCCAAATTTGCGGCGCTCACCAAACCCTTCTTCATAAGGGTGCATGTGCGTTTGAAGGGTAAAGAGTTTTTTTCCCTTTAAATTCGCGTTGCACACATAACAGGACGGAATCAAGTTAAAGAACGAAACGGCCAAATATGGATGAGTCGCCTTATCATAAAAATGGTCTAGTTGAGGTCGTGTGCGCCCCTCCTTGGAATGGTATGTCGTCGTAAACTGTCTGTTACAATAGGGACAAACAGTCACCTGGAGCCTTTCGGTTAAATAATAGGCGCCCCACTTCAAACGGTCGTTTGATGAAAAAGTTCCGTAGTTATAAATGTCTTGCAGTGCCGTTTTCAGCCTGCATTTCTTGGTTTTACGGTCTACCACGACATTGAAAATTTTGCGCTTCCCTTTATACGTCCTTTTGATATGATCAACTATTGAGGCAAGCCGATACGGCCTTCCAGCAACGACTGCTTCCCCCCGTGCAAGTAGATAGCGCAGAAAATCCGCTTGATCTGGGGTCCAGATGGGATCGTTAGCGCAAGCTTGAAGTTTAGCTTCGTAGCCATCTTTAACGAAAAAATCATGATACAGGGACATGGCCCATTCATCAAGCCGAGGATGTTGAATTCTAATCATTAGCTTCTGCCTCCACCGTCCTTCTTCAATAGCCTCTCTTCGAGCGCAGCCACTCGCTCTTCCAGAGATAGGCCGTGTAACGCTATCTTTTCCTGCAGCAGCTGGATTAGCTTCGTTTTAATCAGCGGCTCACCAATGATGGAAATTATCGCTTCTATCTCACGCTTTCTCGCCATGACCTCTTCCCTTCCCTGGTTCACCAGTAGGTCGATAACTTCATTGATTTTTTTACGTGCAAACATACCGATAAGGCCATCTTGCAGGAAAAAAGAATGTGCGAGAAGCGTATGGATATTCGCTGCAAATGTTTGATGCTGGTCATCCAGCTCATTAATGCTGACGGTTTTTCCATCCACATTTTTCAGAAAAATGACGTTCGTTTTCGGTAAGTCCGACGCAATAAACGGCGAATTTGACGTCAGCACTATTTGGATCTGCTTGCCCTGAAATATATCGGACAAAAACGTGACCAGATTTAAAACAAGCTGCTTTTGCCATTGAGGATGAAACATCGCCTCTCCCTCATCAATCAGGACCATAACACTTTGACTTCCTCCCCATCTGTTCACAGAATTTCGAATTTGATAAAATCGAGTATACAGATTGAGTAGTGCCAATTCTCCTGAACTGAGTCCTGGCCATTTAAATTGCAAGTAGCTGTCAAATCGAACTGATAAATGGTAATGATTAATTAGCCTCTCCAGTGTTTTTCTCTCATCAGTCACCGGTAGTTCAAATGTACGTTCTTGCTCCAGCACATCCGCATTCATTTCCGAAATCAGTTTTAGCAGCTCGTAGCTATGGTAAAGAGATCTGTACATTAGATTGTTAGGATTCACCATCTTTTGGACATGCTCAATTAGTATTGCAAGCTTTGTATTTAATAATTCATGCCCCTCGAGTTGCTCTAAGTCTCTCTGATTGGACAACTGAGATTCGACCTGTAAAGCGACAGCATTTAATTTCCCCAATACATCCTGTTGCCGAAAAAAATGCCTCTCTTGTAATACATGGTCCAAGACCCTCGAAGCCAACTCGTACTGTAATTTCTTTGGTATCTGATATTCATCGTAAAAAGAAGTCAGCTCGTTTCTGCACTTCCGTATATAATTTCCAAAATGCTGAGAAGCCTGCTTTCGTCCTTCAAACGCCAAAAACGCCGCCTCCGGTTCCTTGACAGACACAGTAATCTTCTCTGGAAGTTTGAACGAGATATTATCCGCGTGCTTGTCTCTCCTACTTTTTATAAATCGAAGCTGTCGTTCAGTTTCCTCCATATGATATCCACTTAAGCCCCGCTGTTCTTCACTTTCGAAATATCCTTCTATAAACCGATTTGTCGAAATATCGATTAATTGCATGGAACCCGGCATCCGTCTAGTATCAAAGATATTGGAAAAATACACAGGCAAAGGCAGCTGCTCCTGATTAAGATCTGTCAGCGGTCGCTTAACAACCTCCACCTTCAACGAATTGATAAGCTCAAATTGTAAAGACGGAGAATGGTACACGATAAATTGTTCCGTATTTTGAAAAACGATCAAATGATCGGACTCGCTCTCCTCCCGATTTTCCTTGGAGATAAAAAGTCTGATTATATATTCCAAAAGACTGGATTTGCCCGTTCCATTCTCTCCGATAATTGCGGTGACATTTGTGATCGTCGAAGCGGATGACTCCTTTCCTTCGCGCACGTCAGGAACAAAAAAATCCTCTATATGAAAAGGCGAAGAATTTACAATCATCTTTTTCAATTCTTCGTCAAAATGAAAACGCAGCGGCCCTCCAAAATTAAAACCTTGCCCAACGTAATTTCGATGTTTCTTCACCCAGAAGAATACACATTGCACTTAAACACACCTCCAGCTTATCTCGGAACTTATTCGACGTCCCTCCGCACTTCCCTCCATTATTCGACATTTGGCATAACAATGTTCTTATATCGCAGTGGCATTCCACATCTTAAAAGAGGTATTGACGTACCTGTTCAGTAATAATAAAGTTTTAGACCGGAACCCCTTATGTTACTAGGAGTCCCAGTCTACTTAGTCACCAGGTATTAGAAAATTAGTTTTAGACTATACGTCAGAATGAAGCTATCGACGGATCTAACTGAATAATAAAGTTGTAGACTGCCTCATTTAACTATCGATCCCGTTAGTTGAACGGTTTGGTTGAACTTAGTAGTTGATTTTGTTGGTCTAATCGCTTTAATGCGTCATTGACTACTTCTTTTGAAAAGTTATTCACAATTACCTGATTCTCTATTAAGAAAGCATTATCGCCCATGTTCCGCTCAATGTAATCCAACAATCCAGCCTTAGTGCAAAGGGAACACCATCTCTTGTCACCTTCACTAAAGGTGACTGTGACCTCAATATGTTCTAAAGATTCTTCACTTGAATCTTGAATCGTATCGTCAAACGTCCAGTTAACGAATACTGGTACACTACTCCCGTCAGGTACGAAATAATACTTTCTAAACCATCTAGCTCGGTTATTGTCACCAACAACCCTTATCTGTTCTTTTGCTTCGTCCTCAGCTAAAACTTCGTAATGCTTACCACGTGTCAGAGCGTCAAAATAAAGACCCACATCATTGCAAATTACTATCGTTCTTTTGTTGTTTGCCACCTTCGTTCACACCACCTGTTTCCCAATGACAATATATCAATATATAAAAATCATTATACATTAATGTTGTGCTAAACTGCCCGGTAGTTTAACTTGGACCCAGTCTAGAACTTTATTATTCCTGCACATCTATTTGTGTTTGTTCCACTATCGTACCCGTTAACTCAATGCGTTTACACCTCTATATGATCCTTAAGTAAATCCTTATATACGTTCACCTTACGAAAAGTGTTCCATCATTTCACTTGAGGATACTTTAGAAACAGAATAGAAAGTATTCCAAAGCGAGTTGGCCACACGAGGAATTGTACTCTTTCCCATAGCGACTATAATTTTGATCGATCGATTGAGCAGGCATTCCCTAAGATCCGCTCAGACAACGTAGCAGTTACCACACGATCAGTGTCACCTTCGCACACGATTAAAAGATCTGCTTCAACTGCATCGACAAGTTGCGTGGCCAAGCCCCCCTGTTGTCGGATCGAATTTAAGATGGTCGATCTCGACGGCTTCTTTTTGGCGGTGACAAGTTCACCCTCGGAGGGGAAATAAATTGCACCCTCCTCATCTGCCTTGCGGAGCTTGAGTTTTAGAATATTCTTGAATCCGATACCACGACAGATCGCCGCGTCCAAGTCACGTCCGTCGAACAAAATAATGTTGAGCGCCTTGCCATGGACAAGAGCATCAACGGCGTCCTCTGCGGATGCCAGTCAACTTTCCTTCGCTTGCCCTTGAACAACTGATAAAATGTCGATACTGATAGCGGGTCTGCATGCCATTTGGCTTCTAAGAGATATACGGCCGTCAGGATAGATGGAGCCGTCAATCTGTTCTCCCGACGGCCACTCGCTCACTTTGGCAAGCCACGAAGCAGGAGTTCGATTTTTAATTCGTCCAACCACTTCCCCGTCGCAATTGTCCTCATAGGACTTTAAAGCACGCAAATAAAATCTGCCGGCTGCATGGAAAGTGGAGTTATCAGATGCATCTATTATTCGATCACCTATTAAAGCGGTCATATATACAAACTTCTCTAGGTTTAGCTAAACAGAAAAATTCGCTCGAAGGCCGTGATCAATAAACCAAATCGGACTAAAGTATACAGTAATTGGGCCTCGGCGATGAGGGCATGACATCCTCTTAACCAGGTAACAAAACTATCTAAGGTAAGGGCATCACATAATTGAATCCCATGCAAAAGCTGCCGTTACGGCAGCTTGAGATGCGTTGCTTTTATCACTTTTGCTTGTATTCCTTGTTTATTTTTTAAGAAACCAGCAATTAACGCCAGTCTTTAATAAATAACAGAAGGTCTTTCGATAACGAAATCACTTTATGTTCCTTCAGAATTTTTTGTGTTTCTTCAGAGTATCTATTGATAGTGTCAATAGCAATGAAAATTTGTCTAGATGAGTGTTCGTTGTAGATATTAATTATGTTTTCAACAACTTTATCTTCAATGTTTTTGAATAATATGGAGTCGTGGATAAGAATAGGAAGTTTAGTAATTTCAAACACTGCAAGATCTAAAATAAATAAATTTGTATACGCCTTCCCTGTTCCTGTGTTATCAAAGACCTTATATTCGTAATCCTTTTCATCCAATGCCAACTGGGGAGCACGTCTTTTATCGCTATGAATATTATCATTAATTCTAACCAATTCAGTGTTTACCAAATCGTTTACCTTAATTAAGCTTTGTTTCTTATTTTCGCTAATATCATTTTCAGTTGTTTCTATATCGTTTTTAATATGCTGCGACTTCAAATACATGTTGTTTTCAATTTCGATACTCTTAAGTCTTGTAGATAAATCGAACATATGCTCAATCAAATGATTGGATTGCCCATCATTACTAAGAAGAGCATCCATTTTAAAATCGATCTTAGTAATTTGCTCGTCAAAATAATTGATTTCTAATTCAAGTTGCTTTTTTTCCTTCTTTAATTCTTCGGTAAGAATTTTGGTTATATTTTCATGAAATGTTTCAATATTTTTCAATTTATCTAAGTTAACATTGGGAAAGAATTCAACTAACTTTTCGAATTTTTGATCCGCATGTTTATTCTTAAAATTTTTATTAACACGATTTAATCTAGCCCTAAAATGATCGCGTTCCCTTATTAATTTATTCTTTTCCTCTTGTAATCTGAATAATTCCTCTGAAACAAGCTCGCTTAAGTTCAGCGCGACCTTATAAATATTATCTTTAATACTTGATATCTTCTCTTCAATTTGCGTCTTCTCTAAAAGATTTTTTTCATACCTCGTTTTGGTAATCTTCGGTACATACTCGTATTTACCCGCTTTATTAAGAGTAAGACGTGAATCTTTAAGCAGTTTTAACTTTTTTTCTCCCGAAATGATGTTGTCATAAGCATTAAACATGAGAAGAAATCTTACCACGGTGTCAGCGTTTTTTTCTTTGGGGAACGTATGGAGAGGTCTTTTTACATCCAAATTGTGTTTCCCCCATATTCGTGAAAATAAGCTTACTGCAGCCCGAAAAGATATGTGTTCAGAGGGCAATGGATATTTATTTTTTAAAAATATCAAGTATTCTCCTAATGATATGGTTTTCAGTTTATCGAAATTTTCGTTACTTTCATACACATCCTTTGGATTGGCAGTGCCTCTTATAAAGAAAAATTTCTCATTGTTAAATTCAAAGACAAATTCAAATTGATGGTCACCCAATTCCCTGACTACATCGCTGTTATGATCAGTATACGAAGTACCACCAAAAATAAAATCAATGATCATTAATAATGAAGATTTTCCGATTGAATTCGAACCTTGATTATCTCCTAACACCACATTTAAACCATCGTGAAAAATGATCGTCTTTTGTCTAAATACATCACATCGAATTTGTTTTAACATATCTTAATGACCCCACTCTCTACGTCAAGATCAATTTCATCTAACAAGAACAATACGTCGAGAGCGTAGACGAATTCTTCAATTCCTTCAAACTTACGTCCATGTTCCAAAAATAAATCGGCTACTTTATAATGCTCGTTTCTGCGTAATTGTTCCAAAATAATAAGCATTTTATTAATAATCGATTCCTGAAAAGATATTACTTTGTTTGGAACAATCATGAGAACACCTCACAATTCTGCACAAAAAATGAAATCACAATTTTGCAAGCCTCTATAGAACTGCTTTCTGTTTTTTTGCTTAACCATTCCGATAAATTTTGGTATATGTCTTCTTGTGTATGACCAGCCTTTTTCAGCACCATATAAAATGCTTTTACCTGAGTAGCAATGGTTTCAAATGTATCTGCATTCGTTTTATCTAGCTCAGCAAACTGCTCTTTTATAAATAAATAATATTCCGCTACATCTGACTTTATCTTTCTTTTTGTCAATCTCGTTAACGTTTTATTTGCCTTTTCATCCACTTTTATTGCATCGAGACTAAGTTCTTCCGGTTCAAGACTCCAATCATCATCATTAGCCAATTTCAATAAAATGGACTTTATTTCGATTTCAATTTGATAACTTGAAAATTGTTTTCTGTTCTCATTTTTAATTATTAACTTCTTCTTTATTGATTGTAATTTTCGGTACTCTTCCACTGTTCTTGGGTTATCAAATTTTCTATGGCAATCTCGGCAAAGAGCGATAAAATTATTTATATCATTCACATCGTCACTCAATTTTTCTTCATCTTTTAAAATTGCACTTTCATGGGCACTTGGATTTAAAGGATAAATATGGGCTCCTTCAAAAATTTTGTATTGCTTACCACCTTTTGTATATATAAGACTCTTAGCACATAAAGGACATATTCCTTCCACCTCGGAAAAGAGGATTAGATTTTCATTTTCAGTAGGAGTCCTTCTATTGTCCTGCATTTTGCACCTCAAATCATTGGAAATAATATAATCTCATATTACTACTCCATTACTCTTTTTAATATTTCTGATCCAATATAATCATCCATCTTAAAACAGTTCATAGGAGTCCCTGTAGAAATAGATTGGCCACATCTTGTCAAACCCTGATTTAGATAATTAAACACAAAACACTGCTATACTAGACGGATCTTTCATTCCCAAGATCGATCTCCTATTATTTGCATCACCATAACGATCGTTCCAATCGTTTATCGAATCTGTAATTTATTCGATTTCTTTCTGTCGTAAGTGATCTGTAAGATCCATGAGCTATCCGGTATGTTTCGCCTCGTCATCCATTCACTTGACATGGTCCCAATAATACGACCAGCAAACGTCAAAATCTCTACAGAATCTTTATTAATCTTTGGCTCCTCAATTTTACGAATTCCGTTTTCGCTTAATTCTTCTTACCTCTCCATAAATTCAGGGGATTTCGTTAAATTGCATTCTTCACCACACTGCCTGTTTTATCTTATAAAAGCTCTTCAGAATAGCAAATATACTCGACAACCTCTGATTGCTTATCTGTAATGGTCATAAAACCATAAGATTCAATCATAACTTTTTCACTATAAACTTTGCTGATAACTCCTTATTTGTTTTTTCTGATATCTCCGGCACGCAAATAAACAAATTTTTTTTCGCTCTACTACAAGCTACATAGTTTACCCTATGATCTTCGTTACCATCTATATCGGGATTTAATAGGAATCCCAAATCTCGCTTTTCATTATACTTGTAACCATCCTTCCCTTTAACAATTACTAGTACATTATCAAACTCGCTGCCTTTGGCTTTATGAATTGTGCGATGTAAACTATCATCTTCAGCTATCTTGACACGCAAAGCAATACTGGAATAAATCGTATTTTTATAATACTCTTCAATTGATGATGGGGCTTTATCCTCCTTACTTTCCCTTATCTTTGGGATATCAAAAAACCCTGTTTCATTTAACCTACAGTAAAATTCCCATAAAGTTTTATCGCTATAGCTACTATATTCATTCAACATTATCTTAATCAACATTAACGCGGTCTTTTGACCATTATGATCATCAGTTAATCTCAAATGCCTACTAATTTCTTTTATCGCATCCTTATAATGATCTAGCCGTGCGTACTCAATACTCTTAATAATTGATATCAATACTTTTCTTCGATCAGGATTTGAATCAACAAATGCTTCATCAATTAGCGTCCACTTCTGTCCATCTTCAATATTTTTGTTATTTCTAATGGAATTTGCCATGATATTTGAGTAGGAAAGGGTTATAACATCTTCACCATTCATAATATCCTGTACATGTTTTAACGTCCGCAAAGGTTCGCCAATGATAATACACGGAAGACTCCCCGTTTTTTTGTCCGGGCTTCTTTGAACAATATCTTTTCTAATTCCATTTAGTAGATTTATTATACTTGCAGTACTGCGATGGTTATCTTCCATTTTGTAAATTACCATTTCCTGCAATACAAAATCATCAAATTGCTTAACATCTGCACCTTGGAACTCATATATGGATTGAGCTTTATCTCCGATAACCCCTACAACTGTTTCTTTTTCAGCTATCAGTTTAATAATCTCAGTTTGGATCGGATTAGTATCTTGAAATTCATCAATGAAGAAATACGGGAATTTAGAACGTATAATACGAAGAACTTCTGTAAATGAATTTAAAATCTCCCAGGAAAAAGCCAATACATCCTCGTAATGTATAATCCCCTTTGCCCAAAACATTTTTTTATATTTAAGTAGACTCTTATGAAAATCACTTTTTCTTTTTCGTATATGCAATTTGCACGAGTCACCTTCAATAAACCAGAATATATTTTTCATTTCTTGCTCTTGTATATTTTTCATACCCAAATCAGTTTTTCTAAAATAACCATTTGAGACTATATGTTCGTAGGGAGAGTCTACTTTCAAATGATTGATCCCATGCTTGTCACTAATTAAGTGCAGATATGGTTTAACAATATGCGAAAAGAGAAAACTATGTATCGTACTAACCTCTACATGGTCAACGTCATCGCCAAGTCTCTGTACAATAGTCTCTACTCCTACATTTGTATATGTAATACAAGCAATTTTTCTGTTCCGCCCTAAACGATTTGAATTATGAAGAGCATTCTTTAGATGACTTATTAAGAACTTTGTTTTACCGGCTCCTGGACCAGCAGTAACCTTAAAATGTTTTTCAATATCAATTTTAGAATCAGAGTTGACTAACTGCACACCCATACTATCGCATCCTTAATATAAGTTGGCACTTTGAATTTAGCGTTATTTTCCTTCCGAAAGTTGTCTTCTAAAGCTACTGTTAATTCATAAGCATTCTCACCCTTATGAATTGAATTTAAGTATCTTGATGCAATCAAGTGTTCTCTATTATCTGAACCAACATACTTCTTAATGCTTTCAGCAATTCTTGGGTTTTCTTTCCCTCTCTTTCCAAGTAACTCGAGCATCTGATCTAATGTTTTCCCTTGTTTATAATAATCAACCAAGTCCGTGAGTTCCTTCAAATTAGAAATTGATTCGGTGAGTATCAACTTGCAACTAGGATTGCTATACGCAAGTTCATATTCAAATGTTTTTCCTTGACCAATTTTTTGTGAAAAACAAGCAACATTTGCTTTTGGACCTTGCTTTTGAGAATCAAATGGGTATTTTTCTACCAAATTATTTGAACATGAATTATAAATGTATTTTGTCATATCGTGATCTAGCTCATATGGATAACATTTTTCAAAACTCGCATCCTCTATACTTTCTTTCCTAACGGGATCAAGGTCTGTAATGCAGGCAACTTTTTTGTGAATGGTATATTTGCTATTCGAGTCGAAAAGCTTAAGAAAATGTTCAAAATAGCGACCAGCTATATTTATTACCGATATGTGGCTGCTCTCTAAATCATAGCCTTCATATTGAGCAAATATAGACATATTTAATTGTTCAGTAATTCCCTCAACAAGGACTATGCCCTTAGCAAACAACATGTCACATTTTGTGGAATCTAAAAAACGCTGTACATACGCTTTGGATTTTAGATCATTACCAAAAGCTTTGCCTAAATACCCAACATTTAAAGTATTATCATCTCTACGATGGAGACAGATGATTTCATCTAAACTAACTGCCGCGGTAATATTCGGTGAATGTGTTGTAACAAAAACTTGTCGAGCCTTTTCCTTTATATTATCTCTTATAAACTTCAAAAACTTGTACTGCATAGCAGGATGTAGATGTGCTTCAGGCTCCTCTATTACTAGGATGGGAAAAATCTTCGCATTACTTCCAAGATAATCACCCGAAGCATCTTTCTGCATTTTTGCTAATAGTAAAGACATGAATATTAAGTTGTTGTATCCCAACCCATTATGTGTAGCAGGAATAGATATGCCTGTTTGATATTTAACAATTAATCTTAAAGCTGAGTACAATTCTGTATCCATAATATGACCATCAAAATCTGGTTCTGCATTTCCAAATGATGCTCCAGTATTATTTGCGTAACTAAGCATCTCCTTCTTCCCATGTTCCATTCTTAGTTGCAAAGTTTTGATCAATTCAGATGCACGAGCAGAAAATTCCTTTTTTAATTGATCTATAGCTTGCTGTTGTTGCACTTTATCTTTGGTATTATCATTCTTTATTTCGTAATCCATAAAGAAATCAATGACTTCTCGTAGTAAGGTATTCTTGCCCGTAAAAAGATCACGTTCAACATCCCTTATAGCATCCAAAAATTGAAAATCAATTTTCTTCAAACTTTCTGAATCTGCAACTTGTTTATAATCTGGATTTCCTCCATAGATGTTGCTCTTATATTTTCTCAAAAAGTTATGTTTAATTACTAACCAATACTGCTCAATATCATCAGATATAATGTTAGATAACACTCTTCTATATTCCGCTTCTTCCTTTTCAGGCAAATAGAATACATAAGTTAATTGTGCTTGATAAGGGCTCTTCAGTTCAGTTAGCCACGTGGCCACTGTTATTAAGTCCTCGGAATATTCAACTTCGTTTTCAGATTCAGAAAAGGTCACCGTAATTGAAACTTTAGGGGATTGTGCTTTTAACTCCTGTATACTCACTTCTTTATTAAAATCATCAATGGATAACTTTTTAGATGATCCAAAGTTTAAGACTAGATCAAGTGCTTTTAGTACGTTGGATTTCCCTGAGTTATTATGACCAATGATTACATTGACTCCTTCACTAAAATCTACAATATTATTCGCTCCTTTAAAGCTTCGATAATTCTCTATATTAATTTTAGAAATGTACAATTCAGAATCTCCCCCTCAAAACTGGATTATTTTATTTACTTGAATGTGTTCGAAACTTATGCGGAATTCCTTTTTGTTTTTTCACCTTCCAAAGAAAGTCACCTATAGCAAAAACACTCGCTTGACGGATTGTTGCGGAATATTTTCTCTCTCTTGCATCCACAAGCAGTAGCTCGAAATCATACTTCTCAGTACATATCCCGTATTCATCAATATTTAGTCTAAGTGTATCTGATGATTCAAAGCCAACCATCAAGTGTCCAACTACTTCTGATTTTGGTGGTAAGGCTAATTTAAAATCTGCACCTACATATTCATCCAATCCATACACACGATGCCTGGACAACTCTTCCCCTTGATCATTGCTGATGTACAACGTGCCACCGATTATCGTAATGGGCAACTCTGTAGTATTCGAAAATGCCACCTCTATAGACGCACAGGAGTCTGCATCATGGACGGCATGTAAAGCTTGTTCCAGAAATCTAATCTCGAATTGACCTTTATTTAGGTACATATAATCAAAGTCGCTACGTTTGGCTAAAGCATTCATACTGCCTTTGCGGATCAAACAATACCCCTCATTCAGTCGTTCATATTTCTTCCTCAGCATGTAAGGTTTATTGTCCGTACTATAAATTCGAAAGATTCCTAATACCGAACCTTTGTACTCATATTTAAAATAATCAAACTGTATTTCGGGTTCAATATTACTTAGAATTAATTGTGTGTAAATAGAAGAATCTATAAACTCTTTTGGCTCTATTCCCTTTATCTCCTTACCTTCTGGTCGATCCTTAACTCCAACGATAATGAATTTATCTCCATTATGACGGGAATTAGCCATAGCCATAATATCTGTTAACAGATCCATACTCTTTTCTTTATTGTACTGTCTTTCTTTAAAATCCAGATAATCACACTCAAAGCCAAACTCAATTAAATCAGAAATTTTATCCATGGGTACCCCACTTTAATCTAATACGGTTATGCACAATGAACTACACAATATTTGTAAAAATTCGACATACATTGCAAAAACCCTACCTTTTTCCCAAGGATTATCCAAATACCCAAACTAAAGTATCATACTGAAAAGGATGAACAGCGCGATTATATTTCGCTGTGCTCATCCTTTTCATAGCACATCATTTAATTGTTTTGTAAGCTGCTCATCTAATTCTTCTGTACTTTTCATGTACATAGGACTAAATGTTTTTATATTTTCTAGTGAGAATATTTTCTTATTATATTTCTTCATTTGACTAATGATTACGGGAAGATGTCGGAGCAAATACTGTTCGTCTGTTTCACCTCTACTTTTTAACAACTCAATCGTTTTTGGAAGTTTATTCTGATGCAGTCTCTATGTGTTCTTTAATGGTCTTAGGAGCATAGCTAGAATCGTATATTCTTTTATCTGTTTCGAGGGATTTTTTCTGTATAATTCATCTGCCGCCACAACTAAATCATTACTATATTGATTATCTAGTCGTTCCCACTCATTACGCACCCTATTCTTTTTGCTGGAGGATAAAACTTGCTCCATCCATTCCCTATCTTCCCTTAGCATCTTATGATATAGATGGCTGTGCATTTTAGCTAGTTCCGTCCTAGTAATACTTACATTCTTTCTTAAAAGCTCAATAATTCGGCTTTTCGTGGGTGATGGGCCTTCGCTGCCGAATCTGGCCTTACGATTTAGTTTATTGTCGGCTCACTAACATTAAACAGGTTCTTAAAGTCTTGTTTCGAATCGAATGTATATTGAATCATATGTTCTTTATTCACTTCAACCGTTTGACTCCAGAGTCTAAAACCCAATCCAGTTGTATCTAATTCCACTACTACATAATCGAGGTCTAATTCGTAACAATCTTTATATTCATGCGCAGGTGACGGAAAGTTATTTTTGAATTTCTCGTTATACGGGGGCTTAAAGTAATTGATTAAAGCAGCCTCGGCAACAGCAATATTTTGCTTATCAGATATTTGTAAAAATTGGGTGTTATTCTTTATTGATTCAACAAAGTCTTGGATGTAGCTCCTTAGATCTTCGGCACTGTCGTTGGGATCAAAGAATGCAATTGAATTGGGAGTAAACCTCCAAGTTGTAAGCCAAATATCGCTATCCCATTTTCTTTCGCTATAAATTTTTTGTACGGTTTCATGATGATTCAGTCGATCGAAAACATTGCGGGTAGGTATTTCCTTATTACCAAATGCGCGACCAATATATAGCACTTCAAGATCCATGATGGATGAGTCCAGTTCAGATCGAGATAAGAATGTTTGTAAAACTAACGCAGCGTGCGCCTTAAAAACTGGTTTGTTCTGGGTTTGGATAATAATATATTGATCGTTCACCTCGAAGCTCACCTTAAGGATCGTGTCTTCCATAGGGATTTCGATTCCGACATTCTTAAAGGAATCATTATGGGCAATACGGATATTACCTTTGAAAACTCCCTCTGCGATATCGTAGGAGGATGTGTTAAACATGATAAGTGGTCGTCTGCCAACCATATAAATGTGAAAGTTATCCTCGTCATTCTTGTAGAGATCCTTGAGTGTGCTAAGTTGATCCTGTTTGAACATATACGTATAGTTTTGAACCAGCGAAATCCCTTTATTATTGATTGGAAACATTCCTTTCAGATAGATTTTCTACCGCTTTATTTTGCTTCTGTTTTAATTATATTCCTTTAGAAGATGATGATTTCACAGTTATTTCGAAACACTTTCGTTGTTCAACTAAACTGCCCGTTAGTTAAATGATCGAATTGATTCACTTTATTTTTCGAGTCAAATTGTTAGTGAACACGGGAACCTATTTGCTTCGTACCTATCTAAAAAAGCCATTCCTAGGGAGTGGCTTTCTTTCATCATTCATTCAAAATCAGATCTGCATGATCAGTTGCTAAGTGAGTGAAAAATCCTCGACCGATTAGTAATCATCAGCTCCACACGTTACTATGCTTTCGAACCGAACCTATCAACCTCATCGTCAGCTTAGATGATTTTCAGCGCTTATCCCGTCCGCCAATAGCTACCCAGCTGTGCCACTGGCGTGACAACTGGTACACCATCCCAGTCCTCGCGTACTAAGGACATCTCTCCTCAAACTTCCTACGCCCGCGATAGATAGTGAACATCCCCGTATCAGCTTTCCATGCTTGCTCGTATTAAACAAATACAAAGAAATTTTTATGCATAATATTCGTCCGGATCACTATCTTCTATAGTTTTAGTGATGCGAGTAGTTTTCATTAGAATGAATTCATCTGGATCGCTTGCCTCGTTGGTAAAAGTGTTGCGGGTGGTTTTATCAAATAAAAATTCATCTGGGTCGTTGTTTTCTATAGATCTGGTTTCCCTTGTTGTCTCCGATAAGAAAATTTCATCTGCATCAGACGTTTCAGTGGTGGCCGTTTCCACGGTGGTTTTATCGAGCCTATTAGCCTCGATCGCCTTACGTTTCTTTTCCTGATCAACGTAGGAAATTTGTGTAACATCATCATAAAATAATACTACCGTTTCTTTAAGTTCCATTTCTTCTAAATAGAGTCCAATGTACGGTATCTTCATAGCTCCCTCCTCAATATCAAAAGTTGGAGATCATCCTTTGTGGCTTCCTTTGCTTTTTCGTCTAAAATCTCAATTACCTTAATATTATTAATATTGTACGTTGAGATCAAGCTTAATACGCGTTTATAATTTGGGTCGGAACTAGTTTTTTCATCGTTTTTCAAGAGAACAATAGATTCAATTTTATCGTTCAGAAATTCGTTTTGCAGTTCCACAAATAACTTTTGATATTGATCAAAAAAAATATCCGGCTTAAGAGATAAATCGATGTGCTCCACCTGACTTGAATTAATAAGTACAGTTGTTTCAGCACTACTATGAGATGTGTCCAGTACAATGTTATAAGTGACAATAAATAAAATAGACGCACCTAAAATATTAGCCATATATTTTTCAATATTTTTCATCACGGAAACTTCGACACGTCTCTCTTCTTTACTCCAGAACCAGTCGTGATATTGACCAACTAGAAACTCTTCAACAGGGTCTTCTGCCTGTCTAATTGCTCCCACTGTATATCGGACATACTCCTTGATGTTAATCATTTCTGCAATCAACAGATAGATGTTAATTAAAGAATGAATAAGGACGATAAGAAGTGCGAGATAAATCCATTTTTCTATACCATCTATAGCAAATAATGTGTATACTTTCAAAGCATAGGGCACATATAATGGCACCAGAAAGGCAACTACCGCCAAATACGCCAATAGTTTGTTAAAAGACTTTGTTTTTATAATGTCCTCTTGATTCAATCGAAAGCTTATCATATTCTGATATCCCTGTCTCAATTCTTGGGCTTTTCCTATGAGTGAGCTCCTGAATGCTTCGACTTTTCTGTTAACGGTAGCCTCATCGGGAATCGAGTCAAAAGTGATCTGGTGTAACCATTTGAATTGTTTATTCCCTCCTAGCGCCCATGAAACAGCACAATAAATCTTCGTTCCCCAATTGATACTAAAAAGTGAAAGTCGTAAGGTTCGCTCTCCTTCCCTTTTAATCTTTCCAAAGTGTCTATCGTCTGTTAAGCGTAAAATCGGTAATTTTGAAAAGAAACACATAATTAAATAACTTGAGAGCCTTAATCTCATTTTAATCCTCCGTTAAATACCGAATGATAGCTCCTGATATGTTCAGTTCCAATGCTTCCTCCAACCATAACCATTGCCCGTTTGCATTAACCTCTAAAAACACATAATCCCCATCATTAATAATGAAATCAAAGGCGCCAAATGATAAATTCAATGCGTCCATCATTGAAAAACATTTTTCAGTAATATCATTAGGCAATTGTATTAAATCATATTGGTGCGTTGCTTCAAACTTTCTCCAATCAATGCGATCAGAAGAATCAATTTGAACAGCAAATACCTCACGGCCAACGACAGTTGCCCTGACCTCAGTATCCTTTTTTTCATAATGTTGAAAATAAGCTGGAGCCAATTCCAAACCTGAGAAATCAGTCGCTTGATCTACAAGATTTGTTTGTATGATACCAATACGGTTGCTATGAATAATTCTCCCCATTGATAGAGGTTTTACAATTGAAGGAGCTTCATTACAAATATTCCTTGCAGCGAGTTCAGAATTAGTGATAACTGATGTGGGTAATCGAAACCCAACTTTATCTGCTATCTTCATCTGAACAACTTTATTGTCAGCTCTTCTCAATATAGAAGGTGGGGTTAAGCAGCGAGTTCCAGCGGTCTCTGTAATCCCCTCGATCAACGTCATGATATCCCGTTGCATAATGGGTCTGAATTTCTCCTCATAATCTGAAAGATCAGGCAGTATAGGCTTTCGATAATACACCGACCCGATATCACATTCACTTAAATTACCGTTTTTACCGAAAATTTGAAAGAAAGAATCCCGATTTGAAAATTTGATATCATAATCTTTAAGTCTGTCGACATTGAGACGAAAGAATGGGACAGAAGATCCATAACGGTTTATTATATAATCCGCGGTCAAATCTCGTGTACTAGTCACTATCAGTATTGCTTTCAACAATATCACCCTACCATTTAATACGAGCTGTTTAACTACCCGTTTAGAGGCAATTATATCATTTTAGCTAGAAATACAGGCATTTATACAAACATATGTAAAGGCAAAGCATTCACTTATTGTACTAACCTCCCCGTCTGCATCGCGATTTAAAAAAAGACTCTAAGCAATAGATTTTTCCCCTCCAAAATCAGCGATTTATCTCAATGGTACTTACCCTCATCCGTAAAAATGATATATACAGTGGATGTTTATACTTTTATCTTCACGTTTGGAACCTCTCTAGTCTAAACTCTTTTCTGTTCTGCCAATCACAAATAAGCCCTTCTTTAAATTCTTCACCTTGGTAATTATCTGTTAGTTTCACTTTTCCAGGGAACTCACCATAAAAGCTTACATATGCAAATAGACAATTGTCTTTTGTACATAAAATCACATAATGAGATTTATCAGGAAAGTTATTCACATATGCGCCAATTTCTGAATTTGTACTAGCTTGGTCTGATTCAATATATTTAGATATATTACTTAAATTGATAATACTCTCACGGACTCCATCAAAAATCTCATTACATACATAGTTTGTTCCTTTAAAAAAAGTGAGGGCATTAAAAGCCGTTTTAAGATACAGAAAAAAGAAAGTATTAAAATCTGTATCCATTTGGTCCGTGTATTTAAAAACCGATTGATTGAAATTTTGTGGTTTAGCTAAATCTCTGAAATGATTTAATTCATGCATCATTAGCATCGGCAACAACAACTCATGTGCTAAATAGTCCATATTTATTGTTTTATGAGAAGTGCTAGCATACCATTTCTCTCCATAATAACCTATTACAATAAAATGCTTTTTTGTCGGATATGACATATGTACTAATTTATATACTTTTATCTTATTTTTAAAAAATTGTGTGAGTTTTTTGTTTAATGAGATGTGGTAATGCTCAACTGATTGTTCATTTAAATTTGTAGACACATACATCGGGAAAACCGTATTCTCTTCATCGTCAAAATTAAGTACTATTTGTGGGATAATATATGATTGTCCTGCGAATATAAATCCCAATAGAAATTCTAAAGCGTCTTCTCCCTCTTGTTTTAGCAAGCGCATAATTGGAGATTTTATCTTTTTTACATTTAAGCTCCCCCTTTTTCCTGGTCCAAAATTTCTTCTGTTAACAGCAATAGCCGAATTTCTTAATGCGACTGTTTCTAATTTTGAAAACTTCTCATTCGCTTCGTCTGATACAGTACCTTTCTTAAGTGTTTGAATTCCACCTAAACCTGCTGGTATTATGTGTTCTTCTTTATCGAAGTGTAAGAATTGGTCAGTTTTCTTATAATAGATACAGTATCCTATTGTAATCGCCCCTTTTGAATAATTTCTTTTATATATGCTTAATCCTATGGTGTAATTTTACAATAATCAATCAATCAACAACTACTCAGTAGCTCTTGCCCTCTTTTGATAATCTATTTTATGACACATTCGGTTCATATGCTTTTCCAATCTTTTGTCTCTTTCTTGAGAATATGAGAAGGCTACCATTTTGGCAGCCTTCTCATATTCTCACTTATCAATACACCTTAGTTCCTCTATCCCATTCCGATCATTCAGAAGCGTTCTATATTCTTGTTATTAAAATACCTTACTTATAAATATTATGTTATTTTACAGAACCATGGGGAACTAAACCACTTATTTGGACGTGCTAAGTAGTTGGATTGCTATTGAATAATGTACAGGCGAAAATGTCTAATATCCCTTGCTATAGCTGCTTTTTTAAATTATGTACATATATATTCGTCGGTCTTCAGGCCATCTTGGCCAGTACCTTGTTCTCCCCGATGCCTACCCGACAGTTGATTCCCGTCTCCATCCAGACGCGCTGCCGAATCTGTGCAGCCATCTGCAACGGATCACCAAACAGATGGACGCTGCCTGTCACGTCGAGAAACTGCTCGTCGATTCTGTTTTCATTTTATTGTTCATGATAAGTAAACCAAATAAGTCACTGACCTTGGAAAAAAATGTGCTCTTGAAACAGGAATATTTGTTCGGTATTCTGTATACAATAACAAAGGGAACAAACGTTCTTGTCGGAGGGTGATTCTATGTCTTGGAATTTAGAAAAGCACCAAGGCTGCCGTAGCGTTGAAACCATCTATTTTAATCGAAGTTGTATTCTATCCTTGTCCCTAGTAGCAAAGAAGCAATTAGGATGACGCAAATCCCTTTGCAAACTGAAGAAGAATCTCAATTCATTAAAGAGTACATTCTTCTCCCCATCATTTTGGATATCTTGGAAAAGGATATCAAAACTTTGGATTCTGTACCGTTAAAAATGCCTACTATTTATGCCAGAACCTTACGCCATGTACAAGACCTGATTACTATCGATTTATTGGGAATACGCAAATATCTGAATAAACATGGGATAAAAGTGTATGAACAAAACTGGACTAAACTCGGTATAGAAGCAAGGTACTTATGTCGCGGTTATCATCACCAATTTTCAATGCTACGGGGCTTAGTGAAAGCTGAAGTGGAGAAAAAGCTAAGCGAATATTTAAATATTGATCTGGCTGGTGAAATAAACTCATGAGTAAACAATTAGATCGAGTCATTATGCTGGCAGATTGCCAATCTTTTTACGCGAGTGTGGAAAAAGCAGCTCATCCTGAATATAAAAATAAACCGCTTGTTGTTGCCGGTGATCCTACGCGGCGATCAGGGATTATTCTAGCTGCTTGTCCCATAGCCAAAAAACATGGTATTACAACGGCAGAACGGTTGGGAGAAGCTCTTGCTAAGTGTCCAGAGGCGGTTGTGATTCGGCCCCGTATGGAGGAATATATTCGGGTATCTCTTCAGATTACCGAAATTCTACAATCTTATACAGATCTAGTGGAACCATATAGCATTGACGAACAGCACCTCGACATAACGGCTAGTTTGAAGCTTTTCGGCTCCCCCGTCACGATTGCTAAAAACATTCAGCAAAGAGTGATGAACGAGACAGGCGTCCGCACAAGGATCGGGATTAGTTACTGCAAAGTCGTAAGTAAAATGGCTTGCGATAATTTCGCAAAAAAAAATGAACGAGGTATTTTTACCCTTTCGAAGGTGGATCTCCCAACCATACTTTGGCCACTACCGGTGAACAAAATGTTTATGGTTGGATCAAGAATGACACAACATCTCACCCGAATGGGCATCATGACAATCGGTGATCTGGCAAATACCTCTCTCACCACTCTAAAACGCAAATGGGGTATTAACGGAGAAGTTCTATGGTGTATCGCTAACGGCATAGATTCTTCACCGGTAAGTCCAAACACCCATAACCACCAAAAAGTGATCGGTCATCAAATAACGTTACCGAGAGATTATTACACGTTGCAAGAAATCTTAGTTCCCCTTTTGGAACTATCAGAATTGGTATGCCAAAGATGCCGTGCCAAGGGGTATATGGGATGGGTTGTATCCGTAGGTTGCCGGGGAGCAGACTTCAATCGTCCCACGGGGTTTCATCGGCAGATGACATTAACTGACCCAACAAGTCTTACAGGTGATGTCTACAAAGCTGCGACCATGTTGTTAGAGCGACACTGGGATGGATCTCCTATACGCAGTATCGGAGTAAGCCTAAGTCAACTTGTCAGCGATGAGGAATTTCAGTTAGTTTTGTTCGATGACCGTGAGAAGAAGCTTGCATTGGAAAAGACCACCGATATGATTAAGCAAAGATTTGGAAATGCATCGATTATGCGAGCAGTATCCCTAACAAAAGCAGGTCAAGCAAAAGATCGTTCTCAAAAAATTGGAGGCCACTATAAATGAGCAAAAAGCTGCAAGGTAATGGCTTGTTTGAATCTTCACGGATGATGCTTCCAGAGCACAAGGAAGCATATCTTGAGCATCAACAAAATTTGAAAAAAAAGACCCGTCCATTGTTAGACGGACAGGAAACGGAACTCTTTGCACATATGATTTCTGAATCGATGTTTACCGGCAGAGAAATAAAAATCGTCTTATTTGACATGTTTGAGGAAAAAATAGCAACAGGTAGAGTTATCGATGTTGATCAACAAAAAAGGGCAATAAAATTAGCAAACGTAATGGATCGTCAGTTGATTCCCTTCGATAATATTATTACCCTACACTTTATTTAATGGATTCTGCTAGCAAAGTCTGGTCTAAACTACAATTAGTCTAAAAAGCTCGGATATTTTTTATGATTTCAAACGAGTGGATTACAACAGAAACAGAACGTCAGTGGACAACGTGCAGTAAACGTTAAAGGATCTATTTGCAGACACGATTCAAGAAATGTTTGAAGCTAAAATAGAACCTCTCTTAAATATACCAAACATAACATAAAAAACTTAGCGGACAACCAACATCGGCGATGGGTAAAGTAAGAAAACTCTCTATGTTCTTAGTATGACGAAGTCGACGTCCACCGGGATCTAGAAGGCGATTTTGAGCCAACCATTGTAAAGAAACATCAGTCCAGCATTCTCTCTACCAACGTGTCAAGGGTCCACTTTTCCTTACACCCTTGACTCTGTTGGTTGCAAAAAAAGTTTCCTTATTAGGGAGATAAAACCTCTTATATATCAGTTGCTTGAGTTTACAAGAAATTATTAACAGACTCTAAAAAGCACCTATCCTTTCAAATGACATTTAAATATCATCTTAAAAAACAGATGCTAATTTTAGAATTTTTTCCAATTTTTATACAAACCTAGTAGCTTTACCATTAGCTGTAGCAACATAAGAAGCCGTAGGCACATATGCCTTGTTCGGTTGTAGCTTCATCTATATTTCATATGGTTTTATAACCATGAACGGTTCCAGAAAAAATTAAACCAGTGTGCTCCGGTGGAATACCGTAACACACTGGCTGCTTAGGCTTTTTTAGTTCTGTCTACTTGACAGGGGTAAGACCAAAAGAAAGGTCTTTTATAACTTGCTTGCATGTAGTCAAAGCAATCATTGCACGGATCAGCTAACTCTAAAACATAGCGAGGAATCGCTTCTGCATTTCTTTCGGGCACACGATTTCAATAGTCGTATAGATCATCCAATAATGTCCGAACGGATCCTTCACACTTCCCGCACGGTCACCGTAGAATTGATCCGTCATTGGATTAACAATTGTCGCTCCAGCCGCAATCGCCTGCTGGAACAGCTTATCCGCATCTTCAACTTGAAGTTGGATACCAACCGTTGTATTGCCCAAAGTTTCCGGCCCCTGAATACCGTAATCAGGATATTCACCTGCGATTGATATTTTGGCTCCGCCGATTGTAATTTCAGCATGAGCCACTTTGCCTCCCGGCTCTGTCAAACGGTAAACCTCTACCGCATCGAAAGCCTTCTTATAGAACTCAATCGCCTCCGCAGTATTCTTGATCCATAGAAATGGAGTTGCATTAATCATTTGAATCCACCTTCCTTTTTCCCGAATGATGAGCTATGCAATATCGTTAGATGCAATCATGCTGACTGACTGTTCCCGCCTCTTATAAATATCCTAACCGCTCTCCAAATAAGGGTATAGTAAAAAATTGACCCTATATTTAATTATTGACCGACTAATAACATATCGTCTGCGGTTGAAGAGAGATTTAATTGTGGATCGCAACATGATTGTGATGCCTGCCATGCGTCGACAAATAATTTGTAGGATTAAGACTGGAGAACTCCTGAAAATCCTTAATAAAATGCATTTGATCATAATAACCGCAAGCGATAGCGACATCCATCCAATTGACGCTCTTCGCGCGGTCTATTCGGTTCAATACCTCCTGAAAACGGCGAAGTCGACAGAATAGCTTGGGAGTCAGCCCCACTTCTTCTTTAAAAACCTGGATAAATCTCCTTTGGCTTAAACCGACTTGTCCGATCACATCCGAGAGGGGTCTAGTATGAGGCACGCTCTGAAACTCGTTAAGTGCGAAGCTTACTGCCGAGTGTCTTATCAGTGGTCGGGAGGCCAGTTTTATAAGACTTTCTTCCAGTGTTCGAAACTTATCGTTCACAAGTTCCGATTGAAGCAGCATCTCACGCAGATCATGGGCTCTGACTCCCCACAGTGTATCCAAGGAAACATGCTTATTATGTAGTTCATTCACAGGTATTTTAAGAAATGGATAAATACCGCCCGGTTTGAAATGTATGCCCAAGACCGTGGTCTCTGCCGAAGTATCAATGATGAAATATTCGGAATGCGGCCCGCAAATAACAGAGCTGCCATAAGTCCGCAACGGGTCCTTATATGCGCGGTCAAACAATTTAATCTTATCGTCACGCAGGTTAATTACAAGTTCTATCGAACCATCAGGCAGCAAGAGCTCCTTCGAATGAGGTGGACTATATCCTTCGAAATACCAGAAGTAATCTACAAAACTTGATAAAGGAGCTTGCGGAATATACGTTTGTAACAACATAGCATATGTGCGACAAGAACCATGGAAGTTAAATCCGTGGAGTCGCTCCCTCCTCTCTTGGGGAGTACCAGAAAGATGTCAAACCAGCATATATCCGGACATGTTAAATAGGCGCAGATCTTCGTTAAGTTTTGTTAGCATGTTCCACGGTGATGACGACATTTCCTTTTTTGTGCCCTTTTTCTACATACCTGTGAGCCTCAGGAATTTGTTCCAACGGATAGCGTCTATCTATGACTGATTTTATTTTCCCCGTCTCCATAAGCTCTTTGAGGAAAACTAGATCCTTCGAACTCACCTTTGCGATCCCTTGCCCTTCAACTGTCAAGTATGTCCCGTTCTCGATGACCTTATCGGCTCTCAGAAATTTCACCATTTCTACATTTGTGGTACTGCACACACCGGTAACTTCTGTCCCATAATACTTGGCAAGCTGTATGGCGGAAGTTCCTAACGCTCCAGAAGCTCCATAGATAAGAACTTTTTGTCCGTTCTGGATATTTCCTTTTCTAAAAAAATGCAAGGCTGTGGTTCCCCCAAAAGGAACGGCTGCGGCTCCCTCATAAGTCACATTCGCCGGTTTTAAAGCTACAACTCCATCTTCAGGCAGACAAGTGTACTCGGAATGAGCGCCAAAACGCATCCCTGTTCATGCATACACCTGGTCACATTTTTGCCTATGGCTTCAATTTCCCCGGCTAACTCTACACCTAGAATAGGGTTTCTTGTTTTTCTGAGACCTAGCAATAATCTCATAGGAATTCAAAACAAAATAGGTCTGTTGGTTGATCACCAGTTGCTCCAATCCCAGAAGATGTTTAATATATTCTTCTATAACTCCAGAGCCTGTCACTTCCTTATAATGAACTTTCATACGTTTTAAGTATCGTAAATATCTCAATAAGGAGTAAGCATACCGTTCGCCAGTCAAGTAACTGTTTATACTAACCAGATCCAACCACAGACATACATCGGGGACTGGAATCCCATCTTCAGTAATCAGATATCTTAACTGAATCCCATTGCTCGCCCTTTTTACAAATAAACCATAGCTCTCAATTTTGTTTTCTACACTCATAAATCCGCCCAACAATCCTTTAATAAAAATACAGTCTATGAACTATTATTTGGTCTAAATAGACGAGCTATTGTAATCGTTTACCAGAGTATTATTGTAAACGATTACCACATAAATAGATTAACTTGAAAATATATCCTTTGTAAACGAACAGTTATGGTGAACATTTAGGTAACAGAACATCGATCGAGTACGGCTCCACCTTGTCTGTAAATGCTTCGAATATGCGAGTGATTTGCATGGAGATGCGAATGTACATCTCCATGCGCGGACGAACAACGACGAGCTGGCGACACTTTTGCTGCGCCTGCCATAGCGCTTCGGCTGCGACCACTCCGTATGACTTGGCAATCGGACACGCTGCCAGTACAACTCCG
This sequence comes from Brevibacillus sp. NPDC058079, assembly GCF_042885155.1. Classification (NCBI taxonomy): domain Bacteria; kingdom Bacillati; phylum Bacillota; class Bacilli; order Caryophanales; family Paenibacillaceae; genus Brevibacillus; species Brevibacillus sp. NPDC058079. Next base: position 298,316 of record NZ_JBHVSO010000002.1, read on the forward strand.
CTGCGCCGCTCTGGCTCTGGATCACCTGCGACGACAATCGGCTTGTTTCCCAGCTCTGGATTGGCCCCTTTCTCGATACTGGCATAAAAGCTCTGCATGTCGATCAAAAACACGATCCGCTTGTTCGCATTGGACACACGATCATCCCCTAATAAGAACTTATGTTCTCGTATCACTTTGTTCTTATTATAGCAAACAAACGTTCGTTTTTATGCCTGTTTTGCGCAAAAAAAGTTGGTAATTATTTCTTGCCGGATAAGCACACGTTGGTAGGTGTTCCGCAAGCGAGAGCGAATCCAATAAGGGGTTACTTTTTCGCGACAGGAATCCAAATTTCGCTTCGGAAGGTTGGTGATGAAATCTCTTTATTTTCGTTCCACAAAATCTCTGGACCCTCAGCCTGTTCATAACCGGAGGATAAAAACCATTCCGAATAAATCCGGGCCCAGACATCTTGCAGCGTATCAGGAAAAGGACCCACTGCTTCGAATACCGCCCAGGTGGAGGCAGGAACTTCGAGTACCGTCAGGTTGTCTGGACAAGCTTTTGCAGTGGCAACGCCGATATAGTGATCGAGCTCGCCATATTCCAGCCGACCTTCTGAAAAATTCGTGGACGCACTGAGCAGTCCAAGTGGCTTGACATCGGATAGCGACTTCAGTTGCTGAATCGTCTCCCTATCTAATGAAGCCCACATGGCCGCAATCTCTGGATTGACCCCACGATAAATCAACGGAACTCTTTTTTTCAGACCCACAATGCGAAATGCCTCTTTTTCTTCCATACGGTAATTCATGGCACTGCCTCCTTTAATGGATAGATGAAAGGTCATTCGCGGATAAGCCTTCAAGGAATGGCCGATGTGTCTGGCTTCTGTCGGAGTGACTCCATGCACAGTCTGAAAAGCTCTGGCAAAGGAATCAGCCGATCCATATCCGTATTTGATCGCAATGTCAATGACCCGCTCGTTGCTGTCCGCAAGCTCAAAAGCTGCAAGCGTAATGCGCCGACGCCGGATGTACTCGGATAGCGGAACACCAGCGAGAAAAGAAAACATCCTTTTGAAGTGATACTCGGAGCAGCAAGCCACCCGAGCGATTTCTTTGTAGTCAATCTCGCTTGTCAAATTGTCTTCGATGTAGTCCAGAGCCTCATTCAGCTTTGCAAGCAAATCCATGGTAATGACCTCTCTTTCCCCCTCAGAATAGCAGATGCAAAATCGGGCGATCCGACATTTCGTGCACAATTATGACGGGTCGACCTTGTGAAAGACACCAATTGAAAGGAGCTTTATCACAATGACAACCACTTCCCCCCTGCTCCCCCAAATCGGTGCCATTTTTGTAGCCGTCAGCGACATCGAGCGCGCACGCGACTGGTACTGCCGCCTATTGGGCATTCCCTCGGACGGTGAGATCATGTTCGGACATATATACTGCATTCCCTTGCAAAACGGACTGACGCTCGTTCTGGACAGCAAAATCTTTCCGAAGCGCATCACAGATGATGCTCCCTTGTTTCATTTCAACACACAGGATATCGAAGCCTCTTATGCCTTTCTCAAGGAGAGCGGAGTTGAAGTCGTCGTTCCTATCCAGCATGGTCACTGGTTCAACTTCCGCGATCCCGACGGCAATCTGATCATGGTAAGCCAATGTTAAACGGAAGAGGAGATACACGCATGACCATCCACCTGCGCCGCACTACACCTGCAGACATGCCATTCGTATGCGAAGTAGAAAATGCACCAGAGAATACCCCGTTCATTATTCCGTGGAGCGAAGATCGGCACCACAACGCTCTTGGCGACCCGGACATCCTCCATATGATTGCCGAAAAAAAAGAAACAGGCCACCCCGTCGGCTACGTTATCATCGCCGGGCTGACCAATCCTCATCAAAGTATTGAGCTTATGCGTATTACAATCGCAGTGAAGGGGGAAGGCTACGGTCGCAACATCCTGCATCAGATCAAGCATTGGGCATTCATCGAGCAAAAAGCCCATCGACTCTGGCTGGATGTAAAAGAAACGAACGACCGCGCCCGCAGCCTTTACTTGTCCGAAGGGTTTCACATAGAGGGCACTTTGCGCGATTGCCTAAAAGCAGGCGATACTTACGATCCTTGATCATTTTATCGATGCTGGCAACAGAATATGACACCTAAGGGGCAAATGCGTCCGGAGTCGTGACGTATATCCATTTTCCATCGTTGCTAGCTCCCAAAATCGATACACTTGCTGGCAGTCCTTTCACCAGCACAGATTGTTGCTTACGATCGGCATCGAACAGGAAGAGCGACGACACGGACTCCGCTCCTTGTTCAGCTTTTTCCCAATCGATATAAACCAAATGGTGAGTGCCTGGAATCCATATCGCTTCTGGCTTCATTTCCATCAGTTTGACGTCGCCCTTAAACACCCCTGCATTCCAATACATTTGATAGGCCGCATCTGTCGACTGGATATAGCCAGACCACGCTTCTTTGGGAACGGGTGGATTCCAGCTGATCACCTTGCCTGACTGCCAATCGTAGCGTTGACGAAGCTCTTCAAAGCTATCTTCCTCTGTTCTCATTTCAAACGTTGCGTAACGTCCATCATCCATAAAACTGACGGGCTGGACTTGCCCATTCATCTCATCTGTTGGGACCCATCCTTTAATTACACCTGGGAGGCGCCGTTCTTTTCCAGTCGCCAAATCATACACGACCAGATCGAGATCCTTTTTCTGTTCGGTCTTTCCTACTGCCAGCAATACATGCTTGCGATCATGGCTAAAGCTGGCTCCATGTACGTATCCATCTACCTTGACACGAGTGGCAAACTCGCTTTTCGGTACTTCTGTCCCTTTCGGTGGATGAGCGAAAAAGAAGCCGCGACGATCTGCCATGAAGTCGCCTGCACCGCTATAGTTATCAGTCAGCTCCACTGGATAAGCAGTCAGTTCTTTTGTCTGTGTGTCATAAATCGAATACAGCATGGGGAACCGCGCATCGCACTCGCAATATTCTGTAAATCGCTCCAGCTGCACATACCGTTCCTCAGGGTCGATAAACTCCATGGGGGTCCTGACGGCAAAGTCCGTCATTTTTTCTTTCACCTTGCCATCGACTGAGACTCGCCAAATCTGAGACGGAGCAAACACCACCGCCGAGAAATCATTCGTATCGTCAAACACGGTTCCCTTTACCGTCTTCGCTCCTGCTACATTTACAACATATTCCGTCCAGCTTCTGTCTTTGGCAAGTGTATCAGGAAGGGTAGCCTTCAATTGCAGTTGACGGTCGTGCAACCAGTGAAACGTAAAAATCGGCTCCACGAATCCCAAGTCCTCTTTTTTTGTCTCTTCCTTGGCATTTTTGCGGATAGCTGCTTCGACTGTTCCACGGTTCACAGCTTCTTTAAAAAATATGGTGTACGCCTGTGGTGCAGGTCCCACGACTGTTCTTCGAGGAGAACGGAGCTGTGGAGCATCGTTTAGCTGAATGACCACGTCTTCTTTCATCGCCGCGTAGTCGTAAGGCAGTTCCTTTTGATTCCATTCCTTTGTCGTATGGGATGGGCCAGTCTGGGCAATCCGACTGTCCGTGGAAGTTGCTTGCGCGAAGTCGGATCCTGTCATGATAAGCAATGCGAACACAATGGACATACTCATTCCCCGAATTTTTCGCAAAGACAAAAAACTCGCCTCGCTTCCTAGAAAAATTTACCTTACAGAGGATAGACGTCGATAGCCTGCTTAAAGTTTCACCCCACAAAAGAAAAAGCCTCCCCACACGCTTGAAGTGGGAAAGCCTTCCTTTCTTAATCGAAGACGACACCGTCCAGTACGCCCTCATTCTTCAAATAGTCACGCAGCCAGTGATACTTTTCATCGCGCCAGAAGGAGTCCTCTGCTACCAGCTTAACAGTCTCCTGTCTTGCTACTTCCAGGGCTTTGTAATCACTTAATAAATCAGCGACTTTAAACTCCGGCAAGCCGCTCTGCTTTGTCCCGAAAAAATCACCTGGTCCGCGCAATTCCAAATCGCGCTGTGACAGCTCAAATCCATCCGTTGTCTCGCACATAACACGCATCCGCTCTTTTCCGATATCGGATTTCGGATCGGCGATCAGTACACAATACGACTGTTCAGAGCCACGTCCTACCCGCCCGCGCAATTGGTGAAGCTGAGCAAGACCAAACCGCTCCGCATCATAAATCACCATATAGGTGGCATTCGGAACATTCACACCGACCTCTACGACCGTTGTACTAACCAGGACAGCGTGCTCTGCCGCAAGAAAGGCTTGCATGACGGCATCCTTTTCCTTCGCTGGCAGTCGCCCATGCATCAATCCTACGCCGAATTCAGGGAAAATGTGTGTGAGCTGAGCATGTACATCAATCGCATTTTGCACATCGAGCTTTTCCGACTCCTCAATGAGTGGACAAATCACGTACGCCTGTCGTCCTTTGCGCAGCTCATCCCGCATTTGCTCCAACACAGCCGGAAACTGATCATGCTTTTTCCATGTCGTCTCAATCGGTTTGCGCCCCGCAGGCATTTGATCAATCGTCGAAACGTCCATGTCGCCAAATGCCGTAATTGCCAGTGTTCTCGGAATTGGCGTTGCAGTCATAAACAAGACATCAGGCGACAAGCCTTTATTCCGTAAAATTCGCCGTTGCTCTACACCAAATCGGTGCTGCTCGTCCGTAATCACGAGACCAAGACGGGAGAAAAAGACATCCTCCTGAATAAGCGCATGGGTGCCGACCACGACATCGATTAACCCCATTTGCAGCGAGCCGATGACTTCGCGTCTACGTTTCGCCGTCAGCGAGCCAGATAAGAGCGCGACCTGAATGCCGTAATCGGACAAGAGCTTCGTCAACGACTGCACATGCTGCTCGGCGAGAATCTCCGTCGGTACCATCAGCGCTCCCTGATAACCTGCTTTCACAGCAGCAATCAGCGCGATGGCAGCTACGACGGTTTTCCCCGAGCCTACATCCCCTTGCAGCAGCCGATTCATCGAATGAGGGGCCCGCATGTCATCCAATATTTCTTTTACCACTCGTTTCTGCGCATCTGTCAGCGGGAACGGTAACCCTTTGACAAATTCCCGTACCTCTTCCATCGGGATCGCCAAAGCAACGCCTTCCGTTTGCTGCCGATTAATCTTGCGCAGTGTTTGCATTTTCAACTGGAATAAGAAAAGCTCCTCAAACATAATCCGTCGCCGCGCTTGACGACCATCTTCCGCATTTTCCGGAAAATGAATCGAATGAAAGGCATTCATGCGCGGCATCAGTCGGTAGCGCTCTACGATATCCGCCGGAAGGACCTCAGGAATCTCCTTGCCGTACTGACGCAACGCCAGTTGAATGGTTTTGCGCAGCAGTGTATGCGTCACATCGCCGCCAAGTGGATAGACTGGAGCGAGCTCACCTCGTTTTGTCGCACGTTCGGAGTCTACTTCAGTCATCTCGCTCACAGTGATTTGTAGCTTGTGCTTGTCCCATTTTCCTGTGACGAGTATTTCCTTGCCTGGCGACAGCCTGCTTTTGACAAACGTCTGATTGAACCAGACAGCCGTCACCACGACACGATCCATGACAACCTTGACCGACAGTCGTGATTTTCTTTTTCCATAAAAACGAACAGAGGGTTCGCCGTACACCGTACCTGCCAGCGTGACCCTCTCTCCGTCTTTTACTTCTGTCAAATCGCGCACACGGTAATCTTCATAACGAGACGGGAAATACTCCAGCAAATCACCAATGCTGTTGATTCCCAGTCCTGCAAATGCCTTCGCCCGCTCTTCCCCTACCCCGTGCAAAAGGGAGACGGGCGAATGATATGCACCAGCCATCTTACTTCTCCATCCGTACGCCGAACACTTTTGCTTCGATCATGCGGCCCGTTTGCGTAGCAGCAAGACCACCTTGTGCGGTTTCCTTCAGCGTAGTCGGCATGGCGCAGCCGATTCGGTACATGGCATCGATGACTTCATCTGTCGGGATTACGCTCTTGATGCCTGCCATTGCCATATCTGCGGCAACCGTCGCAATCGCTGCTCCCATCGCATTTCGTTTGACACATGGTACTTCAACCAGTCCGGCTACGGGGTCACAGACCAGACCGAGCATATTTTTCATCGCGATCGCCACTGCTTGGGCAGATTCCTCAGGCGTACCGCCAGCCATTTCTACAATCGCCGCAGCAGCCATAGCCGTTGCAGAGCCCACCTCTGCCTGGCAGCCACCTGCAGCACCCGAAATGAATGCATTGTTGGCAATGCAATACCCGATAGCGCCTGCCGTGAACAAATAATTGACCATTTCCTCACGGGTCGGTTGCAGCTTGTCAGATACGGCAAACAACGTCCCTGGTACAATGCCACATGCTCCTGCTGTAGGCGTTGCGACAATCGTACCCATTGCTGCGTTTACTTCATTAACCGCCACGGACATCGAGACAGCATTCAAAAGTGTGGGACCAGACAAAAACGTCTTGGTCTCCATATATGTTTGCAGCTTCTTCGCATCGCCGCCCGTCAACCCACTATGCGAGCGAATATCTTCGGTAAGCCCGCGACGCACTGCTTTTTCCATCACATCAAGGTTGGCGTACATATCTTGCATAATGGCATCCCGACTACGCTGGGAAACTTCCATTTCTGCTTCAATCATCACCTCGGAGATTTTCTTCCCCTGGGATTCGGCCAACTCTACTAGTTCAGCCACATTACGAAACATCTGGTTGTTCACTCCTCTAATCCTGCTCGTCCTTTTGCTTAGTTCAATGCGAGCAGGGATACGTCAAAGATATGGGGGATTTGACGAATTTCCTCCAAGACTTCCGTTGAGATCGTCGAATCCGTTTCGATTGCCATCAAAGCACGCGAACCGCGTGTGTGTCGAGACACTTCCATGAGCCCCACATTAATGTTGTGCTGGGTCAGCACCTTTGCCACAGCCGCAATCATCCCAAAGCGATCCTCATGCAAGACCAAGAGCGTCGGTGTATCGAAGCCCAACTGAAAGGAAAACCCGTTCACTTCCAACACTTCGATCTTCCCGCCACCAATGGAAACACCAACGATTTCAATCTGTTGCTCATCATCAGACAGCTTGATCCGCGCCGTGTTCGGGTGCTCTGTCAAAACCTCAGAAGTGGTCAACTCCACTTCCATGCCAGCTTTTTCTGCAATCACCAGCGAATTTTTCAGACGCAAATCCGACGTGTCAAAGTCAAGAATTCCTGCAACAGTCGCCACATCAGAGCCATGTCCTTGATACGTTTTTGCAAATGAGCCATAAAAAACAATTTCTGCTCGCAAAGGCATTCTGCCAAACAGCTTGCGAGCCACACGACCGATACGGGCTGCACCAGCCGTATGGGAGCTAGATGGCCCAACCATGATTGGACCGATAATATCAAATACGCTTTTGTACTTCAACCGGTTCTCCTCCTGAATCACAAGGGGTTCAACAAGACTCACTTTCATTGTATCCTACAGCCTTTGAAAGCGCTACAGAGGAAACTGCACGTAAAGCAATCATAACCGATTTACGCTGACAACATGCGGTCAAATCAGGCTAAATGAAAATACTCCCTCTGAGTCCCACAGGCAACATGTAAGCGTACAACCTTCATGAATTTCATTTTATTTCTTTGGAAGTGAAATTAAAAATACCTTTACGGAATCTAGTTCTTGGTCGAAATCTGCTTGAACATCATTTCCTTCGTTTGCTGTTTCTACTATTGGAATTCCATCATGATAAGGGAAATGAATAAACTCGTTAATGATTGGTTCAAGCTCATCAAGGATTTCAATCTTTCCGCTAAAGGGGAGTCTTTCATGAATCTGAGATATAAGATTAAATCTTAGTTGCGAAGCCTGCCAATCGAACCAAACATATAACAGCATTCCATGATCACTATTTGATTTTAAAATTTGCTGTTGTCTATTCTCTATTACTTTATGGAAAAAGTTCATGAAATCAGAAACTGTGAACTGACTAGCTAACTGCATACTTAAAGAAATAGACCACATATTAGCAGAAATTTCTTTGTTCAAATCATCCTTATGACCGCCAATCAATAGAGAGTCATACACAATATCCTCCAACTCAAAAAGGAAATCATCCTTATTCACCAAAACCTCCCCCTTATTTTCATGACTATTAGAATCTCCGTATAAAAAAGAAGCCCCCTGCCTCAGGGAAGCTCCTCTCCATACCATATATGCCTTACTTATCTTTTACCACGACGATCCCAAGAAGCCCTGGACCTGTATGCGTACCGATCACGGGACCAATCTGTTCCAACCAAGAGTCCGTTACCGAAAACTCTTGCTTGAGTCGCTCCAATAGCTCAGCCGCTTGATCTGGAACACTGCTGTGTAGCACAGCGATTTTCACAGGCTCCCCTTGCGCGTATTCCTGCAAAGCTTCAAATACGCGATTCAGAGCTTTCTTCGTCCCTCTTACCTTGTCAAAAGCAGACACGTACCCAGCGGTATCCAGTGTCAAAATCGGCTTGATATTCAAGAGCGAACCGATAACGGCAGATGCTTTGCCTATCCGACCGCCTTTTTGCAGGAACTCCAGTGTATCCACAATAAAGTATACCTGCACCTCATCCAAATAACGATCAATCTGATCCAGAATCTGCTCCTTGTTCTTGCCTGCTTGTGCGGCTTTGGCAGCCTCCACGCAGATCATTCCATGAACAAACGAAGCTTTGCGCGAATCGATCACCGTAATGTCGATATTTTCATCCAACATCGACTTGGCGATCATCGCTGATTGATACGTACCCGATAAGGAACCCGATAAGAGTATGGCAATGATTTGCACGTCCTTGCCATATTTCTCATGGATCTCTTTGTACGCTTCAGCAAATTCAAGCGGAGACGGCTGTGAGGTCGTTGGCATCACGCTCGATTGCTTCAGCTTATCGAAAAACTCCGAAGACGAGATAGTGACCGCGTCCACATACGTTTCCGCCCCAAACATGATTTTCAACGGGACGGCCACGATCCCCAATGACTGCCTCACAGACGCATCGATATCAGACGCGCTGTCGGTAAGAATCACAATTGGCATTCTCGATCGCTCCTCTCCCTATTTTCGTTCTTATTCAAAAAGTTGGCTTTTACTCGACAGAAAAAATGAATGGATACAACGGTTGACCGCCTGCCTGGATCTCAACTTCCACATCCGGGTATGCATCAGACAAAGCTTTTTCTAAAGCATGAGCCTGATCTTCTGTCGCATCTTCTCCTAAGAATATCGTCACGATTTCGGAGTCTTCATCCACCATTCCCAAGAGCAACGTCGTTGCGCAAGCTAGCAAGTCGGGACCTGCTGTGACGATTTCTTTCTCAGCCATGCCGATAAAATCGCCTTCTTTGATTTCTACCTCACCCATTTGCGTGTCGCGAACCGCGTGCGTCACCATACCTGTTTTCACCTGGGCAATCGCCTTGGTCATTGCTTGCGCGTTCGTTTCCGGTTCAACATCTGCACGGAAACTGACCAGTGCTGCCAATCCCTGCGGAATGCTCTTCGTCGGTACGACAGATACAGGAACTTCAGCGAGCTCGGATGCCTGCTGGGCTGCCATGATGATATTGCTGTTGTTTGGCAGGATAATGATGTGCTGGGCATTCAGTCCTTCGATGGCCTTCATGAAGTCCTCTGTGCTCGGATTCATCGTTTGGCCGCCCTCTACCACCACATGCACACCCATGCTGCGCAGAATCGTTGCGATTCCCCCACCAGCAGCTACCGCGATCAATCCGTATGGAAGCAGCTCTGTAGCAGCTTGAGCAGCTGTTTCTGGCTTCGCCTGTCCTTTGCTCTCTTCCGCTTTTAGAATGTTCGCATGCTGCTCGCGCATGTTTTCTATCTTCAGTCGATGCAGACTGCCGAATTGCTGAGCGTATTGCAATACGCTTCCCGGATGCTCTGCATGAATATGTACCTTGACGACTTCTTCATCAGAGACGACTAGTAATGAATCGCCCATCGTATCCAGATGGTTGCGGAACAGCGCTTCTGAGAACGTCTTTTTGTTCGGCTCGGTGCTATGCGCGACATGAACCATAAACTCCGTACAGTATCCGTACGTGATGTCTTCTGTTTTCATGTGGATTTGTGCATTATGCTGCTCAGAAATGAGCTTGTCCAGCTCTTCCTGACCGATTTTAGGTACCGAACGCTCACGATCGGCGGAAAGCTCTTCCCCGCGCAATGCTCGCAAAAACCCTTCATAAATAAACAAGAGACCTTGTCCACCTGAGTCGACTACGCCCACTTCTTTTAGAACAGGCAGCATTTCCGGCGTACGCAACAGCGTAGCTTGCGCCTGCTCGTATGTTTTTTCCATGACAGAGATAATATCATCTGACGTGCGCGCTGCACGCACAGCCATCTCCGCCGCTTCACGGGCAACAGTCAAAATCGTGCCTTCTACCGGCTTCATCACTGCCTGATACGCAGAGTCAACACCAGCTTTCAAGGCATCGGCAAACTGACGGGCGTTAACCTCATCTTTTCCATTGACTGATTTGCTGAAGCCGCGGAATAACTGGGACAAAATCACGCCGGAGTTACCGCGCGCGCCCATTAACAGACCTTTTGCCAAAGCAGCTGCCGATTCAGTGATTCGGGGGGATTCTTTTCGAGTCAGCTCCTCCACACCGGAAGAGAAAGTCAAATTCATGTTTGTCCCCGTATCGCCATCCGGCACAGGAAAGACGTTTAATCCATCCACTACTCTGACGTTGTCGGATAAAAGGTTCGCCCCCAGGTAAACCATCCGGCTAAACAGCACGCCATCTAGACGCGTATGTACCAACTGATGTTCCTCCTTACATATCCCTGTCTGTACGAACTCCCTGCACAAAAATATTAACAGCAGTCACATCAATGCCTACTGTTTGCTCCAAGGTATATCGAACACGGCGTTGAACGTTGCCTGCCACCTCGGAAATTTTCACGCCATAGCTGACGATAATGTGCATGTCCAATACTACTTCGCCATTTGTGTTATGAACGACGACACCTTTACTCAGGTTGTCTCTTCCTAACAGTTCAGCGATTCCATCTTTCAACGCTTTGCGAGAAGCCATGCCCACAAGTCCAAAAACTTCCATGGCCGCGCCTCCAGCGATCCGTGCGATCACATCTTCTGTAACATCGATCTTTCCTAGCGATGTATTCATTTCCACTGTCATGCAAGGACTCCTCCTCTGTTAAACAGCTTGACCGTCATAGGTAAGCGTAACCATGCTTCCTTACAATTCTACACTAACACAAAAGAGAAATGAAGCGTTTTGTCAATCCTATCAACCCTATAAAAAAACTCTATCGAAGTCTAGCATGGGGGAGCGACCGCGTTTTAGCATACGTTGAGAAAGTAGGGGTAAATCATGTTGTCAAGTATTGCAATTGACAGCAATGGTGTGCTAATATAGTCGAGTATTTGTATTTCCCACAAAGGAAATCCCGTTTATATGTAACAAGGGAGGTGGATTGTAATGGCACGTCGTTGCTTTGTAACAGGTAAATCTGCTAAAGCTGGAAACGCTCGCTCCCACTCCATGCGCGCAACTCGCCGCACTTGGGGTGTCAACGTACAAAAAGTGCGCATTCTCGTAAATGGAAAACCGAAGCGCGTTTATGTAAGTACTCGAGCACTGAAATCCGGTCTCGTAACTCGCGTATAGTTGATCTCAGCTATGCGAAAAAAAGCACCCTCGAGGTGCTTTTTTGCATTTCTCCCGTTTCTCCACTCTTCTCCCAAAGGAGGCTCGGGGCCGAAGCTTCACTTTTTCTTGTTGAACGCCTCGATGATGCCCCGAATCATGCCACCCAGGAACTTCGGCAACTTGATGGTGTAAAACCGCATGCTACCCCTCCTCACCGAAATTACTACACACGATACAAATACACGCCGGCCCCTATGAGTGCTAATGCCAATAGGCTATACCAAACCCACGGAGGTGCCCAATACAAGAAAATGGTGATTCCCCCGACAGCCAACGCAACCCCGAGAACACGTCGCAAGGCGCCCCCCTGTCGCAGGCGATAGGAGCGCAATCCCATTTCGTGCCGCACCTCCTTTAGGTGTTCTCAAAAACGTGCATATTACATCATATTCTGCTGTCGGATAAACATGTATCCTGCCACATGAAAAAAGTATATGCCTAAGAAGTAAAAAATCAGGCAACGGAACTCGCTGCCTGATTACATTATGTGGATAGTTTGTACTTGATACCGATTTTTTCCTGTTTCTTACGCGACTCGATCGCGTGCGGGGAACAGCAGCTGCGATGCGCTGCTGAGCACAACTGTCAAGACGACTCCCGCGATAATCATTTCTGGCAGCAGATACGTAATGTTATAAATGAGGGAATATTGCCAGACTGGTACACCTTCTGGCGCGTAGCTGCCAAACCAAATCATACCGGATAGAAAATGGCAGACAAATCGTCCAATCACGCCGATGAACAAGCCGCTCCACAGTACCATGATTCGTTGCTTCGTTCCTTCGTAGCCAGACAGGCGAACAAGCCCAGCGAGACCCAGCGCACCAAAAGCGAGCGGATAATCCAGCAACAGCTGAACTGGATGGACAACTGTACTGCCCAAGAGCAATTGAAGAAATCCGACAACAAGTCCTGTAATGACACCAGCAGCGAGTCCACGGCGAACAGCGATCAACGCGATTGGCACCATCACCAGGGATACAGAGCCGCCCTGTGGCATATCGAAAACCTTGATCTGACTAAACACAATTGCAAGAGCCGCCATCATCGCCATTTCCAACAAAATGACCAACCGTTGACGATCCAAAATAGTCACTCCTCAAAATAGAATAAACAAAAAATTTTTTACACTGATAATGTTTCTGATTCTAGCCCAAGTCTATGCTCGTGTCAAAGAAAAAAGCCGCTGCCTCATCGGCACTGCGGCTAGTTGTATTACCGAACCTTCTCCAAAAACTGCTGGGCACGTTCACTTCTTGGCTTTTGGAAAAACTCTTCTGGTGGCGTATCCTCCAAGAGACGACCATCATCGAGGAACAAAATACGGTCTGACACCTCTTCGGCAAAGCGCATTTCATGCGTAACGATTGCCATGGTCATTCCGCTATCAGCCAGCCCCTTCATAACCTCCAAAACCTCCTTGACCATCTCTGGGTCGAGGGCAGAGGTCGGCTCGTCAAACAGCATGATTTGTGGCTCCATCACCAACGAACGGGCAATGGCTACACGCTGCTTCTGACCGCCTGACAAGCGTGATGGAAAGACATCCGCTTTGTCTGCTAACCCTACGCGTGCCAATAGCTCTCTCGCCTTTTGTTCTGCTTCTGCCGCAGACATGCCTTTTACTTTCATGGGAGCATAGGTCAAGTTTTTCAATACAGTCATATGCGGAAACAGGTGAAAATGCTGGAAAACCATCCCGATTTGCTGACGAATGCCCATCACGTCAGCCTTTGGAGCTGTAATTTCCTGGCCGTTGATCGTAATTGTACCCGTCGTTGGTGTCTCCATGAGGTTGATGCAACGCAATAGCGTTGACTTCCCCGATCCAGATGGACCGATAATGGCGACAACCTCACCTTTACCGATGTTCGTCGTGATGCCCTTCAATACATTCAGTTGCCCAAATGACTTCGTAATGTTATCGATCTTAATCACTGAGTCTCATCCTCCGTTCCAGCACGCGAGCTACCCAAGTCAGGATCATAACCATGACATAGTACAGGGTACCGGCGATCATGTATGGCTCAAAATAACGGAAGATGGTGCCTTTAACCACATTCGCGTTCTGCATGATGTCTGCAAGACCAATCGTAGAAACAAGTGCAGATTCCTTCAAGAGCGCAATCGTTTCATTGACAAGTGCAGGCAAGATATTTTTGACAGCCTGCGGCAAAATAATGTCGAGCATCATCCGGTGATATGGTACACCAAGCGCCTTGGCCGCTTCCCACTGCCCTTTATCCACCGCCAAAATCCCACCGCGAATCGTCTCAGAAATGTATGCACCTGAGTTTAGTGTAAACGTCAGTACAGCTGCTTCCAATTGAGAAATGTTGTAGCCAGTAAGCTGTGGCGTTGCAAAATAAACAAAGGTCAGCTGCAAAATCAAAGGTGTCCCGCGGAAAACAGACGTATAGGCAACCGCGATCCAGTTTAGCAATTTCACATTCGAAATTTTAATAAGTGCGAGGATGGAGCCCCAGAAAAATCCCAATACAACCGAAATCAAAGTAACAAGTAGCGTGCCCTTTATCCCTTCCAATATGAAAGGAATATAGGGCACGATTTGTGCAAAATCCAAATTCATGCCCATTCTCCCCTCTTGCTGCTTATACCGTTATTCTTCGTTGCCTGGAGAGATTATTGACCGAACCATTTTTTAATCAGCTTGTCCATTTCTCCGTTTTCTTGCATCTTTTTAATGACTTCATTAAATTTCTCTACGTGTGGCGATCCTTGTGGAAACGCAACAGCAGAGCCATTCTGTTCGTTTTCTTCCAGAGTGGTGAATTGCAGAGTGTCATTGTTTTCCACGAAGCCTTTCGCTACCGTGTCCTCGATAATAGCAGCATCTACACGGCCCGCTTTTACTTCTTCGACAATCTCAGGTAGCTTGTTCAGTGAAGTGATCTGCAAGCCGGAAACAGTCTTTGCAATCTCCTTTGCTGCCCCTTCCTGAATAGAACCGAGCTGTACCGCCACTTTTTTGCCAGCCAATTGCTCAGGCTTGGTCAGATTGCTGTCTTTCTTTGCTACGATCGTATTTTTCGCATCGTAATAGATGGTGGAGAAATCAGCGTTCTTCTCGCGCTCAGGTGTTGCTGTCATGCCAGCCATAACGAAGTCCGCGCGTTTCGTTTGCAGTGCCGGAATAAGTCCGTCAAAGTTCATGTCATTGATTTGCAGTTCATAGCCGAGCTCTTTTGCAATATATTTCGCGATATCAATGTCAAAGCCGACAATCTCATCTTTTCCGCTGCTCAGGTCGTGATATTCATATGGCTTATAGTCAGCAGAAGTAGCCATAACCAATGTTTTCTTATCGCCAGCAGAAGGTGCAGGTGCTTGTCCTGTTGCGGTTTGATTGCCTGTACCGCATCCAGCGATCACGACTGCCGCAAGCATAGAAGTAAGTGCCAAAGTAATAAATGATTTTGTTTTCTTCATGATGAACCCCCGTTGTTATGATTTTTACGCATAAAGCAGTCTATTCGTAGCATTAATTTGCATGAAAACTTATATTTATGCATCACAATGATTATTTTACTCATAATCTGAACAATTTCAATCATTTTTTACTTACATTTTAAACACCGAATATACAGAATTTTATGTACAAATCTTTATTTTAGTGGCAGAAAAGCAAACAAGGCTTTATAGTGCTAGTAAAAGGAATTACAGGAGGCTGACATGGAGAAAAACTGGACGTCCTATTTTCGGCAGCAACTCCCAGAAATTATCGAGGAACTGCGTACATATGTAGAGATGGAAACACCCACCCATAACAAGCAAGCTGTCGATCGATTGGGCAGCCTGATTGCCGAACGCTTTCGCCAATTGGGGTGTCGGGTAGAGAGCTTGCCACAAGAACAATACGGAAATCAGCTGCGAATGGAGTATGGAGATGGCGACGAGCAAATCCTCATTCTCGGTCACTTCGATACCGTAAAAGAGATTGGAACATTAGCCGTTGAGCCTTGTCGCGAGGAAAATGGCCGACTCTATGGGCCTGGTACATACGACATGAAAGCAGGGATCGTTTTTAGCTATTTCGCCCTGCGCGCCATGATGGAACATAATCTCTCGCCCAAAAATAAGCTCGTCTTTTTTTGGAACACCGACGAAGAGATCGGCAGTGTTTCCTCCGAAATGCTCATTAGAGAGGAAGCAAAAAGAAGTAAATATGCATTGGTACTAGAGCCTGCCGCAGGAGATGGCTCTTTGAAAACAAGCCGCAAAGGTGGCGGAGACTTCATTTTAAAAGTAACAGGCCGCGCTGCACATGCAGGCAATGATCACGCTAAGGGGATCAATGCGATCGCTGAGCTGGCTCACCACGTCCTCGATATTCAATCGTTTACGAATTATGAGGCAGGCACTACCTTGTCTGTCGGTACCATTACAGGCGGAAGTGCATCGAACGTCGTACCTGACTTTGCCATGACAGAAATCGATGTGCGTATCCAAAGCCGCGAGGAAAGCGAGCGTATTACCCAATTGATGAGTCATTTGACCCCTGTCCATCCCGAAGCCAAGCTGATCGTGGAAGGCGGAATCACCAAGCCTCCTATGGAACGAACAGATGGTACCGAGCAACTGTTCTTGCATGCTCAGGAACAAGCGCGTCTGGAAGGATTTGAATTAACAGAGCAAGGTGTCGGTGGAACAAGCGATGGAAACTTCGCCGCTGATGCAGGAACACCAACGCTTGACGGTTTGGGACCTGTTGGTGATGGAGCCCACGCTTCCCACGAGCATATCGTCATTGACGCCATTCCTGGCAGGATTGCCGTAATGCTTCGGATGTTTTTAACCTTGTCATAATAAATTTACAAGTGTATAATTTTATGGAAAATTAAGGCTCCGTCTAGTTAACGACGGAGCCTTATCTGCACTATTTTTGAATGGGCACTCATATATATTCCTATTCGAATAACAAGGAGAGGTAAAACATGGAATCAATCACCACATCGCCAAGCAATCCCGTAGGATTTTGGCGCCGGCTGGGTGCCGGTCTACTAGATGCAATCATTATCGGACTACCGCTACTACTGATCACCTATATCATTACAGGCAATACAGAAGACAATCTTGTTACCAACATCATCTCCTCACTGTACAGCCTCCTCGTGCCTGTATTTTGGCATGGCTATACAGTGGGCAAACGAATTGCCGTTATTCGCATCGCCCGAATCGATGGAGAGCCTGTAGGAATCGGCACTATGCTGTTACGCAACTTAGTTGGAGGAATCGTGTATGTCATTACACTCGGTCTTGGTATAATCGTCAGCGCCATCATGGTTGGTGTTCGTCAGGATAAACGCTCGATCCATGATTTGATCGCCGGTACGTATGTAACATCGAATCAGCCTTAATTTACCACTCTTCCGAAATAGAATAGTAGCTCTGCGACGAAAAAAGGCCGGATATAATCATCCGGCCTTTTTTTACTTCTATCCATCAAGCAGTTTATCGGAACAACACCTTATCTGTATTCGCATCCATAAACACCATAGTTGTGTACGGCGGTAGGCTTGCACGTACAATGATATAAGGTGTGTGCACCGCTGGCATTGTAATCTCTTCTGGAGCAGGATTTGTCAGCTCTACATAAACCGTGAGCATTTCCCATCCTTGCTGCGTTCCAACAACCTTCAAATTGTAACCAGAGGTAGGCATTTCACCTCGGGAGACCACATACAGGTCGCCTTGGCGATGTACACCCTTCTTCGATTTTACTTTTCCTACGAATGCTCGTTCAACCGCTGTCAAGGTACCTTCTTTTTCGATAGACATTTTTTTCGTTTGCACGTCTACTTGAGAAGTCGAGATCGGCTCCGAATGTTTTTGTTCAGCGTGCACGGCAGTTTGTGAAAATGGCAGAATGGAGAGAATGGTGAGAACCGCTACACTGTTTTTCCATAACGATTTCATACATGATCAACTCCTGATTTTTTTTAGAGGGCGAGAAACATTTCTTGATACTGGCCAGTATCTCTCAGACAGGAAATTTTTACCACTATCTGGATAATTTGATTTAATCATTATATTTATTAAAAAGCAATATTTTCCAAAATATTTTATTTTTATTAATTAACCTTCACCATCTATAACCAATAATCCTTGTAAGAGTAAGAATAATTCGATTTCATTCTATTTGTAGTATGAACTATAATTATACTTTTATTTTTATTATTAATTGATTTATCACATAATTAGTTACAATATTCAGATGATTACAAACAACATAAACAGAATAAAGCACAAAAAAGCTGACGCCGATTGCATATCGTCGTCAGCTTAGAGCTACGTATTATTCTTACTATCCACGAATCGCAGCGATCGCTTGACCGCGATCTGCCTGATTGAATACCGCGCTACCTGCAACGAGGACAGTCGCTCCTGCTTCCTCGCACAAACGTGCTGTTTGTGCATTGACACCGCCATCGATTTCGATTTCCACATGCCCCAAGCCACGCTCGTTCAGCATTTGACGCAACTGGGCAACCTTTGGCACAACGCTGTGAATGAATTTTTGTCCACCAAAACCAGGGTTCACTGTCATGAGGAGAACCATATCCAAGTCAGCAAGGACTGGCTCGATCGTGGAAATCGGTGTAGCCGGGTTCAATACCACTCCCGCTTTCACACCTTGCTCCTTGATCAAGTACAGCGTGCGATGCAGATGACGGCATGCTTCCTGATGAACAGTAATCCAGTCTGCCCCACTTTTCGCGAATTGCGGAATGTAGCGATCTGGATCCTCAATCATCAAGTGTACATCGAGAGGCAGCTTGGTCACTGGGCGAATCGCCTCCACAATTAGAGGGCCGATCGTAATGTTTGGAACGAAGTGTCCATCCATCACATCCACGTGAATCCAATCTGCTCCTCCCTTCTCGACATCGAGAATTTCTTCGCCCAAACGGGCAAAATCAGCAGATAGGATAGAAGGTGCGATTTTTACCATGGTTTGTTCCTCCGTTGGTATTCTTTTAGCTCTTCGCGGAATTGTTTGTAGTGTGCGTAGCGCTGTTCACTGATCTCCCCGGCCTCCAGTGCGGCCTGTACGGCACAAGCTGGCTCGCTTACGTGAAGACAGCCACGGAACTTGCATTCCGAACTGCGATCGGCAAAGTCCCGGAAGGATTCCGCCAGATCAAGCTCGGAGAAATCGATAAATTCAAGTGAACTGAAGCCTGGTGTGTCTGCCACATAGCCGCCGCCCGCAAGCGGAATCAGTTCGACGTGACGCGTTGTATGCTTTCCTCGTCCGAGCTTTTGGCTGACATCTCCTGTCTGCAGGCTGACACCCGGAAACAGCATGTTGATCAGGGAGGATTTGCCTACACCTGACTGACCTGCAAAAACCGAAATACGGTCCCGCAAAATCTCACGCACGTCCTCCACACCACGTTCATCCGCTGTTGAAGTCGGAATCACGCGGTACCCGATCGCTTCATATTTCTCCACGATTTCGGTTACCTCTTCTTCCGATACTTGATCGGCTTTGGATAGCACAATCACGGAATCAATCCCTGCACGCTCCGTATGCGTCAGGAACTTGTCCAACAGCAACGGACTGAACATCGGCTTATACATCGAAAAGACGAGTACCGCCTGATCCACATTGGAAACGGGCGGACGAACCAACTCATTCGTCCGTTCGCCCACCTCCATGATATAGCCTTCTTCCTCATTGATCGCATCGTAGACGACCCAATCCCCAACCAGTGGATTTACTTTTGCATCTTTTTTCTTGAAGAGCCCTCGTGCACGGCAACTGTAGATTCGCCCTCCGTCGGCTACATAATAGAAACCGCTGAGCGCTTTCACAATCCGTCCTTCTGGCATTCATGTCCCTCCACTACACTATGGCAAGCTGTTATACGAAACTGGAATCGTCTGGTATTCATTGAAGCCTTGATCAGTCGATCGTTTCACAAAGACCTTGACTACCCCGTCCTTCTGTGGCGCCAAGACGATTGGTACATCGTACTCTTTATTTTCGGTGACCGTATCCGTGTGGAGAACTTTTGCTTCTCCACGAGCATCTGTCACTTCAATTTTCACTTCCAGTGTTTCACCAGGCACAACCTCTACATAAACCGGAACGTTTGCCAGCTTGGCGTCCTGCGGATATTGGCCATTGCTGACCTCAAGCGGAACTGCTACACTCTTTTGCACATCCATTCCCGGATCATATGGGTGCGTGCTGAGAACAATGCCTGGTTTGTCCGTGGTATAAGTTGGCACTTCCTTGATTTCACCGACAGACAGCCCTCTTTTGAACAATTCTACCTGTGCAGCCTCTACTGATTTATTCCGGACATCCGGCATTTTCACGAAGGCTTTTCCTTTACTAATCGTGACCGTCACATTTGTTTTGGTCGGGAACACCTTTTCATTTGCGGCTGGAGACTGCTTGATAACCGTGCCTACCTCGGCCTTGTCGTCCTCTTCCTCTACGAAAGTGACATTCTCCAGTTTAAAACCATTGCTTTTCAATGCTTCCTCTGCTGTTGCTCGCGGCAACGTAACCAGATTTGGCATGTTGATCTCTTGTTGTCCTTTGCTTACATACAAGGTCACAACGGAATTTTCCTTTAACCGCATGGGAGGTGCAGGGTCCTGGCGTATCACCATTCCCTTTTCTATCGTATCATTGGCTTCTTCGACAATACGGGCAACAAGTTTGGCATCCTGAATCTTCTTCTCGGCAAGCGTCACTTCGATCCCTTCTACATGAGGTACCTGTGCCTCAGGAACGGAAGGGAACAGATTCAACAGTAAGTTAAATCCGAAGAATGCCAGTACGAAAAACAGTCCGATACCGCCTACCCATAATAGGGCTTTGACCCACCATTGTTTCTTGGCTGGTTTTGCGTCCTCTTCTTCCGTACGCTGCTCATAGCGACCACGCCCCGCTCCTCCGGTTTTGCCATTGGTATGGCCTTCGAGCATGTCAGGTGTGATGATCGGCACCACACGCGTCATCTCTTCATCCACCGGGAACGTCAGCTTTTCTTCGTTTAATCGCTCTGGAAACAGGCAGGTCTCCAAATCTTCTAGCATTTCGCTCGCGGATGCGTATCTGAGAAACGGATCCTTTACCAGCGCCTTTAAAATGACATTCTCCACACTTTGTGGGATAGCCGGATTGACTTGGCGCGGCTCTGGAAGCGGCTCCTGCAAATGCTTGAGCGCCACTGATATAGGCGAATCACCGGAAAACGGCAGTTCACCCGTCACCATTTCGTACAAGACGATCCCCAGCGAGTAAATGTCGGATTTTTCCCCGGTAATCCCACCGCGCGCCTGCTCTGGCGAAAAATAATGGACAGAGCCAAGCATCGCATTCGTATGCGTAATCGTTGCTGATGTAACGGCTCGCGCAATCCCGAAGTCCGTAACCTTCACCCGACCATTTTTTCCAATCATAATGTTATGCGGCTTGATATCTCGATGAATGATCTGGTTTTGATGCGCATGATCGAGTGCATCGCAAATTTGCTCGGCGATCCGCACTGCCTCTTCTACCGGCAGCGCACCACGTTGAATGATGACCTCTTTCAACGTGTAGCCTTCTATGTACTCCATCACCATGTAATGGGTATCGCCTTCCTGACCGACATCATACACCCCAACCACATTGGGGTGAGATAAGCTCGCCACCGCCTGCGCTTCACGTCGGAAACGATTGACGAAATCTTCGTCCGTACCAAAATGTGAACGCAGTACTTTGACTGCCACTGGACGATTCAAAATTAAATCTCTGGCCTTGTATACAATGGCCATACCGCCCCCACCGACGCGGGATTCTATTTGGTATCGTCCTCCCAGTCGTTGACCTTCCATCTCTCTCACCCCTCTTCCTGACCGGCATCAAGCGTATTTCGTACGGCAACCAGCGTTATGTTATCTTCCCCACCGGCATCCAGTGCTTCCTGCACCAAACCGTCCACCTTCGCTTGTAACGATATCTGTTTCTGCAAATTTTCTTCTAAGGAAGGATGACTGACCTTGTTGCTCAGTCCATCTGAGCAAATCAAGACGATATCACCCTCTGACCATTCAAACTGCCCAAGATCAATGAGAACATCCGGTTCAGTCCCGAGCGAACGCATAATAACGTTGCGGTGAGGGTGGACAGACGCCTCCTCGGCTGTAATCTGTCCACTTTTCACCAGCTCATTGACAAGGGAATGGTCTTCTGTTTTCATGACCAGTCCGTCTTGGTTGTAAAAATACAGACGGCTGTCGCCAATATGCGCGGTAATCACAGTGGATTGATCAAACAAGGCAGCAACCACAGTTGTGCCCATGCCACTGCACTCCGGATGTTCAACCGCATATTCATAGACTTCTTTATTCGACAGCAGGATA
This sequence comes from Brevibacillus sp. NPDC058079, assembly GCF_042885155.1. Taxonomy (NCBI): domain Bacteria; kingdom Bacillati; phylum Bacillota; class Bacilli; order Caryophanales; family Paenibacillaceae; genus Brevibacillus; species Brevibacillus sp. NPDC058079. The sequence goes on from NZ_JBHVSO010000002.1 coordinate 320,475, forward strand.
GCGTTCATCAATTGCTCACGCACATCCTCTGCTTCGAGGTCCCCATCTAGGTGACGCAGTTCTTTTACTATTCGCTCAACAGCAAGGCGACTGGCGATATCACCAGCCTGATGGCCACCCATACCATCTGCTACAATGGCGAGCACGCGTCCGTTTAAATCGGTCACACAGGCATAATAGTCCTCGTTAACCTGACGAACGCGGCCAACATGGGATTTCATCGCGATTTCCATGGCATCACCCCACGGTTTCTTTAGCGTGTTGTGCCCTCAATTGTCCGCAAGCAGCAGCAATGTCACTACCTTGCTCGCGTCTGATGGTCACATTGATTCCTTTTTCCTCTAAAATCCGTTTGAACTGAAAAATCTCATTGCGAGGCGTACGCACATAATCACGCTCTGGTACGTAATTCACCGGGATCAGATTCACGTGGCAAAGCATGTCGCCAATGAGTTCGGCCAACTCCTCTGCATGCTCAGGCTGATCGTTTTTCCCACCGAAAAGACCGTACTCAAAACTGATGCGGCGCCCTGTCTTGTTAATGTAATGGTGGCATGCTTCCATCAGCTTATCGAGCGGGAAGCCGCGGTTGATCGGCATCAGCTGGCTTCTCAGCTCCGTGTTTGGAGCGTGCAGGGAAATCGCCAGGTTCACTTGTCCGCCTCGTTCAGTAAACTCGTAAATCTTCGGCACAATTCCACTGGTGGAAACCGTTATGTGACGAGCACCGATATTCAGTCCACGGTTATCGTTGATTACGGACAAGAACGCCATCAAGCTCTCGAAGTTCTCGAAAGGCTCCCCGATCCCCATGACGACAACGTGACTGACACGCTCACCTTCCGCATCCAATCTGCGTTGTGCCGTCAATACTTGAGAGACGATTTCACCTGCATCCAGGTTACGCTTTAGTCCACCTAATGTAGAGGCACAAAACGTACATCCGATACGGCAGCCCACCTGTGTCGTAACACAAATGCTGTTTCCGTAGTTATGACGCATAATCACCGTCTCAATCGCATGTCCATCAACAAGCTGGAACAAAAACTTGATCGTCCCATCCTGCGACTCCTGATGCGTGATTTCCTTGAGTGGCTCCATGCGGAATGTATCAGCCAGCTTTTCGCGCAGCTCCTTGGACAAATTGCTCATCTCGTCAAAAGAAGTGACGCGCTTTACATATAGCCAGTCAAAAATTTGTTGCGCACGAAATGCTTTGTCGCCAGCACTAACCAGCCATTCCTTCATTTCATCTTGTGTCAAACTGTAAATTAGCGGCTTTGCGCCAGTAAATGTCGTTAACGGCATTCTATCTCCACATCCTCAAAATCATTGCTTACCTAAATCCATTCTATCATTGTACCTCGTGGGACGTCTCGCTTCAAACGGTTTTGACATCCAGATTCATAAATGCGTCGCTTTTCCTAGTGTAAACCAATACGCCCGCTCGCAAACAAAGGCAAAGGAGTGGCATTTTCCACCCGTTGGTGCGCCACCCCTTGTTTGTATGTCCGTTTCCTTATCCTCTTCGTTTCAATCGCGCGATAAAGAATCCATCACTCTCGAAATGGTGAGGCAAAATTTGTACGCAGGCTCCGGTTTCATCGACATGCTTTCTGACAGCCTCAGGCAGGTCTTGTGCCAGTGTATCATCTAATACAAAATCAGGGTGTTCTTCGACAAAGCGGCGAACAATCTCCTGGTTTTCTGCTGGCTCGATCGTACATGTGCTGTAAACCATGACACCACCCTGAGCAAGCATCGGCGCCAATGTCTTGAGCAGTTCGTACTGTAGCTGAGCAATCGCACGGACGTCTTCAGGCGTTTTGTTCCATTTCAGATCAGGCTTGCGACGAATCACGCCAAAACCGGTGCATGGCGCATCCAGCAGGATTCGATCGAAAGTTCCCAGCGCTTTTTCAGGTAGGTCCAGCGCATCACTAACGATTGGCTCGATGATCGTAATCCCGAGTCTTTTCGCTGCACTCGCAATCAGATCGCGTTTGTGCGGATGTACGTCACTCGCAATAATTTGCCCGCGGTTTTCCATCATTTCTGCTATGTGCGTTGTTTTTCCACCAGGTGCCGCGCAAGCATCCAGTACACGCATGCCTGGTTCGGCAGCAAGAGCTGGTGCGACGAGCATAGAGCTCTCATCCTGGATCGTGAAGTAGCCTTCCTTGAACAAGCGAGAGCCTGCTGCATGTCCGCCTTCCATCAGAATAGCATAGGGACTGACAGTCGATGCTTGTCCTTCCAGCCCTTCTTCCGCCAGCTTGTCCAGCACTTGATCTTTCGTCGTTTTCGATGCATTGACCCGGACAGAGCTATGCGGGGTTCTGTTGTTGGCTTCGCAAATCGCAATCATCGTCTCTTCGCCATATACGGCGAGCCACTGACGCACAAGCCATTCTGGATGAGAATAGGCTACGGCGATTTGTAAGGCACGGTCACCTTTTGGCTGACGCTCCCACACATCCGGCTGGCGCAACACATTACGCAAGACACCGTTGACCATCGAAGCAATCCCTTGGTGACCACGTTTCTTGGCGATTTCAACCGCCTGGTGAACGGCAGCGCGCTCAGGAATACGGTCCAAAAAGTGAATTTGATACAAGCTGAGACGCAGCAAATTACGGACCCAGGTCTGGACCTTTTTATTCCCGACAAAATGGGAAAGGACATGATCCAACGTCAACTTGCGCTGAATGGTACCATACACAAGCTCTGTTACCAGCCCTGCATCTACTGCACTGAGATTTTCCCGATCCAAGACATTGCGCAGCTCAAGATTGCTGTAGGACTTATGTTCTTCTACCCTGTTCAAAACATCGAGGGCGATATCGCGAGCTCCCTTTTTTGCCACGGACTATTCTCCTACCTTTGTGCCGATTTCAATGCTGCTGCCCGCTCCACGCAAAAAGTCGAGTGCACTCATACGTTTTTTGCCTTCTGGCTGCAATTCGGTTATTTTCACTGCACCGCTACCGCAAGCGACAACGATACCATCTTCCTCACGGGCGATGATCGTTCCCGGCTCTTTTCCTTCGCCCGAAGCAGGCATTTTTTCTACCCACCACAGCTTCCAGATCTTGCCTTCGCATGTAGTAAATGCGACTGGCCATGGATTCAAGCCGCGGACTTGGTTATAAATCTGTTCCGCAGAACGGCTCCAGTCAATTTTTTCGTCTGTACGCTTGATATTCGGGGCAAAAGTCGCTGCCGAATGATCCTGTTGTTCTGCTACGAGCTCACCAGCCAACAGGCGTGGAACAGTAGCCAGCAACAGCTCAGAGCCTGCCGCAGCCAATTTGTCAAACATGGTCCCCACGGTATCGCGCTCCTCAATCGGAACGACTACCTTGGACAGCATATCCCCTGCATCGAGAGCTTCCACCATGTACATGATGGTCACGCCTGTTTCTGCTTCTCCCTCGACAATTGATTTATGAATCGGGGCACCCCCACGATATTTCGGCAAAAGAGAAGCGTGCACATTGATGCAGCCATATTTCGGTGCATCGAGCAGTTTTTTAGGCAAAATCTGTCCATACGCCGCGGTAATGATCAGATCAGGCTCGAGCGCTAACACTTCATCCAAAGCTTCTTCTTCCTTGATTTTCTCCGGTTGCAATACCAAAAGTCCATGACGCAAAGCCGCCTCCTTCACGGGGGGCGGCGTCAATACTTGCTTGCGTCCAACGGGACGATCGGATTTTGTTACGACTCCAATCACGTTGTAGCCTGCTTCGAGTACAGCCGTAAGACTCGATACAGCAAAGTCAGGCGTACCCATAAACAGGATGCGAGCATCTTTCAAATGGTTATTCCCCTTCCTGGTTCGGGTTTACTTTGTACACCTTGTCAGCTACATCGATAAAGAGGACACCATTCAAATGATCGATCTCATGTTGAGCGCAACGGGACAACAGGTCGTCTGCCTCGAGCTCAACCACATTCCCATTACGATCATGACCGCGCAGCTTGATCCACTTGTGGCGACGAACGTCTCCTTGCAGACCAGGAATGCTCAGGCAGCCTTCTGGATAATCGTATTGCTCCCCTTCATGCTCAACGATTTCCGGATTGATCATTTCAATCAGTCCATCACCGCAATCCATCACGATGACACGCTTGGAGATGCCCACTTGTGGAGCAGCCAAGCCTACACCGTCTGCATCGTACATCGTATCTGCCATATCATCAAGCAGCTTGTGCAAGTTGGAATTAAATTTGGTTACGACCATTGCTTTTTCACGCAAAATCGGATCTGGATGTTTTACAATTGTGCGAATCGCCATGTGTTTCATATCCTCCCTAAAGCAGTACGTAAGGGTCGACGTCAATCGTCATCAATACTTTCTGCTGTTTGTTCCATTCTTCAAACGCAGCCGTCGCCTGAGCGAGCAGGTCTGACAGTTGCGGTTCATCACGATATTTTAGCATGATCTGAAAACGAAATCTATCCTTCACCCTTGCAATAGGCGAAGCGACTGGGCCCAAGAGGACCGTTGTCTGTGCCAAACGCTGCCGCAAATAGTCAGCCATTGTATGCGCACCGCGGATAACAACAGGTACATCCTCGTGGCTAAACGTAATTAATACGAGACGGAAATACGGTGGGTAGCCTGTTCGTCTGCGCTGCATCATTTCATCCTGATAAAATGCGGGATAATCATGCTTGGTCGCATGAATAATGCTGTAGTGCTCTGGCGTATACGTCTGAATCACGACATCGCCGTCCAGCTCATGCCGCCCTGCCCGTCCACCTACCTGTGTCAGGAGCTGAAATGTCTTTTCCGCAGCACGGAAGTCAGGCAGATGCAAGGAAGTATCCGCTGCAATGATTCCCGCCAGCGTCACTCGTGGAAAATCAAGGCCCTTGGCAATCATCTGCGTACCGAGCAAAACGTCGCCTTGACCTGAGCGGAATTTGTTTAATAGCTCTTCGTGAGAGCCTTTACGCGAGGTCGTATCCACGTCCATTCGGATGACCCGGATTCCAGGAAAAAGTTTTGCCAGCTCTGCTTCCACCTTTTGCGTTCCGGTACCAAAAAAGCGTATATGCTCACTCTGACACTCTGGACAATGCTTAGGCTGTGCGATGGTGTATCCACAGTAATGGCAGCGCGCCGTATGATTCGTTTTATGATAAGTAAGCGAGATGTCGCAATGAATGCAGCGCATCGTATAGCCGCAGGATCGGCACATGACAAAAGTAGAGAAGCCTCTTCGGTTAAGGAAAATGACCATCTGCTCTTCTTTTGCCAATCGATCCGCAATCATCTCATGCAGCTTCCGGCTGAACATCGAACGATTCTGGGCCTGAAGCTCCTCGCGCATATCCACAACATGCACCTCTGGCATCGGGCGATTCCCGACACGCTCCGGCATACGCAACAACTCATATCGGCCTCGTGTAGCCAGTGCATACGTCTCTAAGGCAGGAGTCGCGCTACCCATGACGAGTACACCCTGATTCTCTTTCGCTCGCCACAGAGCTACTTCCCGTGCATGGTAGCGAGGGGTCTCTTCTTGTTTATACGAGCTCTCATGCTCTTCATCGATCACAATCAAACCAACATTCCGAAACGGAGCAAAGATGGCAGATCGTGCACCTACCACCACTTTGACCTGATTGCGAATGATCTTGCGCCACTCGTCATAGCGCTCTCCTTGTGACAATGCACTGTGCAAAACAGCGACGTCTGCACCAAAACGGGCCTTGAAGCGTTCTACCATTTGTGGAGTCAGTGAAATTTCCGGAACGAGAAAGATCGCCTCCCGCCCTTTTTTCAACGTGCGTTCGATCGCTTCGAGATACACTTCGGTCTTACCGCTTCCGGTAACACCGTGCAGCAAGTAAGAAGCATAGGTTCCCGATTCAATCGATTGCAAGATAGGCGTCAGTACCGCTTCCTGTACCGGGGTAAAGACCGGTTTTTGCTTTTCCTGGAAACGTCGATTGGCGTACGGGTCCCGGTAAACCTCCACTTGCTCGATCGCGATCCAGCCTTTTGATTCCAGGCTTTTCAGCGGAGAACGCGTTATTCCGTATTCATCCCGCAGCATTTGTACAGATAAGGACTGCTCCTTGTGCATGAGCATCAGTTGAAGGACACGGCGCATCTGCTCTGCCCGCGCTGGCAAAGAACCGATCGCTTCTTCCAGCTTACCCTCATCCAATAAGCTCCGGACAAATGATTGCTGCTTGCGGGTAATTTTGTCCCTTACTTGATACTCCGTAGCAAGCAGACCACTCTGTATCCAACCCGGAACGAGCAAATACTCCTCCGCAAATTGTTTCTCCACTTCTGTCAGCGGTAGTTGCCTTTTGCGAAACAATTCCCACAGAAGCCCCGATCTCCCGCACGCTTCTTCGTCTAATGCATCTGTCGCCGTCAGCCACTTCTCCGACTTCCCTTTGAGCACAGCCGGAAGCATCGCCTGTACAGCCGTTACCCATGGACACAAGTATTGCTTAGACATCCATTCGCTCATCTTTAGCAGCTCTAGCGTAAGAGGAGGAGTGTCGTCTTGTACCTGCACGACGTCTTTTAGTCGCGAACGATCTGGTATAGCTTCGTCATCCTCTACGATCCCGATGACATAACCTTGCAGTTGACGGGGACCAAATGGGACAACCACACGGCTGCCGATGCGAATCAGTGGACGCAACCAAGGCGGAACATGGTAATCAAAAGGTCGATTCGTCCGATGGACCGGAACATCCACGATAATTTGGGCAATCATGACAGGTCTTGGAGCGGTCTATGCTCTTGCACTGCAAGGACAGCATCAAACAGCTTATCTGCCACAGCCCGCTTGCTCAATTTATCCAATGCCAGTTGCTCTCCGCCACGGGTTAGCAAGGTCACGATATTCGTATCGCTCCCCATACCTGCTCCCTCGAGCAATACGTTGTTGGCTACGATCATATCGAGATTTTTTCGCTCCAGCTTGGACTGGGCATGCTGTAACACGTTTTGGGTCTCTGCTGCAAAGCCAACGACGAATTGCTTCGTTTTCCGCTCACCAATGGTCTTTAAAATATCGGGTGCTTTCTCTAGCGCAAGTTCGAGTGGACCATCACCCTTTTTCATCTTATGTTCAGCTACATGCTTCGGTCGATAATCGGACACTGCTGCTGATTTGACGACGATGTCACAGTCCGGCAACTGCTCCATGACGGCATCAAACATTTCTTGTACCGATTCCACCGCGATGAATTCCACTCCATCAGGACGTGCCAAGGAAGTCGGCCCACTGATCAGTGTGACCTTCGCGCCTCTGTCTCGTGCCGCTTCCGCGATGGCGTAGCCCATTTTTCCTGAAGCATGATTGGTTATGTAACGAACTGGATCAATTTTTTCACGAGTCGGTCCCGCTGTGATCAGTACGTGCTTGTCCAACAAATCTTTTTCTCGGATCGTTTGTCTTGTCTCATCGGAAGCAAACCATTGACGAACAGCTTCGACGATTTCCTCTGGCTCCGCCAAACGTCCTTTGCCAATCCAGCCACATGCCAAGAGCCCGACACCCGGTTCAACAAACCGATAGCCATAAGCCGTAAGCTTATCCATATTTGCGATAACCGCAGGGTGATTGTACATATTGACGTTCATGGCAGGCGCGACCATGACAGGCGCTTTCGTAGCCAGTACAGTCGTCGTCAGCATATCATCCGCTATGCCATTCGCCATTTTGCCAATCACGTTAGCTGTTGCTGGCGCGATCAAAACGAGATCAGCTCGATCAGCCAGTTCAATATGGCTAATCACATGCGGGTCTGGCTCTGTAAATGTATCTGTATAAACAGGCAGGTGAGACAAGGCTTGAAACGTCAAAGGCTGAATAAACTGTAAGGCGCTCTCTGTCAAAATGACATGCACCAATGCACCTGCCTGTGTCAGCTTGCTGGTCAGTGCAGCAGCCTTGTAAGCAGCGATACCGCCAGAAACTCCAAGAACAATACGTTTTCCTGCAAGCGAATGCATCTGCACTCTCTCCTTTCTCCCCTTTCCGAAATCCGAAAAAAACAACCTCGTGAGGTTGTTTTTAAAGGTGACTGCTTATTTGCGACCGTCCAAAAACTCGTGAACGAGCTCGTCGGAGATGAACTCTTCCAGTGCCAAACCTACAAACTTTTTGGATTTGGGTCTCACTACTTGAACTTCGCTGTTTTCGCGAAGCTGACGCGCACGCTTGGATGCTACTGTCACCAGGATGTACTTGCTCTCCGCTTTTTCAGTCAATTCGTCAATAGATGGATACAACATAATTCTATTCAACCTCCTGTAACCATTTGCTATATTTGTGAACCTGACGTTCTTTTTTCAGATGTTCCGCTGTAATAATCGCTTGAATTCGATCGCAAGCCGATTCGATGACGTCATTGACGACTACATAATCGTAGTGGTCCATGAGCTCGATTTCAGCACGCGCCACTTCCATACGCTTGCGAATGATCTCCTGTGATTCTGTCCCGCGACCCACGATCCGGTTTTCCAGTTCGTTTAAATCAGGCGGAGCCAGGAACAAGAATGTACCTTGCGGGAAGCGCTCTTTTACTTGAAGAGCACCCTGAACTTCGATCTCAAGAATGACATCGCGCCCCTCACTTAGCATATCGTCCACGAAATGACGAGGTGTTCCGTAGTAATTTCCTACGTATTCTGCCCATTCCAGAAGAGCATCTTCTTCAATCATCTGCTTGAACTCTTCCTGGCTTTTAAAAAAGTAATTAACTCCTTCCACCTCTCCAGGACGCGGCTGGCGTGTGGTAGCCGAAACAGAATACACCAGATCAGGCATCACTTCACGAAGCGCCTTGCATACTGTTCCTTTTCCCACACCAGCTGGTCCGGAAAGAACCAAAAGGAGACCACGATCAACCATACTCATTGTTTACACTCCTACTTTATTCGTCCGATTCGTCATCCTTCGTAGTCAAGCGCTGTGCCACTGTTTCTGGCTGTACCGCTGACAAAATCACGTGATCGCTGTCTGTAATAATTACCGCACGTGTACGTCTCCCATAGGTAGCGTCCACAAGCATGTTGCGATCACGCGCTTCCTGGATGATCCGTTTGATAGGAGCGGACTCCGGACTTACAATTGAAATAATGCGGTTGGCATTGACGATGTTGCCAAAACCGATATTGATTAGCTTGATTGCCATGACGGCCCAGCCCATCCTTTCATGCTACTCGACATTCTGTATTTGCTCCCGCATCTTCTCCAGTTCTGTCTTGATCTCGACAGCCAGATGCTGAATACGCAAATGATTCGCTTTGGAAGCAATCGTATTGGCTTCCCGATTCATTTCTTGGAGCAGAAAATCCAGTTTTCGACCAATTGCTTCTTCTTTGCCTAATTGAACAGCAAACTGTTGGCAATGACTATCTAAACGGGTCAACTCTTCACTAATATCACTTTTATCAGCGAAAAAGGCAACCTCTTGCGCTACACGAGCAGGGTCCAATTCAAAAGGTGTCGAACCGGCCCACTCACTTACGCGCTGCTCAAGTCGGCCCTTGTAATCTTCCCTACAAAGTGGGGCCAACTGGGAGATCTCCCGCGTCCATGTGTTGACGGCAGTCAGGCGACTCGCTAGATCAGCGTGCAGCAGATTACCCTCGGTCTCTTTCATCGAAACGAGATCCATTGCTGCGCCCCTGACTAGGTCTTGGAGCCACTCTGCCAGCTCCTCCACATTGTCCTCTGACTCTTTGTTATGTATCACGCCAGGAAAGTGTAGCAGATCCTTGACGGTTAAAGGCGTCTCTAGCGAAAAACGCTGAGTCATCTCGCGGGAAATGGAGACTAGCTGTTCAGCTACATCCCAGTCAATGTCCATAACCGTAGCAGAAGAATTTTTCCCTTCCACTGAGACAGTGACATCGACACGCCCTCTTCTGACATACTGTGCGACCAGCTTACGAATCGAATCCTCAAGCATATTCCATGCTTTGGGCAGGCGCACGACAATCTCAGAAAAGCGGTGATTCACTGCACGAATCTCGACTGTTGCTCGAATGGAACCTTTGCTATCTTCTTTTCTACCGTAACCAGTCATGCTTCGAATCACAAGTTTTCACTTCCATTAGACGCAAAATCGTTAATTTATTATAGGAGACAACTCTTGGCAGTGTCAACCGAAGCAACCCCACCACGATGAGATTCCTCCTTGCTCTGACTTATGCTACACTGTGACTGGCAGCTCTCTATCTATTATTCTAGCCATTTTTTTGATCTGAGGTGACTTTTGTGGCATTTGATGGCGTAGTAACCCGCTCCGTAGCGAGGGAATTACATAAACTGGTAGGAGGACGCATCTCGAAAATCCACCAGCCCCACCATAGTGATATTGTTATGCAAGTACGGACACAAGGAGAAACGGTAAAGTTCCTCCTGTCTGCAAACCCGACCTATCCCCGCTTGCACATCACGACAGAAGAATTCACGAATCCGCTGGAAGCTCCGATGTTTTGCATGCTATTGCGCAAGCATTGTGAAGGCGGCGTAATTGAATCTGTCCAGCAAATCGGGATGGAGCGAATCATTCACATCGACGTACGCACCCGAGATGAGCTGGGTGACACGGCTGTCCGCCGAATTATTGTAGAGATCATGGGCAAGCACAGTAACATCATCCTCATCGATCCTGCAACCGGAATGATTTTGGATAGCGCCATGCATGTGACGCTCGCCATTAGCCAGTACAGACAAGTTACGCCTGGCAGACCTTATGTCTCTCCTCCGAGCCAAGATAAACGCGACCCTCTCACTGTAACCGAGCAAGCATTTATTTCTTCCCTCGACTGGAACGGCGGCCGTTTGGACAAGCAAATCGTAGATGGCTACACCGGGATTAGCCCCTTATTGGCAAAAGAAATTTTGCACAGAGCTGGCCTCGCGAATCGTGAAACACTGTGGGCAGCCTTTTCACAGGTGATGAAGGCAATCAACGCTCATGAATATTTGCCATCCATTATAGAGGCAAATGGCAAAGCGTATTTTCACGTCGTTGAGCTGACTCATCTCTCAAATGGGGTTACCACCCCCTATCCTTCCGCTCAAGAATGCTTGCAGGCATTTTACGAAGGAAAGGCGTTCCGTGACACTGTCAAGCAGCGTGCGCACGATTTAATTCGTTTCGTCACCTCTGAGCGCAATAAAAATGAAAAGAAAATCGAGAAGCTCGAGCAAACTCTGCAAGATGCGCATGAGGCAGATCAGTTCCGCCTGTACGGTGAATTGATGACCGCCAATATGCACCAAATGAAGCGAGGAGATCGCGAGCTCGTCACAGTCAACTGGTATGACGAAGCGGGAGGTACCATCACAATTCCTCTCGATCCGTTGAAGACCCCATCGGAAAATTTGCAGTCGTATTACAAGCGGTATAACAAGGCCAAAAACAGCCTTTCCATCGTAAGTGAGCAGATTGAGCAAGCACAGGCAGAACTCTTGTACTTGGACGGCGTATTAGTTCAACTAGAACATGCCACCTTAAAAGATGCCGAAGAAATTCGCGAGGAGCTCGTTGAGCAAGGCTACATGCGTGATCGTAAAAAACGCGGTCCGCGCAAGAAAAAAGATACCCGACCAGAGCTTGATACGTACTTTTCTTCGGACGGCATTGAAATTTTGGTCGGTAAAAACAATAAGCAAAATGAATACTTGACCAACAAGCTCGCATCGTCGCAAGAAACATGGTTGCACACCAAGGATATCCCTGGATCCCATGTAGTCATTCGCGCTCGTGAATTTTCGGATGAAACGTTGCTTGAAGCAGCAAATCTGGCGGCTTATTTCAGTCGTGCCAAAGAAGGAAGTCAAATTCCCGTAGATTACACGCTCGTCAAGCATGTAAAAAAACCGAGCGGGGCCAAGCCTGGCTATGTGATCTACGAGCAGCAACGAACGCTTTATGTGACACCCAATGAAGCACTGATCCGCCGATTAAAATCAAACACCTCTTCTACGAATAGTGCGACTACCTAAGTTCATACTAAGGGCATGAAAGGTGGTGTTCGCTCTTTGAACATCGTTCTCAAGCTCTTGTTTAACGGAATCATTGCCATTCCAGGGCTTTGGTGGTCGGGAACGTCCCTTATGTTTGCAGTGCTCGCAAGCGTGATTGTCAGTTTATTGGGTTATGTACTGGATTTGACAATCCTTCCGCGTACGAACAATACGTTTGCGAGCTCCGCTGATTTCTTGTTCGTGTTTGCCTCCTTGTGGCTTGGCTGTTACTTGTTTGGTCAGACCATATCCTTATCTGGTTTGTTGTTGACGGCATTTGCCATTACGGTGGTCGAATACTTTTTCCATGGTTACTTACAACGGCACGGAGTCCATCATTCCAAACATCCGGGCTGAAGCATCATTTCTAATTTGGAAGGAGGATCAGGATGAACGTCATTGGCATCATCCAGACCGATCTTAACGAATTCAACGTGCTGTTTGAGCAGCAAGGCGGACAGGGCGGGCAAGGCGGAAACGGACAAGGACAGCAATCACACGGCAGCGGACAAAACAACCAACAAGATCAAGACAGCGACTCGATGTTTCTCAGCTTTCTTGATGAGCAGCCGAGTTCAAATGAAAACAGCGGGCAAGGGAACAGCCAAGGTGGGCAACAGCAAAATGGAGGCGGCCCGCAAGAACTGACCGTCCGCATTAAAGGAATTCCTGAGGGACAAAAAGCAAACTTCCTGCAAATGTATCAAATTCTTCAAGACGCCCAAGACTCCCAAACACTTGAAAAGGACCTGACCATTGTCGATCACGGGGACCAAGACCAGGGCTCCCAAAAACAAGGGCAGGGTCACGGCTCGGGCAAACAAAACAAAACCACCCATTAAACAAGCTACAAAAACAAAAACCACCTGGAAGCAGATTCCAAGTGGTTTTTTGTGCTATTGGCAATTCATTGCATTCATAAACGGCCAAGTCCCCGCTCTGCCGTTGACCTCATGTTTCTATAACCTGCGCTCACACAGGTGGGCGACCCTTCTGCACTTCAGCCTTCCCATGCATCCAAAAAGGAGGTGGGCCTGACATCCATCACAGTTTCCGTCTCCCGAAAAACACGTATAAGGTTAGAAACATTTACGGCCTATCGTACATCGCAGGATCTTGATATCCCTACTTTATCACAGAATGGTCCTTTGCTCAACGGATAAAGTTCCCTTTGGACTTTTATCTCATCCCTTCTTCACGAAGGATACACATTTTAACGGAATCGTAATCTAAACAACTCCCAAGAATAGTTCCACTCCAATTTCGACAACCTAGAGAGGAAAACGAATGAAGGGAAGGAAAAACATGCAATTTCGAACAAATATGCTGACAACCTGCTTACTCGCCATGAGCTTGACTGCTGTATCATTCCCCGCCATCATTCCGCCCGCAGCAGCTAGCACACATTCTCATCCTGTTGGAGAAGACAAGGGACAATACGAGAATGAATCGTTTCGGAATATTGCGATCACCAAAACAGGTGAAGGACAATATACGATTAAGGGTGAAGCACGCGTGAACGAAGCCAACGTACGATTCGTCGTGACGGACGGAGACAAGACATTGGCAAATAGCTTTGTGACAGCTAGCATGGGCGCTCCTGACTGGGGAAGCTTTTCCATCGATCTCAAGCTGGACCCAAGCGCAAAATCACCTGTGCTCTCTTTGTTCGAGGAAAGTGCAGCGACAGGACAGCGCATTCATGAGCTAAACATCCCACTACCAAAATAAACTACTACGTGCGCTTCAGCTTCGCTTGTACAAGCTCCTGAAATTCTGGACTTCCGATTAGGGACGGCTGCTGTTGCTTTTCCCAGGCCAGTGCATATTCTAGGCCGTTTGCCTGGCAGCGTCCCAATCCTTCTTTTGTTACCGCATACGCTTGCTTCGGCAGGCGACGTACCGCAGCAACCAATTTTTCAACCTCACTTTCGACTTGACTATCTTCTACCGCTCGATAGATCAAGCCGATTTCCTCCGCTTTTTTCCCTGTAATCTTTTCTCCCAGCAGTGCGAGACGCTTCGCCCACGCCGTACCAACAAGCCTTGGCATAAGGTATGTCCCTCCAAAATCCGTTGTCAGACCGATCTGGACAAAAGGCTCCTGCAACAGGGCGTCTTCCCTCGCAATGACGAAATCAGCATGCAACGCGAGATTGAGTCCCGCTCCGACGGCTACTCCCTCGATCACTGCAATCACAGGCTTTGGCATTTGATGCAAGTTAGTGATGAAATCATTAATAATCGTCAATGATTGATCAGCGTCACTCTTATCCGTCAGCGCAGTCAACACGCCCAAATCAGCACCGGAGCAAAAGTTCCCCCCCGCTCCCCGCAAAATAAGCACATCGACCTCCTCATCTGCTGAGGCTTTTGCGATAGCGTCCTGCAAAAGGGAAAACATTTCAACCGTCATCGCATTGAGGACGTGTGGCCTGTTGAGTGTAATCGTGCAGATTCCACTAGCTTTTGTTACGATCAATTGCGTTTGATGATCCTGTTCCATCATTTTTCTCACCCTTTCCTATGAAGAAGCAGCAGGAATAACACCCTGCCTTTGCAGCCTGCTCAAATCCTCCTCTGTGAGGTTCAGCTTGCGTTTGAGCAGCTCGTACGTGTAATCGGTGTGCCACGGGGGTGACAATCGCTCCGCCCTGTATCGATGTGCGAAGCTCCCCTCTTGATCGGGCGACTTCTTTTCCAAATAAGGCAGCGTATACGCTATCTCCCTGTTCGCAACGTACGGATTGTCTGCCCAGTTTTCCCAATCTTCAACGGCGGTCAGACAGCAATCCACTTCACTGCCCAGTTCACTCCACTCGGCTTGGGTTCTGGACAAAAACAGTGCTTTCATATCGTCAAACACCTCTGAATGCTCAGCAACGCTAGCTCGATGGCAAAGCTCCCAGTCTGCTCTTCCTACCGCGCGGCAAAAATTAAGCCAGAACTTCTCTTCCAACGCAGCAAGTGCGACATACTGACCGTCTGCTGTCTCAAAGACCTGATACGCCAGCAAACTCCCACTCCCGGTCTCCCGTCCAATCGAGGAGCTGTATAACATGAACAGTGCATGCAGCCCTGTCCAAGAACTAAACAAGTCAGCTGACGAAACATCCAAATAAGCTCCTCGTCCTGTCCGTGCTCGTTGCACAAGCGCCGCGCATATTTGTTCACTAGCATACAACCCGAGTGCATAATCAGATAGCGGAATATCTGCAACGACAGGCTTGCCTTCCAGATCGCGAACCAGTGAGAGAAATCCGCTTACTGCCTGGACATTCAAGTCATGTCCCCCTATTTGGTATAGCTCGCCGCTTTGACCATAGCCCGTCACGGAGCAATAAATGACCGCAGGGTGCATCTCCCACAGGCGATCGTAATCAAGTCCCAAATGTCGCATAACACCTGGTCGATAGCTTTCCACCACGACATCAGCCTGTCTGGCCAGAGCAAACGCGAGCGCTTTTCCCTCATTCGTCCGCAAATTCAAGGAAATACTTTTATGATTGCGATGTGAACGCAGGTAAAACGCTCCCGTCTCTCTAGCTTCAGGATAAGAAGGCCCGGTTAACGGTGAGTGAGCTTTGTCGTGAAACGGTTCCACCTCGATGACCTCTGCCCCCAAATCAGCCAGGCGCATCGTACAAATCGGACCTGGAAGATGGCGAGAAAAATCAACTATCGTCACTCCCGTCAACATGATTTGACTCCCCCTTCACCGACTACACTCTCTTTTAATTCGAGATGAACGACTGTTCACCCTCTTTTTTAATAGAAAATTCAAACAAATATAAAAGCCGTCCCAAGTGGAACGGCTTTTCCAAGAACGGTTATTTTATAAACCGGAGAGTGAGCGGGTACCGGAATTCTTTTCCCTCATTCGCTTTCACCGCAGCGATAATAACGAAGATCGCCCAAAAAATAAAGAGGGCTCCTAATAATAGTGCGCCGATAAAAATGATGATCAACAAACTTGAAATGGCGGCATAAATCGTCACCGAGATGCTAAAATTCAGTGCCTCTTTTCCATGCTGATAAAAAAAGGCTCCTTCTTCACGCTTGATCAACCATACAATTAAAGGTCCTAGTACATTGCCGAACGGAACGATAAAACCAAGGAAGGCGGATAGATGTACGATCATCGCCCACATTCGTTCCTCTTTCCCATTCAGGAATTGCATATCCATACCTCCATTAATCCTTTTCCTCTATTGTACGACAAATTGCGCAAAACTTGCGAAAAAACGAAAAAAGCGCCACCACGGCGCCTTTCTCTATTAATACTTGCTCTCGTGACTTCCACCGTACATGCCGCCGTACCCTCCACCATACCCGCCACCATGAGAGGAGCCGTAACCATCATAGCCGCCGCCAAATTGGCCCCAACCGCCATAGTGGCCTCCACCTCCACAATGTCCGTGTCCACAACTACGACCGTATGGTTTACAATGGGTTTTGTAGTGTGGCTTGTAGAAGCAATGCTTTCTGTACACTTTCTTTTCGCAGCATTTAAAGCATCTGCGACGAGATCTTCTGCATCCGCAACTCATTAACCTCACCCCTTCTTGTTCGTTACATCTACAAGGTATGTAGGTGAAGGCATATCGGCATGGACATAAGTCTATACACTAGTCAAAATCAGCGGATGTCTCGTAGGCTATTCAGAAGTAGGAGTGGTCAATCGCTGGTTGGATCGCGCTTTTTCCGACCAGGTAACTCCGGTACATGAGAGCATACTCATGCATCTAACTTAATGGGTGACGAGCTTGCGCAGCTCATTAATACCGTGGTGGTCAGGAATTTCTTGAAATTCCTTTACTTTTGGCAACGTCAGCAAATGAGGCTTCACCATATAGCCAGGCTTGGAAATATACACGACATCACAAGATGTAATCAAATCAAACACTTCGGCATGGTTCGCTTCTATTGTCCGAATATCCAAATGCGTGATGCCCGCGTTGTAGAGATCATTGATCATCCCCGCACCGCCTCGTATGGTCGCACAGATCAATCCGACTTGCGTATTTCGTGGGTAGGCCTCCATGGCAGGGATTACAGTCGTCGGGTCCGGGATAAAATCAAGGCTAACGATAGGAGGAGCATCCTTCGGAAGTTTCAAGTTAACACAAGGAGGGATAACGATGGCTTTGTACTGCTGCAAAAAATTCGCATCGCATTCTACCTGCTGGGAAAAATCCTCGATGGTTCTCCCTTCGACCATCACACTCGGAAGATGGTACTGCACCAAACGCATATATTCAGTGACCTCCAGCTCTGTGAACCGCAAAAAAAGAACCGGAAACTGATTGATTTCTTGTAACACACAGGAAAGGACGCGCGAGAATTCATCCATGGTATAGCCTATTGCTTTTACTTTATGAATGGTTTCTTTGGCGAGTAAAGCAAGATGGATCGGATTACGTGTCAAGTGCGCGTCACTTGCGCTATTGCTTACAATCGTTCCCCTCCCTTGCCGACAATCAACCAGTCCTTCTTGCTGGAGACGCAAATACACGCTGCGAACGGTGTTGTAATTGACTTTCAGCTGTGCCGCCAACTCCCTAACCGTTGGCAGCTGCTCTTGGGAAGGAAGCTCACCGCTTCGAATCGAGGATGAAATTTGTTGGTATAATTGCTCGTGATAAGATATATTAGATTCCTTTTTCAAGGTCAAAGATAGCATGGATTCACCTCTCCAAAAGTAATGAAAATGATCGTATAGGAATTCAAAATCGATCGTCAATAGAAGGGAAAGCATGAAGCCAGTGTACCGGGTCATACTAATTCAGATGACAATTCCTTAGGAAGAAGGTGCCTTCGTGGGAGAACACAGTCGTTTTCGTGAAGGAGAAAAGTCTCCGAAAAATGCCGTTTACATGGAGATTGGTGAATCCGGCGCAAGTGTGCAGGACCCGATGATCATCGAGCTTTCCAGAGGGGAAAAGTTCCCCGCTACACGAAATAAAAATCGCGTATGGACGCAAAAGTAAGGAATGCAAAAACCAACCTGGCACCATGCACAAGGTTGGTTCTCTTTTTTACTAATTGTCGTCGTCTTCGTTGTCTTCTTCTTCCTCTTCGTCTTCTTCATCACCGCTCAAGTAAATAATGGTGACTCCCAAGCTCTCCAATAACGAAAGGACTTCTTTGTTCAACTCCTGATCCATGAGCAATCCCAGGCTTTCCACGAGCTCGAGCTCTTCCAGTTCTCCCTGTTCAGCATCCTCGATCAGTTCTATGATTTCGGTCATTCGCTTTTTTTCCAATACGGCTACGAGTTCATCTCTTGTCATAAATGGTTTTACACCTCATTTTCTACTCTCTATGCTTTATAATAGTACATAAACGAACGATTGAAAACCAAGCAGTGAGGTGAAGATCACCATGTATCCGCAACCGTATCTGGATTATTTGATCCAGTTTCATGTAGAACGCGATTATTTTGAGTGTCATGAGATTCTCGAGGAGTATTGGAAAAGCGCTCCTCCACATGAGCGAGAGCCAGTGTGGGTTGGCTTGATTCAAATCTCCGTCGCTCTTTATCACCAGAGACGCGGGAATCAGTCAGGTGCAATCAAAATGCTCACAAGCGCCATATCCCTTGTCAAAAGGCATCATCTTGACATCCAAAAGCTTGGGTTGGATAGTGACAGTCTGGCGAGCCTGCTTGAAGAGCGCCTGACGGAAATGCAAACTGGTCAGCCCTATCGAAGCCTGTCCTTGCCCATGTCCGATACTTTGAAACAGGCGTATCAAAAGGCTTGTACGATGCAAAATCACCCTGAACATCGGGATAGTGATATGCAAGACGCCTACTTGCTGAATAAGCATACCCTGAGAGATCGAAGCGACGTTTTGGCAGAACGCCAGCACCAGCTACAAAGGCGCGAAGCACGTCGAATCAACGAGTCGAACTAATCTGCGTACAGCTGCAAATAACCGGCCGGGACAGCATCGCTCAAACAATAGTGTTCTCCCACTCGGTAAAAGCAAATGCCGGCTTCATGGGCCTCCTTTGCATTCACAGTGACGAGGCGCAATGTGTCTGTCGGCTCTCCAATATGCTCCAGTCTATCCGCAAGCTGCACATACTCACTGGCAATCGGCAACAGGCCGCCAGTGAGTACTTGTTTCACTAACTTTCGATGTGTTCCGTAATAAAGAACATCAGGTGGTGCGCTCTCGATGAGCCTGCTTTTTGCAATCGAGGGCAAAAAGCCGTAGGTAACTCGAATAAGTGCTCCACCGTCCCATTCGATACTCCGCTCCGGGTCGAATTCCACGACTTGATGAAGATCTTGCCTGGTTATGTATGCGCACCCTTTCAGCGTATGAAGATAGTCCAGCAACGACTCAACTGGGGTATAACCATACGTGTCATAGTAGAGTTGAAATGCTTCACTGTTTTGCCGAAGTATACTGAGTAATCGCTTGCGAAGTCTCGTTTCTTCATGAATCGCCAGCATCAGTTTCGCCCTCCAATCCGGTCAATAAATCCAGAGAACCACAGCTAGTGCGAGACCCAAATCCGCGAACAAATGACTAAACCAGTTTGGATAAATCGAAGGAAACATCCCTTTCATCCATCCCCAAATCAGCCCTGCACCAAAAACCATCGACGTAATGAGCAAGCCGTTTCGAAAACCAAATAGGATCGTAGAGATAATCAGGTGATACAAGGAATAAAAAAAGCTAGAAAGAAAAATGGACATCAAGATGGATAAGGATGCGCGCAACCGCTGCAATACGAATCCTCGCCAGAACAACTCTTCCAGCAGCGAGTTAATGAAAACGAGGTAGAAGGAAAAAACCAAAATCCAGCGGCGTTCAATCCCCCATGCTTCCATACCTGTTCGAACAGCTTCAGGTCTTCCCGATTCCTGCAGGAGCAACCAAAGCCCAGCCAGCACTCCTGTCAACATAAGAACGCCAAATGCCAGTCCGTATAAAGTACCCTGCCATTCAAAACTTCCCCAGGCCAAAAGCCAGTGCTTTCGCAAATCTCCTTCCCACCATCCGTGAATGACGGGGATACAGATGCAAACAAGCACATGAAAAGAAAAGAACGTGACAATCACGCTATGCTTTTCCACCAATCCGTAAAAGATCGTGAGTGTCGCAGCAAATCCATACACGATCAACAGTAGCAACGTCCGTTTTCGCGCCATTTACGAATAGCTCCTTTTGGGCGTAATGGCCGCAGTATTGCGTTAGTTTGTCCGTTATGAACACGAAGAATACCCACAAAGACAATAAATATACAAGCGTTTGCATGAATGCTATACTTGAGAAATCGCTTTTTATCAAATGAATGGATCGGTTCAAATTTTTACCTATCTAACGAATGTTTGGAGTGGCTCTCATGTTATGGCGTAATCGTACCTTTCTGCTTTTAATGAGCGGAGAGATCGTCGCGGGAGCGGGCATGTGGATTTCGATTATTGCCAATCTTGCATTCATGCAGAAACTCGTTCCTTCTGATACGGTGAAGGGCTTGATTCTGATGTGTGGATTGGTGGTCAGCATTCTCCTCGCCCCTAAAGCGGGTGTGGTGATTGACATGTACGACAAAGGCAAGATCATGCTGTTTGCCAGCCTGGTCCGAACACTCAGCCCAGTCTTCATGTTCCCCGCTCTTGCAAACGATTCTCTTCTGTGGATGATCGTATCTTTGATCGTGATGCAATGCTCTGCTGCGTTTTATTTTCCAACCGTGCAGGCTTCCTTGCCAGCCATCCTTTCCCAGGACGAGTTACTCAAGGCGAACAGCGCATATTTGAATATCTCTACCCTCTCGCGCATTGGAGGAACAGCCATCGGCGGTATACTCGTTGCCTCCATGGACCTGTCCATGCTGTATGTGTGCTCCATCATCGCGTACGCTGTACTCGCTGTCGTCACACTCTTTCTCCGCATTCCTCCAGTCACTTCACGGAAGATTCAGGAAAAAGTGGAGTTTCGCGAAGTGCTGACGATCTCGCGACAGGACCCGGCCTTGTTTGTCGGATTGATTAATAACGGGCTGATTACCTTGTTCCTTGGTGGTCTGAACCTGATGATCTTGAACTTTAGCGAGCTACAACAGGAACCTCAGCTCATGGGATGGATCTATGCAGCAGAAGGAATCAGCATTTTGATTGGGGGGCTCTTGGCAAAACGTTGGATCGGCCGCAGAAACCTCGTGGCAGCGTCCACCATCATGCTCTTTTTCTTCGCGCTGTCCCAGTTTGGCATGTCATTCGCCGATAACAAATTCATGGTGCTCGCTTCCTTCTCCATGTTCGGCTTTGTCGTTGCTTTCTTCTTCCCGGTCACCGCAACGATTTTCCAGAAGCGTTTACCTCCACACCAGCAAGGGCGATTCTTTTCTTTCAAAAGCATGCTGGATCGTGGATTCTTCTTGTTGGCTCTCGCGATTACAGGAGTTGGGCTGGACCTTCTCGGCATTAGCGGCTACCTCCTCTTCATCGGCTCGGTGACAGTGCTCTTTGGCTTATTGACTTTCTTCTACAGTAAAAAGCATAAGCTGGATGTACGCTCCCACGATGAAGCAGCTGCCTAGTATCGGAATGTAATATACCATGACAAACGCTTTCCCACAGACCATGCTTTGGTGTACACTAGTGAAAGTATGTTGAACAATTATGGAGGCGTTTTTCCATGCAGATACTTTCCTCTCCCATTTTGGGAATTTTGCTGCCTCTCGTGATGGCCATTGCAGTGATCTTTGTGAGAATGCGTCGGCAAAAAAAGCCGGCTTCTGCAAAAAGCATTATTTTGCCACCCTTCTTTATGGCGACAGGGTTTGCGATGTTCTTATTCCCGGAGGCGCAATTACCGCCCAAGTTTGATATTGCAGCCTTTGTGGTTGGGCTTATCTTTTCGATTCCGTTGATTATGACGTCACGCTTCGAAATCATTGGGCAAGATGTGTATTTGAAACGGTCCCGTGCGTTTTTCTTCATTCTGTCCGGTCTGTTGGTCATCCGGTTGATTATTAAACTGCTGATCAATGATAGCTTTACACCGATTCAAACGGGTGGACTGTTCTTCTTGCTCGCATTCGGTATGCTCGTACCTTGGCGTATCGCGATGCTGGTGATGTACCGGAATTTAACTAAAAAAACGTTTGGTACCTAGTAAAAAAAGGGCTGTCCCAAAAGGGTAATCACGAACGTCTGAATCCCAAAAAGGAATGAAAAAACATCCCGTTTCACTATCACAGTGGAGCGGGATGCTCTTATTTAGTAACTTTTACTTATTTCAGTAGGGATTCAAAAAATCAGTAAATGACTTTTGGGACAGCCACCTTTTAAATTTCCAAAACTCAATCTTAATTAGCTATTATTCTCGCAATAATAAAAGAAACGATAAGAAGCAGAACAAAACTTATCAAAGAAATGTTACGTAATGTGTTATATTTAATGAAATTACTTTGCGTTGCATATTTAATAGCTTCCAACAGTGAAAAAATAAAACAAAATCCCAAAAAAGCCAACAAAATAATTAAAAAAAGTATCATGGGCACTCTCCTTTTCAGTATAATAAAGCCCCCTCAGGCTGTTAAGGAGGGGGCTTTGGAAATTACTACCATTCAAATTCTAAACCATAATCAAACGTATAATCAACACTTTCTGGTTGAATTGATAATCCAGCAGGATAAACAGCAAACTCAGGATTTCCCACATCAATTGCTTGGTGTCCATACTCGAACTTAATGTTTACATATCCAGATTTTCGTTCAGTATATACATATTGTCCAATATACCCTTTATGAGCAAGGTTACTCGGCATTTCCTCTAAATCCATTATGTTTCCAACTCCCATTCCATTATCCCACTCGTGAGCAGACGTATCAGTTGAACATTTCCATTTTGCAGACGAGTTGTTATCAGGTCTGTAGCAGTAACGTGTTTCATGTTCTCTTACTTTCCCTCTCGATGACATCGGTAATACGAATTCAGCAGAATCGGGGAATCCAATACTAACAGCGTCTGTTAAATCGAATGCTGGGCTATCCGTCCATTCATATTTCCCATAAAAGTAAAATTTCTTTTTATCGGGGTCGTCACTTTTAACTTCGAAAGCTTTTGAATTAAGTTCAAGCCATCCCCCATCTACTTCCTCATTAGGAGTAATGATGTTATTTTTAGTTAGGTACTTACTCATATTAATTTCTTTTGTATTTTCGGCAAGTTTCTTAGCATCATTATTCAATAATTCTTCAAGTATTTCTTGAGGAAATTGCTGCAATTCTGTACGAGTTAATCCTACATCCGTCAGCAACTTTTCAATCTGTTCAGGTGTGAGTGAGTCACCTCCCCAACCATCACTGATCTCTGAAGATTGCGAGAATGCCACTGTAGGTAAAGATACACTCGATAGCAGGCTTAAAGAAACAAATGCCGCCATAACTGCTTTTTTCATCACAATGCCCCCTAAATTGTTAATCAGATTATTCTTCGACTATATCTGGTGGTACCCTCTTTGCCTAACACCTTATCTCTCATTCTACGTTGATGTTCCACTACGTAATCATCAAGCTCTTGACTCACCTTTACCACAGCACAGTCAATTAAACTTCCCTTTTGTTTGAAAATTTCGTTCAGTTGGAGTTGAAGGGTATTAATCTTCCTCGACAAGTCTTCGTCCCTCATTCCATGCCTTCTCGCCATTTAACTCACCCCCATCACATCACCTCGCTCTTTACTCAAAATATCAGAGGTTGCAAGAATTTCACAAAAATACCCAACCTTGCAACCCTTGAGTCAATTCATTACTAATCATCTCGGGACAGTGTCGAATACTAGCAATTGATATATATGTATCAAGTTAGTATAATCGTTTACATAAATTGGAAGAAAAGGAGTTAATAAGCATGAAGAGTGTAGGAATACGGAAGTCCATCGGGGATATTTTGTCACGCTATAGAAGTCAAAATAATTTATCTTTATTGGATTTAGCC
Organism: Brevibacillus sp. NPDC058079; assembly: GCF_042885155.1. Lineage (NCBI taxonomy): Bacteria > Bacillati > Bacillota > Bacilli > Caryophanales > Paenibacillaceae > Brevibacillus > Brevibacillus sp. NPDC058079. Next base: position 344,470 of record NZ_JBHVSO010000002.1, read on the forward strand.
GAGAAAACAGGAATCAGCAAAGGCGTTCTATCCAGAATTGAAAATGGAGAGACCAAGCGACCTGAGTACAAAACTGTGAAAACATTGGTTACAGAGTTGCCTGATTTATATGACGAAATGATGGAATGCTACATAGAAGAGGAACATCGTCCTGAGTTGTTGGAGGACATACTTCAAGAGTTAACTCAATTTCATGGCGACTCGCCACTGATTGAAAAAGTCTCACTCCAATTCCTTCAATCTCCATTAGAAACTACCGATACGTTGCTGGAAAGACTGTATGGATTTACTACTGCCACTCTCAATCCCAAAATTAAGATAACCCTTTATAATTCCATCGTTAAGTATGCAAGAGAAAGAGGAGAGCCTAGGTTCGTTGCAAAAGGTCTATTGCAAAAGTATTTATTCGAACGATACGACCTAAAACGGCTAGAAGAAACATTCCGTATGGGAGAGAAATTACTTGATTATAAGGAGCTGTTATCTCAGGAAGAAAGAGTTACATTCTATTACCGCATGTCTCTTCATGCATTTGGAGCCAAGAGATATCACGAGTGCATTGAACTCGGAAAATTAGGACATCGTGAGGATACAACAATCAACCACCTACAAGAGCAGGTGGCTTTGGCTATCTGTAACTCTTACTTATACCTAGAAGATTATCCGTTGCTAGAAAAGCACCTCAAGCTCTACGAAGATAAAGGATACAAATTTGTCACTGACCGTGTAAAGTTCTATCGTGCGATTATACTATCAAAGACTGGGGATGTACGAGAAGCAATACCACTTTTGCGCGAGTGTGTTGAAGAAGCTGTAGACGGTAATAGGCTACACAGGGTAAATGTTCTTTTGGATGCTTTATTTCGTAACAATTCCCACGATTCAATAGGGGAACTCTTCAAAGTGGAAGACAGCAAGGTTCTATATGACATCGAAGACCCCTATTATTACGATGAACTTGCTAGATACTACAGATTTAAAGGGAATTTTTTCACCCAACAGGAAAACTATGAAGAAGGTGTAGAAGCTTATCTGAGTTGTATACAAAACTATGCGAAAGTCAATAATCATACTCGCATGTTGGACATTACACCCGAAATTTTCGCTGTATTCGGAAAAATAATGAAACATGAATTTCTTGAAAAGGCAATACTGGTGTATAATATTGTAAATAATAGTGAGGAAAGGAGTGAATAAGCCATGATGAGAAAAGTGTTAGTTATAGTAAGCACAGTATCATTATTTTCGTTCTCCCTGACTTTCTTAACAGATAATGGGTACAGCGGTGCATTAGAAAATAAATCATCAGCTTCTATCGTTCAATATGCTGATAGACCAGGATTTTAGATTTAATTTTTACAATCATTACATTTTTTGACTCATTAGCATCTTCTGAGAGAAATGGAGTAAATAATGACGCGATTCAATATAGGTATGGGTGGGAGCGTAAATCCTTGTACAATAACTAAAAAAACAAAACCCAAGAATGCCGTTAAATCAACGTTCTTGGGTTTTTAATTACGATACAAATTACTCGAAAATGGACTTTTTGGGACAGCCCCTTCTTTCATTTTCAGTCAGCAAAAAAGAAATCTGCATTCGCTTCACATCTGTATGATACTCCAGACCCAGTCGGTAATCCGTAAGGCTTCTCTTTCCCGCAAATATTGATGGGATACCCTTCTGTCGGAAGTTGATCCTTGGTAATGGTTTTGATTTCTTTCCCCAGGATCACATATTTTTGCTGATACTCGTCATTATCCTTTATCCGTTCTCCATCGAATCTGAGGGTATACCCTACAAATGGCTGTTCCAAAGAAAGGTTTCGGACCTGAACCTCATCCAAAACTTCAAAAAATCTCGAAGCTTGTACAAATTCCACATATTCTAACCCTTCAACACCAATTTTCTCAGCGCGAATTGTATATCGATTTGTGTCAGCAGAAAAATGGATATCATAATAAACAGAGTGCTTTCCTGAAACGCTGACTACATAATAGTACAATTCATCTATCTGACCATTTTTTTGATAATGCGCCTTAAAATATACCAGCCGTGCATGCTCTTCGATTTTGAGTTGATCTCGTATCGTCATCCAATCGTTCGTGAAATTGATTTGAAACATATTGTCGCTGGCAGCAGCTACATCTCGTGGACGTTCAAACAGATCCCTCTCCACTGCTGGCAAAATCAAATGCAGGATGAGGAAACATACTAAACCGAGATAAGCGGAACGTTTTTTTGTTATAACATTCGTCTTTGGACGGAAAATCAAAAGAAATAACAAAAAACCTAAAGGTAAGGGGATCTCGTCTACCTTAAAAGCAAATGCCCCTAAACAAAAATATCCAACAACTTTCCATCCTAGGTTTGACTCGGTTTCTTCACGTTTTTTGTAGATAAAGACTAACAGAACAATTAGGACTATGTTTAATAAGATACTCACTATGAGCATCCCTATCACCTCCACTTTCTCTTCTGTCTTGTATTTTATCTTCATTTTTGCGTTTTTTCATCCAAATTTCACCATTTTTACAAATTACAATTTTCGTTCCGTTTCAGATTGGGCATTCCACCATCACAGGAATCCTCTGGGTAAGAAAACGGTTGGCATCCAGTGATCGAGGAACGTACGACAAAAAAACAAAAACCCTCTCCGATTACGAGATGGTTTTTTGTTTGAATGCTTCGCCCTCTTCCTGAGCTATCATGTTCATTTTCTCTTGAAAGTCAGTGCGTAAGAATGCTTTCGCTTCTTCGTTCCTCTTTACTCAATACTGTCTTCCCCTTTCGTAACGAGATATAATTAACCATAAAACTAAAAGTTACCTTTAACTCAAGGGCAGAGGGCTAAGCTGTAAATGTCTTACATGGTCGGAATGCTTGGAGAAGATAGAAAATACGGGTTCGTGTTAGGAAGGGGAAGTATAAGAAGTGATTTCAAGAGAACAATTAGAAAAGAATCAAGTATGGCTCTATGCTTTCGTACTAATTATTGCCGCTGGAACAGGTTTGTTGTGGCCAGAATCCAGTGCGAGCTTAGATAGCATGATTTCGTTCATACTTGCCATCTTAATGTATGGAATGTTTGCTCAAATACCGTTTTTTCGTTTAAAAGAGGCGCTCTCGAATCGAAAGTTCATTTATGCGCTACTTGTTACGAATTACATAGCTGTACCTATCCTTGTTTGGGGGTTAACTCAGCTTCTTCCAACCGATCCAGCAATTCTATTAGGTGTACTCCTTGTTTTGCTTACCCCCTGCATTGACTATGTTATCGTCTTTACACATCTTGGGAGAGGGAACGAAAAGCTTGTTTTGGTTTCAACCCCTATACTCTTTGTCACCCAAATGCTTTTATTGCCTATTTATCTATGGCTTTTTATGGGCAAGACATCGGCAGAAATTGTAAGTGTCGGACCGTTTCTCGAAGCGTTTTTAGGTCTTATTGTTGTTCCACTGGTACTTGCTCTACTTACTCAATGGTGGTCAAGACGCCAACCATACGGAGAACGTTTTCTTGAGGCTACAGCATGGCTTCCTGTGCCTTTTATGGCACTAACCCTCTTGATTGTTGTTGCATCCCAAATCTCTAAACTATATACCTCTTTTCATTTTATTAGCCAAGTGATTCCCGTCTATGTAGCATATATGGCCATTACACCGATTATTGCACGTATCGTTTCTCGTCTATTCCGTTTAGATACCGGTGCAGGGCGGGCTCTCATCTTTAGTGCAGGAACCCGTAACTCTCTTGTCGTTCTTCCTTTTGCACTGGCGCTACCTGAACCTCTAAACGGGGTAGTGTCTGCTGTAATCGTAACCCAAACAATTGTAGAACTTATTGGGGAGCTATTATATATTCGTCTTGTTCCAAATGTACTTTTACGAGAGACGAACAGAAATGCTGAAAACAAAAATGAATAGTATTCGTAGATGATTAAACTATCTACATTACGGGTGGTGTCAACTTCGTTGGTACCACCCCTTGTATGTGTGTCAGATGGGGACACCTAAGTAGCTAGAAAGTAAGATCCTCCACCAATCTTATACTCGCTATTTTGGCTTGCTCCTGCCAGCCTCACAAAAAACGGTCTTTGCCCGCGATTTTTCCATGCAGTCTGCGCCAATCCCTCCTCAGTCGGTTGGCAAAGCACTACATTTCCACCCGGAAGTTCAAATGCTTGGCAGATGGCCCCCAGTTCTTTATCGTGGAATTTTTCGCTCTTCTTCCATCCAAACCAACTTTGCCAACGTGCTGTTGCTTCTTCCAGATCTTTTACTGCATAGCCTACTGACTGGAGATGGGCTGCACCGTTCGGATGTGCGCCAATGATGCCACGATTCGTCAAATCTTCTATTCTTTCCTCATCTGTTTGCGACCATTCAATGAGAAATGGCGGTAGAAGAGCACTATCTGTATCTTCGAGGAATAACATCCGCCACCGAAGCGTCGTGCCATCATCACGCGTACGACTTCCCGCAACAGGTCCAGTAACCTGCAAACCTTGGCTTCGCAGGCGCTCTGCCCACGCATCCATCTCTTTGGTCCGAAGCGCAATCTGACCAAATCCTTCTCCCTTTGCTTCATCCTCGATACATTGACGTACGAGCGGATTATCTGATTGTCGAGCAAGCTCCTCGTGTTCAACCGCCAAAAATTCAACATAAAAAAGCCCGAAATAACTAAGGCTATTCCATGTCCCCCAAGACGCATGACGCCCTCCAGCTACCGCATGAAAACCCGCTTGGCAAAATTGTTCCGATGCTTCCTGAGGGGTTCGCTGTACAAAATGAACCAAATGATCAAAAGTTAATCGCACCTTTTTTCGCCTCTTTTCGTATTACTTATAGGATATCAAAATTCATTTATGTAAGGATAGAATGACAAGGGGGAAAAATGAAAGAGACCAGATCAAGCCGGGTAAAAGTTCGGCGCAAGCACTCACGCAGAAAATGGGCACGCGTTGGAAAGAACACGCTCCTATTTAGCGTGTTGGCCATCTTCGTCGTCGGAACCTACTACCTATTCCAAACTGTTATGGATGGAGAACATGCCAACCCGAACACGCAGCCTGCTCCTGACAATACCGTGAACCAAAAGACTTCTGTGCAGCTCACCTTTGTCGGTGACATCATGATGTCAGGGAATGTAGAGAAAACCTTACTAGCAAACAGCTATGACTACCCATACAAGCATGTAAGCTCGCTCTTTTTGCAAGATGATATCACAATTGCCAATTTGGAGACGCCGATCACCGAAACTGGTGTTGCTGCACAGAACAAGGCCTATGTCTACAAGTCGTCGCCACTTGCTGTTCCTGCCATGAAAAACGCTGGGATTGATGTGGTGAATCTCGCCAATAACCACTCGATGGATCAAGGAGCGCCGGGATTGCTGGATACCTTTGACGCTTTAGACGAAAACCGGATTGAATACGTCGGCGCAGGTAAGGATGCCAGCCGTGCCTATTCACCTGTATTCATAGAAAAGAACGGCATCAAGATCGCGATTCTCGGCTTCAGCAGGGTCATTCCCGAAACGAGCTGGTATGCAGGGCATTCCCAGCCAGGTATGGCCGCTTCCTACGATCCTTCACTAGCAGTAAAAGCGATCCAAGAAGCGAAAAACCAAGCGGATCTCGTCGTGGTGATTGCACACTGGGGCAAGGAACGCGCTGATTATCCTGTCGATCATCAAAAAGAGTTGTCTCGTGCCTACATCGATGCTGGTGCAGATTTGATTGTCGGCGGTCATCCCCACGTACTTCAAGGTTTTGAACGATACAACGACAAATGGATTGCGTACAGTCTCGGCAATTTCATTTTCACACGATCAAACGAACCCAAGACCTGGGAAACGATGGTTCTGCAAGCAAACTGTACGAAAAGCGGCGATTGTGAGCTGACGATGCTTCCGTTTCACGCAGAATTGGGACAAGCTGTACCCATGAATGAAAGCAACGGCGCTACCCTGCTAAAACGCATTGAATCCATTTCAGAGAGTGTCGACATACAAAGTGACGGGCGTATTCAACCTCGTGCAAAAGCGGTGGAGACTGCCCCCTGACAAAAGAAGCCGTGTTTCCAGGTAACTAGAAATACGGCTTTTCTTCTTATGATTCCTCTTACTTACGCAGATTCGATAATAGGGAAGCAGCGCACTTCTAAGCCAAAATCATTTTTCAATAGGAACTCGTGCTCTTCGCTGATTCCTGTCACGATCAAACCTGCGCGCAAGACGCCTCCCAAGTCGAATTGGACTTTTAGTTTATGCACGTTGACTCCTGCGTGCTGAAGGAAATGCAGGACACGATCTGGCGTAGCAGTATGACATGAGCCCTCAAGATAACATAGGACGTGTTCTACCGAGTCCACCGTGACTCCAGCTTTGTCAGCCGTTTTTTCTTTCCAAGTAGGATGCGGTGTGAATGGCTGTGTCAATAAATAGGCCAAATCCTCCACGACTGCACTTGCTGTGGGGAGCTCTCCTGCCCCTCTTCCTGTAAACAACAAGTCTCCTACGATGTTGCCGGATAGCTGGACAGCATTAAACGCGTCGTGGATTTGCGCCAACGGATGGCTCAGCGGAAGCATGGTTGGTTCAACAGATAGGCGAATTCCTTTCTCAGCTTGATAGGCCTGCGCGATCAGCTTGATCCGGTACCCGAGCTCGCTCGCAATTCGAATGTGACCTGCTGACAAATCTGCAATTCCTTTGCGAACAACATCTGCTAAAGGCAGCGATTCTCCGTACACAAGCTGTGCCAAGATATACAACTTGTACATAGCATCAAAGCCTTCCACATCCGAACGAGGGTCTGCTTCCGCATAGCCCAGCTCCTGCGCTTGCTTAAGCACCTCCTGGTAGGAGAGCTGCTCTGCCTCCATTTTCGTCAAAATGAAGTTCGTTGTTCCGTTAAGAATACCACGAACGCCTTGAATATCGTTCGTGCGTAGGAACTGCCGGAGCACGCTCAAGATCGGGATGCCCCCTGCCACACTCGCTTCATAGGCAAGATGCACTTGATGTTGATTTGCCAAATCGACTAGCTCCGTTCCTTTTTTCGCCAGGAGCTCTTTGTTGGCAGTTACCACATGGCAGCCCTTTTCGATCAAAGCACGGACGTAGTCATAGGTAGGTTCTACACCACCCATGACCTCCACCACGATATCCACATTGCTGCTCAATACATCCTCAAAGTCTGTTGTCAGTAAAGCCGGGTCGATATGAACCGCCCGCTCTTTTTCCGAGTCACGCACCAATGCCTTGACGATCTCAATTCGTTTACCCAGACGAGAAGCCAGCTTCTCCTGCTGCGAACGGATCGTTTTGATTACGCCTCCACCCACTGTTCCCAATCCCAATAATCCCACGCGTACCACTTCTGCACTCATCCTGACCACCCCATACCCCGAATTTTAGATAAAAAGAAAAGCCATCTTCGATAAGAAGAAGGCTTGTTAGCAGCTAATAATGCTCCCCCTCCTTATCTCCCAGGACGTATATGTCCTGCAGGAATTGGCACCTTGTCACAAAATATGCGTGACGGTTGCCGGGCTTCATCGGGCCAGTCCCTCCACCTCTCTGGATAAAGAAAATATGAAATTGAAAAAAACCTTCTTCGCTAAGAAGAAGGTTCATCTACTAATGGAGTAACCCGCTTCTTATCTTTCGAGACGAAACGTCTCGCAGGAATTGGCACCTTGTCGCATTATGCAACGGTTGCCGGGCTTCATCGGGCCAGACCCTCCACCTCTCTGGATAAGAACCATTTATGCTGTTGAGCTTTATTCTAAGAAATTCCAAGGCAAGCGTCAACAAAATTCTTTCTTTTCTGATTGCAATCTGAATTGGCCAGGCTTTCTCAGTTGTGGGTGAACAGGCTTTCTACCTCTTCCATACTACAGCAAGTGCAATGAAACACGCCCTCCTGGCATTCCTCAGGCAGCTCTTTTTCCTCGACATATCCGCACCATTGGCAAATAAAAAGTTGCATCATCGCACACCCTCCTCTTCTTTTATCCTGCCCAAAATAAAAAGAGCATTTTCCACTCGACCGTGACGATCGTTAGAAAATGCCAGAAAAGGAGGGACGTACTTGTCCACTCGCTGTTTTTCGCAAGCCATCTCTAACACCTCCCTATCTCCCGTAGGTCTATCAGTGTTGTCGAAACAGGCAGGTCTCCTGACTATGGGTTCATCGTCTAGCGTCGCCTTCCCCGTCTATTTTGATAGACCAGTGGCTTGTTGGACGCTGACTCCCCTCTTACAGTGGCGGGACCGTGTCGGATTTGCACCGAGCTTCCCTATTATCCTTGTGGCGAATTGGTTACGCCCTAAGGAACCTGTTTCCACCTATGGAATTGTCATTTCTTACTACTACACTCAGATTTTACCTTATTCCTCCTTGTTTTTCGAACATTGTTCGTGGGTCAGTAACCATTCCTTTCGCCACAAGTCACCCGAACAGCCTGCTAAACTCCCGTTTGCTCCTATAGGTGGTCAATGTGTGCCAGACTGTTTTCTGAAAGTCTGTCCCTTTCATCCACTGGGGAACAGAAAAAGAATGTCTCTTGCCGGAAAAATATTCGTCCAGCTGTTGCCGGCAAAAGAGGAGAGGCTCTGACCTACCCCAAATACCGATCTTTCAAAATGGCAGTGTGGTGAGCTTCATGTCCAGCAATCACATAGGCCAACGTCCTTGCAGATAGCTTGTTTCCGTTGGCAAGTCCTGTACGCAACCACGCTTCCGGAAAGATTCCGCGGACCTGTGCGATGGTGGAAGCCCGAACAGCCTTATACTCTTCCAGTAAATCAGAGAGGTCTCTTAGCTGAAAACACCCGTGTTCGACAAAAGCATTCTCATCAAAACCGACGAGGGGTGTCTGATCTCCTCTCGCGATTCTCAGTAAGCGATAGCTCATGATGCGTTCTGTATCGACAAGATGACCCAAAACCTCTTTTACCGTCCATTTGCCTAGTGCATACCGATAATCAATTTGCTCAGGCGCAAGTGACGAAAATAGCGCGACTTGCCTCTCTCCTTGTTGCGTGAGGATCGTTTGCAGATCGCCCTCTGGTACAAGCCCAATATAATAGTCAAAATAAGCAGCGTATTCATCGCGAGCTGGTCGTCTGAGCATGTATTTCCCACTCCTCGTCATTCATTTTGGTTAGACAAATTATACCACCATGCATCCCAATACGAACGAACCCGCCTGATCTTCACAGGCGGGTGACGTTCACCATTATTCGCTATGTAAGCCTTCAAACAATAGGACCCTTGCCGGGGCTGCATCCGTGCCGATCAGCTTGAGTGGTGCAGCTACCAGAAAATACTCGCCTGGCGGGACCTCTGCTAGCCGCAAGCCTTCCACGACAATGACTCCTGCTGCAAACAGCTTTTTATGTGTGGGGTGTCCTTCCTGGGCGCGTTCGATTCCAAGTGCATCGGTACCAATGCCCCGCACACCCAGCTCACTTAAATATTCTGCTCCTTCTTCAGACAGAAAAATGAATTCAAAAGAGAACGCCTCTTCAAAAGAGTTTTTCGTTTTAAACAGGACAAAATCTCCTCGCACAAGATCGAAGCTCTCCAGATCGGAGCGAGTGATCCTATCCTCTACCGCTGTGAGATCGAGAACCTTGCAATTGCCCACTAGCTTCTCCAAGGAAATACTCTCAAATGTATCGCCAGCATTCACCATGTGCAGGGGAGCATCTACATGGGTACCAGAGTGAAGGTCCATGTCGATTCTCGATTCTGTTACATAGCCATTCGTAGCGGTTCGTATTTTCGGCTGCTTTTCTGGCTTGTTTTTATACACCGTCATTCCTTCGTACACGGTGGCAGTTACATCATACATTTTCATCCCAAACGCCCTCCCCTTTGCCTACTGTTTTTTACGATCCGCTGGAAAAACAATCCCCATCTGTCTTCTCGCTTCATCCATGACCTGCATGGCCATTTTGGATACTTCATGCGAATTCGTTGCAGATTGTCTGGCCCCGCTCTTCGCCAAGTGTAGGAATTCTCTTATTTCATAATGCATGGTCTTCGGGGTTTGAGGCCTTGTCACTTGCTCGATTCGTCCGTCCCTGTAACGAATGTCCACTTCTTTGAGATGGTTGATTCGATCGATCACCATCGTAGCGTCCTCCCCTTGAATTTCTGCTGGTTGATAGGAGGTCGTAATTTTCGAGAAACTAATGACTGCATCCATCTCTCGATACTTCAAAAGCATACTGCCCTCTCCGTCCACTCCAGAATCAAGCACAATTCCTTCTGCTTTGATGTCGTCTGGTCTGCCAAAAAGGATGAGTAACGGATAAAGACAATAGATACCGATGTCCATCAAGGCTCCGTTTGAAAAAGAAGGATCAAAAGCACGTAAAACCTTCCCTTCACGATACGCGTCATAGCGCGAAGAATATTGGCAATTACTAGCAATAAAGCGTCGTACTTTTCCCAGCTTGTGCAGGTTGTCTTGTATCGAAAAAAAATTGGGCAATAGTGTAGATTTGACGGCCTCCATGAGCAGCACGTCATTTCTTTTCGCTGCCTCGATCATTTCTTCTACCTCAATCGCATTGGAAGCCAGTGGCTTTTCACATAATACGTGTAGCCCCGCGTCCATGCACTGGATCGCTTGCTCCGCGTGGCAGGAGTTGGGGCTCGCAATATAGACCGCGTCAATATTTTTGCTTGTAGCCATTTCTTCTAGGCTGTTATAGGCAAATGGAGCATGGTACTTGTCAGCGAATTCCTTGGCGCGTTCGATGGTACGTGAATAAACAGCCTGAAGAGAAAATCCTTCTACTTCTTGACCAGCCTGGATAAATTCCTCGGTGATCCAGTTCGTTCCGATTACGCCAAATCGCATCTCATTCGCTCCCTTTTCTTTTTGTCTATCTCGTTGCAGTAACTGGCACTGGTTCTTCGACCTTATCCAGCCACCACACGAATCCGTCCGCAGCAAGCAATTGCTCTGCGGCCTTCGGTCCGAATGAGCCAGCTTCGTACGTAAAGAGTGGCACCAAATTTTCACCGAAGGCTTCCAATATCGGTGTCACCCACTCCCACGACAGCCGGACCTCATCCCAATGCGCAAAGTAAGTGGAATCCCCTCGGAGTGCATCGAACAAAAGCAGCTCGTACGCTTCTGGCACGTCTTTTGTCCCTGCACTGAAATCTACCGTCACCGGCTCAATCTTACCGCTATTTGTCGGATTCTTACTATTTACCTGCAAGGCAATACCTTCGTTCGGATTCACGCTGATGATCAACAAATTAGGCGATGTCGTTTCATTTTGCTCCTGATATAGCTTTTCGTGCGGATTTTTGAACTCAATAACGATCCTGGTTGATTTCTCTTGCAGTCTTTTTCCCGTGCGAATATAAAATGGTACCCCTTGCCAAAACGGGTCATCAATCCAGACACGCGTGGCAATATACGTTTCTGTCATCGAAACGGGATCGACACCAGGCTCGTCCCTGTAGCCAGCCATAGGCGTTCCTTGAATATGTCCCGCGCTATACTGACCGCGAATAACGTGGGTGCGAACTTCTTCTTTCTTCATCGGACGCACGGCTGCCATCACCTTGCGCTTTTCTTCGCGGATATGGGCGGACGTAATTCGCTTCGGAAGCTGCATGGCGATGATCATGAGCATTTGCAGCATGTGATTTTGGAGCATGTCGCGCAGTGCCCCGGCAGGTTCGTAATATCCAGCCCGATCCTCAACGCCGACCGTTTCATTCGCCGTAATTTGCACGTTGGCGATGTACTGATTGTTCCAGAGAGCTTGGAAGACTGGGTTCGCAAATTCGAGAGCCTCGAGATTTTGGACCATTGGTTTTCCCAAGTAATGGTCAATGCGATATATTTCTTCTTCCAAAAATGCTTTCCCCAGCTTTTCATTCAATTCTTCAGCGGATTGCAAATCATGTCCAAATGGCTTTTCAATGATCAGACGCTTCCAGCCTGTCGTTGAACCCAGTCCGCTGGAGTTGATATTGGTTGCAATTCCCTCGAAAAATTGCGGGGCTACTGACAAGTAAAACATCCGGTTTTGCGGGATTTGCAGCTCTTGCTCTCTTTGCAGGACCAGATCATGTAACGTTACATAAGCACGTGGTTCCATGACATCTACTTCCGCATAGCGACAAGCAGACAAGAAAGCGTCTAGCTCGTGGGAATCAATCTGGGCGCGACGGGAAAACTCATGGACAGACTGGCGAACCGATTCCTGAAATTCGTCATCAGACCAGGCCCTTCTCCCCACACCGATAATCGAAAAGGCAGCAGGCAACTTTTGATCTACATATAAATTAAAGAGCGCAGGGAAAATTTTGCGTTTGGCTAAATCTCCTGTCGCGCCAAATAGGACAAAGGTCATCGCTTCCATCTACTTTTTCATTCCCTTCATACGTACACCGTGATGATGGTTTTTGTAGTTACACTGTTATTATTCGAGAAAATCACTGCTTTATCAATATGCAGCCTTACGACCGACGCAAAATTGCACGTACCGGACTTCCATCTGCCTCCATCAAAAGCAGCGGCAGTGCGATCAGTTCGTAATCACCCGGTTCCACATGATCGAGCAGGAGCCCCTCCAAAATATGAATATCATGCTGGTGAAGCCCATGATGAGCAGCCAGTTCCTTGCTGTCCAACGGATCGACAGATGGGACATCCACTCCGATCAGCCGAATGCCTTTTTGGGCGAGGAAAGCTGGCAAATCTGCTCGCAGATTACAGATGGTTGACGGAAACAGATTGGGGTCGCTCCATGATAATGTTTTGAGCAGCAAGCGTTCCACCCCCTCCAGATCAACGTGGGCAAAATCTTCTGGGCCAATGCTGGAACGTCCATTAAGCTCTACCACTCTTGCCACTCCAATGTACAGGTCCAAGGGCAATGCCGCCATTTTTCGACCATCATCATCGAAATGGAATGGAGCATCCACATGTGTACCCGTATGTACACTCATCGTTATTTTACCGACATTGACTGAGCCACTCTCCGCTTTGGGCCAGTTTACGACATAGTGAAAGGGAGTGTCCCCTGGCCAGGTCGGCATACCTGCCATGAGCGGACGGGATATATCTATTATTTTCATCGCGTATCCTCCACCTTCCAGCAACTGTTTATCCTATACTCAGCGTACAAAAAAGACTATATTGAGTCAATATTCTAACATTTGTACCCAAAAAAAGACCGCAGCTTGATAGTGAGCCGACAGTCTTTTCGTTTGTTGATATCAGATTCTACTATGAAGAGACAGGTAGTCCCACACTTCATCATAAATTCCGTTGTAATCCACTTGTTTCAAATGCTCTTTCAAAGTCCTCAACCACTCAATGGTTGTTGGATAGGTAGCTGCAATAGCCTCTCGTAGATCGCTCATTTGAATTGGGCGATCTACCCCTTTTGTTACGATATCATGCCATACCTGCTCCGTTGCGAGCTCCACTACATACTCGATGTCTGCCCCCGAATAAAACTCTGTCCATCCTGCTAATTGCCCATAATCGAGCATCTCAGAAGGACGGCCCTCCAGTTTTAAGCGAAAAATATCCTCCCGTGCTTGCCGATCTGGCGGTCCAACAAAAATCCAGTGATCAAAACCAGCCGCTCGGAGCATGGAAGGCTCCAATTCCCATGGAACGTTGGTTGCGCCCATCAAGACGAATCGTTCGTCGTACTCTCCTGCCTTCGCTATCTGCTGAAGCCATTTGGAATCGATCCCCTGTCTGTTATAGGAGTTCGCATTCTCTTCGTAATGGCTGGAAGCGTCTAGTTCATCTAAAAAGAACAGAAACGGTTTATTGGCAGGGACTGTTGCCAGTAAGTCATGGATGTTGAACTGCCTGTTCGACGACGTATACATGCTTCGACCGCCTGTGATCGCCATGGAAAAAAAATGAGCCTGACATTCTTCTGCAGTTGCTTTTGCTAGCAAAGATTTTCCGCACCCCGATGGTCCGTAAAGTAAAATGGTACTTCTCTTTTGAGGCAACCGTTGCGAAATAGGATGTAGGAGTCTTTGAAAGATTGCCTCTTTTACTCGTCCAAGCCCGCCGACCATTCCAAAACCCTCAGTTCTCTCAACGAGTTGAACCGAGTTTGCGGTGGTCTTCCCTTTGCCCCCTTCGATGACGCGTATCTTAGGTGAAAACATCGTATATGTAGAGGAATCCTTTTGATGGATCCCTTTTAACGTCCGCGAATATGGGGATTCCTTTTGCAGCTTGTTGAGCTCGATCACAATTTTTTCCTTCATCGCTTCATTTCCATAGGCAAGGGCCTGCGTAAACGCCTGTAAAGCCTCCGTACGATCCCCCTGCTCAGCATGCTCTAATCCTAATAACAGCCATACTGGTGCGTTGCGTTGATCGCTCGTCAACATGCTTTTCAGTATTTCTATCTTCGTCATCTGCTTCATCCTCTGCGATCGTTCTGCTTCAAGCGATCGTTTAGTATCACGGACATATCCATTATAATGCATACGTCTCGCAAGAAGAATACGAAAAGTAGGAAAAGATGGAAGAAGGGCTGTGACCGTCATTCGAAAAAGACGCCTCCTGCTACACAGCATCGGGCGTCCAAGATACAGTTCCTATCCTCTCGGCGGAAAATTTCCGCCACTCACACAAATGATGAACGAGAGTCCAAGATAAGGTTGCATATTATTATGAGGTTGAGTCCCGCCAGTGGTGCCGATTGCTTGCGGACTAAGCTGTGTCCCATCACTCGTGTTGGAATAAGGAATGACAGATCCCCGGCCAACGGTGGAAGACCATTTCGCCCCTGTTGGCGTATCCTCTGTAGGAGTTGCGCACGCATTCGGAACATGAGTATGCGCCGGAATATTGTTTTGCAGCAGAGTGATGTTGACATCACCACCTGTTTCACCTGCCACACGCGGTGTCAAGGCAGGTCCTTCCCCCTGGTTCATGGGTGCTGAGCCTCTTAAATTGGGAAGCGCGAATGTCGTTTTGCCATCTCCACCATACTTCGTTCCCAATACCGCATACAATACAGGATTGGAAGGGATCGAGATCAATTGTCCATCACAAAAAGCCCAATCCCTCGGTGGGAAGTTGCCACTGAAGATACGAATTTCTCCAATATACGGGTCCATATGATAGTACCTCCTCTAGTTTCTTGACGGGTAAACCCCTTGAATCGCGATACAAAAATTCCCGACCAAATACGGCTGCATATTTGTATGAGGTGCACTATTCCCTATCGTTTGCAACGCACTCTCGCTCATCGTCGTATCCAGGGTTGTCCCATAGGTTGCGGCGGAAGCTTGTGCCCAGTAGTTCCCAGCGCATACTTTGTCATTGGCAGTTGCGTTTGAACCAGTTGCCGTATGAGTATGGGCGGGTATTTCGTTCGTCGTTAATACATGGGTTTCTTCGCCGGCTGACATACCGAGCGTTACAATTGGACGATCGGCAAGTCTGTTTTGATGAACGGGGACGCGGCCTCTTAAATCTGGTAAAGCAAACGTCGTGGTCCCGTTCCCCCCATAAGAAACACCTAACAAGGAAAACAGTGCCTGGTTTCCGTTGATAGACAGCACCGCACCATTACACAAGGCCCAACCCTTTGGCGCAAATGCAAATGGAAAAAAGCGAATTTCTCCAAGAAATGGTTCCATGTAAAATCCTCCTGTTCGATTTGGATGTTACTGTTGTGAAGGATAGATCCCGTACAGGGCGATGATGAAATTAATAACCGTAAACGGCATCAGGTTACTGTGTGGTTGATTCCCACCTACACTGCTCAAGCTGGACGCGTTCATTAATCCATCAGGTGCATTCGCTGAATATTGCTGCGCATTCTTTGCCCATACAGCATTGGCAGGGCTGTTCTGCGTTCCTGGCTGCGATGATGCATGGACCCTATGCGTATGCGCGGGCAATTGTGGGACGGTTAAGGTGACGGATTCTACACCATTTTTTTCACCCATCACGTAGGTAGTTCCTGTACCCGGATTTTTCCCTTGATTAAGCGGGATACGACCCCGTAAATCAGGCAACGCAAAAGTCGTTTGTCCATCCCCGCCGTATGTGGTTCCAATCAAACTAAACAATGTGTCGTTTTCAGAAATAGATAAGATTTGTCCTTCGCATAATGCCCATCCTTGTGGTGCATAATCTCCCCCAAACATCCTGATTTCTCCAAGAAATGGCTCTGCCATGTTGCTTCCTCCTTATGTAAAGTGGTTATTTCCGTTGTCGAACGAACAGATAGGTCATTTTTGCAGAACTGGCTGCCATTCCATTTGGCTATACAGCCCTGTTGAGTCTGTCACAATGAAATGAAGTCGTTCATATAATCGAAAGGCGGGATTCCCTTGTAAAACGCTTAAACGAATTGGTAATTGGAAAGCTTGAGCATCTTTTTGCAAATCGCCAATCATGATAGAACCAACACCCTGTCCCCGATAAGCAGGCAGCAAGGAAATATCTACAAGATGCAAAGCATCTCCGCTCGCATCCGTGATCATCCGACCGATAGGCTGCTCGGATCGGAGAATGACTTGATGCTTCTGATCGGGAAATTGCATTTGGTAAGATTTCTGTTGCATGATAAACTGCGACTGTAAAAAAGCAAGCTTGTCCGACTCACTCCAACCCCAAAGAGCCATTTCTTCGGTTCTCGTAGAACAGTACAATTCCCAAATAAATGCTTCGTCTTGCTCATATTCAAAAGGTCTGGTATGTACCATAATCCTCCTCGCATGCAATCGTTGTACTTTTCTGTCATTTAATCAGTTACCTGCTTGCATTCTTTCAGGCCTGGATACGCCGACTTGTCCTTCCTATGTATTGCTCTTCCTCCTTCGAAATTTTCTGATATCCTGGCTGATTAAATAGCAATCATGAATAATGATATCATTAGCCAAATTCCTTCTAACACTAACTAAAGTTAGCTCTTTTACATGAAAAACGCTTCGTCCCCAAAAAGAGAAGAAGCGTTTTTATCTCCCGTGTGCAATTAGTCTTTTCCAGTACCTTCGTTGTCCTCATTGTTCTTACCGTTGCCGTTACCGTTACCGTTTCCGTTTCCGTTTCCACCTCCATTGCCATTGCCATTGCCGCCACCGTTGCCGTTACCACCACCGTTGCCTTTTCCGCCACCGTTGCTGGTTCCACCGCCGTTACCGTTTCCTTTACCTTGGCCTTCTCCTGTTCCGCCGCCGTAACCTTTGCCTTGGCCTTCACCTGTTCCGCCGCCATAGCCTTTACCTTGGCCAGTTCCACCGCCGTAGCCTTTGCCTTGGCCTGCTCCGCCGCCCATACCTCCACCTTGACCTGCTCCGCCGCCCATGCCTCCACCTTGACCTGCTCCGCCGCCCATGCCTCCACCTTGACCTGCTCCGCCGCCCATACCTCCGCCTTGACCTGCTCCGCCGCCCATACCTCCGCCTTGACCTGCTC
>NZ_JBHVSO010000002.1:362034-757693 GCF_042885155.1 Brevibacillus sp. NPDC058079
CCGCCGCCCATACCTCCACCTTGACCTGCTCCGCCGCCCATGCCTCCACCTTGACCTGCTCCGCCGCCCATGCCTCCGCCTTGGCCTGCTCCGCCGCCCATACCTCCACCTTGACCTGCTCCGCCGCCCATGCCTCCACCTTGACCTGCTCCGCCGCCCATGCCTCCGCCTTGGCCTGCTCCGCCACCGTGACCTTTGCCGCCTCCTTGGCCCGCTCCGCCACCGTGACCTTTACCGCCTTCATGGCCTGCTCCGCCACCGTGACCTTTACCGCCACCTTGGCCCGCTCCGCCACCGTGACCTTTGCCGCCTCCTTGGCCGCGTTTGCCAGATTTGATACTATCATAGGAATAAACAATGTTTTGGAACGTACGATTATCTACATTTCCTGTAACAGGCAACCCGTGTTTTTTCTGAAAATGCTTCACACCCCGTACGGTAACATCATCATAGTATCCATTGATTTGACCCGAGTAACTACCTAATGATTTCAACATTCCCTGAATCACATAAATATCTGGCCCATGAGCACCTTTGCCCACAGCCAGTCCTGTATGAGGAAGGGAAAACATGAGTGTGGCAGACAAAAAAGCTGCACCGATGATTTTCTTAACCTTCCCTGTTTTCATAAGAGAGCCCAGGCTCCCCGTTCCTTTATTCATACACAAGCACCTACCTTTACTTTTTTTGTAACCTCCCTTACTATTCCCTACTTTTCTTTCCTATTGCATCTGGCGATTCTCGCTTCCTCTTCTTTTATTGCTGATCTATCAACGTTTTTATGACTTGCAAAAATAAGGAAGAACTCATATACTTTGGTTTAAATGATTAAGTTTATTAACGGAGTGTGCAATGACGAATCCAACCTGCAATGAAAAAGCGATTCAAATATTTATGGAGTTAAGTCCATACTTCCAAGGCTTGGGTGATCCGATTCGGCAGCAAATCGTAGCTCTTCTCATCGACAAGGAAAGCATGAACGTAACACAAATCGCCGAGCATATTCCCATGTCTAGACCTACGGTGTCTCATCACTTGAAAATATTAAAACAAGCGGGCCTAGTAAACGTTCAAAAGAAGGGAACAGAGATGTTTTATCGGCTTGAAATTACAGAAGCGATCCGACTTTTCAAGCAATTGGTGATTTTCGTCGAAGAAGAGTGCAACTGAATTTGAACCGTCACGAAAAGGGACAGTGTGTCCCTGTTTTTCACAGCTATCCGTTAATGAACTTAAACGAATAAACATTTAATCAAAGGGGAAATCTACATGAATCTCACCAAAGTTCTAATTGTCGGCGGCTACGGAACGGTCGGGAGCCAAATTGCCAAGATTCTGCACGATCGCCACCCTACTCTCGAATTATTGCTGGGAGGAAGGTCTGCGGGAAAGTCTTTGCCATTTGCGTCCACTAGGCTAAAGCCTTTCCTCCTGGATATCTCCAAATCCGATCCTCTCGCCCATGCTCCAGATGATTTGACCTTGATTATTAGTGCAGTAAATGATCCTGATGACACACTGCTACTTGCTGCAGTTCGCCGACAGATTCCTCTGATTGACGTCACTCGTTGGACAGAACGATTTACACGATCGATCGAACGCTTGAAGAATGAGAACATTGGCTCTCCAGTCATTCTCGCCTCAGGGTGGATGGGGGGAACTGTAGCGCTTCTCGCAAGCATACATGCAGCTTCCATGCAAGATGTCCAGATACATCTTCACGCCCTTTATTCCCTTCAAGACAAAGCAGGTCCAGATTCCACCGACTATATGGATCGCATGACGATCCCTTTTACTGTCACCACACCCACTGGCGTAAAAGAAGTTACACCCATGTCAGATCCGGTACCCGTGACCTTTCCCAATGGATACACTACGAAATGCTATCGTCTTGACACACCGGATCACATGACGCTCGTGAAAGCCCAAAACGTAACTACCGCTGATTTTCGCATCGCCTTTGACCATAAACTGTCTACTTTTGCCCTCGTTTCATTGGTAAAAAGCCGGATATGGAACCTGCTCAGCAAGAGCACACGTCAAAAAATACTGTACAATCCAGGCGCAGGCTCTCCTCATCATGTTGTTATCCAAATAAATGGGCGCAATCAGCATGGCATGAACGTGAAACGCCAAGTCGACATTACTGATCCGAAAGGGCAGACTCATCTGACCGCTTTGGGCGCTGCCATTTTTGCACAACAAATCATTCTGCAAAACGAAAACCCAACGGTTACGCCCGGTATTCTTTTTCCAGAGGATTTCGGTCATTTCGAAATGACTGGCGACGATATCCTCCAGTTCTATCGATCCGAAGGGGTCCAGATTGTGATCCACGACGAAACAAAAAAGAGTAGGACGGTTTGACCGCCGCCCTACTCTTCATCATGTATCACTTATTATTCAAAAAAAGTACGCGGGGATTTCCGCCATTCGCCCAATACTTTTTCCTGTTCGCTTGTAATAACCCCTTGCTCTGATGCTACTTCCAAAAGCGCTGTGTAATTCGATATGGTGGAGCAAGGAACACCCGCTTCCTCAAACAAGGCTTGCGCATCCGGGAATTGGTAGCTGAAAATGGCTACGACCCCCAGTACCTCTCCAGCCTCAGCCTGCACCGCTTGCGCTGCTTTCAAGGAGCTGCCTCCAGTGGAAATCAGGTCTTCAATCACGACTACCTTTTGACCAGCCGCCAATGCGCCCTCAATCTGGTTTTGGCGACCGTGGCCTTTTGCCTTGTCCCGTACGTAAATCATAGGCAGATCAAGCACCTCTGCTACCCATGCAGCATGTGGAATACCAGCAGTCGCTGTTCCAGCAACGACTTGCGCATCTGGGTACTGCTCCTTGATCAAATCGGCAAATGCTCTCGCAATGGCACGACGTACATGCGGATAGGACATCGTGATCCGGTTGTCGCAGTAGATTGGGGATTTGATCCCGGACGTCCATGTAAAAGGTTGCTCCGGTCGCAGATGAACTGCCCCGATTTCGAGAAGATTCGCTGCAATTTGTTTAGCGGTTGTCATTGTCGTCATTTCACTTATTCCCTCCAGCTGGCTACTTTACGAACGATCTTTTTCCACTGCTGCGACGATACTTTGCCAAACCCCTACCGGATCTTTTGCACCCGTAATGGCGCGTCCGATCACGAGGTAATCACTGCCCAAGCGGAATGCCTGTTCCGGCGTCGTGATACGCGTCTGATCGCCTTGATCTGCTCCCAGCGGACGAATTCCTGGCGTGACGGTTACAAATGAGTCTCCAGCAGCCTTTTTGATCATCGGTACTTCTAGTGGAGAAGCAACGACCCCATCCAAACCAGCTTGCTTGGTCATTAGTGCATAGTGCACCACAACATCTTCTACCGCACCCGGAATCGCCAATTCTTGATTCATCGTTTGCAAACCAGTGGATGTCAGCATCGTCACACCGATCAGGAGGGGACGAGCAGCACCTGCCGCTGTCCCTTGCTCCAAACCTTCTCTCGCTGCCGCCATCATGGCTACGCCGCCTGCCGCATGAACGTTTACCATGTCTGCTCCCAGCCGCGCCAGGCTTCTCATCGCGCCTTTTGCTGTATTGGGAATATCGTGAACCTTCAAGTCGAGGAACACTTTAAGCCCTTTTTCCTTCAGAAAGGAAAC
Organism: Brevibacillus sp. NPDC058079; assembly: GCF_042885155.1. Classification (NCBI taxonomy): domain Bacteria; kingdom Bacillati; phylum Bacillota; class Bacilli; order Caryophanales; family Paenibacillaceae; genus Brevibacillus; species Brevibacillus sp. NPDC058079. The sequence goes on from NZ_JBHVSO010000002.1 coordinate 365,682, forward strand.
GATCGCTGGCCCTTCTGCGTAAGCGAGCTCCATCCCCACTTTTACATAGCGGATATGCCCCGCTAAAGGCTCGATGCACTTCTTGACTTCATCCAGTGTGGAAAAGTCAAGCGCAACAATCATGCGTTCGCGAATATCGGTAAGTTGTTGTTGCACGCTGCTCTCCCCTTTTTATATGGTTACTGCCACTTTGGCACCAGCACGCTGGGCTGGCATTGCTTCTGTAGAGAATGTGATCGTCTCCAGTACGTGCAGGAGAGCGGAAGCTGTATCGAGAGAAGTCAAGCATACAGCGCCGTTCTCTACTGCTTCCCGACGAATGCGGAAGCCGTCGCGTTGTGGCGTTTTGCCTTTTGTCAGTGTATTGAGTACGATGTTCGCTTCGCCTGTATGGATGACATCCAACAGGTTTGGCGTGCCTTCGGACAATTTGCTTACGCGTGTTACTTGTAGTCCCGCTTGCTCCAAATAATCGGCTGTGCCTGCGGTCGCCATCAGCTTGAAGCCGAGGTGGCGGAAGCGTTTCACGATGTCTAGCGCTTCTTCCTTGTCTTTATCAGCAACTGTCACGAGCAAGGTGCCTTGTGTCGGGATATTCATGCCCGCTGCGACCAAGCCTTTGTACAACGCTTTTGCAAGAGTGCTCTCGCGTCCCATGACTTCTCCGGTCGATTTCATTTCAGGGCCGAGCGTAATATCGACGCGACGCAGCTTTGCGAAGGAGAAGACTGGTACTTTGACAGAAACCATTGACTCCTCTGGATGGTAGCCCGGTGTAAAGCCTTGTTCGATGATAGAGTGACCTAGGATCGCTTTCGTTGCGATGTTCGCCATTGGAATCCCCGTTACTTTGGAGAGGAATGGCACCGTACGGGATGAACGCGGATTGACCTCGATTACGTATGGGCGGTCTTTATAGATGACGAACTGGATGTTGAGCAAGCCTTTGATTTGCAGGGCACGCGCCAGCTTTGTCGTCATGTCGATCAGTTCATCCTTGATCGCTTGGGACAAGGATTGCGGAGGATATACAGCGATAGAGTCACCGGAGTGCACCCCTGCGCGTTCGATATGCTCCATGATACCTGGGATCAGAACGTCTTCGCCATCGCAGATCGCATCGACTTCCGCTTCTACCCCAACCATGTAACGGTCTACCAGTACAGGGTGATCAGGATTTACCTTCACCGCTTTTTCCATGTACTCCAACAGTTCGGACTCGTTGTAGACGATTTCCATCGCACGTCCACCAAGTACGTAGGATGGGCGAACCAGGACTGGGAAGCCAAGACCTTCTGCTGCCACTACTGCCTGTTCGACTGACGTAACCGTTTTGCCTGGTGGTTGGGCGATTTCCAATTCGCGCAGCAGTGCTTCGAACTTCTCGCGGTTTTCCGCTGCGTCGATGTTTTCCAGACTCGTACCCAAGATTTTGATTCCGCGTGCAGCCAGCTTGTCAGCCAGGTTGATCGCAGTTTGCCCGCCGAATTGTACGATGACACCCTCTGGTTTTTCCACATCGAGAATGTTCAGGACGTCTTCGATGTACAGCGGCTCGAAGTACAGGCGATCAGAAGTGTTGAAGTCTGTAGAAACCGTCTCCGGGTTGTTGTTGATGATCACAGCCTCATAGCCCGCTTCTCTCAGTGCCCAGACAGCGTGGACAGTCGCATAGTCAAACTCGATTCCTTGACCGATGCGGATTGGTCCGGAGCCCAGCACGACCACGCGCTTCTTACCAGTCTCGATACGCTCGTCTTCTACTTCATACGCGGAGTAGTAGTACGGTGTTTGCGCTTCGAATTCTGCCGCGCAAGTATCTACCATTTTATATACAGGTACAAAGCCTTTTTCTTTGCGCATTGCGTGTACCGATTCTTCTGTCTCACCGCACAGCTCGGCAATTTTGCGGTCCGTGAAGCCCATGCGTTTTGCTTCGTACAGCTTTTCGCTCGTCAAGCCCTTTGCCAGTTCCGCTTCAAAGGCAATCATTTTATGGAACTTGTGCAGGAAGAACAGATCGATCTTGGTCAGGTTGTGCAGTTGTTCGATCGTCCAGCCACGGCGCAGTGCTTCTGCCAGCAGGAAGAGTCGTTCGTCATCCGCGTGCACCAGTCGTGCTTTCAAATCGTCCTCGCTGATTTCGTCTGCTCCCTTGATCTCGATGTGGTAGCTGCCGATTTCCAAGGAACGGATGGCTTTCATGATCGATTCTTCAAAAGTCCGACCGATCGCCATGACTTCTCCAGTCGCCTTCATTTGCGTACCGAGCTTGCGGTTGGCGGATTGGAACTTGTCGAACGGCCAGCGTGGGATTTTGCTAACGATGTAGTCCAGTGTTGGCTCGAAGCATGCGTATGTTTGGCCTGTCACTGGGTTTTTCAGTTCATCCAACGTGTAGCCGATTGCGATTTTGGCTGCCATCTTTGCGATTGGGTAGCCTGTCGCCTTGGAAGCCAGTGCAGAAGAGCGGCTCACACGCGGGTTCACTTCGATCACGTAGTACTGGAAGCTGTGCGGGTCGAGTGCGTATTGTACGTTGCAGCCACCCTCAATACCAAGCGCCCGGATGATGTTCAGTGCTGATGTGCGCAGCATTTGATACTCACGGTCAGCCAGTGTTTGGCTTGGCGCTACTACGATGGAGTCACCTGTATGCACGCCGACTGGGTCGATGTTTTCCATGTTGCAGACTACGATGCAGTTGTCGTTGGCATCGCGCATCACTTCGTACTCGATTTCTTTCATGCCAGCAATGCTTTTCTCGATCAAGCATTGCGTAATCGGGGAGTATTTCAATCCGCTCGCGACGATCTCGCGGAGGGTTTCTTCATCTTCACAAATTCCGCCGCCTGTACCACCCAAGGTGTAGGCAGGACGAACGATGATGGGATAACCGATTTCGTTTGCAAAATTGACAGCTTCTTCTACCGTGCTCACGATGACTGATTCAGGTACCGGCTCGCCCAGTTCATTCATAAGGGAGCGGAACAGCTCGCGGTCTTCTGCTTGCTTGATCGATTCCAGCTTGGTTCCGAGCAGCTTTACATTTTCTTGCTCGAGTACGCCTGCTTCTGAGAGGGCAACAGCCATGTTCAAGCCTGTTTGACCTCCAAGTGTAGGCAGTAGTCCATCCGGCTTCTCTTGACGAATGACTCGCGCTACGAATTCAGGTGTGATTGGTTCGATATATACTTTGTCCGCCATGTTTGTATCAGTCATAATGGTCGCTGGGTTGGAGTTGATCAGAACTACCTCCATGCCCTCTTCTTTTAACGCTTCGCATGCTTGTGTTCCTGCATAGTCAAATTCAGCAGCCTGCCCAATGACGATAGGTCCAGAGCCGATTACGAGGATTTTTTTCAGATTATCTTGTTTTGGCATGAGTTTTTTCCTCCTTAGCGGTTTCCATCATCGCAAGAAACTGGTCGAACAGGTAGCCGGAATCATACGGTCCTGGAGCTGCTTCTGGATGGTACTGTACTGAGAATGCATTCTTCGCTGCATGTCGTACGCCTTCGATGGTGCCATCATTAAGTGCGATATGTGTAACTTCCAGTTCCGTGCCTGCCATTGAGTGTTCTTTGACTGCATAGCTGTGGTTCTGGGATGTGATATATGTGCGTCCGGTTGGCAGCTCTTTTACCGGATGGTTGCCGCCACGGTGTCCGAATTTCATTTTCGTCGTGTCAGCGCCAGATGCTAGTGCAAACAGCTGGTGACCGAGGCAAATTCCGAACAGAGGATATTCACCCAAGATTTCGCGAATCATCTCTACGGCTTGCGGTACGTCCTTCGGGTCCCCAGGGCCATTGGACAAGAGTATCCCGTCCGGCTGAATGCGGCGAATCTCTTCTGCTGTCACATTGTAAGGCACAACGACTACGTCGCAGTTGCGTTTGGTCAATTCACGCAAAATCCCGTGCTTGGCGCCAAAATCTACTAGCACTACCCGATGACCTGTACCTGGGCAGCTGAAGACGCTTTTCGTAGAAACCCGTGATACTTGGTCTGTCATCAATGTCGTGCCGTTTAGGGCAGCAACCAATTCAGCCAACGGGGCTTCACTGGTTGTAATCATGCCCTTCATCGTGCCGTGGTAACGAATTTTTCTCGTCAGCATCCGAGTGTCGATACCGGCAATGCCCGGGATGTCGTATGTTTTCAGCAGTTCATCGAGTGTGTTCGTATTACGCCAGTTGCTCGGTGCCTCGCAATGCTCGCGAACAACGAAGCCGTGAATGTATGGACGAACAGCTTCAAAATCGTCTCGATTGATCCCGTAATTTCCGATCAGCGGGTATGTCATGGTGACGATCTGTCCGCAGTAGGATGGGTCGGACAAAACCTCCTGATAGCCAGTCAGCCCTGTATTGAAAACCACTTCCCCGTAGGACTCCTTTGTCGCTCCAAATGCCGTCCCGATAAATTCTGTTCCATCTTCCAAGATCAATCTTGCACGCATCTATGCTCCTCCTCCATTGTCGTGTAAAAACTTGTGTCTTGTCTGTAAGTCGTTTTTACACGTTTTGATATACGATCTTCCCATCTACCAGCGTCAGGGTCGGCCAGCCTTTGCATGCCCAACCAGTAAATGGTGTGTTGATTCCTTTACTTGCGAATGTGCTTGGGTCAATTGTTTTTTCGGTTTCCAGATCAATCACAGTCAGGTCTGCTGGCGCGCCTACTTCCAGACGTCCGTATGGCAGTTTGAATGCTTCTGCTGGCTTTACGGTCAACAGCTCAACCAGCTTCTTCAAAGTCAGCTCTCCAGTTTGCACGAGATTTGTGTACAGGAGCGGGAATGCTGTCTCCAGTCCGACGATTCCGAACGGTGCACGGTTCATCCCGTTTGCTTTTTCCTCTTGAGTGTGTGGTGCATGATCTGTGGCGATCATATCAATGGTGCCGTCTTTCAATCCCGCAATCAGTGCAGCGCGATCCTCACGAGAGCGCAGTGGCGGGTTCATTTTCCAATTCGTATCCAGATTGTCTGGGATATCCTCGTCGCACAGCAAGAGGTGATGCGGACTGACTTCACACGTTACATTTACGCCAGCGCGTTTCCCGTCGCGTACCAGACGTACCGACTCTTTCGCGCTGATGTGGCATACGTGGTAGTGCACACCTGTCTGTTCTGCCAGCAAAATATCGCGGCCAACGTGGATGGACTCTGACTCAGATGGAATTCCAGGGAGACCGTGGCGAGCTGCTACCACCCCGTCATGCAAAGCTGCTCCCGGGATCAACAGGTCTTCGTCTTCACAGTGAGCAACGATTGCGATACCGAGCTCTGCTGCTTTTTGCATGGCCTTTTTCATCATCGCTGTGGATTGCACGCCCACACCGTCATCTGTCAGCGCGAAGATCCCCGCTTCTTTTAACCCTGCGAAATCCGTCAACTCTTTACCCAATTGGCGAACAGTAATCGCACCATACGGGATCACGCGCGCCATACCAGCCTCGCTCGCTTTGTCCAAAATGTAGGTCACGGTCTCGACACTGTCGATGGACGGTCTTGTGTTCGGCATGCATGCAACTGTTGTAAATCCGCCTTGTACCGCTGCTTTTGCTCCTGTTTCGATCGTTTCTTTATGTTCAAAGCCTGGCTCGCGCAGATGTACGTGGGCATCGATGAGACCCGCGCTAATCATGCCGCCGTGGCAATCGATCCATTCATGCCCCTCGCGATCGAGCGTTTCCCCCATCGCTGTGATTCTTCCCTTTTCCACCAATATTTCCATCGGGGTGAGTTCCCCCGCTTGATTTAGTATGTTGCCGTTGCCAAGGATGATTCCCATGTCATTTCGCTCCCTTTCAAAAGAGTTTCTAGAACTGCCATTCTTGCTGCGACTCCATTGGTCACTTGGGTTTGAATCAAGGACGTTTCGCATTCTACCAAATCGGTATGAATCTCAACCCCACGATTGACGGGTGCCGGATGCATGATAACTGCGCTGGACTTCATCATTTTGGCTCTTTCCAGAGTCAGCCCGTGTGCCTTGTGGTACTCTTCCTTCGATAGATAGAGGGATTCCGCATGGCGCTCCAGCTGAACTCGCAGCATCATGACCACATCTGCGGTTTGAACCGCTTCTTCCATTTCCACGATTTTGACACCTTGCGGGATATGTGCCGGCATCATCGTAGCTGGACCTGAGAGCAGCAGATTCACGCCGAGCTTTGGCAGCGCGTGCAGGTGAGAACCGAGCACGCGGCTGTGGCGCAGGTCTCCAATGATCGCTACCGTGAGACCAGAGAGCTTGCCAAACTGCCTTTTCATGGTCAAAAGATCGAGCAGGCATTGAGTCGGGTGCTCATTCGTTCCATCTCCCGCGTTGATCAGCTTCATGTCTACGCTTTCTGCTAACTCTTGCAGCAGGCCTTCTTTCTTGGTGCGGATAACGGCTGCTTCCACTCCCATTGCTTCCAAGGTGCGGATCGTGTCATAGACCGTTTCACCTTTTACGGTAGAGGAGGTTTCCGGAATGAAGTTCAAAACATGTGCGCCCAGTCGCTTTTGTGCTACCTCAAAAGAGAAGCGGGTTCTGGTACTGGCCTCGAAGAACAGATTCGCGACAAACCGTCCGCGAAGGATATCCGCCTGCTCAGTTGGTCTGGCGGCCCAATACTCTGCTCGCTCGAGAAGCTGGATGATCTGTTCTTTCGATAAGTCTTTGAGGCCAATCAAATGCGCTACATTTTTCATCATGAATCCCTCCGGTTCTTTAATATTCAAAAGGAACGGTCAATCCTGTTCTTTTGCAGACCGCAAGCGGTCAGATCCTGTTTTATGGAAAACGTCGAGACGTTTTTCACAAAGAAAAAGCTTCTTGGCATCGCTTTGCATCTGGAGGCAAGCGAGACAAGAAGCTGGTTGAGTGCCTTTTTTGGGCAGCCAAAACAGCGTTCTTTGCCTTGCCAGCCTCTCTGGACTGGATTTAAAGGATTGGGAACGTTTGTGCTATTGATTTTGTTCTTCGCGGTGTGCTTCTCCCATCGCGGACTCTTTTCCCGGAAGGATCAGGTGTAGAATGATTCCCAGGAAGGTAGAGAGTGCGATATTATCGATGGTCAGATCGTTCAGGAAAGCGATACCTGTACCTGCAAAACTGATTTTGTATCCGCCGATTCCCGTTACGAGGATGACCGCTGCGAGAATCATGTTGCGCTTGTCTGCAAAATTCACTTTGTTCTCGACGTACATCCGCAAGCCTTGTGCCGCGATGATACCGAACAGGATGATGGAGACACCGCCAAGTACCGGCGTTGGGATCGTCATCAAGAAGGCACTGACCTTACCTGCGAAGGCGAACATAATCGCGAGAACGGCAGCCAAACCGATGACGACGCGGCTGTATACCTTTGTAATCGCAAGGACTCCGATGTTTTCACCGTACGTCGTTGCAGGTGGACCGCCCATAATCGCAGCGAGTGACGTTGCAATACCGTCCCCGAGTAAGCTGCGGTGCAGTCCAGGGTCTTTCATCAAATCACGATCCATGACTTTACTCGTTACCAGCAAGTGACCCAGATGCTCTGCCAATGTGACGAAAGCGACTGGTGCGATAACCAGGGCAGCGATCCATGCGCTTGGATTCGCCATTGCACTCGTCACCTCTGCGAATTTGAAGTGGGAGGTAAACATTTCACTGAATCCAACAACCCAAGGAGCATCTTTCACTGTTTGAAAATGAATCAGATCAGGGTGACGCTGCAGTGTGTATACATAACCTGAAACCATTCCGATCAAGATTGGGATAAGACCAAGGAAACCACGCAGCATGACCGCTGCAAGAACTGTTATGACCACGGTAATGAGCGAGATTTCAATCGAAGTCAGTGACATCTGCGATTGACCGTCTACAGTGACTTTCGTTGCCATATCTACTGCTACGCCAGCTAGGCTCAGACCGATCACAACGATGACGGATGCGATGACAACTGGTGGCAGTACCCGATCGAGCCATTTGACTCCTGCCTTCTTCACGATCCCGGCGACGATGATGTACACAATCCCGGAGAGGAAGCAGCCTAAGAGTGCCGTCCCTACGCCATGCGATTGACTCACGACGATAATCGGACCAATGAAGGCGAAGGAAGAACCGAGATAGTTTGGAAGCTTTCCTTTGGTGATCCACAGGAACAGAAGTGTCCCGATCCCGCTCGCCAAGAGGGCGGTTGCAACATCCAGACCCGTCAAGATCGGTACGAGTACAGTCGAGCCGAACATCGCAAACAAATGTTGAATACTTAGTGGCAACAATCGCGAAATATGTGGTGTTTCGTCTACATCGATGTAATTTTTCTGGCTCATGACTGTATGCCCCCTGTTTTGTTTCTTTCATTCAAAAAGCTTCTTTTATACAAAAAGCCTCTTTGTGCGGACACAAAGAGGCTAGCTTCGCCATGCTCATGGGAAGTTTCTTGCCTCTTGCCGACCTCACGGGATCGTTTTTAAAGAGGAGTTATTTTATTTTTACAGTAGCTGTCGGATGGACACAATGTCCATAACGTCCACTTCTGCCAATTGTACATCGACAATTTCCGTTCGAGCAGTTGGGAGGTTTTTTCCGACGAAATCAGGGCGGATTGGCAGCTCGCGATGACCGCGATCAACCAGAACAGCCAGTTGAATCATCCGTGGGCGACCGTTGTCAATCAGTGCATCCAATGCGGCACGCACGGTTCTTCCTGTGTAGAGAACATCATCCACCAGAATCACAGTCTTGCCTGTGATTTGATCCGGGAGCTTGGAGCCTTGCAAAATGGCATCTTCGGACTTGTGTTGCAGATCGTCACGATAGAACGTAATGTCCAGCTCACCGACTGGTACCTTAACATTCTCAATCATTTCGATTCTTTCCACGAGGCGTTGCGCGAGGTAGATCCCTCTGGTCTTGATACCCACGATAATGAGATCCTCGACGCCTTTGTTTCGCTCGATAATTTCATGTGCGATTCGTGTAAGCGCTCGGCGAATTGCGGCATCGTCCATAATGACGCTTTTGTTGATCATCTCAATATCCCCCTTCTCGACGGGAACAGTGGACCTTACGAAAAAAGGCTCCTTGTCAGGAGACAAGAAGCCCTCGGACAAACTGACCGGACTGTAAGAGTCCCGCCTGCTTGTCATTCCGTGCCCTTGCCAGCCTCACTGGACTGGATTTAAAGGTTCCATTCGTCATGTAGAATTATGTCACGATTCTGGACGGGTGTCAATGCAGCCCGGAAAAGTCTAACTATTCCCAATAGACGCTGACCCACGGTGGCAAGTAGTTCGCATAATAACCAATATCCCCTGCAATGTCTTTGATCAGCTCGACTTGTTTGTCCGCGTCCGCTCCAATTCCTTGGATAAACAGGGAGCCATGCTCCGCTCGATCCAAACGCAAGAAAAGAAGTTGTTTTCCATCTGGAGACGGCGCAGGATAATAGTCCGCTGTATTCGCTTCCCCTTTTGTCACCTGCTGCTCAGCTCCCTCTGCGGACCGCCGCCAGATGCCTTGTTCCGGTACCATGACCTTTTTTGGATCATACGAATACGGCGTAGACAAGCCTCTAGTGAAAAGCAGCGTGTACGGAGCTTTTGGAATCCATACCGGATAAGTGTCTACCACCACTGGACCAGGGCTGACTGTATTGACCTTTCCTGCTCGATCCGCCAGCTTCAACTGCTTGTTAGTCGTGGCGATCCGGTCAGTGCCATCGATAAAAGCGAGCTGTTCGCTATTTGGTGTCCAGGCAAGCCAATCAGGATAAGCCAATCCTGTACCGAGCACTATTGGCTTTTTGGCAGGCTGTGTCAAATCAAACCATTGAATAGGTACGCCATCAGCAGACAAGGAGCCGGAGTTATACCTGACAAAGTAGGCCACAGCCTTCCCATCCGGGGATACTTTTAAGCCTGTCGCTGCCCATGGGTAGATACCTTCCTCCACTTTTGGTGGTTCTGCAATCGGGTAGGCAGCCAACGGTTTACCTGCAAGCGTACGCAAGGCTAGCGTCATCGGCTTATTTTTTTCGGCAGGTAGCGAAACAAGCATGTTTTCCCCATCCGGCATCCAGGCAAAATCTGCGAAATCAGCCTTCGTTGAACTTTGCAAAGCTAATTCTCCATGCTCATGGACGTCTTTTACAATCAGCAATGGTCTCGGCGCTTCATTACTACCGATATTCACGGTGTACGCTAGCTTGTTCGCTTTCGGGGACCATTTAGGCATTTCAAAAACCGCTCGCTCGTCTACCTGCACAGCTTTGCTGCCGTCAGCACTGACGATCCACACGTAGCCAGGCGTCGAGTAATTGTCGTTGCCTTTGTATTTCACGAACAGGAGCCACTTGCCATCTGGCGACCAACCCACGATCTGCGCATAGCCGTCCTTTGTGATTTGCTTTATCTTTCCTGTTGCATCCCGTCCATCTGCCAAAAACAAATGCTGGTTGCTCGTAAATGCAATTTTTGCCGGAACGCTTATCTCCTTGTTCACACGCTCTGGCAGTTGGCTTTGGGCTGCCACCTTTGCTTCACCGCTTGCTGTGACAAGTACAACCAAAAGGACAAAAAGGCTGATCAGCTTCCCCCATTTTCGAATCACAGGCATCCACTCCTTACACTCTCGATTGAATGATGAAAAAAAACGCCAGAAGAAAGAATTAGCTCTCTACTAGCGTTTTCCAATCCAACTACCATTATGTAAGTGTCATAGGAAGACTGGCTGCAACAACAAAAAACGATTGCCATACAGATCCTCGAAAACAACCTCAATGCCATACATCACTTCGTTTGGTTCACTCACAAACTTCACGCCGCGTTGACGCAACGCTTCGTATGTGGACCCAAAATCATCCGTCTCCCAAACCCACATTGGATTTTTGCCAACCTGACGAAGCATTTCCTGCGCAACTTCTTCCCGATGCCAATGCGTAGGGTCATGCAATACGATCTCTATCTCCTGCCCTGGAAGACCGACAGTGAGCCACCGAGAGCCTTCGTCCATACGAGAATCCATGCGTTTTTCGAAACCGAGTTTTTCCGTGTAAAATCGCAATGCCTCTTCACAATCGTGAACGTACAGCGTCACATGCGCTAATCTTTTTAGCACGGCTATTCCTCCTGTTCTCTTACGCTTGTTTGAGAACTTCTATGACGTCAAGCATTTCCTTCGGCATTGGTGCTTCGAATTCGAGTTGCTCTCCTGTACGGGGATGGATGAAGCCCAGTGTTTTCGCATGCAGAGCTTGTCCATCGAGCTCCAATGTATTTTTCGGACCGTATTTCGGATCGCCCGCCAGTGGATAGCCAATGTACTTCATGTGTACGCGGATTTGATGGGTACGACCTGTTTCGAGTTTCAATTCCACCAACGTGTACTCCTTGAAGCGTTCCAGCACGATAAAATGTGTGACAGCGGGCTTGCTGTTTTCAAAAACGACCGCCATTTGCTGACGATTTTTCGGATCGCGCCCAATCGGTGCTTCAATCGTTCCCATTTCATGCAGGATGACACCATGAACAATCGCGACATACTTCCGATTGACCGTATGTGCTTTCAATTGTTCAGCCAGCCCCATGTGTGCCTTGTCGTTTTTGGCTACCATTAACAGGCCGGAAGTATCCTTGTCAATGCGATGGACAATTCCCGGACGCAAAACGCCATTGATTCCGGACAAATCCTTGCAATGTGCCAAAAGCCCATTGACGAGTGTCCCACTGTAATGACCAGGAGCAGGATGCACAACGAGGCCACGTGGTTTATTCACGACCACGACATCGCTATCCTCGTATACAATATCAAGTGACATCTCTTCTGGCTGGATCGCCATTTCTTTTGGCGGCGGAACACGGAGGGTCACTTCGTCCTCTGCCTGCAGCTTGTAGTTGTTTTTGATCGGTTCACCATTAACAGTGACACGGCCTTCCTTCACCCAAGCCTGCACTTGTGAACGGGACCAATCTTCATTTTGCAGCGTGATAAATTTATCGATGCGCTCGTTCTTATCCGCTGGGTCTACCGTCCAATCGTAACGTTCAAATAATTGCGTGTCATTCATGTATGTTCTCCACCTATCCGAGCTTTCCCACTATTATTCTCATGACTACCTGTTTTTCTTCCCATCCAAAAAAACATCGAGAAGCAAAATCCCCACACCAATCGTGATGGCCATATCAGCCACGTTAAAGATCGGGAAGTTAATCAACGTAAAATCGAGAAAATCTACGACTTGACCGGTCATCGCACGATCAATGAAATTCCCGACGGCTCCACCCAAGACCAATGACAGCGCCAACGATGCACGAGGTTGTTTTTTTCCCAAGCGAATCAAGGAAATGACAATCCCAATCACAACGACAGTGGTAATGACAATAAAAAACCAACGTCGATTTTGCAGGATGCCAAACGCCGCTCCCATGTTTCGATGGGAAGTTAGATGAAATACGTCCGCGATCAAAGGAATGGATTCTCCCAGTTCCATATACTTCACGACTAAATACTTTGTAAACTGATCAAGCGCAATAATTACTGCCGCAATGAGATAGTACAACAATGGAATGTCCTCCTTATTCTACTTCGACCAGCAACTGTACAAACACAATGTCAAATGACAATTTTACCAGAGACAGTCTACGTGAACAAGCGCTTTCCTTTTTTGTACAGTCGATAGCCTTTTCGCACGACTTCCAGCATCCACAATGGGATTTTCCATCCACGATCCTTGATAAACGGCAGATACACCTTGTAATACGCCTTGCGTAAATCACGCCATTTCGTGTCTGTATCATTGACATAGTAATCCGATACGTCAATCAGATAACCTCGTCCCTGATCCATTAATACATTTTTCCCATGGACATCATGCGGAAACAAACCCTTCCTGCGCGCCTCTTCTAGCGCTTCCTCCACGTCTTCAATCACCTGCGGAGGAATCGGAATACCAAAGCGAACACAGTCAAATAGGGGGATGCCGTTCATCCGCGTAATGACCAAGTATCCTTCCCCATAATCATAACAGACGGGGAAGGAACGAGTCTCCCCTAGCTTGCGATAGACTTCGATTTCCTGTTCGGCTCCTGGTCTTCCAGGTGCGTACAGCTTGATCACTACCTTTGGATAGTCTGGGTGGGCAAATACGGCAGCATAATTGCCGGTACCGACCAGCTCCCACGGGTATGGCGTATGGTGTACTACGACTGGATCATCCGGCGACAGACTCTCCACTTGAACTTCCTGTAAAAAAACTTGCAATATATGCTGATCGATCCGCATCGTTTCTCATCATCTCTCATCAGTTACCGACTTCGAACTACGTTAAAACAAAATTAATGAAGGTTCATCTACTACGATCATTCAGACACTTCTTATAAGGGGCAAAAAATCCTTTACACTGGTGAGGCCAGGAAGTCCTGTCCGATTCCAATGAAAGGATTGCATATGGACAAGAATACCTCATTTTTTTGATTTGGTAAATGGGTAGTGAATGTCCAGCAATAGCATCTGTTTTTATGTAGTGTATAACGAGTGATTGTATATCATTCAATTTAGAAATAAGTTGCTGTTGTGGTGGGGAGGAAACAGGAGAAAACGCTCAGATTCTAGGACCACCCCCTGCAGGATTGACTGTACGACTCCATGCAAAAAGCGAAACCGCGTCCAAAGTGGTCCTTTCAAGGATGAGTTTCAGAGGTGGACGCTTAAAGGCGTGTTTCGCTTTTTGCATTGCGTCTCGGTCGGTGTCCCTAAGATCTTCGCTTTTTTCTCCTGTTTCCTCTACGAACATTTTATTGTGATCCGATTTTTAAATGCTCTAAAAGATTGAAGAACCTCATCTGTTACGCCAGAGAAGAATATTTCCAGACGTAGCGACTTGTGGAGTCCTACCAAGCGGAGAAGGGATTCGCGGGCAAAAGAAACGCAACGTGCTCGTGCTACGTAGCGGCTACCACTTTTGCGTTTCCCCGCGAATCCCTTCGGAGCGGACAGTCTCAGCCCCCAGCAGGACGGAGCCTGGAGCCTAGACTGGAAATATTCTTCTCTTCACCGCAGCCGCATAGAAGGATCTTCAAGTAACTGTTGTGCTGGGGAGGAAACAGGAGAAAACGCTCAGATTCTAGGACCACCCCCTGCGGGATTGACTGCACGACTCCATGCAAAAAGCGAAACCGCGTCCAAAGTGGTCCTTTCAAGGATGAGTTTCAGAGGTGGATGTTCAGAGATAATAAAGTTTTAGACCGGAACCCCTTACAGTACAAGGAATCCCGGTCTTCTAAATCACCAGGTAATTGAAAATTAGTTTTAGTCTATACGTCAGAATGAAGTAGTCTATGGATCTTAACTGAATAATAAAGTCTTAGACTGCCCCATTGAACTATCGAACCCGTTAGCTTAAACGTAGATATTAGAGTACACATCTAAAATCTCAATTGTTGTCCTACAAGTTTCTAGGCTCAATATTTATAATAATTGGACCAAACCTTCCATTTATCCATTTGGCATTTCGTTCATCCTCAATTCCAAACAGTACAGCAGCTGCTTGCTCCACTAGATGTAACACTATTTTTCGTACTTCTTCTGTAAGGCTATTTAACTTATTGATGACATTCTGAAGTCCCAATTCTGTTGACTTCATGAAATAAAAAATTTCAAATTACTACTCCCAGTTTTGAGAGAACCCGATCCATTTCATCAAAATGTTCTTTGTCGCATGAAGCATAGATCAAATCAAAACTATCGTTATTTTTCATCACTGTTATTATGCTGTCATCGTAATTTCCATAAAATTCGATGCCTATCCAATGCCGAAAGGAAATACCTTTATTATTAAAATTTTCACGAATAAAATCCAAGTCGGTTTGTTCAATGGAATAGAACGATTCACAGCCGTATTCAAGAGCGAATACGGTTTGCAAATAGGCCATCGCATGAAAAAAATCGGTCAATGTTTCAAAATCCTTTTTCCATACCTTTTCATCGTAACTCATATAGACAGGGGGATTGGACCTGAATAAATCGTTCTTATGGATTCCCCAAACACAGACACGTTGATTCTCGCAATAAAAAATTAAATATTCTTTATGTTTGAAGTGTTGGAGTTGCTCGGGTTTGATCAAACTATCTTGCGTATGATTCAGCCGCTCGTCTTTACCGAGTTCCAAATAATAATCTATAAACACCTGGGGCAATTCACCAAAATTATTTTTAATGATTTGTATCTCGTCATGACTAAACCCATTTCGTTTCGTAATATGAAACAGCTTTTTAATCATTGAAAAATCAGTCATCCGCATCACACCTTATCCTTGTATAATACTCCATCGATTGACTTAAGAATATTCCAAGTCGGTCTCCTTAATCATCAAGAGAGCATATTATACACCCATTTTACCATTTCTTTACTCCACTATTCTGCCCGTTAGTTTTAACGGCCCCAGTCTAAAATTTTATTATCCAGTCTAGTACTTTATTTATCAGTCTAAAACTTTGTTATCTCTGTACAATCGTGACCGTTAAAGACTGACCCACCCGTCCAACCATACAGTCGTGTGCCTGTGCATTCATGGCTCGACTTATGATAAAGTGGTTTTGAAGAAAAAAGGAGGATGGCATGTATGCAAAATCAAATGGGTTCTGACGCTTTGCCGCCAAAAACCTGTACAATCGATCGTTTAATTACCGTGAAGCCGGATATCGAGAAAGTATTGTCGGGACAAAAAACCGCGACCCGGCGCAATGGACGCTACGCAGATGTTGGTGAAATCATGACCCTCGAAGGCCACGAATTTGTAATAGACAAGGTTTATTCACAGTCGCTCGGGGAATTAACCGATGATAATGCCAAGCAAGAGGGATATTCAAATGTAGAGGAATATAAGCAATCCATTCTATCATCTCATCCTGGGATGCCTTGGCTGCCGCAAATGAGAGTGTGGGTCCATGAATTTAGCCCGGACAAGAAAAAATAACGGTGGGCATTTTATTATATAAGGCGATTCTTTATCTACATATTCTCAGTGCCATGATGTCCATTGGACCGTTTTTTGTTCTGCTATCCATGATGAAAAGATTGCGAGAGGCTGACCTCACCAAACAACAAGCCTATCTGGATACTTTCAGGTCTACCACACGTTTGGCGAAGCATGCCGGTCATGTTTTGGTCATATCCGGGGTATTGCTAGTCATGGGTGGAAATTGGTCATGGAAGTCGTCCTGGATCGTGATGACCATATTGATCCTGGTAAGCTCCTTATATTTCCTAGCACGCGCATTTTCGCCGAAGATACGGAAGTTTAATGAAACTGACCAGGACAAGGATAAATTGGTGCAGTCGCTTACTCGTTCGATCTGGATCTATTTGTTTCTTTTGCTGGCCATGTTATGGTTCATGGTGGTGAAGCCTGAGGTATGGTAGAGATGATCGTCCTTCACTTGTCCAAGATGACCTCTAACTGTGTTCTCGTTCACTGATGGAAAAAGGCGCCTCAGGTGTCTTTTTCTTTTTTGTTAACTAGCAGGTTATATCTGCCGGATTAATTGGCATTTGATCTTCTTTTAATTCGATAACCAATTCCTCGATGTGTTTCATTTGCCGATACACCCGGCGGATGGTGCCGGTGCTGCACAATGCATTGCGTCTCGGTCGGTGTCCCTAAGATCTTCGCTTTTTTCTCCTGTTTCCTCTACGAACATTTTATTGTGATCCGATTTTTAGATTCTCTAAAAGATTGAAGAATGCGATCTGTTACGCTAGAGAAGAATATTTTCAGACGTAGCGACTTGTGGAGTCCTACCGAGCGGAGAAGGGATGAGCGGGCAAAAGAAACGCAACGTGCCCGCGCTACGAAGCGGCTACCACTTTTGCGTTTCCCCGCGAATCCCTTCTTAGCGGACAGTCTCAGCCCCCAGCAGGACGGAGCCTGGAGCCTAGACTGGAAATATTCTTCTCTTCACCGCAGCCACATAACAGAATCCTCAGCAAAAAAAGAAGAACCTGGCACATCCATGCAGGCTCTCCCTTCTGAATTTACACATTAATCTCCAAAAACCATTCGCGAATCGCATCTTGCAGCTTTTGCAAAGCCGTCGCATTCGTTGCTTCACAATAGATGCGTACCAACGGTTCTGTGCCAGACGGACGGATCAAGATCCAATGTCCTTCCTCGAGCAACAGCTTGACCCCATCCACACGTTGAATCTCCAAAACCTGATAAGGACCAACGAGTGCAGGAGGCTTGGCGATCATTTGCTGTACCCATTGATCTTTTTCCGGCAATTTCATATCAAGCCGCGTATGGAACAGCTCGCCGAACTGTTCGTATACATCTCGCAGTATTTGATCGATTCCTTTGTTTTCATGCGCGCACATCTCGGCGAGCAACAAATTGATGAGTACGCCGTCCTTCTCTGGGATGTGACCGAGAATACTGGCCCCGCCACTTTCCTCTCCGCCGATGAGCACGTCGCCTTTGCGCATTTCCTCACCTACATACTTGAAGCCGACTGGCGTCTCCACCAGCTCAAGACCATAATGCTTAGCCATCCGATCCAGTAGATGCGTAGTCGCTACTGTCCTGACAATCCGTCCGGTCAAACCACGATTTTTTCTCAAATGATAGGTTAGGAGCACGAGTGCTTCGTTTGGCGTGATGTACTGTCCGAAGCGGTCGACGACTCCGAAGCGATCCGCGTCCCCATCATTGGCAAGACCAAGAGATGCTTGGCGTTCTACGACTTCTTTTTTTAGCAAATGCAAATGCTTATCGTTTGGCTCAGGCAAATCTCCTCCAAAAGCCGCATCCGGGACTTCTCGGATTCCGACGTTTTTCACCCCCGCCTCTGACAAAAAACCGCTCACGTAGCCCATGCCTGCACCATGCATGGCATCGACAACAACGGACAAGGACGAGTTTTGCAAAACATCCATGTTTATCATCCGTCTAAGATGCGCCTCGTAATGAGGTCGCAGCACAATGATTTGCAGCAGCTTGCGGGCCTTTGCTTCCGCGAGGGAAATCGTACGTACCGATTTCGCCTGGTAGGTTTCGGTGATCCACTCTTCCAATCTTTGCGTGATCGCAGGCGTTGCAGGCCCAGCATACTCCGGAATGTATTTAATGCCGTTATATTCGGGTGGATTGTGACTGGCCGTGATCATGATTGCGCCACTCGCTGCAAAATGCTTCACTCCAAAGGCTACGGCAGGCGTTGGCGCTGCTTCGTTCACCAAATAGGTACGAATGTCATTCGCGGTCAGGACAGCTGCAACCTCCTCAGCAAAGCGTCTCCCCAAAAACCGCGTGTCGTGCCCGACCAAAACAGGCTGCTCCTGTTGTCCGATTTCTTTGGTATAGCTGGCGATGGCTTGTGCGACAATGCGGACATTCTTGACAGTAAAGCCATCTGCGATTATGTCACGCCAACCGTCCGTACCGAAACGGATCGTTGTCATCTCCTCATCTCTCCCCTCGTTACCGCAACTCATTCACCTTCTCCAAATAACGCAAAACAGTGGCAACATAAGTAGCATGCGACCACGTCAGCGGTGCAACGGATACGGGAGCACCTGTATACGGATCGAGCTGTTCGGATAGCACGCCACTTTGTAGAGCATGGCGTACGACCCAGGCCAGTCTGTTCTTTGGCTCTTGGAGTTCATCGAGCGATTTTGCCTTGGCAATTTCCCAATCAGCCACCCATAACGTGCAAATGATCCATGGATTCCCCGGCACATTCGCCGTGTCATGTGATTTTTTGAAATAGTAATCCCCTTGATAACGAGCAATTCCACCGATCACAGTATCTACCCGCAAACTCTTTTTGACAGCTTCCATTGTCCGCTCAACTCTCGGATCGTCTACGGAAAACACATCAAGCGCAAACAAGGCGAATAAGCTGCTCTCCACCGTGAAATCTTTTTCGACACTCCCATCTGCTCTTACATAAATCCCTCGCAGAAAACGCCCGATTTCAGGGTCGTACAGATGTTTTTCCATTGCCCCACGAATGCGCTCTGCCCCTTCTGCGTAGCGTTTGTAGCGCCGATCATCCCCGAACAACTGGGCGAAACGAGCCGCAGCCATTAAGCCCGCGAAAACCGTAGCACTGGTAAACGTAAAAATTCCCCGTCGCTCTTCCCATAAGTCGTAGCTTGGATTCGGGAGTTGCAGCTCTGGATGGACATACTCCAGCAAAAAGCGGGCCGCCGGACGAACCAGCGTGGGATATAGCGCCTGGCAGTCTTCAATTTGCTTGCCGCTCTTGTATTGCTCCCAGAGCGCGTACAGCACGAGCGCCGTCTCATCCTCCTGAATCGGGAGCTGAATTTCTCCGTCAACAATATACGGATGCCAACTGGAACCGACAGACCCATCTGGATTGTACTTGTGCAGCAAATACCCTTCCTTATTCAAGGCATCTGCGCAAAATCGAAAAAATGGTGCGACCACTCCCGTATAGCCTGCTTTCGCCATCGCACTCGCAATCAACGCCCCATCTCTTGGCCACATGTAGCTGTAATGGTCGCGATTGAATTGGAGAATATCCGAGTCATTCGCAGCGAGAATAGCTCCGTTCTGATCGATTTGCGTGCGCACGAGTAGCAAGCTGGTCTTGTACAGATTGACAACCTCTGCCGGAAGATCAGCAAAGTCCCGCTCTTCCTTATTGACCCAACGCTTCCAATACACAGCGACCCGACTGAGCAAACGTTCTGGATCACTTTCGAGTACATACTGGTTCAATACTTTGACATCCTCATACGATTCACCAATGCACATCCAGTAAAAGAGCGCCTTCTCTTCTTGCGGTTGCAGCATGAGGGAAAAGGAGATCGTACTATCTACGGAGCCTTGTGCAATCGGATTACCGGACAAAAGACCATCCTCCGCATCCCTCCAGGTCCCCTCCGCATAGTTGAACCGCTTGATCCCGACGCTATATTGATTGATCCCACCCGTATCCGTTATTCCATTCGCCATGATGTACACATTGCGCTTGTAGTGATAAATGGTGCGCAGGATGGGATCAAAAACAGCGGTATCCCCTACCTCCGTCTCATTCAAGCTGAAATCGTGATTAAAAAACAGCCTGACCTCCCGCACCTCGCTCGTCAAATTCCGAACGCACACCTTTTTCAAATAAATCGGGTCACGCTGATGCACCCCATCTGCAATTTGCAGGGAGATGCCCAGATGTTCATGATGCGCATGAACATCTGTCACCAAAGACTCCTGTCCGTATCCGAGCTTCCGCGTCCAGCCGTCTTCATCCAGCCAGGAAAAGCGACCTTGCACCCATATCCCCAGCTTGCTAAAGTGTCCCCCAACATGATTCAGCTGACCGACATACGGAAAATAGAGATCTCGCATGTGCAGCTTGTCATCAAAATTAATCAGCAGTTTTCCGTTCCCGACGACGAGCGGTCTCGGCATGCCTTCACGTCCTTTTCGTTATAGGCTGTCGATCTCTCTCTTTTCGTGAAACTGATATTCGACAATTCGCCTCGCATAGGAAGAAGCAAGCGTAGCCGCGGTCTCTGCCGTCGCCCCTTGCGAAATCACTTTTACGTGCGAATCCTCTGAATCGGGTAAAATCAGCACCCAGCCGTTCGAATCGTATACCTTGATTCCATCGACGAGCTCCAGCAGCTTGCCTTTGTTTTCTTCCATCACTCTACGCATGACCTTTCCTTTTGCTGCCCATGGGCAAAAGACAGTCTTTTTCTCCATATGGCACGCTGGCAACAGTTCCAACAAAACACTGAGCGGTTTTTCCTCAGAAGCGAGATACGAAAGGATTCTCATGAGGCTGTACACGGCATCAAACATCGGATGAAAGCGCTGTTCGCTCGATACCTCCATCATGGAGCGCGGAGAGACCTTGGTGCGTACAACTTCCATTTGCAACAGCTGGGCCATATGCTCCAATTCAATCGGTGCACTCACAGGAAGACCGATGCGCCGATGTTGACCACTGCAAGCCAGCAGTTGCAGTGCCGTGATCTGTTCATTCGAGAGTTTCTCTCCATGCTCG
The DNA here is from genome assembly GCF_042885155.1 of Brevibacillus sp. NPDC058079. Classification (NCBI taxonomy): domain Bacteria; kingdom Bacillati; phylum Bacillota; class Bacilli; order Caryophanales; family Paenibacillaceae; genus Brevibacillus; species Brevibacillus sp. NPDC058079. Next base: position 386,708 of record NZ_JBHVSO010000002.1, read on the forward strand.
GTAAACAAGGTAAATTGCTCGCCATTTTTATCGAGACGAACTCCTAAATCCGCTCCCTTTTTACGAATACCCTCTTGTATGGAGCTGTATTGTGCAGAGACTCCCAGTGCATGCAAGAGTGGCGCAAGAAAAGTAGGGAAAAAACGCTGTTCACAATCGATCAGCAGGTGGAAGCGCTGACGCTGGATGGACGGTACATTCAAGTGTTGGACCAATGCATGAAGATAAGCTTCTTGTACTTGATGCTCGACTTGCAGTGCTCCCAACCGATGCAGGTTGCGAACATAAGTCTCTTGCCAGTAAGCATTCTCAATTTTGCGCTCCTTATCACGAGAAATCGGCAAGCCCGCTTGATCGATGAATTGGATGACAATCTCTTTATCATCGACTGGCTCTGCCATATAAATATGAATGCCGCCTCTGCAATCCAGGGAGCGCACGCCGTATCGAATCAAGGGTGAATTGCCAATCCCGAGATCGACTGTATCAATTCCGGAAGAGCACAAGCTCGTCATGATGCTATGCTTCAATAGCTGAGCAAATGGGTGTGCGCATGCAGAGAGCGCAATTTTATCCCCCGCTTGTAGTAAGTACGCGTAGGCAGCAGCAAGTCTCGTGACGAATTCGGGCGTGATGTCAACGTTGCCAATGCCCTTGATTCCATGCGTCCCAAACAAATTTTTCGTTTGCTTGGCACCGTAGATGAGCGAGGTGGTGACAGTCGCATTTTCCCCGACTTCCTTATCCGGCCAAATTTTGACCCCTGCCTTTACCACCGACTTCGCTCCAATGAGGCACTGGTCTCCAATGACCGCCCCTTCCCCGAGTTGTACGCAATCTGCTATTCGGGTGTTGCGGCAGAGGGTCGTTCCTGTGATCTCTGCTTTTTTCCCAATGACACTGTTTTCCCAAATGATAGTCCGGGACAGCTTCGTACCGGAAGAAATTACGGTATTTTTCCCCAGAATGGAATAAGCACCAACGGAAACTCCAGCCTGCAAGTGTACATTTTCACCGATATAGACAGGGCCTTCCAAACGGACCGATGAATCGATGCGAACATCATTTTCCAAGAAAATGCGCGGTGCGATTTCTTGTGCTTTTATTTCGAGATGCACGCGTCCATCCAGCAAATCAAACTGGGCTTGCTGATAAACCTCCAAAGAGCCAATATCAGACCAATAACCACTTGCCTCATATCCGTATAGAGGCTTTGCTGCTTGTAAAAAAGACGGGAAAATTTCCTTGCTGAAATCCACTTCCCGCTCTTCTTCTATATAAGACAAGACCTCGGGCTCGCAGACGTATATCCCGGTATTCACCGTATCGCTAAAAACCTCTGCCCAGCTCGGCTTTTCTAAAAAGCGGGTAATGCGTCCGCTCTCATCTGTCATGACAACTCCGAATTCCAGCGGTGTTTCTACACGAGTCAAAATCAAAGTAGCCAGTGCGTTATTTTGTTCATGGAAACGTACAGCTGCCGACAAATCGATGTCTGTCAACGTATCTCCACTGATCACGACAAAGCGCTCATCGAGAAAATCAGCGCAGTTTTTCACGCTGCCTGCCGTGCCCAAAGGAATTGTTTCTTCAAAATAGACGAGCGAAACACCGTAGCGAGATCCATCACCAAACGTATCGCGGATGACATCAGGCAGATACTGGAGTGTCACTGCTATCTCTGTAATCCCATGCTTTTTCAATAGATCAATCGTGTACTCCATGCAAGGCCGGTTTAAGAGTGGCACCATTGGTTTTGGCGTATGGCATGTTAACGGACGTAGTCGTGTACCTTTTCCCCCAGCCATGATTACTGCCTTCATCTTCTTTTCTTCCTCCTTCATCGTTGCAATCTATGTTGTCATGCCGATTCCCGCGGATACGCCAAGTGAACGGTATAGATCGATGGTTTGACTAGCAAGAAGAGTCCAGTTATAAAACTGTTTAACGTCTTGCATTGCCGTCTGGGCCAGTTGATGCCGCTGATCAGAGTCGCGAAGTAGCCAGCGGAGTTGATTCGTCAAGGATTCGGGGTCGCCTGTGTACATCATGGCGCCGTTTTCTCCATGGCGAACGATCTCACTCAGCCCTCCCGTATCCGCAACAAGTACTGGCGTACCCAGCGCCATCGCTTCCAGTGCAACAATTCCAAAAGGCTCATACAAGCTCGGGAATACCGCCACATCAGCCAAGGCGAACAGCTCATTTCGCCTTGCGTCGTCTACAAAACCCAAGAAGCGGACTTGCTCAGAAAGTCCCATCTGATGAACCAACCGCTTCCACTCGTCTTGCATTGGTCCTCTGCCAGCTATAAGCAACTTCGCATGCGGAAACTCATTGCGTAGCCTTGCCATGGCTTCCAACAATAGATGAACACCTTTTTCCTGGACCAAGCGCCCTACAAAAAAGAGGACCGGTCCATCGCCTATCGCCAACTCCTGCCGAAGCTGTTCACGATTTACATCCGGTAGGGGAATGAGATCGACACCATTGTGAATGACACGTAATTGGGATGATAGTGTTCCGAACAGACGCATGACTTCCGACTCCATATACTTGCTGCAAACGATTATTGAGTCAGAACTTTGTGTTAGCGTACGTTCACACTCATGAATCCTTTGCTGCAACGGTGTATGAATGCCTTGATGCCGACCATGTTCCAAAGCATGAATCGTGCTGATGAGCGAAAGAGGGTACCTCTGTTTCAGTTCGATCGCAGCCCAGCTGACAAGCCAATCGTGAGCGTGGATGACATCTGGTCGCACCCCAAGTGACCAGAGCTGGGAGGCAGCATCGACCATTGCCAAATTCAGTTGAAACACCCATGCCAGAAAGTCAGCTTGTTCAGAAGGAATGTACGTAGGCAAACGGTGTACGTGAATCCCTTCCATCGTCTCATCTATGGAGCATGAATCTGTCGCACGCGTCAGCACATGCACCACGATTCCTTGCTGGACAAGATGCCTAGCGAGATCGTAGACAGCCCGACCAAGCCCCCCTACCACATGAGGGGGAAATTCCCATGCAAGCATCAAAACAGTTTTTGTCGAAGACTGATCTTGCGTAGCCGCTACCAAATGACGCGATACGTTCACTCTATGCGTTTGTTTAGGCAAATAGAACGTGATATCCAAGTCAGGAAAGATCGGAAAGTCAGCTTCTGCTTGTGTAATAGCCTCTTCATCCAGTTGATGCTCTCGATACATCACCAAGAGTGCCCGCATGCGAAACAAATGATCATGAACGCGTTGCACCGCATACCGGGTGACCGTTTGACCGTCTAAAATAAACGCCCAATCACTGCTTTGGGCCAGCATCAATTCGCGTGCAGCCTGCTGGAGGCACCGTAAAGAAAGCTGATCTCCTTTCTGCTCAGAAAAGGTAGTAATCGCACCGATCAGTTCCCGCTCTGCTTGATGCAGATGCCTGTATATCCAGCCATTGTTCTCGTTCAGCCAGACTTCTCCGTAGCCATTTCTTCCCCATGTAGACATAGGCAAGTGGCCGCGATCCTGCTCTGGGTACTCCTCCAAATATTCAGATGGTGTCATTAATTTCACTTCTTTTGAATCACAAACCGTTTTCCGCATGAGGTCATCTAAAAACTGCGGACCCTCGAACCACCAATGACCAAACAGCTCCGCATCATAAGTGGCGACGACCAACGGCTTGCGATCCATCCAGTGACTGGCTTCCTCCACTTGACGCTCTCGGTGATACAGGAAGTGTCCCGCATGTGACGCTGCTTTTTCGCGCGCCCAGCTTGGCTCATACCAGTCCTTATCCCCTTCTTTTCCGGTGATCCGATAGTATTTCAAACCGGTATGCACGCGAATGCCGTCAGGATGGATGTACGCCTCGATGTAGCTCATCTCCCTGTCAAACCCAATGTCCCGGTAGTATTCACGATAGTCATAGTCCCCTGGATAACCATCGCTCGAGCTCCATACCTGGCGGGAAGCCACTTCATCACGGGCAAAGGCAGCCACATCATGCGGCGTGAACAAGGGTGCCAACAACCCTCTGCGAGGTAAAGGCGTCGCATGCTCTATCGTGTGACTGTCTACAAAGAAATACCGAAGCCCTGCCTCTTTCAGCAAGCGATCCAGTCCAGGTGTATATCCGCACTCTGGCAGCCAAATCCCCTTCGGACGTCTTCCCAGAATCCGCTCGTGTGTATTGATGCCCACCTGAAGCTGTGCCCGAATCGCCTCTTCTGTTTCCACATAGGGCAAAAAGGAGTGAGTGGCTGCGCAAGTGATGAGTTCGAGGCATCCGCTATCCGCGATATGCCTAAAGGCCTTGATCAGTTGAAAATCCCACTTGCGGCAATAGGCAATGATGCTTCGAAAACGTTCCACATACATTTTGGCGATACGGTGTTCTTCGGGTTGACCTGCGGTTCGTTTGACTTCCTTCCCAGCCAATTCAACGGTCTTGGCTAGATGTGTGCGAAAGCGTGTCACGATCAGATCATCATCTAGCATGGAAAGTAATGTCGGAGAAATAGCAAGTGTCATGCGAAAAGCGATGCCGTCTGAGAGGAGCTTGTCGAAAACCATGAGCAAGGGAAGATAGCATTCCAGCATGGCTTCATACACCCAGCGCTCTTCCAGGCGATCGTCCCGATCCCCGTGTCGGACATAAGGCAGATGGGCATGCAACACGAGGGAGAGATAACCTTTGTGCACAAATGACACCTCACTTATTTGATGTTTTGGTATACAACGAGTAGGAGGAAAAGTTCTCAAACCAGGAAGGAGTAGCTGGATCGTGGACGGGTTCAACTAACGGTTCCCCCCAGCTAGCTTTTGAATTGTGTGGGGTAACTACCGTTTCCGAGCGTAAAATCGGACAAAACCGATTGTGTTCATATAAACCAAAATCAACAATGTATGTACGTCCTGGCTCCACATCTTTCACGTACCAGGAATGAGCCTCTTCATGTACAAACACATCTCGGACGGAATGCGCATTTTTTCCATCAAATAAGCGTTCGGTAACATCATACAGACGCAAGCCCTTCTGGATGTGACGATAATCAGCTTGCAGGTACGATGCGACCATTCTCATGCGCGGCCAAGTAATTTCCCAATAGATGAATAACACAGTCGGTCCTTGTGCCATGACTTTGACAATGTCCCGACCATAAAACGCAGGCAATTGCCATTCCAATTCCGTTCTAGCGGGAGGTGGTGTCTCTGGCTTCGCACGGTCTTTTTTCAGGCGATACTTAACTTGACCGATCGTTAAGCCGCACTCTCTGGCAATTTGTGCAATGGACATGGATCGTGAACGCAGTTCGAGAATTTTTTCCAGCATCTTCTAGCACTCCCCCTCCGCCAACTTCGCCTATCTGTGCTTTCCCAATGTCAATCATAGCCAATGCTTCTAACAAAGACTGTCGAATGCTGGATGCACATCCCTTCTTCTTTTGTCGATCAACAATCAGGTTTTCGTCATAGGCAAACAAAAGTCGCTCTTCTTCCATTCTTACAAAGCTACTTCTCTAGACATTCTTTTCTTTTTGGCAAATAGGAAGAAAGAGCTATATTCCGTCATCTTTTGTTTTATTTGTAAGGATTTTCATGTTGGATACCGATACTATAAAATATTCAATTCTACTTCCAAAAAGAATGAAAAAGGAGTCAATGAAGAAATGAATCGTTCATGGATTAGCATGGTAACAGCAGGATCAATTGCAATTTCAACGGTAGCGGTAGGCATGCCACTAGCAGCTCAAGCCAAAAGCACACTGCCAAGCCCATCCCAAGAGCCCAATGATTCGCAAATTGGTCATACACCGGTTCAGGAAAACATGTCGAAACAACAGTTACGCCAAGCAGCCAAACAGGAGAAGTACAGCATTTCGCACCTGAATACATTAGACAATTCAGAGCTTGTTGAATTGTTGAAGGAAATCAGTTGGACGCAAATCCCTGAGCTGTTTACTTACAACGAAGACACCCAGGAATTTTATGAAGATCGGGAGCGGGTTCAGGCGATCATCGATGCCTTGCAAGAGAGTGGCAAGAACTTCACCAAGGATGACGAGCAAGGCATACATACATATGTAGAGGTTTTGCGTTCGGGGTATTACTTGGGGTATTACAATAATGAATTAAAGTATTTGATGGAGCCAAAGTATAAGCAAAACATTATTCCAGCACTTCAAGCCATTACTTCCAATCCAAATTTCAACTTAGGTACAAAGACCCAAAACGAAATCATCAGTTCTACGGGAAAATTAATTAGCAACACGACTGTTGATTCTGAGACAATCGGTCTTCTGTCAAAAGTAATGGAGGACTTTAACGACAATCGGGATAAATGGTCAGATGATCGCGAAGCAAGCGAGGCCTTTTACAGCGTCCTTCAAGGTGTTGGCTATGTTCTGATTTGGGGTGTAGATGATTCAGAAAGAGATGAGCTAAAAGGCAGCATCGACGCATTTCTCGACCCCATTTTTGACATGGCGGAAAATGGTGACACTTCCGCTGATCACGTATGGTTGACGAACAATGCCTTGTATTACACAGGGAAATTAGGAAGCTACTACAGTGATCCAGACAAAGCCAATGACATTTTGACGAAAGCGATGAAAACTTATAAAAAGTGGAGCGAGCCATACTTCACTGCCGCGCAACAAATCGAGGAAACATATGGCGAGGATGCCAATGGAAACAAAATCGACCTCGAGGAAATGAAAAAAGAAGGGAAAAAGCATTATCTTCCGCAGCAATTTACTTTTGATGGCGGAGCGGTTGTGTTCAAAACGGGAGATAAACTAACAGAAGAACAGGTTGAGCGCTTGTATTGGGCATCCAAGGAAGTGAAGGCACAATTTCATCGTGTCATCGGCAATGACAAGGAGCTAGAGAGCGGTAATCCGGATGATGTACTGACTATTGTCATCTACAATACGCCTGATGAATATAAAATGAATCGCTTCTTGTACGGATACGACACAGATAATGGTGGTATCTATATTGAGGGTACCGGCACTTTCTTCACCTACGATCGGACAAAAGAACAAAGCATCTACAGTCTGGAAGAGCTGTTCCGTCATGAATTCGTCCATTATTTGCAAGGAAGATATGAAGTACCGGGCATGTGGGGACGTGGAGAGATTTATGAGAACAGCCGCTTGCCTTGGTATGAAGAAGGCGGAGCTGAGTTTTTCGCAGGTGCTACCCGAACAGAAGGAATCAAGCCTCGTCAATCAGTTGTAGGCAATATCCGAAATGCATCGTCTTATCTCGATTACACTGCGGCAGATATGATGCGTGCCAAATATGGAACCCTGGCATTCTACGACTATTCATTTGCACTTCAGTACCATATGTTCAAGAATGATTTTGCTCGTCTGGATAAAATCAATGATACGATCCGTTCCAATGATGTATCAGCTTATGATAATTTGATCGAAGATTTCAGCCGTGATCGCGCTCTTGAACGTGGCTATCAAGAAACGCTAGAAGAATTGATCGACCAGTATGAAGAGTTGGATGTCCCTCTCGTTTCAGATGATTACTTACAAAAAGTGGACGTGACGAGCAAAGAAGAGGTTTATCGTCAAATCGCAGAGGTTGCCTCTCTGACCGATGTAAAAACAGATGAAAAGGACTCTGAGGAATTCCGCAGCTTCACGTTGCGCGGGGTCTATACGGGAGGAGCTTCCCAAGGGGAATATCAGGATTGGCAAGAAATGAATCGCCTCACAGATGGATTCCTCAAGGAATTATCAGATCTTTCCTGGAATGGCTATGACACGGTTACGAGCTACTTCACCAATTATCGTACGACAAAAGATGGACGTTTTGCCTATGATGTCGTGTTCCACGGGAAGCTGGCTCAAGAAGATGGCTCCGAAACAGAACAGCCAACCCCTGACGAATCGTCTATTACATTGGGTAAGCAGATAACTGGTATCATCCATCCACAAAAACCGAATCAGGAGTTCCGTCTCGATGTGAAATCAGCCCAACAGCTTCAAGTAGAGATGGAAACGAAGCAAGGAGATGGAGTGGCGTGGCTTGTATTCCACGAGTCTGATAGAGAGAACTACATCGCCTATCCCACCAAGCGTGAAGGTAACAAGCTGATCGGATCATTCGATGCAAAACCTGGGACTTACTATGTGACTGCTTATACGTATCGTACAGGACAAGAGGACCAACCGTTTACCTTATTGGTTACGGGTGAAGATAGCCCGCAAGAGCAACTCTATCAAGAAAGCGAGAGCAATGATTCTATCGAGCAAGCAAATGGTCCATTGCCGATAGGTACGTCTGTTTCAGGTGACATGAAAGGAAACGACTGGCAAGATATCTTTGCCTTCCAAGTAGATAAGCCAGAAGAAATACGTATTTCTCTGAACCCTCAGCAGGGACAAGGTGTGACTTGGATGCTATTCCACGAAGGAAATCAAGATCAGCCTGTAGCGTACCCACAAGAGATAGAGGGAAATCTGCAAAGCGCCCATTATCAAGTAATGCCTGGCCGTTACTACTTGTATGTGTACAAATATCAAAATGAAGACGTTGTGTATACGGTAGAGACCAAGCAGCGCTAATCTGCAAAACAAAAACACCCCCAAACGAGCTACAAAAATCGTTTGGGGGTGTTCGTTTCTCTCCTGTTTTTTACAGTTATCGGCGCTTTGTAATTCGCCCAGAGCCCCCTACCTTCGTTCGTGGAGGCGATTTACTTTTCGGCGGGGAAAAGCTCGAGCGTTTGGATGAGACAGATCCACTCGACTTCGAAGATTGTCCGCTGGAAGAACGAATAATTTTACCTGAACTACCGCTAGAAGACGACTCCCCCTGCTTCTTGAAAAGGCTTCCGTCAGAACCTACCGTACCATCCGTGTTCTTCGCATTACTCCGTTTGAAAATACTTCCCGTACCCTCTTTGGTAATTGGCGGCGCAACTTTTTTGTCCTCGATTGTAGGCACGCGATACGTTCCGGAAGGCTTGTATATATCCTTGCTAGAGTAGCCACGATAGCTGCCCTTTTTACTTTTCTTAAGCCCGTCGAACAAATCATCCAGTACGCTAGCTACAATGTATCCTTGCAAAAACGAAGAATCGTAGTTTTGCCGGACATACTCTTTGCTGTCGACCTCGATCAACGTATCCGTCGGCTTGGCAGCGTCTTGCTGCAGATGGTATATCTCGTCCGGGTAAATGAGGAACATATGCTGCGGATCTTCTTTGGAGATTTCATCTGGCGTATTCTGCTCCGCCAGCTCCAAGGCTACCTCCGGTACAGTCTTGTCTTCCGCACGATAGACGCGTGACGACTGTCCATTGTCCTTGGTTGAGACAGATTCAAGCGGATATGTCTCGCCAACTGCAGGGCTGCCACAACCCGCTAGCGTAAGGAGGAACAACGCCGGAATCAGCAGGAGCTTGATTGATTTCATCCATGGATTTGGCATGTACTTGTCCCTCCTCTCTATGTGCCGCGCAGCACCTGCACATCCGCTGGCAGAACACTTTCTCCCTCATAGAGCATAAAACGGCCATCCTGCCACTCGATTCGCAGCAACTGGCGTTGATCGGATTGGAATTGCCAGATGTACTGCTCCCCTGATGTGTGAAACGGCGCTTTCCCCACAGTCTGGACGGAGCCATTATATTGCTCCTCCAAATGGTAGGTAACATCGTCCATCTCGATTGTAGTTGGTACTTCGTCTATTGAATCCAGTCGTCCATCAATCACGCTATACAGATGATAGACAACCTTCTCCCGTTCCTCGATATACAGGTAGCGAATGGTCGTTCCATCCTGCAACGTAAGCATTGTGGCTTTGCGACTCGCATTACTCGCCTTCCCTATTACTTGATAGGTAACGAGCGATACATCGACCACATCACCCGGTCCCACCGTCAGGATGCTCTTCTCCGGTGCAGGAGGCTCATGCTTGGCAAAAATGTTTTGGATTCGCTTCATCAAACTCATGCTGTACTCCCTTCCCTATCACGTCTTACAGACATGCAGCCAAAATCAAGGCACCCACGAGATGGAATGAACCCGCCATCATGGCATGTGCCACTTTTCCTTCCTGCGTCCCTTTTTCCAAGTCCAGTCCGGCCACTTGCTTTAACAGCCACTCCACGATTCTCTCCAAAAGGAACAGAATGATAAATGAGAGCACAGAAACGAGCAGTGCTGTCCACAATAGGTTGGAAGTAATAATAGATTGCGATAAGATGTATCCTTGCGCAAACAGCTTCATGACAAAACGCGTCGTGACCGCGATGTTTCCATTTTTGATTTCCGTGATGTCCTTGTATTTCGTAAACAACGAATCGATCCACATCAAAACAAAAAGTAAAATGCCGCCGGCTCCTGTCCAAACCAGCATCCCTAGTATTTCTGTCCACGTCAAAGCGAATCACTCCACTTTCGTCAAGGTGTTTAAGGTCTGAAAAAAAGGGAAACCGCCTGAAGCGGTTTACCCCTCATATTTTTTCAACAGAGCAGCCAGTTCGTCTTCAACGGCTTGATCCTTATTCAGCTTCGCAATTTCATCATCTAAAGAGCTCTGTTTTTTGTAAATCTCGCCGCTGGCTTCTGCTTCTGCTTCCATTTGCAGTGCTTTTTCTTCCATGCGTTTCAAGCCAGACATAGCCGAGTTCGTGTCGAAGCCACCCATCGCCTGGTTGATCGTCTTTTGCGCTTTGGCTGCATTGACGCGGGCAACTAATGTTTCGCGCTTGTTTTTCAGCTCGGTAATCTGTTTTTTCATTTCAGCCAGCTTCTCGCGCAATCCATCGGCTGCCAGCTTGTTTTTCTCGTAGCTATCCTTGTATTCGTTCATTTTTTGCTCGGCGGCTTTCTTTTCTTCCAGAGCTCGTCGAGCCAGATCGATGTTCTGCGCTTGTGCTGCGATATGAGCTTGCTCATCACGCTTTTTCACCAAGGCTTCCTGTTCTTCATACAGTACCTTGAATTTCTTTTCCAAAGCAATTTGGGCGGCAACCGCTTTCTCTGCTTCATTCAAGTCTTCTTGCATATCACGCAAATACTGGTCTGTCATTTTGATTGGATCTTCTGCTTTCTCAATCAAAGAGTACAAATTGGACATGGTCAAATCACGCAGTCTTTTAAAAATGGACATGGAATATTCCTCCTTAAGTACCTGCTAGGTAGTTCGGCCTGAATTTGCCGTCCCCGTTATACCTGTATTTACGATCATTACGCAAGTAAGTTTCAATAATTTATTTTTTTATTGGATTACTGCTCGAAAGTAAGTTCGCCCGATTCTACACTTTTCAAAATAAGCTTTGCTTGAAATTGTGTCCCATCCTGACGTTCAAGCTTCATTTTACCTGTTTTGCCTTTTTCAATGAGTGCTTTAATCTGTGTATCCGTCAGCATTCGCCCGTAATTCTCTTTCCATATGACGAATTTACAGCCTACGTTGTAATTCGAACAACCGTAACCTTTGCGTCCCATGAAAATGGAGCCTCCGCAACCCGGTCGTGGACATTTGGTGATGATACTCGAAGTTGTACGAGTGGTCTTTGCTACTGTTCGAGTTGAAGCCTTTGTTGTGGCATTACTGCTACTTGATCTACCTGTACTTCGCCCGCCAGCTCGTCCTCTTGTTTTCGAAGATCCTTTCTGAGTGGTACTCTCACTCTCAAACAAGGTCTTCTCAGCACGAGATTGTACGCGAACCTTTTCTACGATCATTGTAGCGAATTTCTTCACATTCTCCATAAATTGCCCGTCGGAGGCGGTCCCTCGGGAGATCTCATTCAAGCGGCGCTCCCAATGCCCCGTCATTTCAGGAGAGGTTAATAGTTCGATACCTGCTCCCCTAATCAATTCGATAACGGTACGGCCTTTTAGCGTAAGTTGAACCTTTTTCCCCTGCATCTCAACGTATCCGACCTTTTTCAGTCGTTCGATGGTAGCTGCACGAGTTGCCGGAGTTCCCAGACCAGATTCTTTCATCGCATCACGCAGTTCCTCGTCCTCGATTTGCTTGCCTGCGCTTTCCATGGCCTTTAGGAGCGTTCCTTCCGTAAAATGCTTGGGCGGCTGTGTTTCTTTCTCCTTTACCATCGCATCCGAGCATACTACACTGGCATCAGATTGAATGATAAAAGGCTCGTTCACTTCAATCTCTTCTTTATCCTCTTCTTCTTTGGCCGCACCTTTCACACTCTTGGGCTTTTCCTTCTGCTGATCGGCATAAATAATCTTCCAACCGAGACTTTTCCGTTCTTTCACCGACGTTTTGAACATTTCATTTTCCACATCGGTTATGATCGTATGCATCTTATATTCAGCTGGCGGATAAAACTGTGACAGAAAGCGGCGCACGATCAAATCGTATAGCTTCTGCTCATCTGGCGTAAGCCCTGAAGCCTTTCGATTTGTCGGCAGGATAGCATGGTGGTCGTCTACCTTTGCTGGATTACATATAAATTTGTTGCCTTTATGAACCAAACTACGGTTTGCACCCTTTACCAGAGCGTCATATCCAGTGCCTTGCAAGGACGACAAGGTGTTGTGCATTTCGGGAATATTTTGCTCTGTCACATAGTTGGAATTCGTCCTCGGATAAGAAATCACTTTGTGTTTTTCATAGAGTGCCTGTGCTAAATCCAAGGTTTTCTTGGCGGAAAAACCGTACTTGCCATTGGCCTCACGTTGCAGCAATGTCAGGTCATACAGCTTAAATGGATACTCCTTGGTATCCTTTACTTCGTAGGATGCTATCCGCCCTTGTTTTCCTTTCACTTTACGAGCCAACATTTCTGCTTTAGATGGATCGGTTAAGCGATCACCTTGCCAAAGACCCTTGTACATCCTCTCACCCTGCGAAAAATGCCCTTCCACTTGAAAAAACGTAACCGATGAGAAAGCCTCAATCTGTTTCTGTCGATCATAAATAAGAGCAAGGACAGGAGTCTGTACTCGTCCGACAGAAAGGAGCACGTTATGTTTGGTCGTAAATGCACGCGAGCCATTCATCCCGATTAGCCAATCGGCTTCACTACGAGCTTTTGCTGCCCTCGTTAAGTTTTCATAGGCTGCGGCATCCTTCATCTCCGCAAATCCTTTCCTGATCGTTTCAGGGGTCAAATCCGAGATCCACAGTCTTTTAACGGGGTGGCTCAATTTTAGATGTCGCTGAATGAGTGAAAAGATGTGTTGACCTTCCCGCCCGGCATCGCATGCATTAATCAGCAGATTGCTTCGTTTGGCCAACTGCCCGATCATTTTTAGCTGATCGAATGTTTTCCGATTGGGCACTAGCTTAAATGGATCGGGAATGATAGGAAGATCATTGATGTTCCACTTTTTATATTTTTGGTCGTACGCCTCCGGTTCCGCCAGTTCAATTAAGTGCCCGATTGCCCACGTAATAATGTATTTTTCACCTTCTAAATAGGTGCGGTGATTTTTAGCTTTAGGATCTATTGCGGCGGCAATATTTCGTCCCATGTCAGGTTTCTCCGCAATAATTAGTGTCTTCAAATGATAATCGCTCCTTCTAAAACTCTCTAAGCAACCCGTCGAGGATTAGTCTTACGTTCTGAATTCCTCTCTATTTTACTACAAGTTAGCTAAGTATTCTCGTTCTGGCTGCGACAGCCCACTCGATTTTTGCCAACGCCTGACAATACGCTTCACTCATCTCTGCTGCATTTGTTATCTCCTCCGTCTGAGTTAGCATACGCCATACATCGCTCTTGTTTTTGTACCAATCGAACTCCTTTGGCGGCTCATGGTGGATAGGCTTCCAAACTTGGCGCAACGTTGGGGAAAATAGCCGCTTTGCCCCTGAACGCAGCTGACAGTTCATTAGTTTTACCTGATAAGGCTTGCCAGGAGCTGTATCATTCACATCATGAAAGAGATGGGGCCAATAATCTTTTCGCGAACCTGTGTGTGGCTGTTCCAATGCCCAAGTGTACACAGTCTCCTGCCTATTCGTACCACCGAACAGCAGACTGTACAGCCTTTTTCCCAAGGTGATTCTCTCCGGTAAGGAGGCAAAATGAAACACTCGCTCACCCGCGAGCTGCAAGGAGCTTCCCTGCACATCAGTCACTTTCCGATAGGGAAGCAAGATCATGTTCAGTTGCAAAAGCTCCTGCAGGGCAAACGGGATTGTTCGGACAACTGAATTTTGATAGGCCGGGTCTTTCATAACCTGTTCTTCCAAATAGTTTTGTTCATTGATAATCAATCCAATGGTGAGTAGCTCTTTGTCAGTGGTCTTCCAGAAATGATTCCAGATCGCCTGCATGAAAGTAGACACGCCCAAATGAGGCAGTATATAAAAAAGGTTGGTCTGTCGCCTGACACTCTCTTCATACAGTAACAATTGAGGGTACGCATCGTGAAAAATCAGCCAGTTTCCCCGCTCCAAAAACGAAAAATAATCCTGCTGCTCTTTTGTTCGCAGCAAGCGAGGCAATAATTCTCCCCGCAAATCGGTCATACTCCATCCCGCATTGCGCGATACAAGATGGGCCAATAACGCCCAATGAATTTGTGGATGCTTTTGATAAAACGACAAATAGGCGCGCGTTCTGTCGAGATTGTCACGGTTTTGGGCGAGCGTCTCCTGTCTAATCCGCTCTACCGTCTTTTGATCTTGTGCTGGCAATGGTGCTGTCGCCGTACGGACTTTCCCCAGATTTTTGGCAAGCGGCAAGCGAGATGCGTATTGGTACCACGACAAACCCATCGATGCTCTTCCCCCTCTCTTCCTTTGGTGCCGTATTTTATCGGGAGGTGAATGAGTTGCGTGAAGTTCAGCAAGAAATGAACCGCATTCAAGCCTTTTTGTTACAGCGCCAACAAGAGGATGGCACTTGGCGCTTTTGTTTGGAAAGCTCACCGATGACAGATTCTCACATGATCATCCTATTGCGCACGCTGGGTATTCATGATGAGCGTTTGATGGAGAAGCTCACTGCTCACATCACGTCTCTCCAACACGATAATGGGGCATGGAAGCTGTATCCCGACGAGCATGAAGGCCATCTATCTACGACGATTGATTCGTATTACGCCCTTCTACTATCAGGCAAATACACGAAGGACGAACCGAGAATGGCCCTGGCTCGCTCCTTTATTTTGGAAAAGGGTGGGCTGACACAAGCGAACATACTGACCAAATTCTCTACAGCCCTGACAGGCCAATACCAATGGCCCTCGCATTTTCTCGTTCCCGTCGAGATTGCACTATTGCCCCCGAGTTTCCCTGTCAGCTTTTACGATTTTGTCGGCTACGCACGTGTCCATCTTGCCCCCATGATGATTGTGGCTGATCGCAAATATGTAAAAAAGCCTGACGATGCGCCAGACTTGTCCGATCTATACGCAGATACGCCTATCACTCGTGGGCTATATCCGCATCGATTCCTAGATCATTTCCTCAAAGAGGGCCAATCGTTCCTCGCTACCATCCACGATTCCTTGCAAAGTCTCCCCTTTTTGCCCGGACAACTACATAAGCTCGCCCTACGGCGTCTGGAACAATACATCCTGGCGCGAATCGAGCCGGACGGAACTCTGTACAATTATTCGACCTCTACCTTTTTCATGATATTTGCGCTGCTCGCTCGGGGGTTTTCTCCGAAAGACCCACTCATCCAAAAAGCGATGCAGGGGCTTGCGAATAGTGTCTACGATTATGAAAACGGCGCACATTTGCAGCTAGTTACCTCAGCCGTCTGGGACACTGCGCTCTTGGCTTCTTCCCTGCAAAAAAGTGGACTTCCTACCACACATCCCGCGATTCAAAAAGCAAATCGTTACCTTCTCCAAAAGCAGCAGCATACGTACGGTGACTGGAAAATCCGCAATCCAAAAGGAAAGCCTGGCGGTTGGGGCTTTTCTGACTACAACACCATGAACCCGGATATTGATGATACGACGGCAGCTCTGCGCTCTCTGCGCCTGCTCGCCCGCACGAATATAACAACAGCAGCCGCTTGGAAACGCGGTCTCGAATGGCTATTATCGATGCAAAACGACGATGGGGGTTGGCCTGCTTTTGAACGAAATACAGATGCTGATTTCATTCGCCACTTGCCGATCGAAGGTGCCGATACCGTCAGTACAGATCCCTCCTCTGCCGATTTGACAGGGAGGACCTTAGAGTTCCTCGGAAACTATGCCGGCCGAACATTGACTGACCCACATGTAGAAAAAGGAGTCCGCTGGCTTCTCAAACATCAAGAGTCAGACGGCTCCTGGTATGGACGTTGGGGAATTGCTTACCTATACGGTACATGGGCTGCGATTACCGGGCTGATGGCGATTGGCTTTTCCCCTACTGATCCCGCCATCCAAAAAGCGGTTTCGTGGTTGGTTGCCAATCAAAATCCCGACGGCGGCTGGGGCGAATCTTGCCAAAGCGACCAGAAAAAAACGTACGTCCCCCTCGGAGCAAGTACTCCCTCGCAGACGGCATGGGCAATCGATGCACTGATAGCCGTGTCATCCAAGCCGACAGCAGAGCTTCAACGAGGGATTCACTATTTGCTCACTCACAATCAAGCAAATGACTGGACGACTCGCTACCCGACTGGCGGGGGCCGTCCTGGCGGCACTTACTTTGCTTATCACAGCTATCGTTGGATTTGGCCGTTGCTGGCTCTCAGCCACTACCAGACGAAATACGCGAACCAGTAAAAAACACCTCTACCCTCTTCGCAAACCAATGTCTAACGGCTGGAGAGGAACTTGGGGTGAATAAATCACGGCGTGTGGCGGCGTATCAAATATTGAGTAGCAGGAAAGGACATCGGTGTCCCCAATCAGCACAATCGACGACTTAGTTACTCCACCAAAGCTGAAATCACCGACATCAATTTTTTTATTCGTCACCTTCATATTCATGGAACTTTTTCTCCTTTTCCTAAAACTCGCGCCTATCCATACATCGTATGCTGCTTACACTGGTTCGGTCGCAAAAACAGGTATGAACACCCACTGGCCTACGACATACAATACAGAGAGGATCTCTCCCAAAAGGATGTGCCGAACATGCCAGCATTCGTTGGAGTCATCAATGTAAACAACGTGGGCGGCGTTTTCAATGTCGGAGACGTCCGTAAAATCGCACCTACCACTTATGCCAAAACCTTCGCGGGTGGAGGATCATTCAATTCTGGTACCAATCTATCCTTTAAAATTCCACGTAGCGTCGTCTACGTCAATGAACAATCCGATAATGATATCCCGCTTTTTGTAGAGGAAACGAACGATTTCAGGGCAAAGGGACGAGATTTCGCATGAATTTTTTTGTTACGCAACATATCGTAATCAATTCGCTCAAGATCGAAGGCATAAGCAACTCTTCGGTGTGCCAAATAGGAAGCGCAGGGATTATCAAGCCCGTTTCCAAGCTGTACAACACCGGCGGATTCACAGAGCCAGCTCCACAGGTGGGGCCTCTGCCCACAACCGGTGCGGAAGAATTCGTGCCCCTCATTCCATTGGTTCAGCCTTCACCTGTTCGCTCTGGCACTCTTAGATGAAGAAGGATGGTCGTCATGTACATGGATCCCGAAATGATGCAGTATATGCAACAGTTACATGACTATATACAATTGCAAAATGATAAGATCGAGAAATTGAAGCAAATGATTGAACAGCTGCAGCAAGATGTAAATGATCTCAAGGAAAAACAGATTCCTTCCGTCATCAAAAACGAGTACAAATTCGATCTGCTAAAAGTTGAGCGACTGGAAGGGACTCTCAATATCGGTTTAAACCCGAAAGGAAATGATGCAGGAATCGGTGATTTTTCCATCAATCAATCGATGGATGTCCCTAATCCGCACCAAAGCAATGCCCCACTTTTTGACCGTGTCCAGAAAGAAATTTATCAATACTTGGAGCAAGATGCCTACCTCGTTCTTGAAAGAATCGAAACAGAGTGCAACTATCCACTGGATAACAATTATCGTGCCTTTATCTTGGATGACATTAAAAAGCAGATCGATCAACGGATTAAGTATTACCTGAGTGAGCTCCCTACCGATGAACTAGAACTAGAACCAGAGCAGCTCGATGTTTTCGTACAAAAGACAGTCCAAAAAGTGAAACGGGATATCGACAAGACCTGCGAAACATTCGTGAAAAATTTGCCGCGTGAGGTGAACGAACCATGATGAGGTATCAAGTGATAAACGAAGCCATTTGTGTAAAGAGGGTCTCCGTCAGTGCTCTCACTTCTTCCGCTTCCTTGTTTATTGGGGACACGCAGACAGTAGACCTCAGAGCGATTTATGAAACGCCACCCGAAAAAATGATTGTCGGAGCCACGATCCCGATTGATACTGCGCTGCCCGCTTCATAAGGAGGATTGTCACCATGTACCGAAGGACCAGTCATGTCCGTAAGCTGGATGTTCTCTCGGTCGATACCTCATCTGTTCTGCAAATAGGTGATTCCCGGCAGATTGACGCTGTCGCAAACATATTAGCCGTCCAACGTGAGCAGGCCATCTTCTATGAAAATGAATTTATGTTTGAGAATTACTCGACCTTTTCCGTACCTTTAACTCCCCCTAGTCTCTCAGATCCGATTTGCATCGATACGTTCCACGACTGCCCGTACATTTTCATTCGAAAAGTGGAAGTCCCTTTCGTAGCAGGATCCTCCGTCATCCATGTTGGTTCGAACGAATCCATAAAACTCGAAACACGAGTCGTAAATATTCGTCACATTTTCCAAGAAGAGCCGAAAACTAGAGGGAGGGGGTAGGCTGTGCCTTCTGTCATTGGAGCTGTCAATATCAATAGTAATTCGGGTACCGTTAACTTCGGAGATACGCTCAACATATCGCCAAAAACAGCCGCCAAGACATTCTCCGGTTCAGGAGGCGGCAACACAGGTAACGTCGTCAATACACTCAATGGTGTCAACGCAACGAATACACTGGACCCCAATGTCGTCGATCAACCGATGTTTGGGAACATCTAATCCCGGCAGTGTTAATGTCTTTTCATTGACACTGTTTTTATTTTGGCTGAAAAACGAAACAAAAAAGGAGGCACGAGGCCCCCTGACTACAATATTTCAATATACCCTTCTGTTCCATGCACGCGAATTCGTTGCCCGTCTTTTATCAGAGTGGTAGCATGTTCCACGCCGACAACTGCTGGTAAGCCATATTCACGCGCGATCACTGCCCCATGGGTCATCAGTCCACCGACTTCGGTGACAAGACCTTTTATGGATACAAACAACGGTGTCCAACCAGGGTCAGTAAAGGAGGTGACTAATATATCTCCATCTTCTAGATCAGCATCTTCCATGTTTACGATGACTCGTGCTCGCCCCTCTATAACCCCGGAAGAAACAGGTAGACCTACTATCGCATTGGCTGGCAGATTTTCTCGTTTGTACTCACCTGTAATGATTTCACCATCAGACGTGATGACACGTGGGGGAGTCAGTTTTTCGAAAAACTTGTAATCGTCTTTTCGTTTGCTGATGATCTGATCATCCAGTTTGTTTGTGCGTACGACCTCGTAAAGTTCTTCAAAAGTGAGATAGTATATATCTTCTTTTTCATGAATAACGCTTGCTTGTACGAGTTGCTCGGCTTCTTTCAGTAAAGCCTGCTTATAAACGAAGTAGCGATTCACCATGCCGTATTTTGGATATTCCCTAAACCCACTGAAATTCCGGATGAGGTCGATCATTTGTTTTGTTTCTTTGGATTTTAGTTCACCATCCGGTAATTGCTTCAATCGCTCTAATAGCTCTTGCTCTTTTTCCAAAGCTTCCTGTCGCCCTTGTTCGAATTTCCGATTGCCAGCATTCGGCTCAAAGTTTTTGATGTTACCTAGAATTATGGGGACAAGCGTCATTGGTTTTTCACTCCAACGCGTTTTCGTTATATCGATTTCTCCGGCACATCGCATTCCGTATTTCGTGAGATAAGCATAGATTGCGTCTTGCGTTTCCTGCCCACCTTCAAACTGAACCAAATCATCCAAAAAGTTATCTTCTTTTACACGCTGTAAAAAATCAATTACTTCTGGATAAGGACGAACGACATCTGCAACATCCATGAGCGCCAGCCCCATTTCCGAAGTAACATTGTGTGGCACAGATTGAGAAAGCGTATCTGCTACATTTTTTTCCCCCAACCACTCGTTCATTTTTTCATTGATCCATTTTGAAGCATTCATTGCAGCCGTAATTACACCTATGTTTTGTGGATCAAATAAAATCTTCTTTAATTGCTGAATGTCTTCTCGAATAAAATCAAATAAATCCGCTCCTGATTTCGTTTGGATGTCATGCTTTAACTCTTCGATCGATGCTTGACTACGCTTAATCAAATCAGAAACAATGATCGGATCGTTTTCGAATTGTTCTTGAAAACCCAAAGACGACATACCTTTCTTGCTTTTACCAGGACTCTGCTCTTTTTTATCTATGGGTAACAATGGTATAAAATCTCCTCGCTCTATTACGGTCAGAAGCGCGTCTTTTATAAGCGGATCGGATTGTCCCAGGGTATCTAATATGATTTGTCTGCTATCAGGTGAAGCTAACATATTTGTAACATCAACAAACAACCTTCCTCCCGCTTTACGCATAGGTGCCGGAGTCGTTAACAGGAAAAAAGACAGTCCCAATGGTTTCATGGGATCGGTCATCATTTGTTGATGGCCAACAGATACATAGACATGATTTTCTTGATCGTTCGCTTCAGGGATGGGGTATAAAGTCGTGATTGGACGGCTCTGGACAATAGAAAAAGTATCATCAACCAAACACCATTCGATATCTTGTGGGCAACCAAAATAAGCTTCGATCTGTCTTCCAATACGTGCCAGTTGTAAAATTTGTTGTTCCGTAAGTGTTTGGGTCTTTTGCTGATCAGGATCGATCTGCTTTGTCTCTGTTCCACCTTCTTTTCGTCCATAGATAGCCAATTTTTTGGTTGCTATCCTCTTATCGACGATTTCCCCTTCCTGCACTTTATAACAATCAGCAGATACCAGGCCAGAGACCAGTGCCTCTCCAAGTCCATAACTGGCGTCGATTGATAGCAACTTCCGGTTGGATGTAATGGGATCAGCGGTAAATAAAATACCGGAAGCCTGTGGGAAAACCATTTTTTGAACGATAACGGATAAATAAACGTGACGGTGGTCAAATCCATTTTGCATACGGTAGATTACCGCGCGATCCGTAAATAGAGAAGCCCAACATTTGCTGATGTGCTGCAAGATTGCTTCTTTACCAATAATATTTAAATAGGTGTCTTGTTGACCTGCAAAAGAGGCATGTGGTAAATCTTCAGCAGTCGCACTGGAACGCACTGCATAAGCATGCTCCTCTCCGAATTGGGAGAGATAATGAGTAACGGCTTTCACAACATCTGAAGGAATTTCTACTTCCATAATGAATTGGCGAATCTTCCTGCTGATTCCACTAATTTGTTCTCGATCTTGTACTTTTAGCATGGCTAGTCGATCCAACAAAGCACGATACGTTTCGTTTTGTTCGATGGCCTTTTGATATCCCACTGTTGTCACACAAAATCCTTCCGGTACTTGTATTCCTTGAATTTTCGATAATTCCCCTAAATGTAACCCTTTTCCGCCAACGAGCAAAAGCTGCGTTTTTTCCATCTCCTGAAAACTGAGAACCAAAGAACTCATTCAATATCTCTCCTAACCATTAAATTGAGAAAAAACATTTGACAAGAGTTCACCAGCATGGTACGATTAAAGTGTAAGATGCAATAATTATGACTATATATAATAAACAGTCGTGAACTGATTATATCATCGCCTCTGTTTATGTGCAATAAAAAAGAACCTGGTAGGAATACTCAGGTTCTTTTTTGATTTTTCCACTACCACCTGTTTTTACAAACTCGCTTTAAATGTTGTTCTTCGTTCGTTCGCAGCTCCATCACGCATCAAATAGATTTCTAACACCCCGTCTTGATACTGGGCCTTCATCCCTTTTGAACTAACGGAAACCGGTAAAGCCAGCTTTCGATAAAAGGGGCCGTAGCTTCTTTCCCCTTGTGTACGAAGTCCCTGGTGCTCACTTTCTTTGAAGATCCCTTTGACCTCTAGCAACCGTTGGTCGGAGAGGGTAATCTCCAAACTATCGCGATCGAAGCCCGGCAGTTCACAGGAAACGATGACCATTTGCTCTGATTGGAAAATATCCGAGGCTGGGGAAAAATGCGAATCGTCTACCTGCACAAAACGCATCGGTTTTTCCTTCGTCTTTTTTTTCCCCTTTTTCCCGGGTGGTACATTTGGCGCTGCGGCGGCGGTGGCCGTCTTTTGTGCTGCTTGCTTATTGAGCGTCGCGATATTCTCCCAAAAATTCGTATCCAGCACCTGCCCCATCTGGCTCAATGCTTTCCACGGATGATCTGGGTCAAAGCCGAGCTTGGACAAACTTTCGGATGCTTTTTGTAACTGCTTCATGGTCTCTTGCAGGTTTTTCATCACTTCCGCACTCCCTCCCCAGCAAAGGCACGACTGTCTTTGTACGATAGAATATGTACTGTTGCCTGGGGGGTGTGTTCAAGATCATCCAGTTTGCCCTACATCAGCACTATCTGTCGCTGGTGCAGGCGGAGCCAAAATATCTGGTGGTGGCATGTTACTATCCGTCGGCTCAGGATTGGATTCGCCGCCATTTCCATCTGGTATAGTCGGCGGTGTTACAGGCTCCTGTGTTGATTCTGGAGCCGGATTTGGTGATGGTGTGGCTGGTTTTTGTGTTTTTGGCTGCTCTTTTGTACCTGTCGTGGGCTTGGGCTTCGGAGCTGGTGCTCTCTTCTCTGTTTTCATTTCGACCTTGGCTACTTCCGCTACAGCTGCATCACTGAGCTGTTCGCTCGCTCCAGCTACACCCACTTCTGTTTGGAGGGCAGTTCGAACAGCTTGCATGTTCTCCCTCGGCCACAAGGAATAAGGAGAGCTCCAGATCGCCCCATTATCCAAAGTAACCATGTTGCTTGACGAAAAGCTGGCAAAATCAAGGGCCAATCCTTTTATTTGGTCTGTCGACAGATCGGTTTTAATATGCTGACCAACGGTATCCAGTACGGCTGTCAAACTCGATAATCCATCCAAGGACATGCTCTTTTCTGCAACAGCACGAATCACCTGCTGCTGTCTGCGGTTGCGATCGAAGTCGCTCGAGTTGTAAGCGTCTCCACGTCTGTCGATGCGATGACGGACGAAGCCGAGTGCCTGCTCTCCGTTCAATACTTGTTTCCCTTTTTTCAAATTACGGTATACACCTTGCTTCGGCAGTTCGTATACGAGATCGCGATCTACATCAACCGTAATCCCGCCCAGCTTGTCAATGACCGCTGTGAAGCCCTCAAAGTCAAGCTGCACATAATGCTCAACCGAGATCCCCAGCATGTGATTCAATGTTTTCTTGAGCATCGTCATGCCATTTTCCGTAACAGGCTTTCCTTTGATTTCCGCATCTTTCCTGATATTTTCCCCTAATGCAAATACTTCATTGACCTTGTGAAAGCCTGGATATCCTGGGATTTGAACGCGGGTATCACGGGGCAACGATACCATGCTCAGCTTTTGCGTAACCGGATTAGCGACGGCTACGACCAGAACATCCGTGTTTAACATACCGATGTTTTTGCGCGTATCCACCCCGACGATGGCGAAGGCGATTGATTTCTTTTGTTCGTACGGCTTCTCCACCACAGGTTGATCCGGTAACTTGTAAGGGTCTTGCGTTACGATGTCCAATGTCTTGTCTAACTGGTTGAGGGCGAAGCCTGCTCCTACGGCCAACAAACAGAGGAATAAGCAACCCGCCAAGAGCAGATACATCCGCTTGCTTCGCTGGCCACGCTTGATCCGTTTACGCGGCTGTTTTGCAGGAGCTTGAGGCTTGTCATTCTTGGCTTGCACGTTCGGTTCACTCCTTTTTAAAATCACAGGGTCCATAGTGCTTTGGGCTTTTCATTTTTCAATATATTCTGTAAAACTTTCGTCCCATTTTACCACAATATGCCGTCAAAATGTAGAATCCTGCCGATTCAACTCGATCGGTTTTCCCTGAGAGTTCTTGCACTTGCGAATCGAAAAAGGTAGTCTAAAACTGAGGAAAATCAGATAGATGAATATGGGAATCGGAGGGACTTGAGAGTGGAACACATACAGGTGCTGATCGTAGGTGGCGGCATCGCAGGGTTGTCCGCAGCAATATGGTGCCAACGATTAGGTCTTTCTTGTCTTCTTATCGAAAAAACGGATAGACTCGGCGGCCAATTGCATCACATTTACAACGAGATTACCGACTTTCCGCCCCTTGTATATGACCAGGGAGCTGCCCTTGTAAAGGTACTGATCGCCCATCCTTTCATCCAGCAGCCAAACATACGATTGAACGAAGCCATTCTTTCCATTGATCGGGAAACGAAACAGGTAATGACTTCGAAATCCGTTTATCGTGTCGACTATCTACTCATCGCCACAGGAGTTGGCTGGAATGAAATACCGGCCCTAGCTGATTGTCCAAGTGTCCTGTCGCCTTGGTTTTCTACAACAGCCCAAGCTCACACCATCGCCGGGCAAGATATCGCCGTTATCGGCGGAGGAGATCGCGCATTGGAGAGTGCAGCAAATTTGAGCTTTCATGCCCGACAAGTTTATCTGTTGGTTCGGAGCAGTGAGTGGCGTGCTCGTCCCGAATGGCAAAAGAAAATCACAGGCCTACCCAACATCCAGGTCCTGTGGGAAACACAAGTAACTGACTATCAGGACGAAGAGGCACGGACGGTTCTGACACTCACCTCTACGCGCGCAGGCAATCCAGAGACGATCGTAGTCGATTGGATTCTGCCACGAATTGGTGTTCATGGAAACACAGCGGGTCTCGAAGGTTTGGACACGTTTGGCGATGACTATTTGCAAACGGATTCGTATCAACGAGTCAACTCTCCATGGATATACGCAGTCGGAGATGTGAGCAACGGAGCCGCTTATGCGAGTTTGGCACTGGCAGCTGGTCAAGCGATGAAGGCAGTCAAGCATATTTCCTTGCAAATTCAAAACAATAGATCAATGAGCCTGTAGAGGAGCGCTTTGCATGTACGCTTTTTACGACGATTTCGGCTTACCTGTCCAGCTAACCTTTTCTCCCGAAGAGTATCGTAACCACCAAGCAGGTCACGTGCTGATCTTCGCTTTTTATCAGGGAAAGCTGTTATTTACTCGCCATCGTACACGCGGCGTGGAGCTACCAGGGGGAAAAGTAGAAGCGGGTGAAAACAGCCTAGCGGCAGCAGTTCGTGAGGTCTATGAAGAAACCGGCGCCATTCTGGAAGGGATTGAGCGCATCGGACAGTACACCGTCGACGACTCGATGCGAAAAGACATTTATATCGCAAAGGTAGCGCATTATACAAACCAGCCAAGTGGCTCAGACGTGCTCGCCACCATTGTGTTTGCGGATATCCCGCGAGATGTAAAAGGCAATCAGGAGTTTAGTCGTATTCTGCAAGATGATGTGTACCCGCTCGCACTCGAACGAGCTTTACGTCATCCTTTTGCGGAGTCCTAGCCATCATAAACAGGCTCGTCCCTGTCGCTCCCCGGCTTTGTATTCGGTGAGACTGACCGACAGAGACAGCCTGTTTATTGTTTTTCCTTTTCCTTCTTTCCCGACAACACACGCTTGACGAGCTCATTTGGATCAAAGCCATACTTTTCGATGGCTCTCTCTCGTTGTACCTCGTGCACCGTTTCTGGTTCAATTCCAAGTACCTCTGATATTTGCCGCCACCCATTCGTCTCGCTGTCTTTTGTCCCTTGTCCTTGCTGCTCGACCTGCTTGGGCTTCAAGAAAAAGATCGCAAGCACAGCGAAAACGAGCGATAAACCTGCGATTGATAGAAACATGACCGATCGAGAAATCCCGAGCAACCAGGTAAAAATAGGTGGGCCGATCGCAACACCGATAAAACGGACACCACTATACAAAGAAGTAATCATGCCTCTCTCTGTTTTTTGCACGGCCCCAACGATCATGGAGTTCAAGCACGGTAAAATCATTCCCGTCCCCGCGCTGCCGATGACCAAAATGCCAATCAGGACATAAGCCCCTTTGACAAAGCTGGCCAGAATGTAAGACGTAGCCAGCAAAAACATGCCGATAATCACAAACAGACGCATCAGCTTCAGCTTCTTTTTGATGATGACTCCTGTCACATATGCCGCGATACTCATCACAAGCAAGGGAATCGCCAAAAAGAAGCCTTTGATGACACCATCGATCTTGTATTTTTCTTCCAATAAATCAGACAGGTAAAACAGTACACCAAACAACGTGAACAGGCAGATGCTCCCAATAAAAAACGCGGGGACAAGCCATTTTCCATGCTGCTTAAACACTTGCGCGATCGAATGCATGTACTGCTTGACAGGGAGTGGCTTCTTATCCTGTTTCTTTTCCTTAGTCAGAAATAAAAACATCAGGAGGACGACACCGCAAATAATCGGAAAAGCTAAAAAGACCATGTACCAAGAAATGAGAGCAAGCAAGGAGCCAAAAATCGGACTTAATACTTTTCCCATCCCGTTTGATGTCTCCAACAGCCCCAATGCCCTACTCTCCGAAGCGCCATCGAACAGATCCCCTACCAATGCCATTGCGATGGGCGCTGTCCCGGCAGCCCCGATCCCCTGCAAGACTCGCCCTCCCATGATAGCCATATAAGGTTGATCTATCCACAACGCGGCAAGCCCTGCGAGCAAACCACCAATACCGTACAAGGCAAGGGAGATGATAATGACAATTTTTCTCCCAAATCGATCTGACAAATAGCCGGCAAAAGGGATAACAATACCTGCTGCAATCGAAAAAGCAGTGATCAACAAGCTCGTCTGTAAGGCGGTGAGCTTCATTTCTGTTTTCATCGTAGGCAGTACAGGGATCAGCATCGAGTTGCCCAGCACCATCACTAATGGAACCCCGACAAGCCCAATCAGGTTTTTCGCATTTTGTGCCATACGAAACTCCTTGTCTTACGCATAAGCGCTACCGTCCCAGCGCGACGCGTTAATAATCTCCCAGTCAGGCTCAACGCCTATTCCCACGCCAGTAGGAAGCGTCACTTCGCCATTTATGGGTCGCAGCGGAAACAATTGTGAAAACGGGTTCTCCATGACATCCCATTCGACAGGCTCAATCGGATGGCTATCCATCTTGGTCCATGCCAGCAAGCACGCTTGTGCAAATAACGTATACAATCGTGCCAGTGATCCGTCAAAGGAATGTGGAGACACGCGATAGCCAAACTGACGGGCCATTTGAAGATGCGTTCGATAATCGTCAATGCCCCCCGTATGCATCAGGTCAGGCTGAGCAATATCGATAGCGCCCCCCTCATACAAGGGCAAAAACTGTGCGCAGCGAATCAAGTTTTCTCCACCAGCAAGCGGGATGGATAATGCCGAACGAAGCTTGATATACTCGTTTGTACGATCCATGGGCATCGGCTCCTCCAGCCAAAGCCAATTGCCATAACGGGAAAAAAGCCCCTCCCACTTCCTTGCAGTCACACAGTCGTAGCTCTGATTGGCATCTACCGCTACTTGAACTTGTTCAGGAAGCAAATTCATCAGTTTTTCGATATGCGTCTGATCCTCTTGAACAGAGCGCCCTCCAATCTTTACTTTCACCATCTTGAAGCCGTCGTCGACTTGCTGGCTGACTTGTTTCCATGACTGCTGCATCCAGTCTTCTGTTTCACGGTAGGATTGGAGGGAGGCATATACCGGGATGCCCGAATGTATCTGGCCTCCCCACAGTTGACCCACAGATAGCCCCGCCGCTTTTGCCAAAATTTCCGTAAGTGCCATACTGACACCTGAAGCCGATCGCTGATGCCACTTTCCTATGACATCTACAATGGCTACTCTGTTGTCCACCTGCTTACCCAGCAAGTACGGAATGATGCGCTCACAAAATCCCTTATGAAGCGTCGGCAGCCAGTCGATAATTTCTCCCCAGCCATCTATTCCAGCCCTTGTGATAATCCGAATGAGATAACTGGTTCGATAACGCTTATACCCATTCGCATCGCCGTAAGCTTGCGGTAGACGATGAAGTAGCGGATACGTTTCCACTCGCTCAATTTGCAGGTCAATGACCGCTATCTGCTCATTAGTAGTCATCCAATCCCTCTCGTTCTGCTTGCTCTCCTTCGTAATCGTTATAGGAGAGGAAGTTTCCTTTCCCTTCTCCTTTTCTCATGTACTCCTCATACGTCCCGCTTCTCATAAAATGCACACTATCCGGTCCATGATAGCCCTCAATATCGGTATAACCGATTTCCTCTACGGCTTCTACAAAGCCATCCGGCTCATTGCTCTCGATATACATTTCATCGTAATCTGTTTTGTCGGGTTCCTGATACGAGAAAGGCGTGCTGGATGTCCCCCATGACTCGACAATTTGCCAAGCATCCTCACCGTCGAATCCGTTCTGGCCTTCTTTTTCATCCAGAGATGTACGTCCGAACGGCGGCTGCAAAAACTGTTCCTCGATCGGACGCGACTCGTTGATTGACGGCGCTGGTGCATGCTCCTTGCACGTTTGTGCCTGAGGCAGTGCTTCCAGTCGCTCCACAGGTATTTGCTCTCCACAGACCGTACACAGGCCGTAGGTGCCTTCCTCCATGCGCAGTAGCGCCTGATCAATCTCTTTTAATGTCTCACGATCGAGACTGTCTAGGGCCAAATCTTTTTCCCGTTCAAACATCTCACTGCCGATATCTGCCGGATGATTATCGTACATGGCAAACTCCTGCAAAGAGGTTGTCATCGGTTCTCTCATGCCATAATGGTCCTGTACGCGGTCTTCCAGTTCTTTTTTCTGTTCCAGCAGCTTTTCCCGGAAGCTGGCCACTCTCTTTTGGTCCACGCTGTACACCACCTTTGTTTGGTTTCCTCAACAGGTAGTATGTCTTGGTCCCGTAGGAAATATGACCAACAAAACGGCCATGATCGTTTTGTTGGTTCGCATGTGGCCTATCACAGCAAAAAACCTGCCATCCCCAAAGGGAATGACAGGTTAATCAACCGATTTTTATTCTGCTACATGTGCGTAGTGTTGTTCTACGATATCTGCGCAACGTACGCAGAGCGACGCGTGCGACTCGCGAGTGCCAACATCCGGTTTCACTACGCGGCAACGCTCGCATTTTCCACCGTCTGCGGCAGAGACCACAGCAGCAATTCCTTCGAGTTGTACCGCTTCTGCCGGAGCAGAACCGCTGTGTACGTCCACGTGAGCCACGATGAACAGGTCAGCCAGATCGTCCATTGCTGCCAATGTTTTCGCAACTTCTTCCGTTTGTGGGTACAGAGCCAGCTTCGCATCAACGGAGTTACCGAACACCTTGTTGCGGCGCGCTTCTTCCATGGCTTTGAGAACCTCGTCTCGGATCGCCAGGAACGCATCCCATTTGCTCTCTGCTTCTGCTGCAAAGCTGAGATGTTGTTCGTCGCCTTCTGGCATATCCGTCAACTGCACACTCTTCTCTTCCACGCCTGGAATGAACGCCCACACCTCATCGGCTGTATGCGGCAACAGTGGAGCAACCAGCTTCACCAGACTGATCAAGCAATCGTACATCACTGTCTGTGCAGCGCGTCGTTTCAAACTATCTGGCGCCTCTACATACAGGCGATCCTTGCAAATGTCCAGATAGAACGCGGACAAATCAATAACGCAGAAGTTGTGAACGGCATGGAAAACGGTATGGAACTGATATTCATCGTACGCTTTGCGTGTACGCTTCGCTACTTTTGCTGCTTTCGCCAGAACATAACGGTCAAGCTCTCCCAGCTCTTCGTACGCTACGCGGTCTGTTGCTGGATTAAATCCATCCAGGTTACCCAACAGGAAGCGGAACGTATTGCGGATTTTGCGGTACACCTCAGCGATCTGATTCAGAATCGCATCGGAAATGCGCACATCAGCTTGATAATCAACAGAAGCTACCCACAGACGCAAGATATCTGCGCCCATCTTGTCAATAACTTGTTGAGGCACGATGACGTTACCGAGGGATTTGGACATTTTGCGTCCTTCTCCATCCAAAGCAAAGCCGTGGCTCAGGACGGATTTGTAAGGAGCTGTGCCATACACAGCAACACCCGTCGAGAGAGAAGAGTTGAACCAACCACGATACTGGTCAGAGCCTTCCAGGTACATGTCAGCTGGCCAAGCAATGCCTCTTTCGCGCAAAACAGCCTGGTGGCTGGAACCGGAGTCGAACCAAACGTCCATAATATCCGTTTCTTTGCGGAAATCATTGCAATCGCATTTGGTGCAAGAAAGCCCTTCTGGAATGAGCTCATTTGCTTCACGGGAGAACCATACTTTCGATCCTTCTTTCCGGAACAGATCAGCAACATGGTTGATCGTCGTGTCGTTAATGATCGGTTCGTTACACGATTTGCAATAGAAGATTGGAATCGGTACACCCCATACACGCTGACGGGAAATGCACCAGTCGCCACGATCCGCAATCATGTTTGCCAGACGAGTTTCTCCCCAATGCGGAATCCATTTTACATTTTTAATCGCTTCGAGCATTTGCGCACGGAATCCGTCGATAGATGCGAACCATTGCTCTGTCGCGCGATAGATAACCGGTTTTTTCGTACGCCAGTCATGTGGGTAAGAGTGCGTGAAGAAATTGAGCTTCAAGAGTGCTCCGTTTTCTTTCAGCTTTTCTGTAATCACTTTGTTGGCATCTTCGTAGAACAGACCTTCAAATCCTGGTGCCTCATTGGTCATTTTACCTTCGTGGTCTACTGGGCAAAGGACACCCAAATTGTATTTTTGACCAACGGTAAAGTCATCTTCCCCGTGTCCTGGAGCAGTATGAACGCAACCAGTACCTGCATCCAAGGTTACATGCTCACCCAGGATGAGTGGAGACTTGCGATCATAGAACGGATGCTGAGTTTCTACGCCTTCCAAATCTTGACCTTTAAAGGTCGCAAGAATCTCTACGCCTTCCCAGCCAATTTCTTTGCTCGCAGCTTCAATCAGACCGTTGGCTACCAGGAATTTGCGGCCATCTACCTTCACTACGTTGTACTCGAGTTCAGGGTGCAGGCTGATCGCAAGGTTTGCTGGCAATGTCCACGGAGTCGTTGTCCAGATAACAACGCCTGTTTCTGTGTCCAGCTTGCCTTTTCCATCTGCTACCTGGAAGCTGACGTAAATAGAAGGAGAGCGCTTGTCTTTGTATTCGATTTCTGCGTCAGCCAAAGCAGTCTCAGAAGACGGAGACCAGTACACGCAGCGTAGACCTTTGTAAATATAACCCTTTTTCGCCATTTCGCCGAATACGCGAATTTGGTTGGCTTCATACTCAGGCAGGAGTGTCACATAAGGGTTTTCCCAATCTCCACGAACGCCCAGACGCTTGAATTGGTCGCGTTGCTTGTCGATGTAGGACCAAGCATACTCTTCACAGCGCTGGCGGAAATCGTTCACTTCGATGCTGCGGCGATCCAGCCCTTGTGCATTGATAATCGCTTGCTCAATTGGCAAACCATGTGTATCCCAGCCTGGGATGTACGGCGCATAAAAACCTGCCATGGATTTGTAGCGAACGATGAAGTCCTTGAGGATTTTGTTCAGTGCGTGACCGATATGGATGTCTCCATTCGCATACGGAGGGCCATCATGCAAGACAAAAGACGGGCGGTCTTTTGTACGATCTAACACTTGTTGATAAATATTTTGCTCTTCCCATGCCGCTTGCATTTGTGGCTCGCGGCTTGGCAAATTTCCGCGCATGGGGAAATCTGTTTTTGGTAGCGCTAAGGTTTTGCTGTAATCCATGGCCTGATTCACTCCTTAAATAAATAAAAGCTTTCACTCATCCCATAAAAGGGACGAGAGAAAGCTCCCGTGGTACCACCCTGATTGAACAAACCCGTACGGCAAAAAAACCTGCATCGGAATTGTTCCACTTCACTCATTCGTAACGGGAATGACGCGCTCACTTACTCACCTGTTTCACCATCAAGGTTTTTCTGGGCTTTCGGATATTGAACTCCCGGGTGATTTTCTGCGAAAGCAACTGGCCGGGTTTTCACCTTTTCCCGACTCTCTAGGCAGTGCTGGCTCACGTACTCTTCCCGTTCATCGTCTATGATTTGTATAAGCCTGTTCAACTACTATAAGTGCTTTATTTCGAAAAAGTTGTCTTTCATTATAATACCATCATTGCTCGAACGTCAATGATTTATTCAACTGTTACAGGCGAATCAACTTGTGGCTGTTCAATGCTATCCCAATCGCCATTCTCCAGCATCTCGAGCTGTGCTTCCAAAAGCGTCCGAAAGCGCATACGGTAAACCGAAGCACGTTTTTTTAATTCTTCGATTTCGATCGCGATTTTGCGCGACTTCGCCAGTGCTTCATTGACAATTCGGTCTGCATTTTTCTCGGCTTCTTTTAAGATGAGCTGCGCTTCTTTGCGGGCATTCGACTTCACGTCCTCCGCTGTCTCCTGCGCCACCAGAATCGACTTGCTCAAATTTTCTTCCAAGCTCTTATAGTAATCTACGCGCTCATTCAGAATGGCTACGCGCTCTTCCTGTTCTTTTTTCTCTTTTATCAAGAGCTCAAAATCTTTGATCACCTGATCGAGAAATTCATTCACTTCGTCAATGTTATACCCACGAAAGCCTGTGCTGAATTCCTTATTGTGTATATCCAACGGCGTTAATGGCACATGAACCCCCCACTTTTCCCGATAATTCGTCTTCAATCATTTCGACAGAATTAGCTGTGTTTCCTGCCGTATTTTACAAATTTTTGAGCCTTGGTCCATCTTATGTAACCAGTCCGACAATCATGCGAAGTCTTCCACTGCGTGTTGGACCTGCTACCTCAAGAATTTTGAACCGACCATAGCCTGCAAGAGATACCATATCTCCCATCTGGAGTTGATAAGATGGGTCTTCGATTACTTTCCAGTTGATTTTTACTTTTCCCGCTCGAATTGGCACCAGTGCTTTTGCGCGAGACATATTGTGTACTTCTCCAATGATCGCGTCAATTCGCGGTGATGGCACGGTGATTGTTTTCTCTACAAACTTGGGTGCAGGCGGTGTAAACGCCTCCCATGCTACCCGCTCAAATTTAACAGATGTCCGATGAATTTGCGTCACCTGCGCACAAACAAAATCAGCGACTTCCTCTGCTACAATTGCGTAGCTGCCAGCTGAATCTGTCAGCATATCTCCGAATTTCTCCCGCTTCATCCCGACGCCCAGCATCGCCCCCATCACATCTCGATGCTCTAGCACATGAAAGCGCTGATCAGCCTTGATTGCCAATAAGGTAAGGCGATAATCCTCAGGCTCAACAGGGAGGTACTCCGGATGGATGATAATCCGAACACGCTCAGCACCCTCGTAGCCTCCATAAGGAGAAACCTTCACATCTCTTACTTGTGAAGATAGACTCTCAAAAATCATCAATTGCCTCGGGTCTACAAAATCAGTAAGGCGCATGGCCTGCGTCCGCTCTACTTGCGTCAGCATTTCCAGCGCCCGTTCAACAAAGGGACGTTCTTCTTTTGAAAAATGGTCAAATATGCTCATCGTTTCACTCGCCTACATGATTTGTTGCAAAATGGCGAACAGGCCAGATTGGGCAAAGCGCAGTGCAATCAATGCGACAATGGGGGAGATATCGATGAACCCGAGCGGTGGGATAAACCGGCGAAATGGAGCCAAATAAGGCTCAACCAGTTTTTCCAGTAACTGTCCGATGCCTGTACCTCTCATTTGAGGAACCCATGACATCAAAATGTAAGCAATAATCATGTATTGATATACCGTAAAAGCAAAATTTAAAACCGAAAAAACAGCAATCATTTGCTCACCCTTTTAATTTCGTCTTAATTGGCTACTCTTCCAACACACTTGAAATCGTACCCTGAATATCCACATGATCAGGCGTGCACACGAAAATCGTGTCTCCGACCTTTTGGATATCGCCGTTTAATGCGTAGACCGTCCCGCTCAAAAAGTCGATAATTCTTTTAGCTTGGTCTTTTTCCACACGATGGAGGTTGACCACAACCGGTCTACGATGACGCAGGTTGTCTGCGATATCCTGTGCATCACTGTAATGACGGGGTTCACAGAGAATCAAACGGATTCCCTCCTTTTCCCGTGCTTGAAACGGTACCACGTTGTTAGTTCGGCCGATCGCTGGCTGGCGTTTGTGCGAGGACTCTTGCTCTTCTCTTTCCTCTTCCACCGTTGTTGTCTCTTCGATGTATTCCTCGTTTTCTAACCCCAGAAACCCCATCAATTTATTCATAACACCCATACTCTTCCTCCTCTCTTACTCCGTGGTTTGGTCTGTTTTCCTTTACTCCGGCTTGACCAATACCGATCCCAAACGAATATATGTAGCTCCCTCTTCAATGGCAACTTCAAAATCACTAGACATGCCCATGGACAGCTCTTCCACCTGGGCGTGTGGGAATGCCATTTCGTTAATCCGTTGCTTCCACTCATAGAGGCCACGGAACACCTTCCTGGCTTCCTCTTGGTTTTCGACAACAGGCGCCATCGTCATTAATCCGACGATACTTATATGTTTCATATTACTGGTTTCGCGCAAAAAAGCCAATACGTCATTGGGACTAAGCCCAAATTTTGTCTCTTCGCCGGATATATTGATCTGCAAAAAGCATTTTACGACATGATCCAACGCTTCACCGCGTCGATTCAGCTCTTGTGCCAAAGAAAGTCGGTCCAGAGAATGGATGTACGGGAATCGTCCTACAACTTCTTTTGCCTTGTTCGTCTGGAGGTGCCCGATAAAATGCCAGATTCCTTTATCGCCATGTAGCTGGTACTTGGGCAGGGCATCCTGCACGCGATTTTCCCCGATATTCTCTACGCCTACCGCGAGCAAGTCCCCAATGGCATCTGCATCGACATACTTGGTCACAGCAATAATTTTTACTTCCTCACGTTTGCGGTTCGCCCGATCGCAAGCAGCCTGAATTCTTGCTTCGATGGATTGCAGTCGTTCTTTTAACAATTCTTGTTCCTTGGTCATAACGAACCCTTCCCTTTCTTCTACAGGTTTTCCTTCCAGCCGATATAGGAAGCCATGCGTCCAGTAGTCCCTTGTATCCCGGCTTCCTTGCGATGAGAGAAAAACAAGTCTGTTCTGCAACTTGTACACCAATCTGTGGATAAAATATTCCTTGAAGAAATTCCTGCTTCGAGCAATATCTCTGTGTTCAGCTGACGAAGGTCCAGCATGTACCGCTCCCCTGTGGAGGAGATGACTGCTTTTTCCCAATCGGCTGCACAAGTGCGTACCTGCGTCATGATTCGCTCATCGACTTCATAGCAACAGCCGCCAATGGATGGGCCAATTGCGACGCGAATGTCCTCTGGCTTTGCCTGATATTGCTTCTTCATGGCCTTCACCATTTCCTCGGCAATACGGCCCACTGTCCCCTTCCAACCTGCGTGAGCAAGTCCGATTGCTCCCGATTGGGGATCCAGAAAATAGAGGGGAACACAATCTGCATAAAACGAGGTCAGCATGACTCCTTTTTCAAGGGTAAACAAACCATCCGTTGCAGATATGACGTCCTCCAGACTTTCTTTACCCGCACCGCCTGCTGTGACCTGGCATACCCGATTCCCGTGCACTTGATCGGCGCATGTCCACGCCGTAAAAGACATCCCGACTTGTTCTGCCAGCTTGCGTCTATTGGCTACTACGTTCGCAGATTCATCACCCACATGCAGCCCCATATTAAAAGACCCGTACGGTTGTTCACTTTCCCCGCCTGAGCGAATAGTAAACCCCGCCACTAATCCAGGAAATTGTTGCTCCCACTCTGTTAACGATAAGATTGACTTATCCTCTACCCTGACAAAAGGTTCTCTCATGTTGTCACCTTCCTCATATGGCTAATCATACCATAGCCGAAAAGAAAAGAAAGGCTATCCGTGCCTTTCTCCCTTTACGCGTTAGTATTCTTCTCCACCAGAAGTTTTTACTTCAACTTTAAGTGCTTCTTCCATCCGAACAAGCACCACATCTTTCCCGATCTTCACAATATTGCGCCAGGGTATGACATAATCGTTCCCGGCAGAAAAGAAGCCGAGAAACTTGCCTGGTCCCGGTACGACGATAGCCTCTACACGACCGTGACGCAGATCGATCTCCAAATCTGAAACTTGCCCAAGCCGTTTCCCATCGAGAATATTTACCACTTCTTTGGTCTGGAAGTCAGAGATTTTTACCATTCTTCCTCACCTTCTTTTCTCCGTTACTTTCAGTATATGAGTCCAATGAGGAATATGTCCGCTTCTTTGGCAAAAAGTAAGGCGATTGAAAACTAACTTTTCGACTCGTACAAAAAACCCGAACGGTACAAGACCGCCGGGTCGCCTATTTGGTTTCTCCTTACGATTGAACGTGCTTTTGCATATGGGCAATTGCCGCTTTTTCTAATCGAGAGACCTGTGCTTGTGAGATTCCGATTTCCTCTGCTACTTCCATCTGCGTTTTTCCTTCGTAAAAGCGCATGGATAATATCATTTTTTCTCGGTCACCTAGTCGCTGCATTCCCTCACGAAGCGCAATTTCCTCTACCCACGTGACGTCTTTGTTCTTCTCGTCACTAATCTGATCCATGACGTAAATCGGATCGCCGCCATCCTGATAAATCGGTTCAAACAATGAAACCGGATCTTGGATCGCATCGAGTGCAAACACGACGTCTTCTTTGGCTACGTTCAATTCCTGAGAAATCTCGATAATGGTAGGCTCTCGCGAATGTTTGTTGGTCAGATTGTCACGCACCTGCAAGGCCTTGTACGCGATGTCTCGCAAAGAGCGGGAAACGCGAATCGGATTGTTGTCCCGTAAATAGCGTCGAATTTCTCCGATGATCATCGGTACGGCATACGTGGAAAACTTCACGTTTTGTCCGAGATCAAAGTTGTCGATCGCTTTCATCAATCCAATGCAACCCACTTGAAACAAGTCATCCACGAACTCTCCGCGATTGTTGAACCGTTGGATTACGCTAAGCACCAGTCGCAAGTTGCCGTTGACCAGCTTCTCGCGGGCAGCAAGCTCCCCGCTTTGCAGGCGCTCAAACAATTCTCGCATCTCTTTGTTTGTCAACACCGGAAGCTTGGAGGTATCTACCCCGCATATCTCTACCTTATTGCGCGTCACGTCTTTCCCTCCTCGAAGCAAGAAAAAAGTCCCTAACCCGGTTGTCTTGAAAGGCCGCGTAACTGACGCGTAGCCGACCAAGAAGGTGGCAAAAACCACCATCTGTTTCGGTTTAGGAACAGTATCCCCCCAAGCTGGGAAAATATGCGTTAGACCATCTTGTTGAATTCTTTTCGTAACCGTTTTATAATTCGCTTTTCCAAACGCGAAATATACGACTGTGAGATACCCAACAAATCCGCTACATCCTTCTGTGTCTTTTCCTCTTCCCCCGCTAAGCCGAAGCGCAGCTCCATGATAATTCTCTCGCGGTCAGATAGCTTATCCAGTGCTTTTTTCAGAAGCTTTCGATCCACTTGGTCCTCGATGTTTTTATAGATCGTGTCATTCTCCGTACCCAAAACATCTGAGAGCAATAGCTCATTGCCATCCCAATCAATGTTAAGCGGTTCATCAAAAGATACCTCTGAACGAATTTTATTATTACGGCGAAGATACATGAGGATTTCGTTTTCGATACAACGAGATGCATACGTTGCCAGCTTGATGTTCTTGTCTGGATCAAAGGTGTTCACTGCCTTAATCAAGCCAATGGTGCCAATGCTGACCAAGTCCTCAATATTAATTCCCGTATTCTCAAACTTGCGGGCGATGTATACGACCAGACGAAGATTGCGTTCAATTAGCATACCGCGGACAGCCGGATCACCAGAAGGCAGTCGTCCGAGCAGCAGCTCCTCTTCTTCTCTGGTCAACGGTGGAGGCAATGCTTCACTCCCGCCAATATAATAGACTTCTTCGGCGCGTACACCAAGCCAGAGCAAGATTCGGTACCAGGTCAATTGGAGTTGTAGGCGAAGTTTTACATACATGATTAGCCCTCCTGTTTGAGAATAAAGGTTGATTCCTCTGTATAAGATTCCATCATGGCTGGGTGCACGATGGCCTGATACTTGCCGTCAGCGGCCAATGGGATCGGGTTAAGCCCGATTAACACCCTTTCTGTTTCAAAACGAATCCCGTCTTGCACGACCATCACATGGTCTGGTTTGATCGCGAGCAAAAAATCCATACCTCTTGACACGCTGCGATACGGGATCAAACGTACCCGAGACTGCCATTCCAGCGGCAGCTGGTCCCAAGATCCGTCCAGCTTCTCCCACACTCCACCGTTTTCATCGGCTTGTCGGAGAAGCGACGGCGGAAGCAAATGTGCGAACATGCGATTCTCCATAATCATGACGGGTATGCGTGTAATCGGCTCGTGGAGCTGGTTTCCTGTATCCACAAGTCCACGGCAAATGACTTTTTCCCCTGCCAACGTAACGATGACATCGACGAGAAAGGTTTCGATTCTTCGCGGCTCCTGGATTGCGCGGTAGCTCTTTTTCCCGAGGAAAAAGATCAGGATAAAACCTATCAGGACGATCCCCAAGGTTGGCTTGAACCCAACGCCAAACCCATCATTATGCGTGACAACCAGTCCATTCACAATTTCACTCTGCGGTGCCAAAAAATACTGTAGCCCAAGCACTCCCCCTCCGAACACAAATGCGACAAAGTAAAAAATGATCAAGTTTTGCGCAAAGGACAACAACCTCCTGTTCCCAAAAGCAATCCACAGCATGATGACAGAAAAGAGCAGTTTGACCCACCATTGATACATCGGAGAAAACACAGGGAAAAAGAAAAAGACCAGATACGCGGAGCCAAAAACAGAGGCAAGTATCATTCTCCACCACACCATGCGCTCTTTGCGAAAATAAGCAGTAAACCAGAGTAACAAGGTATCAATAGCCACATTCAGGAGTAGAATGATATCAAGATACACAACCACTTGCTTTCCCCCTCATCTTTTAACCGACTTGGCAGCAAGCATGTGTCCTAGCAAAAATGGTAAATAGTAGGACGACTTCTATCAGTAAAAGCAGTATATATCAATGTGTATGTAAAGTCTGTCAATTCTTGACGGTGTTTTTTTGGTTTTTTTGTCTAACATTTTTCATCCAATCAACGAAAAAAAGCCTTGTCCCCACTGACGGGAACAAGGCTTTTGACAGTCATTTATTGCTTTAGTTTTTGTTGCGGCGGCGATTGCGCAGGAATGCTGGAATATCCAGATTATCCAGGTTGCCCATGGAGAAGAAGGACTTGTCTTCCTCTTCTTCCTTCGCACGGCTGTTATTCGTATTGGAAACTGGTGTCGGACGATTGCCAGGCGTGTTGATCGGCTGTTGTTGACGGCGAGGAGCCTCCACCGCGCGTTGACTATGCTCGAAGCCTGTAGCAATCACGGTCACTACCAATTCATTTTTCAGATCCTCGTTAATTACCGCACCGAAAATCATGTTTACATCTGGGTCCGATGCAGAAGATACGATGTCAGCTGCTTCGTTTACTTCATACAAGCTCAGGTTGGTACCGCCTGTGATGTTCATGAGAACACCGCGTGCACCATCAATCGCAGTCTCGAGCAGCGGGCTGGAAATAGCGCGACGAGCTGCTTCAGCCGCACGATTTTCGCCGCTGCTTACACCGATTCCCATGAGAGCAGAACCGCGCTCAGTCATGATCGTCTTCACGTCAGCGAAGTCCAAGTTGATCAATCCAGGTACCGCAATCAGGTCGGAAATACCTTGAACACCTTGTCGCAGTACGTTGTCAACTTCGCGGAACGCTTCGAGCATTGGCGTATTTTTATCAACGATTTCCAACAGACGGTCGTTAGGAATCACGATCAGTGTGTCTACTTTTTCTTTCAGAGCAGCGATACCGATCTCACCGTGTTGGGAACGTCTACGACCCTCGAAGGAGAATGGACGGGTTACAACACCAACTGTAAGAGCACCCATTTCTTTGGCGATCTCTGCAACAACAGGTGCTGCACCTGTACCCGTACCACCACCCATACCGGCAGTTACGAATACCATGTCAGCTCCACGCAGAGCGTTTTCAATCAAATCACGGCTTTCTTCCGCCGCTTTTTTACCGATCTCAGGATTCGCACCTGCTCCAAGTCCACGTGTCAGCTTTTCCCCGATTTGCAGCTTGATATCTGCACTAGAGAGCTGAAGTGCTTGCGCGTCAGTGTTCAAGGTGATGAATTCTACACCCTTTACTCCACCTGCGATCATGCGGTTTACTGCGTTGCTACCTCCGCCCCCGCAACCAATGACTTTAATTCGTGCAAAGGATTCCAAGTCCATATCAAATTCCAGCATATTGCTAGTCCTCCCCAATTCAACATAAGAAAACTTCGTGGCTACAGAAGCCTGTCAACTAAACACAATGGAACGAATCGATCCTCATCTTCGTCATTGTAGTTAAGCTTGGTAAGCGAACTTCATTAAATAAATTCGCTAAACCAGTTTTTTACTTTTTCCATCAAACCGCCGCCTTCTTTTGGCTTAGACGAGACGGTTTGCTTCTGAGTGCCCTTGAATGAGGGGGTCACGCGAATGCTGCGGCGCTCCATCAACTGCAAGGCATATTGAATCAAACCTACCCCAGTGGTGTAGGCAGGATCTCGCACTCCGATGTAATCAGGAATCGCAATTCGAACAGGTGCGTCCAATTCTTCTTTTGCCAATTCCAACATGCCCGGCATGGCTACGGTACCACCCGTAAGAACATAGCCACCTGCAATTTCGTCGCGATAGCCTAATTTGTATACAGCATCCTCGACTAATTGGAATATTTCCGCAGCGCGCGGCTCGATAATATTGGCCAAATCCACTTGCGTAAATTGCTTCTCGACTTCGCTGCCAATCCGGTTCACCTTGAACTTCACATCTTCGGATGCTTCGTCAATAAGGGCACAGCCGTTCTTGGTTTTCACACGATCTGCCACATCTGTATGCGTGCGCAGTCCCAGTGAGATATCGCTCGTAATGTGGTCGCCACCGATGCCGATCACGGTGGTCGCTGCCAGTTTCCCCTGCTCGAATACACCGATCGTGGTAGAACCCGCACCGATGTCGACAAGAACGACACCCATATTTTTGTCATCTTTGGATAGAGCAACAGTGCTAGCCGCAAGCGGTTGCAAGAATATTCCAGCTACACGCAGATTGGTTCGTTGAGCACAGCGAACGATGTTATGTACGACCGTTTTCAATCCGGTCACAATGGTCCCTTCCATTTCCAGTCGGACACCAATCATCCCACGTGGGTCCTTAATGCTCCCTTGTCCATCAACGATGTACTCCTTTGGGACTACCTCGATGATTTCACGGTCTGGAGGAATAGCCACAACCTTCGCTGCCTGAATTACGCGTTGAATATCTTCTTCTCGTATCTCACGGTCTTCGCTGGATACAGCGACAACCCCTTGGGTTTCATGCAGATCGATATGGTTTCCAGTGATCCCCACATACACTTCTTCGATTGAAACGCCAACCATGCGCTCGGCATGATCAACTGCTTCTCGGATGGCATGCACGGTTTGGTCGATGTCTACAATCACGCCCTTCTTGATACCTTCTGAGTGTGATTGTCCGACGCCGATGATGTTGATGGAACCGTTGTTGATCTCGCCGATCATGACGCGTACTTTGGATGTTCCAATGTCTAGGCTGACGATGAATTCATTGCTTACCAAACCTGTGACACCTCCCCTGCTACGTCTTTTTTCTTGCTAAAGTGAGAACACCTGCATAAATTATTCCACACAGGACAACCATTCCCTTTTTTTCTTATTGATTTTTTGTGAAAAAATGACCATCTTCCCATTTTTCTTCGCGTTATTCTTGCTGATTGATCCATTTGGATAGAACAATTCTCCTAATGACAGCGAGATTGTTGAACAAGCGGACCCCGAAAGCCACGATCGCAGCCAAATACAGATCAATCCCCAAGAACCCTCCGATAAAGGCCAAGCCTGCTGCAAAAAGTGTATTGAAAAAGAATCCAGACATGAAAATACGAACGTTAAAAGTACGTTCTAAAAACGAACGAATCCCCCCAAAGATCGTATCCAATCCAGCCAAGAGGGCTATTGATAGATAGCTGCTATACTCCTGGGGCACACGCCAATCCAGCAGGAAGCCGACAACAAGACCGACAATCAGTCCGATAAGCGGGAGCCACATGGTTACGAATCTCCTTTTTCTTTCACAGGTTTCATAAATTGAATGACACGCGTTTCGTTATTCGCTGAGATCATCAGCTTGTCCCGTTTTTCGGCCAGCACCTTCTTATTCGCCAGCTGAAAGTTCTCTTCTACGCCCTCCAGCTTCAATGCGGACAACAATACTTCAGGTTCCCCCAATGCTTTTATCTCATACGGAGCCCTGATCGTCCTGGTATCGATTTGGATGACGTCTCCCACATTGCGGATCGCAGTGGTAGCAATCAGTCGATGACCATTAATGGAAACACCTTGTGCTCCGTTTGCAAACAGGATATTTACCAACCAGCGCAAATCTTCATCGTCAATCGTATAGTCTCCTACAACTGGCACAGGCATATGTTCATCCATAGCTGGTTCTTCAGGCGTATGGGCATCGACAACATCAATAACGATGCCTTCTCCCTCCATCCCTACCATACCAGCCATTCGGCGAGTCCGTGCCAACTCCTCTTTCATAACGGAGATACTTTCATCTTCACTGAGTGAGGTTTCGTATTGGTAGTACAGCTGATTATACTTTGAAATGTCTGCGAGCAGGTTTTTGTGTTTCTCCAGTTCTTTTTGCAACGTGGTCCGAAGTTCCGCGATGCTGCGAGACTCTTTATGAATAGGATGAAGACTGCTTCGTAATTGCACAGTCAACATCACACCTATGATAGCACTAATAATGGCAAGAATAAATGTGATTTTACGGCTTTTTTGTAACATAGGTAAACGCATCCTTTTATTTAGGAGTGTTTCGTTTTCGTGTCACCAACAAAGGCAGGCAGCTCGACCCGCTCTTTTTTGGCTACGCTTATTTGGACAAAATCTTGCAAGGAGTGCAAAACGCCTCCCGGCAAGTTCAACGCACTGTCTAGTGTGTCGGGATTTCCGATCGCTGTTACTACGAATGGAGCGGCCGACTTGATGCCGTTTACAATGATCGTTGGTCCAATGCAACGGATCTCGGAATTACTCACCACTCGCTGTCCGTTAATGCTGATCGCCTCTGCTCCTGCTGCACGCAGTTCATTGACGACCAGGCGGACATCCTGCTCATGTACGATGTAGTTCGCGATGTCTGCGCTGTTCGCTGCATTCTGGCTATCCTGCATCGTTATGACGATACCCGGCCCTTGGACAGCGACTACCCCTGCCAGCATCCGCGCTGCATCCAGTTGACTGAGTGTCTCGGCAGCCTCCGATTTACGCTCCGCCATCGCTTCTTCCACTTTTCCCACCTGACGCTGCAAATCGAGCAGCTGATTTTCCAGATGCTGATTTTGCTCCTTCTCAGCCAAAATTCGGTCATTCAATTGCGTTTCCTGTTGGAACAGCTGATCATTCAGCCGTTCTTTGCGCGTAAGCTTGTTCGTTTCGAAGGAAGTGGCCACTAGAAAGCCGGTAGAAAACGTCACGATGGTTAAATACAAATGAAATTTGCGACGACGACTCATTGTCAACTTTCCCCTTTTTCATTTACTGCTGTGGTTGCTCTTGCCCTTCCTGAATAGAAATAGCCCCTTGAGCCCCGTACGGAATAAACCATGGCTGCTCAAACAAAGAGAGCACCCCTTTTGTATCTGGCGGCAATTCTTTCACGATCGTCGGATACCAGTTCATCATCTTGTCCAGCTTGTAGATAACACTTCTTACTTCATTCCCGTCTCGCATGTACAGCGTGACGCGCTGCTTGTCGTAAACCGTTGGCGTCAGTGTAATATCCGAAATCTCCGCGAGTACATCTGGCGATAATTTCGATAGCGACTTCGCGAGATGGGGAAGGAGCTCAGGTGAGGCCCACGAGCTAATCAATGGCCTGTCCACTACGCGCTTGGCGAAATTAACCTGTTTGAGCACATAGCCATTGTCCAGTAAAGCATAGCGGCTTCCGTCCTGCACACTCCAAAAAGCGACGCGCTTTTGTTCAGTTATATGTAGCGTGATCAATCCTGGGAAAGAGCGGCTCACCGTCACATCTTTAATGGCCTCTAGTGGTTTCAAGTTATTTCGTACACTG
Source organism: Brevibacillus sp. NPDC058079 (assembly GCF_042885155.1). Lineage (NCBI taxonomy): Bacteria > Bacillati > Bacillota > Bacilli > Caryophanales > Paenibacillaceae > Brevibacillus > Brevibacillus sp. NPDC058079. The sequence continues at coordinate 431,135 of NZ_JBHVSO010000002.1, forward strand.
TTCTCCCATACGTTTAGAAACTGCATGTCCTTGTTTAAGCCAGATTGTGTAATGATTTGCTCCGTCGTATAAATATCATTACCAATCACTCGAATCTCTTGCACCTTACTGTAAGGGGAACGGATAAAAACGATGATGAGAATGGTAAGAAAAAACAATACCAGTAGAATGACCAGCTTGCGGTTGCCCCTTCTTCTGGGGCGTTGTTGCTTGACTTGCGGAATGCGTTCCTCATATACCGCCATGGCCGTACCCTTCCTCATGTTTTTTAGGCTCCTTGCCCAGAGCAAAGTAAATTACTGGATGTCTTTCGAATAAATGTCACTAAACAAAACAGGGAAAGCGGCATAACATTATGCCGCCCACTCTCCCTCGGTTAAATCGATACTCGTGATATATCGGCTCCTAATTGACGCAACTGCTCTTCCAGCCGATCGTAACCGCGATCGATATGATGGATCTGGTTCACCGTGGTAATACCTTCTGCAGCAAGCCCTGCGAGGACTAAGGCAGCACCTGCTCGAAGGTCAGTAGCTTCGACATTCGTAGCGGTCAATTTGTTGACACCCCGAATGATTGCGGAGCCAAGATCAACGTATATAGAGGCGCCCATTCGCGCCAATTCATTCACATGTTTGAATCTTCCTTCAAAAATGGTCTCTTTGATGACACTCGTTCCCCTAGCCTGTGATAGAAACACCATCAGCTGCGCCTGCAAATCGGTTGGAAACCCAGGATATGGCGAGGTGATGATCCGGTCGTAGGCACGTGGACGGGAGGTGCTTTTGATTTCCATTATATCATGGCGGGTCTTGATTTCAACACCGCAGCTACGGGCGACCTCAATCAATGCCGTCAATTGTTCAGGCAGAGTATTGGTCAATTCGATATGTCCCTGTGAAATACCGACCGCCAGCATATAGGTTCCTGTCACAATCCTGTCCGGGATGATCCGGTAACTGACGGAACGCAAGCGAGGTACACCACTGATTTCAATCGTATCGGTGCCTGCCCCTCTGATCCGCGCCCCCATTGCATTCAGGAAATTTTGGAGGTCGATGATTTCCGGTTCTCGTGCTGCATTACAAATTCGGGTGGTGCCTTTTGCCAGCACAGCCGCCATCATGATATTTTCCGTCGCGCCCACACTGGGGAAGGAAAGAAAGATATTGGACCCACGCAATTGTTTGGCCCGAAATGTAATGTAGCCTTCACTTTCTTCGATTTTGGCTCCTAGCGCAGTCAATCCAGCTAAATGCAAGTCAATCCTGCGCTCTCCAATGTCACATCCACCTGGCCTGGAAATCGTGACCTCACCTAGACGTGCCAGGAGTGGTCCCGCCAAAAAAATCGAAGATCGCATTTGGCTCATTAAGTCATCCGGCACCTGCGGGACACAGACAGATGTTGTATCCAGATCGACACATCCGTCCTCATGCTTCGTATTCGCCCCAAGCAACGTCAAGATTTCGAGCATGACTTTAATGTCTTTTAGATGGGGGACGTCATAGATATAGAATTGCCCTTCCGCGAGCACAGCAGCGGCAAGAATGGGAAGAGCAGCGTTCTTAGCACCTTGGATCCGAAGCGAACCGGACAGAGGTCTTCCGCCTTCGATCGCAAAAGTCTCCAAACTTTCACCTCCGTGTTACCCCTCGCCCACCACCAGGACTTCCGGATGCAGGTCAATCCCATTTTTCTCGAGAATGGTGCTCCGAACGTGATCAATCAAGGTGAGGACGTCGGCAGCCGTTGCTCCTCCGCAATTCACGATGAAGTTGGAGTGTTTTTCTGAAACCTGAGCTCCTCCGACCTGATAGCCCTTCAACCCCGCCGCCTCAATCAGGCGACCTGCGTGGTCATTTGGCGGATTTCGGAACACACTGCCGGCACACGGCATCTGCAGTGGCTGCGTATTGCGCCGTCGTTCCTTATTGGCAGCGAGCGTGGCCGCAATCTCTTTGCTGTCGCCCATCCTCAATTGAAAACGGGCTTCTAGCACGATCCCTTTTTGCTTTTGCAAAAGAGAAGTCCGATAACTAAAGCTCAGTTCCTCGTTACTCAACACTTTACTTTCGCCGTTTTCGAAAAGGATCTCGGCATCAATAAGAATACGTGAAAGATCAGATCCGTGTGCCCCCGCATTCATATAGACGGCGCCGCCTACCGTACCAGGAATCCCTCCTGCAAACTCCATACCTGTTAATCCCATCTTGCCTGTCTCCACCGCCAGGCGGATCATGGAATATCCGGCACCCACACACACCTCTTCGCCCTTGAACTCACAGTGGCTCAAGCCCTCGGCCACTTTAAGCACGGCTCCACGTATCCCTCTGTCCCTCACCAGAAGGTTTGAACCGCGCCCGATTACACTCCAAGGAATTTCATGACGATGGATGATCTGCAAGGCTTTTTGCAAGGATGCTTTATCCTTGGGTTGGATTAACAAATCAGCAGGACCCCCGATCCGCCACGTTGTATGATTAGCAAGGGGTTCATCGGTCCACACTTTTTCGATTCCTGCTTGCATGAGTTCATCTGCGATCTTTTTCATTTGTGAACCTCCTGATACGTTTGCTAGGTCGGACCTAGTCTTCTCACGTGTTTGCTCCATACTATGCGTTCGCCCAGATCGGCGTGACAATCGCCCATCTGATCATTTTTTTCGTGTAATCGCCTCTAATTGACGGACAATCTCCGTCGCAGCTTGCGGCATTCCCAATGAAAGTGAACTGTTTTTCATCTCTTCCCATTTCGCTGGATTGGCAAGGATATTCTCCAAGGAAAGTAGCAAGCTCTCTCCGGTGAGCTCCCGCTCTACGATGACTTGAGCTGCCCCTACGCGCTCCAATCCCCTTGCATTTTTCTCTTGATGGTTGTTCGTGACATACGGGGACGGAATCAAGATCGAAGGCACACCTAGTGCCGTTATTTCTGCCAAGGTAGATGCCCCTGCACGACCAACCAATACATGCGTCGCCGCCAAAACATCCGGCATATTATGGACGAAAGGAAGCACAGAAATGTTACTTGGAAGTGTTCCCAGTTCACGAAGCTGTGCCGAAATCGTTTCAAAATGAACGTCGCCTGTCACATATACAAAATGAGTATCGGCATATTTGCCCAACTGCGTAACAACCGAAAGCACTGCCTCATTTATTGCGCGTGCTCCCCTGCTGCCTCCAAAGATCAGGACGATTTTTTTGTTGTTGTCCACGCCCAAAAAGCTACGCCCCGCCTCTGCATTACCGTGCATGACTTCCGTAGCACGCGGGTTGCCGGTCAGTACTGTTTTAGAAGGGGGGAAATGGTCAAGCGATTCTTTGAACGAAACGGCCACCCTTGTAGCTGAACGAGAAAGAAACTTGTTGGTCAAGCCCGGCACTACGTTTTGCTCATGGATGAGAGTCGGGATTCCCAATCGAGAAGCTGCATATACGACTGGACCACATACGTAGCCACCTGTCCCAATTACGACATCCGGTTTGAATTCGCGCAACATTTTCTTGGCATCACCAACGGCACGGACGAATTTCCACAAGGTCTTCAGGTTGTCCAACGACAGCTTGCGCTTCAACCCACTAATTTCCACGGATTGGAAAGGAATATTTGATTTCGAAACCAAACCTGCTTCCAAGCCTTTTTTACTGCCAATATACAAAAAGGCAGCCTGCGGATTTTGGCGAGAAACTTCCCTCGCCACCGCAAGCGCCGGATAAATATGTCCACCTGTGCCACCGCCTGTTAAGACGACACGCATACGTTCACACCCTTTTTTGAGAAGGAGTAGCAATAGGCTGATTTACTCGCTTATTGCGTACTCCCTGTTGAGGTTTCTATTATCGAGAAAAACGAGAGATGTTCAACAAAACACCTACACCCGTGAGCATCAGTGTCAACGATGAACCACCGTAGCTTAAGAACGGCAACGTGATTCCTGTCACTGGAAACATCCCTGTCACAACACCAATATTGATGACCACCTGGATGGCTATCATGCCGATGATCCCTAGCGCAAGTAGGCTTCCGAATAAATCTGGAGCCGTAATCGCTGTCCGCATTCCCCTCCACAACAAGAGGAGGAAAAGCAGGAGAATGAGCGTGCCTCCGATAAAGCCAAGCTCCTCCGCGACAATCGAGAAAATAAAATCATTGTAAGGCTCAGGCAGATACAGATGCTTCTGTCTGCTTTGCCCTAGACCAAGACCCAACAAGCCGCCGGGACCTATTGCGTAAAGGGATTGGATGATTTGATAGCCAGTATTGAGGGGGTCAGACCACGGATCGAGGAAAGACGTAATCCTTTTGATTCGATAAGGTGCTGACAAAACCAAGCCGATGAAGCCAACAACTCCGATCATTCCTAATCCGACAAAATGACTGATCCGCGCACCTGACGCAAAAATCATGATAACTGCTGTTCCCATCAAAACCGTTCCTGTGCCCAAATCCGGTTGCAGCATGATCAAACCAAAACAAAGAACTGGGATTCCCAAGGCAGGCATAAGACCTTTTCGGAACAAGACAATTTGCTTCTGATTATCTGCGAGCCACCTCGCCAAGAATGCAACGACGCCAAGCTTTGCAAATTCACCTGGTTGAATTCCAAAAGCTCCAAAACCAAGCCAGCTTTTCGAGCCATTTACTTCAATCCCGATGATCAGAACCAGAATCAACAAACCGATGCTCATCAAATACCCTGGCTTGGCCCAGTGCTTCCACACCCAGTAGTCGATATTCATCGTAATGTACATGGATGTAATCCCTAACAGAGCGAAGATCAGTTGCCGCTTGGCAAAAAAATACGGATCAGAAAATGGCGGCTTTTGCGCCACGATCGCGCTGGCGCTGTACACCATCACGATGCCAATTCCCAATAAAAAAAGTGTTGCAAAAATAATTACGAAGTCGGGGGCAGAGCGTACCTTGCTCATTGTGCCAGGTCATCCTTTCTCATGCCGTCCCGCTTTTGTCATATTCTTGATGGTACAGTGGGACGTTATGCTAGGCTTGTTTTAAGTCTATGCACGCCGTCCTTAAACATGCTCCCCCTTGTCTCAAACGAAGGAAACATGTCCCAACTCGCACAAGCAGGGCTCAGTAAGACCACATCACCTGATTCGGCTAACTGGGAAGCAGCAAGAACGGCTTTTTCCACAGTATCGACATGGATACGCTCATTAATCCCTGCTTCCTGAGCACGTTCCAGTAAAATCGGAGCCGTTTGCCCGAGAGCGATGACTGCTTTTACCCGACCTTGGATCACAGGTAGCAGTTCCCGAAAATCAACACCACGATCGAGCCCGCCGCAAATCCATACGACCGGCTCCTTGCATGCTTGCAAGGCGCGCGATGCCGCTTCCGGGTTAGTCGCTTTTGAATCATTGAAGTATTTGACACCGCGAATCGAATCCACGAACTCCATCCGGTGCTCTACCCCTGGGAAGGTAGTAAGAACTTGAATAATCGATTGCTTGTCCGCGCCCGCGAGCTTCGCAACTAGAATCGCTGCCAGAGCGTTGTCCAGATGAGGAACAGTAATGTCTGCTATCGCCACGATTGGCTCTGTATTCCCATTCCCATCCGCAAACAAGATCAAACCATCCTTGATAAAAGCTCCCTTTGGCACCTCTTGACTCTTGCTAAAGTAGTAGATAGCTGAAGGGAGGTCTTTGCATTTTTCTACAATCTCTGGTTGGTCATATGGCAAAATAGCTGCGTCATCTGCCGTTTGATTGGCAAACATTTTCAGTTTGGCTGCCAAATACTCTTCCATTGTGTGATGGTAATCGAGATGTGCAGGATACAGATTGAGCAAAACACCGATATGCGGGCGGAATTCCCTCGTCCCCATCAGTTGGAAGCTACTCAATTCGGCAACGAGCCATTCGTCGGGACCAGCTTCCTCCGCTAGGCCGCACAACACGGTACCAATGTTTCCTCCTACCTTCGCATCCAGACCCGCTTCTTTAAAAATCAGTCCGACGAGCGTAGTAGTCGTGGTCTTGCCATTGGAGCCTGTAATGCCGATAATCGGTGCCTTGGCAATCTGGGAGGCCAGCTCCACCTCCGTCACAACAGGAATGCTTAGTGCCTGCGCCTGCTTGACGGGTGCTGCTTCATACGGAATCCCCGGATTTTTGACCACCAAGGAGACGCCTTCATGAATCAGATCATCTGGGTGATAGCCGCAAATGACCGGAATCCCCAACGATTCCAGCTCTTCTATCCCCACCGCTTCTTCACGTGGCTTTTTATCATTTACGACGACATGAGCACCAAAGCGGTGTAGCAGTTTTGCCACTGCGACACCGCTCTTTGCCATACCAATAACGACGACATGCTTATCTTGAAAACGCATCATCTGATTGTCACCACCTCAAGGTATACACCCAATCCAGCAAAGAACATACCAACGAGCCAGAACGTGACAACCACGCGCCACTCTGACCAGCCTGTTAATTCAAAATGATGATGCAGGGGACTCATACGGAAAATGCGCTTTCCACGTGTCTTAAAGGAGACTACCTGCATAATAACAGAGAGCGTCTCGACAACAAATACCCCACCGATAATAGCCAAGAGCAATTCCGTCTTGGTCATGATTGCAATCCCCGCAAGTGCTCCACCAAGTCCGAGTGAACCGGTATCACCCATGAACACGCGTGCCGGATGTGCATTGAAGACGAGGAAGCCAAGTAGCGCACCTACAACAGCCGCACTAAAAATAGCGGTGTCATAATCTTGACCAAACCATGCGATGATCGCATAAGCACCAAAAGCAATGGCTCCCGTCCCTGCCAATAGTCCATCCACTCCATCTGTGATGTTAACGGCATTCGTTGTACCTACCAAGAGGAACAACAGGAATGGGAAGTAAAAATAGCCGAGCTCCAGCTTCCAAGGTGTACCTGGCAGATGAATAGACGTGTCATGCCCCATCATGAGCAGCAAAATATAAGCGCCGATTGCCAAGACAATCTGACCTGCAAACTTCTGTTTGGCGGTCAAGCCGAGGTTGCGTTTTTTCTTGATTTTGATGAAATCATCCAGAAACCCGATTAAACCGTATCCGAGAGTCACCAATAACAGGAAGTAAATTTCCATTTTCGCATTGGCAAACTTCAACACGGTAAATATGAGTGCCAAAAGAATGATGGTGCCTCCCATTGTGGGAGTTCCAGCCTTCTTATAATGGGATTGCGGTCCTTCCTCACGAATTGCCTGCCCAAATTTCAGGCGGCGAAGGAATGGAATAAACAATGGGCCAATGAGTACGGCGATGAGAAACGCAGCGACGATCGTGACGATTAGGACGTTGTCAACGAACATGCCCGAGCCTCCTTTCTTTCGATGCAGTGTGTGGCATCTGTTTTATTCTTGGTTGTACCGGGCAATCGCTTCGCGCGCAACTTCACGGTCATCGAAGGGCAACACCTGGTCTTTCATAATTTGATACGTTTCGTGTCCTTTTCCGGCGATCAAGATCACATCGTCCGGCTTTGCAAGCGAAACTGCATGCGCAATTGCTTCGCGTCGGTCTGTCAGTGCCGCATAACGATCAGGTGCCACTTCCGATAAGCCAGCCAGCATGTCATCGAGAATCGCCTGCGGCTCCTCCGAACGCGGATTATCTGATGTTAAGACGGTCAGATCGGCATATTTCGTTGCAATTTGCGCCATGATTGGGCGTTTGGTTCGATCTCTGTCTCCTCCGCAACCAACAATGCAAAATACGTTGCCACGGGCAAATTCCTTGACGGTCATCAATGCATTTTCCAAGCTGTCTGGTGTGTGGGAGTAGTCGACGAGTACCGCAAACGGCTGACCAGCATCTACTGCTTCAAATCGCCCATTTACGCCCGCTACCTCTTCCAGGCTCGCTTTGATCGCTTCTAGTGGAATACCTTCTGCAAGTGTAACCGCGATGGCTGCCAAAGCGTTATACACATTGAACTTCCCCATCAGCTTCAAGTTCAGACGCGCACTACCAGCAAAGCTTTCGACTGTAAAAGAAGTTCCTTTACTGGTGATTTCGATTTGTTTTGCCCTTACATCTGCTGGTTGATCTATGCCGTATGTAATGACTCGCGCCGGTGTAACGGTAGCATATAATTCGGACGCCTCATCATCCGCATTCAGTACAGCCGTTTTTAAACGGTCTGTGTCATAGCCGTTGCCCAGCTGGGAAAACAACAATGATTTGGCGTAGCGATAGTTTTCCATCGTTTTATGATAGTCGAGGTGATCCTGCGTCAGGTTGGTGAAAACCGCTGTATGAATTTCGCAACCGCGGACTCTTCCCAGCTCCAATGCATGAGAGGAAACCTCAATAATCGCATAGTCTGTGTTTACATCGCACATGCGACGAAAGCTTCTTTGCAAATCTATGGCATCCGGAGTCGTATTTTTGACTTCCTCCGTTACGTCTCCAATTCTCATATGGATCGTCCCGATTAAGCCTGTTTGCTTGCTTTGATCGCTCAAAATTTTGTCGATCAAATGCGTAGTGGTCGTCTTGCCATTTGTCCCCGTTACGCCAATGACTTTTACTTCTTTCGTAGGAGATCCGAAAATACGATCAGCCAGCATAGCCATTGCCCGCCGGGTATCCGGTACTTTGACAATAGTCGCTGGCACGTCCAGATCTTGTTCGGATAACACGGCAACGGCACCATCCTTCACCGCCTGGGCCGCGAACGTATGTCCATCCACGGTATATCCAGTCAGACAGACAAACAAGTAGCCGGGCTTTACCTGGCGCGAGTCTGCTGTCAAACCCGTAATCTCCATGCTGTCATCCCCCGAAACCGTTACTGGCAACAAAGGCATGAGCAGATCCCGTAGAAACATGAAACAGGCACCCCATTCTCCAACTAGTATAGACAGAAATTTGAACATTTGTACTTGGCTACGCCGTACATTTAGGCGCAGTCTTGACGAACAAAGGCAGAGCGAACGTAGACAAGCCTACTCCCCTCCGCCTTCGAAATCTCATTTTATAGCTAATTGGTCAATTTGTCACCAAGGTATATGCGAATTTTTCCGCCCTCATCAATTTTTACTCCGGGAGCAGGGGACTGCTGGATGACGTACTGACCTTTACCTGAAACGACTAGCGGCAGAGTATCATATGTTGTCACTACGTCTCTCATGGATTGTCCGACCATGTTTGGTACTTCGATTGGCGCCCTTTCTCCAAGTGCTTTGTTAATTTCCTTGGGGATGCCATCTTTTCGTTTCGGTACATTCAAATGTTGAAGGGAGGATTCCATGATACTTTTTACACTCGGAGCGGCAATCAATCCACCAAACGCCAGTGCTTTCGGATTGTCTACGGCGAAATATACGACGATCTGTGGATCATCAGCCGGCGCAAAGCCGATAAACGACACGATGTATTCCCCATCCATGTAACGGCCATTTTTTACTTTTTGCGCAGTTCCCGTCTTTCCTCCTACCCGATATCCTTCAATATATGCCTTATTACCCGTTCCTTGAGCAACCACACTTTCCAGCGCATGCCGAACCTTCGCTGAGGTCTCCGCGGTAATCACCTGTCGAACTTCTGTCGGCAAGGTCCTCGCTACGACATCGTGTGTCACACTATCCCGCCATTCTTTGGCGACAAACGGCTTCATAAGTTTGCCCCCATTGATAGCGGCTGAGACTGCAGCCATTTGTTGAATTGGCGTTACCGATACCCCTTGACCGAAAGAAGTCGTCCCCAGTTCTACCGGTCCCACTTTATTCAAGTTGAATAACAACCCGTTTTCTTCGCCAATCAAATCGATCCCTGTCTTTTGTCCGAAGCCAAATTTTTTGATGTAGTCAAAAAGTCGTTCTTTTTGCAGTCGCTGGCCCATCGTAACGAAGCCAGGGTTACAAGAATTCTCTACCACTTCCAGCATCGTTTCCTGTCCATGCCCCTGCCGCTTCCAGCAACGCAATCGCTTACCGGCCACGTTTATGAATCCCGGATCGTAAAAGCCTTCATTCAGATTGATGACCCCTTCGTTTAAAGCGGCTGCCAGTGTCACAATCTTGAATGTGGAACCAGGCTCGTATGTTTTCCAGATAGGGAGATTTCTATTGTACACCTCTGAAGGATAGTCTCTGTACGCATCCGGTTGAAAAGTCGGGCGACTTCCCATCCCCAATATTTCTCCTGTCTTTGGATTCATGGCGATCGCCAGAACATCATCAGGCTGATAAGCGACCACCGCCTGATCCAGCTCGCGTTCGATAAACGATTGGATGGTACTGTCGAGTGTTAAATACATGTCCATACCATTCACGGGTGCTACGTAGTCTTCGGTTCCACCTGGCAGTACGCGCCCTTTGGCATCTGACGGAAATGAGATATGTCCCTCAGTCCCCATCAAGAAGGGATCGTAAATTTTTTCAAGCCCTGTCAGCCCTTGATTGTCAATGCCTGTGAACCCAAGAATATGGGCTGCCATATTACCGTTCGGGTAAAAACGCTTCGTATCCCCTGCCAAGTATATACCTGGCAAATTCAGTTCTTGTATTTTTCTTGCCTTTTCAACAGACAATTTTCTTCCACCTGGAATCTGGTTGTTGCTCATTTCTTTTTTCGTAATGGCACGAAATACATCTTCTTCTTTTCGCTCCAAAATGACGGCGAGCTGTCTCGCTGTTTCTTTAGGGTCTTTGATTTGCGCCCCTACCGATACCAGTGTGGGGACGGTCATATTCGTCACGAGCTCATTGCCGCTTCTGTCTAGAATGCGACCGCGATTGGGTTGAAACTTAATTTCCCGCTTGAGCAGTTCATCAGACATTTGCGAGAGTTTCGGTCCTTCTATCAATTGAACATAACCCAAACGGGTGACAAGTGCCGAATACAAAACAACTCCTACAATCAAGATGATAAAAATGCGACGGCGTACAGTAGCATTGGATACCCGCAAAGCGAGTCCCCCCTCAAATAGGTTGTCTCTTCTTAACCTTATTCGCAGGGGGGACTAGTTAGAACTATGGAGTTGTCGGTGTTTGTGTTGATTGGTCTCCTGGATTGTCAGGAGGAGGTGTCTGTCCAGATGCTGGCGGCTGTGCTGCACCGCCTTGCCCAGTTTGCTGACCGGAAGATGGCGGAGCCGGATTATTTCCACCTGTTGGATTTGTAGTAGCATCCGGCGCCGTATTGCTTGGCGTCGTTGTAGCAGGCACTGTGCTGCCCTCCTGACCTGGAGGAGGTGTTGTCGGTACAGATGGTTCCGACACGGATTGCAGCGTCACCTGAAGCAACTCTGTACCCTGGAGCACCGTTCCCGGAGGAATGCTTTGTTGGGTGACGAAGCCAGTTCCAGTCGATTTCATTGCGAGATTGATCAAAGAGCTGAACTCCATGACGTCCCGCAATGATTTTCCTTTGAAGTCAGGCATCTTTGTTCCTTTGACCCTGTCTGTTACAAGGATGATCTGTTCACCTGGAACGACCTGATCATACGCTTCCGGGTACTGTTTAACGATTTTCGTACCTGTCCCGGCTACTGTGACCGTCAAATTGTCCTGCTTCGCTCGCAATTGCGCGGCTGTCGTGGACATCCCTTCAAACTTAGGCAATGTCTTCGGTGTAGCAGGTGAGGATGCCAGTGCTGCCTGGGCTTCTTTTTTCGACGTTGCCTTTTCATTCTGTTTATTCTTGCCTACCGACAAATCAGGCTGCTGCTGCAAATATTGCAGGCTGCGTTCCATGATGGTTGTAAACATGGGAGCGAGCATCATTTGGCCCCACAATGCATACCATGCATCTGTTTGCGGATCGTCAATGACGACATAAACCAACAGCTTCGGGTTGTCTTTTGGCGCAAAACCGATGAAAGAAGCAACGTAACGGCCATCCATGATTTTCCCTGTGTTGGGATCATATTTTTGTGCAGTTCCCGTCTTTCCTGCTACTTGGTACCCTTCGATCTGATATAGTGTACCAGTCCCGGGCTTCTCTGAGACAACCTTACCCAAAATGTCTCGTGTTTGTTGCGCAGTCGCTTCACTTACAACCCGCTCCACAACCTCACGTTGCGTGCGATTGACGACTGCTCCCGTGTGAGGATCACGCTTTTCTTTTACAATATGAGGTTTTAGAAGCTCTCCTCCATTCGCGATTGCCCCTACAGCGGCAATCTGCTGGATCGCCGTGACCGTCGCTGCTTGTCCATACGTTGTTGCAGCCCAGTCACGTGGTGACCGAGGTTTTTCCAGGTTGATCAGACTTCCTTTTTTCTCGTAAGGAAGCTCAATTCCGGTTTTTTCACCCATCCCGAATTTTTTGAAGTATTTCTTCAGACCTTCCAGCTTCAAACGTTCATACCCCAACTTCGCGAACAATACATTACTGGATCGCTGAACCCCTTCCAAAAAGGTGATGGTTCCCCAACCGGCACCATTGTTGTGGTCACGGATCGGAATCTGCCCCTTGATGGTATAAGCACCTGATTGATAGGTTTCATTCTGATTAAACATTTTTTCTTCAATTGCTGCCGCAAGAGTAATAATCTTAAACGTAGAGCCCGGCTCAAACATTGTGGTGACAGCATGGTTATTGTAATTATCAATCCCGTTGTAGTATGTATTCGGATTAAACTGCGAGCGGTTGCCCATCGCCAATACCTCACCCGTTTGCGGGTCAGCCACAATGACCGTCATGCCCTGCGGCTTGTACTGCTGTTCCACCTTGTCAAGCGCTTGCTCTACATAATTCTGGATTTGCCGGTCAATTGTCAGGTAAACATCTAAACCATCCTTTGCCGGAATGTACTCCCCTTCTCCGTCCGGCAGCTGGTAGCCTGCGCGATCCTTTTGGTAGGCAATATGTCCCTTTTTGCCAGCCAATTCTTCGTTCAATTGCAGCTCGATCCCCATTTTCGGTTCATCATACAAATCAAGATAACCAATCACATGGGAAGCGAAGGCGTTATTCGGATAAACCCGGCGAGTCGTTTCAGTCAAATAGATTCCTGGGAGCTGATTCTTTTTGAGCTTCTCACCACTTGGCAGGGTCGGATATTGCAAATTCAGAATTCGGTTCCTTTGCTCTTCACTGATCTTTTGCCCGTAGCGTCCCAATTCCACGACTTTGTTCGGCTTGGTCAAATTCTTCACCAATTCTGGAACAGGCGCATTCAAAATAGGAGCCAGCATATTCGCTGTGTAGTAAGGATCTTTCACCACATCTTCGTCTCTTTCATTGCGCGGCTTCAGTTTTGCGTTTACCGTGTATGCCTTACCATCATACGCCAAAATCTCGCCGTTTCGATCATAGATCGCTCCGCGCTTCGGCTTCAAGACTTGCTGCCTGTCCCACTGTTCTTGAGCCGTTCCCATGATATCGGTAGCTTTGACGGTCTGAAGCCAGTAGATTCGAAAGCTCAACGTCGAAAAAATCAAAATCGTACATAAGGCTACCATGAGAATTCGCCAATTTACTTTTCGCTTCCATTCCATCTCCATTCAACTCCATCGCATCAAAGATCGCCCGCTCCTTAAGCCACGAGAATGTATCCCTTCTTGGGAGACGAACACATAATAGCCGAGTCAGAAACTCTGGCCCAGCTAAGAAAAAATGTTACCGCACATAAGGAGCAGTAACATTTAAGGTTTTTTGGGTTGTGTTTGTGGCAGAGAACTTGCCCGTACTTCTGATTTCCCAATCGTATGTACAGCTCCTGGATTGTATACCATCCCCTGCTTCTCTGCTTCTTTTTGCAGGCGATCCCGGTTAGTCATTTGCTCAATTTGCAATTTCATCGTTGCATTTTTTTCTGTCATCACACGATTTTCATGTTTAGTGCTTTGGATTTCGTAATTCAACTGGGAAATTTGCGAGTAGCGGACACCCACTAGACCCAAGCCGACGACGGTTAACGAGATAAATAAGAGATACAGCAATTTTTCTCCGGTCGGAATCGTTGGCTTGATCCGAACCGTTCGCTTTGTTGTCTTCGTTACAGATTTGGATTGTTGTTCCAACTCCATAGCTAAATTTCCTCGGTAGTAATAACTCATCGCTTCTCCCTCTCCTTTCTCGTTGTTTCCGTTCTACAGCTTCTCCGCTACCCGTAGCTTAGCTGATCGTGCACGCTTATTCGCTTCCAATTCTTCTTCAGATGGCAAAATCGGCTTCTTTGTAATGACTTTTACGACTGCTTTATTCCCACATGTGCAAATCGGAAAGGCTGGCGGGCACGTGCACCCTTTTGCAAAGTCTTGATAAATTTGCTTGCAGATTCTGTCCTCTAAGGAATGAAACGTGATGACGCTTACCCGACCTTCTGGATTCAAGACAGTAATAGCATCGACGACGGCCTCTTTGAATGCATCCAGCTCATCATTGACTGCGATCCGAATCGCCTGAAATGTGCGCTTCGCCGGATGGGGTCCGGTACGGCGCGCAGCGGCAGGAATTCCTTCCTTAATCAATTCAACCAGCTCGCCTGTTGTTTGGATCGGCTGCTTCTTTCGTTGTTGAACGATTTGCCGGGCAATTCGGCGGGAAAATTTCTCTTCTCCGTACAGCCAAATGATCTTGGCAATCTCTTCTTCTTCCCACTCATTGATAATGTCATAGGCTGACAATGGCGCTTGTTGGTCCATTCTCATATCCAGAGGCGCATCAGCATTGTAGCTGAAGCCACGCTCTCCCTCATCCAACTGTGGAGAGGATACCCCAAGGTCAAACAAAATTCCGTCTACGCCAGTCAAACCTAAATCGCTTACAATGTCTTTGATATGGCGGAAGTTGCTCTTTACCAGCGTGACTCTGTCCATATAGGAAGAGAGTCTTTCGCGGGCATTATCCAGCGCCCAGTCGTCCTGATCGATGGCGATAAGTCGACCGCCCTCCGTCAGCTTGGAAGCAATCAAACTGCTATGCCCTGCTCCACCGAGCGTACAGTCTACATAAATGCCTCCAGGACGAATATTCAGCCCTTGGACAGCCTCATCCATTAAAACGGTTACGTGATGAAACGACAATGTCGTCACTCCTGTTCTTCTCGCTGCTACAAATTAAAATCAACCAGTTTTTCGGCAATTTCTCCAAAAGAGCCTTCTGACTGGGCAAAGTAATCTTCCCAGCGTTCCTTGCTCCATACCTCTACACGGTTTGACACCCCTATGATCACACATTCTTTTTGCATGCCTGCATGCTCACGTAAATTGGGTGGTATGTTTACCCTTCCCTGCTTGTCCCACTCGCATTCGGTGGCACCTGAAAAGAAAAATCGTGTAAATGCGCGAGCATCTGCTTTTGTAAATGGGAGAGACTTGAGTCTTTCCTCTAGTTGTTTCCACTCATCTTGCGGATAAGCAAACAAACATTGGTCCAGACCGCGGGTAATAACAAAGGAAGTGCCTAGCCCTTCACGGAATTTGGCTGGGATCGTCAGGCGGCCTTTTTCGTCGATGCTGTGTTGATATTCCCCCATGAACACGCCCTAGTCCCCCACTTTCCTGTCGGTTGGCTCCACTTTCCCCCACTTTTCCCCACCTAGTACCTATTTGTTATTATAAAAAAAAATCCTGCGTTTGTAAGCAGGATTTTTTCGCATATTTTTTTGCCGGGAAAAGACGGGATTCGAGGGACTATTCGACCCAGCTTTCCAGGTAGGATTTTTGCTCATTTGTCAATTTGTCGATTCCGATGTTCAGAGCTTCCAGCTTGTACTGAGCAACCATTTGATCCAACTCGAATGGTACGTTCAGCACTTTTTTGCCAATGTTTTTGTACTGTTCATTGACATAAGCCAAGGATACCGCTTGCAGAGCAAAGGTCATATCCATGATTTCAGCCGGATGTCCGTCGCCAGCAGCCAAGTTCACGAGGCGGCCTTCTGCGAGCAGGTACACTTTTCGACCATCAGTCAAGACAAATTCTTCAATATCTTTACGCACAATACGGGAAGATGTCGACATTGCATTCAGATCGACCTTGTTTACTTCGACATCGAAGTGACCCGCGTTGGACAAGATTGCGCCATCTTTCATCACTGCAAAATGCTCTTTGCTGATGATATCGCGGTTACCTGTCACTGTTACGAAGTAGTCACCATGCTTCGCAGCTTCGAGCATTGGCATTACTTCAAATCCATCCATGTAAGCTTCTACCGCTTTGATTGGGTCGATTTCGGTTACGATTACTTTTGCGCCCAAACCTTTTGCACGCATCGCTACACCTTTACCGCACCAGCCATAGCCAGCTACCACAACAGTTTTACCAGCTACTACGAGGTTCGTTGTACGGTTGATACCATCCCATACGGATTGACCCGTACCATAGCGGTTATCGAACAAGTATTTGCAGAATGCATCGTTTACGGCAACCATCGGGAACTCCAGCTTGCCTTCTTTCTCCAACGCTTTCAGACGCAGAATACCTGTTGTCGTTTCTTCTGCACCACCACGTACTTGAGACAACAGATCACGGCGCTCGCTGTGCAAAATAGTGATCAGGTCGCCACCGTCGTCAATGATCAGGTCAGGACGAGTTTCCAGTGTTTTGATCAGATGATCTTTGTATTCCGCAGGATCTGGGTTGTATTTCGCAAATACGCGAATACCGTCTTCCACCAAAGCTGCGCAAATATCATCTTGCGTGGACAGCGGGTTGGAACCGGTAATGGTTACTTCAGCGCCACCAGCTTGAACTACTTTTGCCAGATAAGCCGTTTTTGCTTCCAAGTGCAAGGAGATCGCAACTTTCAGGCCTGCAAACGGCTGCTCTTTTTCAAAGCGCTCACGAATGCGGTTAAGAACAGGCATATGTTCTTTTACCCAATCAATTTTCAGATGGCCGTTGTGCGCCAACGCCATATCTTTTACGATGCTTTCAGATACTGTGTTCATGTACGGATGGACCTCCTTTTATCTCATAAAGCAACCTTGTCTATCATATCATACGCAAGTTCAACCATCATCAGTTTTTCCAATTATTTTCCTATTATCGGCAATTTACGCTCTGCGGTTTCTACCGTAAGCAGCTCCAAAAAGCGTAACAAAGCCTGAGGCATCCATTTCTTTTTATGGTAGACCAACTGTCGGAAAACACGGATATCCGGATGGGAAAACGTGAGTATCACTAGTGTACCATTTTTCACTTCTTCTTGTACGACAATTTTCGGAAGTAACGCAATTCCTAAATCATAGGCAACACATTGTTTTATCGCTTCCAAACTGCCAAATTCAAAAGAAGATTCCACTGTGGCTCCTTCTTCACGCAACACCGATTCCATCATCCCTCGGTAACTGCATCCCTTTTCTGTAAAAATCCAGGTTTCCCCGTTAAAATCGTGAGTTTCTACCTTTTCTTTTTTTACAAGCGGATGGGTAGGTGCAGCCACAACAACTAGTTTTTCCTCACCTAAAACGACATTTGTCAGCTCAGATTGATCTTGGAGCCAATCGAGCACAAAGGCAAAATCGAACTTCCCTTCCTTTACTCCCTGTCTCAAGTCTTGGCAGATGCCCGGTGCAAGCATGATCCGCATACGTGGTTGCTCCAAGCGAAATTTTTGCAAAAAAGGTGGTAAATAAAAGGCTGCCAGTGACTCCACTGTTCCAATACTCAACGTTCCCGCCAAATGTGCCTGCTCCGACAGATTCGCTTTTGCCTCCTCTAATACGGCTTGCAGCTGCTCGCTGTAGCCGAGAAGCACTTCGCCTGCGTGGGTAAGCCTGATTTTTTTGCCCCAACGCTCGAATAGGCTGACACCGAACTCCGATTCCAGATTTTGAATTTGGGCCGTCACACTTGACTGCGCGTAGCCTAAAATTTCTGCTGCACGTGTAAAGCTCTGGCATTTTGCTACTTCACGGAATGTTTGCAAATAACGAGTATCCAGATTTCCCCCTCTTTTCATCGGAAAAATCGATTCGAATTATCTAATATTATAGATAACTCCGATGATTATGTCTATGCTACACTTCAGTTACCAACGACAAGGTAAGTAAAAAAAGTGAGGGATCTACCTATGGGGAATTTATCCACGCAAGCCCCCGGACTAGCCAAAACACTGCGACTTCCGCAGATCGTCGCCTTATACATCGGGGCGGTGATCGGTTCCGGCGTACTGCTCATCCCCGGACTCGCCGCGCAAAAGGCTGGCCCTGCTTCCATTTTAGCTTGGCTCGTCATGTCTATTCTCGTCCTACCTATGGCCATTACGATGGGGCTGTTATCTGCTCGTTATCCAAGCTCAGGTGGAGTCTCTACATTTGTACGGACAGCGTATGGAGATCGATTCGGAAACATGGTAGGCTGGTTCTTTCTCTTGTCTGTCCCGATTGGCGCACCGATCCTGAGTGTTACAGGGGCCAACTATATTGCGATCCTGCTGAACTGGAATGACTCGCAAGTATATGCAACAGCTGCTCTGCTTCTTCTCGCTGTCCTTATGATGAATGTTGTAGGCTTGCATGTAGCTGCACGTGTCCAAACGATTGTTGTTTCGCTGATTATCACGATTTTGATTTTGGCCGTTGTCGCAAGCATTCCGCATGCATCTGTCACTCACTTTTCCCCTTTTATGCCAAACGGTTGGTTGAGTGTCGTGCAAGCAGCAGGTCTGATGTTCTGGTGCTTCATTGGGTGGGAAGCCGTGACGCATCTCTCAGAGGAATTCGTCGATCCTGCGAAAAACGCGATTCGCGGCGTTTTGTGGAGTGCGGGAATCGTTGCTCTCTTGTATTTTGCCGTGGCCTTTATGACTGTGGCTACGCATAGCTACGGGGTCGGCATCTCTGCTGCCTCGCTCAGTGTCATGGTTCAACTCTCCCTGGGTCCGATCGGCGGATGGATTGTAGCCGTAACCGCCTTGTTCATTTGTATCGCAACAGCCAACGCTTACATTGGAGCTGCGTCACGCATCGCCTATTCGTTGGCGCAAGAAAAGATCGCTCCTCGCTGGTTTGGCACCCTCCACGCCAAGTACCGGACTCCAACCGGCGGGCTTCTGTTTCTCTCTCTTTGTTTTGTCCTCGTTCTCGGCGTACTCTATTTCGACGTAATCGACTTGTCCAGACTCATCGAGCTACCCAATGCAACCTTTTTTGCGACTTACATCGGTGGATGTCTTGCTGGGGTCCGACTCTTGCGCAATAGTCGCGTAGGCCGAATCGCTTCCTGGACTTCTCTCATCTGTACAGTAGGACTCTATCCTTTTTTGGGGTGGTCCGCTCTCTATCCACTCGTGATTGCACTCGTCCTTTTTATCTGGCAAAAACGTCATGCCTGACACGAAAAAAGGCTGGGATCATGTCCCAGCCTTCTTTTCTTATTCATCTTTTCCAATCAGTCGAAACGTTTTGCCATCGCTTGAGTAAAGGTAAAACGTGCGATCGACGCTTCCACCCAAATCTCCTGCGTAATATTGAACCGTCATTCTATATTTATTCATTCCGATTTTTGCAAAGTACATCAGCTCATTAAACTGCGGAAACCGGACATAATCATACACTTCATACTGCATAAACGAAAAATGCTCGCGTAAAAACGATTCGCTCACAGGCAGATTGTTTTTCTTTACATACGCGACCAAGTCATCAAAGCGACGAATCTTTTGCTTATCCATCACGTCACCTACAAATGACGAGACAGCTTGTGTCATTGCCTTTTTCTCGCTCTCTGTTACATTGCCAGGGTACAGCTCGTCGATTTTTGTTTCCAAACGATTTAACAGAACGACTGCCTGTGCTCTGTTGATTTTGTCATCAGGCCGAAAGCTTCCATCTGGAAAGCCAGCCAAAATCCCCATTTTGTAGGCAGGGTAGACCGTCATCACCTGTGTTTCATTTTCGACCGAAAGATCCGTGAAAAATTTCGCTGTCGTTCCCCGATATTTTTCCCCTTCTGATTGATGCCCGATGGCTGCCAGCAAGGTTCTTGCTGCTTCTAACCGCGTCATGCTATCCGTCGGTTTCCCGGATGGCATGATACCCGCTGAAGCCAAATGGTGATAGGTTTTTTCCGACCAACGTCCCACAGCAGCTTGCAAGTAGGTCTCTTTGATAAAGCTCTCCGGCTCATGACCTGTAAAGGAAGGAATGACGCGTTCAATCAGGGATAAAAACTGTTCTTGCGTCACTGTTTGCTCTGGCTTAAAGGTTCCGTCGGGAAAGCCTTTAATCAATCCTTTTTTGGTAGCAATCCCTATTTCTTTTGCTGCCCAATGTCCATTTGTGTCGATAAATGCAGGGGAATTGGCCACGTATGCTTCCCGTGCGTCGGCCTTTTTCAATCCTGCGGTTGCGATGCCCGTCAATAAAACCGACAAGCTTACAACTAGTAGAGTGGCTTTTTTCCCGATTTGTTGTAATGTAATCTGCATCCCGAGTACCACCTTTCCCCAAAAACAATCCATTACTACTAATACGCAGAATTTGTCGGAAAAGTTTCGGCATAATTTGAAGAAAAGTTTTCCATCTGCTTAAACAACAAAAAATAGCCGGGTCCACCTCTAGGACGATCCGACTATTTTTGCCCTGCATTTTACAGGTAATAAAGTTGATGAGTACCATCATGCGCGAATGGCGCATCTACTAATCGGTCAACCAAGCCAAGACCATATTTATTCGCAAACGGGAAAAACGAATGCTTTCTTTCTTGCAGCCCACCTTCGGGCAACAATGCGGTCTCAATTCGTTGGACGCGCACATGCTCCACGTCATCTTTTTGCTGTAGCGAGCGAATCAGACGCTCTTCCAAAAAGGATACTTGCTCTAACAACAGCTTACTATTTTTCTCAGCCAGACCACGCAATCCGCCATCAAGAGAAATAACCTCCTCTACCAGCGGACGATAGATCGACATGATCGACTCCCGTGCCGATGCGAATTGCTGCTCCAACGGATGTGGCGGCTGGTTTTTGGACCACTCGGTTTTCCAAGCAGTGAAATCAGTCAAGACTTGTTCAATAGAAAGCCCTAAGCTATCCAGCAGTCTCAGTTGAGCACCTTCCACAAGGGTAATGGACATACGAGGCAATACGATCGGCATCTGCATCCCGAATAGCTCGAATACCTCCCGATAATATGCCCAATAAGCAATCTCGCCCGGACCTCCAATGAAGGCAAGCGTAGGAAACAGATGCTCCTGCATCAACCCGCGGGTAACAACATTTGTGCTGAAACGCTCCGGTGAATCTGCAACCTGCTTGAGCAATTCATCGCGACTGTAAGAACGTCTCCGATTGATAAAGCGCTCCCCGTGACGTTCTAGCAGCAATCGATCATCGCCCTCATAGACGAATAGATTGGCTTGATGCTCTTCCACTTGCAATTGAAGCGGATAGCCAGCGGTTGAAATCCGATCCGCTGCCCGTAGCAACACCTTCGTCAATTGCTCATTGTTCTCAATGATCTGTGAAAAGATGGGTTGCTGCAGTTCACGAACAATCGGCAACGAAGATTCAACCAGAACAAGACCGTGCCTGCCAAACAGTTTTGCCATCAAGCGGGCAAACCACTCTGCGATTGTACGCGAATCTGCTGCAGTCTGCGTCAGCAACTCACGAATCTGTTTGGTTTCGGCTGTCTCTGTCTGTCCCTGGAAAAACTTTTCCAGGAACTGCGTACACAGTTCAGGGTCCAAGGGTAGCGTACTTGCCGATTGGCGGCCCTTTTTGTTCAGAGCCAGTCGCTCTTTGTGTAGGCGCTTCCCATCGTCCGCTCCCCAGTACACATGATCGATCTCATCGATGTCATGGTCTTCGCCAGCAATCCAAAACACCGGAATGACGTTCGCCTGAAGCTCGGCAGACAGCCTCTTCGCTGCCTGGATCAGATGAACAGCTTTGTTGACCGTATAGAGTGGTCCACCCAGAACTCCTGCTTGCTGACCGCCAATGACCACATAGGTGTCTGGCTGTTTGAGCAACTCGATATTTTTCAGTGCTTCAGGGTGAGTACCCATCTCTTTATTAAAATGATATAAGCCTTCCACGAGCTGGTTCCGGTGAGGATAGGATTGACTTTGAAGCCATTCCACGCGTTCTCGGTAGGACTGTTCACGGTAGGGATTATGCGCAAAAAACTGTAATGCAGAGGCATTTTGCTGCTGGTACTCCTGTGCCAGCGGATTCGCCAATGGAAGCGCGAGACATTCAACATTCATGCTAGCTCACCTTTCTTAGGGCCATGGTCATCCAAAATTATACCATGCTCCACAGCCACAAAAAACAAGACAACCCACTTTAATGGGTTGTCAAAGTGTAATACAGACTCGTTTGCGCTTGTATTAAAATTGCGGAGGGGTGACGGACCAGATTAACAACGCTTCCGTTTCTCCTGTATTTTCGATTGAGTGTGTTTTGCTGCTGTCAAATGAAATACTGTCTCCTGCTTCCAATACATGCTCTTCATCGTTGAAGCGCGCTGTCACACTACCAGTAATGACCGTGAAGCACTCTTCTCCCTCTGACTGTACGAACTTGTCGACAACCATTTCTCCAGGCATCAGTCGCACTTCCAGCATCCCCAGCTTGGCACTACCTCCCATCGAGAGCAGCGAATAAGTGCCCGTCGATTCAGGAAAGACCAGTTGTCTGCGTTTTTGCAAGCGAGTCACATGCACCTGCTTTTGATCAATATCTTCGAAAAAATGAATGATGGGTGACTCCAGAGCTTTGGTGATTTTCCACAGCGAATCAAGCGACGGCTGCGAAATTCCACGCTCTACTTGACTCAGCAAACCTTTGCTTAACCCTGTCTTGCCTGCCATAATTTCCAAGGTAAAGCCGCGTTCTTTCCGAATCATTCGAATCTTGTGACCGATGGTCTCGATGGGAAGTCGCATATTTCCAACCTTCTTTCTTATCGGAATAAATACGATATGTATCAACAGTGCTTTACACGACACCCATCGTTTTGATAATTCCGGTCGTAAACAGCACTATGTAGACGAATCCAAACCAGAGAAACGACAAACGCCAAGCCGAAAATCCTACCTTTTTGAGGGAGAGCCGTCCCTTCCACTTCATTTGTACCCACCCAAGG
The DNA here is from genome assembly GCF_042885155.1 of Brevibacillus sp. NPDC058079. NCBI lineage: Bacteria > Bacillati > Bacillota > Bacilli > Caryophanales > Paenibacillaceae > Brevibacillus > Brevibacillus sp. NPDC058079. The sequence goes on from NZ_JBHVSO010000002.1 coordinate 454,148, forward strand.
AGCACGGTTACCACCAGGTAAAAGCAGAATACCCACCACCAAGCGGAAAAAGCCTCGGGCCAGATCAGTTCGTATGCGGAAACGGCAGAACGAATCACCAAAAGATTCGTGATATTTATCGCGAAGCGGCCTGCCAATTTCTTGTTCCGCGTCGTCACATACAAGATGAAATAAACGAGCGGAAACCCGAGAAACGGCACAACCGTCAGCGTACCCCACAAATAGGCCCAGACATTCGCCAAAAAGGTCATCTACTGTCGCCTCCCTCCTTCCGTATTCCCATGTCTGACTTCAGAAGGATAACGCGAAGCAAGGTTTCGTGCAGCGGAGTCGGAATCCCTGCCTCTTTTCCTACTTGGACGAGATAGCCGTTGATAGACTGCACTTCCGTCGGTCTGCGCTTCTTTATATCCTGCAGCATGGAGGAAAGATTACGGGAAGTATTTCGGCAAATGGAGACAATTTCCTGCAAGTCTGCATCCTCGATTTTTTGTCCGGCATACGCAGCCACTGCAGCTGCTTCCATAAATAAAGCACGCATGAGCTGTTGCGTATGTGAATTTTCGAGGAGAGCACCATTTGGGATTTCAAAAAGCGCGGTTAACGGATTGATCAGCGCATTTGCGATGAGCTTGCGCCAAGCGAAGGGCTGTATTGCCTTTTCATAGACAGCCTCCATGCCTGTTGATATCGCCCAGTCGACAAATGTGCGAATCAGTGGATCATTGCAATCAGAAGTCTCCCAAGAACCTACGCGCAAAGTACCTGTACCGGTATGCACGACTTCTGTAGGCGACAATCTCCTTGCTCCTTCCGTATTAATCGCAAAGAAGCACTGCGTCTCCGTTAAAACGGTTCGAAGCAATTCGTAATGACCCATGCCATTTTGCAAAGCGATCACTCTTGCCTCAAGGTTTACCCCTTGTAAGGCTGGAAGCACGTTGTGCAAATCTGGCTGCTTTACAGTTAACAGATACAGCTTCCCTTCAGGCAATCCTTTTTCAATGGGGCTGGCGGTGACGGGAACAGTGACTGTTTCGCCATTAAGCTTTTGAAAGCTGAGCCCGCGTTCATTTAGCTGATTCGCCTGGAGTGAACTGCGTGTAACAATCGTAACAGGTTGTCCAGCAAGTGCGAGCCTTGCTGCATACAGCAGCCCGACAGACCCTCCACCTATGACTACCACCTGATACTTCCTTGGTTCTAGCAGCATTTGTTCACCCACATTAATCAATGCTTATTTTTCAAGAATAACAGAGTTTTCGGGATTGTTCAATTGATTGCCACAAAAAAAGATCGAAATTATCGAAATATTCCTAGGTTATTACACATTTTCTGTAAAAAAAATCAGGCTATCGCCTTTTGACGACAGCCTGAACCCTGATTTATACGGGATAAACTGCATGCTTTCTGTCCGAAAAAACGTGACGCTTTTCCTTGTAAACCTCGTAGCGCTGGATTAATTCTCGTCTCAGTTCGCTTGGAGGCACAACAGCATCAACAATCAAGTTGGATGCCAGTAAGTACAGATCGATGTCTTCCTGATACTCTCTGCGTTTTTCCTGAATAAACGCTTGACGCTCTGCCGGGTCCTCAATCGCCTGAATTTTGTTACTGTACACGGCATTGACCGCCGCTTCTGGTCCCATCACAGCGATTTGGGCACCTGGAAGTGCAAGGCAAGCATCTGGTTCAAACGCAGCGCTGGCCATTGCATACAAGCCGGCACCATACGCTTTGCGTACAATGACGGATATTTTCGGTACGGTGGCTTCCGCCATGGCGGAGATCATTTTGGCCCCGTGTCTGATAATGCCTGCCCGCTCTACTGCTGTCCCGATCATAAAGCCAGGAACATCCGCCAAGAACAGGAGTGGGATCGAAAACGCATCGCACAACGTGATGAATCGAGCCGCCTTGTCAGCCGAATCGACAAACAGGACTCCTCCCTTCACACGCGGTTGGTTGGCAATGATTCCAACAGGCTTGCCATCTAGTCTCGCCAATCCGGTAATCAGCTCTTGGGCAAATAACTTTTTGATTTCAAAGAACGAATCCTCGTCGACCAATGCTGTAATGACATCATGCATATTGAAAGCTGCATTCTGGTTCTCCGGCACGATACTCGTGATTTCCTTCGCTGTAGGCACAGGGGCTTTCGCCAGTGCAGTCGGCGGCGTCAACGTATAGTTCGCCGGGAAGAAACGCAGATAGCTGCGCGCTGCTTGAATCGCTTCTTCTTCATTGGCAGCCAGTACGTCGCCGCATCCGCTGACGGAGCAATGCATGCGTGCGCCGCCCAACTCTTCCAAGCTCACCTTTTCTCCAATCACCATTTCCGCCATACGCGGGGAGCCCAAGTACATGCTCGCGTTTTTGTCGACCATGATGACAATGTCACAAAAAGCTGGGATATAAGCGCCACCAGCAGCAGAAGGTCCAAACAAAATGCACACTTGTGGAATTTTGCCGGAAAGCTTCACTTGGTTGTAAAAGATTCGCCCTGCACCCCGTCGGCCTGGGAACATCTCCAATTGGTCAGTGATACGCGCTCCTGCTGAATCGACGAGATAGAGAAGAGGAACACGCATTTTTTCAGCTGTCTCTTGAATGCGGATAATTTTTTCGACGGTCCGCGATCCCCAAGACCCTGCTTTCACTGTCGAATCATTGGCCATCACGCAGACAGTTTGACCATTTACCTTGCCGATTGCGGTTACAACTCCATCCGCCGGCAGATCACCTGCCATAACATTCGCGAACAGCCCATCCTCGACCATGAACTCGTCATCGAACAATAGCTTGAGGCGATCGCGGACGAACAGCTTGTTTTGCTCCTTGAGCTTGTCATGATACTTGGCATCGCCCCCTTGCACTACTTGAGCGATTTTTCCGTGCAATGTGTCTTCCAAATGTTTGGTCATCAGCGTAATCCCCCTCGTCACTCTCCGCGGTACATCGGTTTTCGTTTTTCTTGAAAGGCTACGAGTCCTTCTAGGCGGTCTTTCGTCGGGACGAGCAGCTTGTACGCATTGCTCTCAATCTGAAGTCCGCTAGCTAACTCGACCTCCACTCCACAATCGATGGCAAACTTGGCTTGGGCTAAGGCAAGTGGAGCATTCTCTGAAATTTGCTCGGCCAAAGAAATCGCTGTCGCCATGAGTTGATCAGCGGGAACAATCCGATTGATCAACCCAATGGACAGTGCCTCCTCTGGAAATACACGCCTTGCCGTAAAAATCAGTTCCTTGGCGACGCCTTTTCCAACCAGCCGAGGTAAACGCTGTGTTCCGCCAGCACCCGGGATGATCCCGAGCGATGTCTCCGTTAAACCCATCTGGGCATGTTCACTCATGATCCGCAGATCGCACGCCAACGCCAATTCTGTACCGCCCCCCAGTGCCAGCCCGTTAATCGCCGCGATGACTGGTTTCGGTAGCTTTTCCAGCTCTGTGAACGTATCTCGAATCGTTTGGATATATACTTCGACTTGTTGTGGTGACATTGAGCGCCGCTCTCTTAAATCCGCACCGGAGCAAAACGCCTTGTCGCCAGCACCTGTCACAATGACTGTCCGGATGTCACGATCATGGCTGATTTCACTGATCAAGCCGCGGAGTGTCACGAGCGTTTCAAGATTGAGGCAGTTAAAAACTTCTGGCCGTTGCAGCGTTAGTACACCGATTGCGCCCTCTCTTTGCAGGGAAACCGTCATATTCTATCCCCTCTTTGCGAATGTGTGGAAAATACAGATCATCCAGCTGGTTTGCTTGCGAGCGATGCCCGCAGCACTTTTGAGGGGAGCTCTTTGTCCAACTGCTGCCCAATATACGCACCAGCCTCAATCAACTTCTCTAGATCGACTCCCGTTTCATAGTCCATTCCATGTAACATGTAAACCAAATCTTCAGTCGAAATGTTACCGGCAGCTCCTGGGGCATACGGGCATCCACCGAGGCCGCCGATTGAGCTGTCAAAGATCCGGATTCCTTCATCCAGCGCTGCTGCTACGTTCGCCAATCCAGTTCCTCTCGTATCGTGGAAATGGGCGGCTAAGCGCTCGTTCGTAACATCTTTCACAAGTTCTCCAAAAACCTCATGAACCTGCTTCGGTGTTGCAACCCCTATCGTATCCCCTAGAGAAATCTCGTACACTCCCATTTCCAATAGCGCCTCTGTCACCCTGCGGCTATTGTCCAACGGAACGTTTCCCTCGTACGGACAACCGAACACCGTTGAGATATATCCGCGAACTTTCATCCCGAGAGCCAGTGCTTCCTGGGCAGCCTCCCGCAGGATCGGAAACGTGTCTTCTATCCGTTTATTGATATTTTTTTGATTATGCGTTTCAGAAGCAGACATGAACAGGGCAATCTCTGTCAGTCCGCATTGACGCGCCCGCTCCAGGCCGCGAATATTTGGAACCAATGCGCTAAGCGTTACCTCTTGGCTGCGATTGATTCCCTGCAAGACCTCATCTGCATCCGCCAATTGCGGTATCCATTTCGGATTCACAAACGAACTTGCTTCTATTCGCTTCAAGCCTGCTGCCATCAGCTTATGAATCAGCGCGATTTTTGCTGCTGCCGGAACGATCACACTCTCATTTTGCAGCCCGTCACGAGGACCGACCTCCACGATTTGCACACGCACAACAAGTCACCTCCTTGCCTAGCGGTCGCTCAGTTTAGAAGTATTCTAATCCTATTCCAAAACGACAATGATATCGCCATCGTTGACAAAATCGCCAATATTCGCTTTTACTTCCACAACCTTGCCTGAGGCTTGAGCCTGTACAGGAACTTCCATTTTCATCGATTCCAGTACAAGAACGTCTTGTCCTTCATTGATCTCATCACCAGGCTGCACCAGGACATTAATAACGGTTCCTGCCATATTGGCTGCTACTTGTTTCATGGATGGTCCTCTCCCTTGCATATCATTTTTATTAGCTTAGCGTTTTTCCGTGCTTGACGCTGCTCCACGCTCAGTAACGAACCATGTCGTATAGTTACCAGCTCGGAATTGTTCGTCCTGTAATACTTCTTGCAAAAACGGAATGTTCGTTTTAATACCAGTAATCAGAAAATGATCCATAGCTTTCTGCGCTTGTTGCACAGCCTCTTCTCTTGTCTCCCCCGATACAATGACCTTTGCAATCATCGGGTCGTAAAAAGGAGTCACCTGCGTACCTGTCTCTACCCCATCATCAATTCGTACATGTTCGAATGAAGGTGGTTGGTACAACGTAATCGTCCCTGGCGATGGCAGGAAGGTGACAGGGTCTTCCGCATAGACACGCAGCTCAATCGCGTGGCGCAGAGCCTTTACGTCCTCTTGCTTGATCGACAGCGGGTGACCATCAGCAATGTCCAGTTGGAGCGACACAAGGTCAATGCCCGTCATTTCTTCCGTCACGGGATGCTCCACTTGCAAGCGTGTATTCATTTCCAAGAAGTAAAAGTTTTTCTGTTCATCTACGATAAATTCAACCGTTCCAACACCCGAATAGCCCACTGCTTTCGCTGCTGTTACCGCTGCATCGCACAGAAGCTCTCTCGTTGCTGTGTCCAAAAAGGGCGAAGGGCTTTCTTCGAGCACCTTTTGATGTCTGCGCTGTATGGAGCATTCCCGTTCTAATAAGTGGATGACGTTTCCATGCTGATCGGCAACGACCTGTACTTCGATGTGACGCGGACGTTCCACGTACTTCTCCATGTACATCGCATCGTTACCAAAATACGCTTTTGCGCGACCTTTCGCCGATTGGTAGGCTTGACGCAGCTCGGCCTCGTCTCGACAAATGTGCATTCCGATTCCTCCGCCGCCAGCACTGGCCTTGAGCATCACCGGATATCCGATGGACATCGCGATGACAGCTGCTTCATCAGGAGAATCGATAGCCTGTTCGCACCCTGGAACGACTGGTACTCCCGCAGCCTCCATAATATGGCGGGCAGTCAGCTTGTCACCCATTTGACCGATGACCTCTGGGGTTGGACCAATGAAAACAAGACCTTCCTCCAGAACGCGACGGGCAAAAGATTCGTTTTCTGACAAAAGACCGTAGCCTGGATGAATGGCATCGGCACCGGTGCTTTTTGCTGCTGCAAGAATGGCCTCTACGTTCAGGTAGCTGTGTGGTACAGGTGGTGGACCAATATGGACTGACTCATCTGCTTCACGAACAAACGGCAGATCCTTGTCTGCATCCGAATAGACAGCAACCGTAGCCACTCCTCTTGCCTTGCATGTACGGATAATTCGTCTGGCAATCTCACCACGGTTTGCGATTAATACCTTGTTCATGGCAACGCTCCCCTCTTTGACAAACCGACTACAACCGTAAGCGCTTCCAAATTGTTTGCCTGGTTTGTATCATGTGATGCTACTTTCTATTTTGCCACGAGAATGATCATAGTTCTAGGATGAAATTTTAAATTTTTCCAAGGAAGCGAAATCATTTCCTGACAATCCCTCCAATAAAAAAAGAAAAACACTTCGGAAAAGCCAATCATCGTGTATAATAAAGGGGCGGGGCCAAAAGGTGGCCAAGGCAAAGAGCTGTGAGAGGAGTGGCTAACCATGTTTGAAGTAAGACGTTTGCAAATCAACTATAAGACACTGGAGGAATTCCAGAAGTTTCGCGAATTTGGCCTGGAGGAGCTTTCTATGAAGGAAGACCTGGAGGCGAACATCGTGGAAAACGATTCGGAATCTCCATTTTACGGTATTTATGACAACGATCTTATGGTAGCACGTATGAGCCTCTACAAAATTGACGGGAAATACGATCGTTACTTCCAACCTGCGCAAGACTATTACGAGCTGTGGAAGCTCGAGGTCCTGCCCGACTACCGTCACAAAGATTACGGTACTGCTTTGGTCAACCACGCGAAGAGCTTTGGAGCTCCTATTAAAACCAACTCCCGCTGTCGCGCAGACGATTTTTGGTTGAAAATGGGCTTCACGCCTGTGAAATACAACCTCATGCGTGACCGTGGTGAAAACCCGTACGTATGGTTGCCAGAGAGCGTAGAGCTGCAAGACTAGCTCTTCCTTTCCCAACATGAACGACAAATGAATGCGTAAACAAAAAGAAGCGGATCAATGACCGCTTCTTTTTTCATGCCTCGCGCTTATTTTTCCACGCGCTCCAAATTTCCGTTTTCATCCATTTTGAAGATCGCTTTGTTGGAATCCTCTTCCTGTAAAAAAGCAAGCTTACGTGCACGTTCCATGATCTGTACCAAGGCACGGTAGTCATCATTGACCCCCTGAACCTGATCCAGCTCTTTTCTAGCGCGTTCGTGGGCTTCTTTCAATTCTTTTAACTCCAACTCTTTTCCTTCCAACTCTTGTTCCAATTGTCGCAAACGACGAGTCATTTCTTTTTGATTGCCGAGCATGCGAATGACTGCTTCAATCTGCTGCTCCTCTACATCCGCGTACTTTTGTACCTCTGCTACTGGTGTTTCAGATCGTTTTGTGTGCAATGTGACGACCTCGACCTCAGCCACCACAGGAGGCGATGCTTGAATCCTCCCGAGCTTTTTCAGCTGCTGCCTTTGGCTTTTCGCAATCGAAATAGCCGCATCGTACCGTTTGCGTACGCAACTGTTCCAGCGGAAGCCGCACGCAGCTGCTGTCCTTCCTAACCTTTGACCCACTTCTTCAAATGCAGCAAGCTGTGTGCCGCCTTCGCGTATGTGGCGCAAGGTGACTTCCGCCAACACTAGATCGTCATCTTCGGTCCATGCGTCTTGTCTGGAAGCTACCATATGAGTCCCTCCCGTTACCTTTAAAAAGGATGATGTAATTCATCCTATGCTTTTCCCTACTCTTGTAGAATCGCTTTCTACTAGAAAAAGTATGTCCAAGCAAATAAATGTTTAAACGAAAAGGACTACATCGATCAGGACGTGGGGCGCTTTGTCAGGAAGCTTTCCACTACGGTGACGTGTTCAGGGCTACCCCAAAGATGCGCACATTGACTCACTTCGCGCCGGATTCGTTCTTCTTGTGGAATGCCCATACGCTTCCACTGCAAAACCTTCATATACGCCTCAATGCCAGTTAGCGGCTGGGCAGCGATTTTTCGAGCAAAACGATATACTTCCTCATGCAGCTTCTCTTCTGTATATACCTCGTCAACAAAGCCGTAGGACTTGGCTTCCTCTGCACGCAATCTGTCACCAGTCAACAGGAGAGCGAGTGCTTTTGACTCTGGCAGCAAGTCCAACAGCCGACTTCCTCCACCCCAGCCTGTTGTAATATGCATGCTGATTTGTACAAACCCGAAGGTCGCCCGGTCACTGGCAAAACGAAAATGACACGCGCCCGCAAACTCACAGCCACCTCCGACCGCTGCACCGTTAATCATGGCAATCACCGGTTTCGAATACTGATCAATGGCGGACAAAAGCCCTGTTACTTTACTGAGCAAAGGATGCGCCTGTTCAAAACCGCGCGCTGCAATAAACTGATTCAGATCGCCTCCGGAAACAAAGCTTCTGCCTGTCCCCGTCACAATCAGAACCTTTACCTCAGGATCGGCTTGGCAGTCTCGTAAGACCTGATGCAGTTCGTCAACCAGCTCCACGCTGATCGCATTATGTACATGAGGTCGATTTAATGTGATCGTTACGATACCGTCCTGTTTTTGCAAAAGCAAGGTCTCCATAAAAACACCCACCTTTTATCAGCTTGTGGCTTTATTTTACCTTTCGATGGACAAACAAAAAAGAGGAGGTCTTTCCCCCCTCTTCATTAGGACAGCAGATTTTTCATGGCGGAAGAATTGAATCCGACGATCAGGTTTTCACCGTCAGTCAGGATCGGACGCTTCAAAAGCTGAGGCTCTTCACTAAGCATTTCGAGCAGCTCCTTCACAGACATATCATTAACATCGACATCCAGGTTTTTAAAACGCTGACTTCTCATCGACAGGATCTCATCCAAGCCATTTGAAGTCATTTTGATAATATCCAACAGTTCTTCCGCTGTCGGTGGATTTTTGAACAAGTGACGCTCTTCGTAATTCACTCCGTTTTCTGCCAGCCATGCCTTCGCTTTGCGACAGGATGTGCAGCTAGGATAAGTGAAAAACGTTAATTTTTGTGTTTGTGTACGTTCAGCAACGGCCATTTGTTACCCCTCCATCTCATCTATCACGAGTGATTTCATCTATAAAAGTCTTACCATTTGTAGTTCTTGATGTTTCGTTTAATCTCTTACAAAAAGTTAGTCAATAAATTTTCTTTCCTTACTTTGGATTTTACTGCTTCATTAACACTATGTCAATAGTAGTTAATTTAAAAACTAGATGAAAATTCGTGTGATATGCTGTTGTAGCACACTGCTACCTTAACAAGTAACACAAAATGGGATACACTTATGGAGATTGTTCAAAAAGTCGTCTTTTGATCACGAAGGAGTCCTGAAAGCTTGGGCAACATCGAAAGAGGCGTTCACCTTCAAAGTCCGGTGCTCATGTAGGTCCCCTACACTCTGCTCCTCCTTTTTCAGGTTCTCACCACTTTCTCGGTGCTGAAAAGACGACTTTTTGAATTTGATCTTATGGAGATTGTTTTGAGAAAGGGGTATCGGCATGGACCACGATGCGCAAAAGTTAACCAGTGCTTTAGCTGACCCCACCCGTTTTTCCATTTACCAATTTGTCGCCTACAGTAAAGATCCCATCACGGTTCAGGATATAGCTGATCACTTCTCTATCCACCCTAATGTGGCACGCTTGCATTTGACGAAGTTAGAGGACGTGAATTTACTCACTGCTGTTACAGACAAAAGTGGTAAGGGAGGACGTCCCAGTCGGTTGTACTCACTGTCTGAACAGGTTGTGAGTCTGCAATTCCCTCCTCGTGATTATCAGCTGTTGGCCGATATCGCGATTGAAAGCCTGCTCTCGCTCGGCGAAGCTGGCGAAGCCGCTCTAATTAAAATGGGACATCGCATTGGAACAGAGATGGCAAAACGGGCGGTTGTCCAAAGCGGAATCAATCTAGAAATAGCCTCTATGGAAGAAAAATTGGACCTGGTCCATCGGATTGTCGTGGCTCAGGGATTGAAACCAGACATCGAAGCAATGGACGAAGGAAAGCTGCGTTTTCGCGTAAATAATTGCACCTTCTCTGACAGCGCAAAAAAATATCCGAATGCCGTATGCCAGATGCACAACGCTCTGTTGATGGGAATATTCGAAACGTACTTGGGGAACATTGAATTACGTGAGGATGATTCCAAAATTCGCGGATGCCAATCCTGCAACTATACGGTGATTCAGTATTAGCACCGCAAGTCCAGTCTCTCCTCCCCGGGTGACAACAATCCGTCATACCTTTATCGTTTACACGTGTTCACCTGTCCTATATAATGGGGGAGGAATCTTGTAAATCTTACCGATCGAGGCAAAAAGGGGGGACAAAAAATGGATCGTATGTATCGCGTTCTTGGTTTCTGGACCATCGTGATCGCGTTGATGGCGTTTTGGGCAGAATTGTACCCGATGGCGCTCATCTTCTTCAGTTTGACTGCTTTCTTCGTAGCGCTGAGCTACATGAACCTGACTGAACGAGTATACCTAAACATTTTCTTCGGCTTCATGTTCCTGTCTTTTGTTGGATTCACGTATTACACATTCTTCGTGATGCCTGTTGGCCCACAAGAACACGCTTTTCTACAATTGATCATGTAAGAAAAAAGATGCTCGCCATGAGCATCTTTTTTTGTGTTCTCCTCTTCTTTTACTCCCGGGTGCCTTTCTCTTGGACCATGACCCAAAAACGCCCACCCAAGCCAGCAGGATCAATCAACTGCTGGATCGCTCGATTCCGTTTCATCGCAACGCTCGTGAAAGGGTCTGTATCCATATGCGCGACCGCTTTATGAAGCAAGCCATTCCGCATCAAAAACCGATCCTGTCTCATATAGTCTATTTCCCGTAAACCCGCCTTTTCTCCATGCTGCTTCCACGCAGAAAAATTCACATGTGTCGTCAAGTCTTGTTCACCTATGTTGATATACGGATTCGTATGAGCCTGATGACGATGGTAGCACATCAGTGTTCCGTTTTTTCGACTGGGATGGTAAAGCTCTTCTTGCAGATCACCGTAATCAATCGTGATGACGAACCCTTTTTTCAATAGGCCGGAAACTTCTTGTGCAGCTTGCTCCATCGCCATATTTATCTCGATCCGCATTCCGATTGGCAGCTTCAAGTTCAGCTCACGCAAATATTCCCCTAGAGCTGGTGTCATCTCCCCTAGATACTCTTCCAGCCCGTCCTCACCAACACGCACCCACACTTCCTGCCAGCCGGATCTGGTTTTCTCCACTATATGTACCGGAAATGCGTCCAGCCATTCATTCGAGAAAATAACCCCTTCTATTTTTTCATGCTTGGCAGCTTCATTCACGGAAGAATACCAACGCTTCGGACCCTCGTGCCACTGGAGCGCCTCCTGCTGCATTTTCCGGTGATACGGACTCGCCTCTATCAAAATGACCGTCAGCTCTTTGTATACCTCTGGCCTGCTCTCACGGACGCGCTCCAGCAGGTGACGGCAAACAGCTCCGGTTCCCCCACCGATCTCAACGAGCACAGGCGAAGTGATATCCGCCTTCTCCCATAATGCCAAGACTGCATCTGCGATTGTTTCCGCAAAGACAGGATGCACCGATGCACTCGTATAAAAATCTCCCGCTTTGCCTACTTTGGGTTGTTCGACCATATAATATCCAAAAGTGTCATGATAGAGGGCCAACTCCATAAAGCGCGCGAACGTAATCGCTTTCCCTGGTTGGCTTGCTATTTCTTCGCGAATCAGTTCAATCATCGTCATAAGCTCTTCTCCTGCTATCCAAATTCAACTAGATAAGGCTATAATACGAAAAGAAGCATACAATATGGAAAGGCAAAAGCAAAAGGTGAAATCATGCGCAAATTTCTTCTCGTCTTGTTCCTACTTGTATGTCCACTGACGACGGTGTTCGCCCAGGAAGAGCCCTCTACTCCTTTGGAGCAGCTCATCCTGCAGCAGCATTTTACACAAAAAGAGCTGGAGCGAACCCTCATCTTACTCAAGGAAGAAGAGACGCAGACATACGGGGAAATCGCTCAAATGGATCTCGATTTGCAACGGCAAAAGCTGGTGATGGAAGCGACACAACGTCGGGCCGGTGAGGTAGCGCGGGCCTATTACATGGGCGAGCGTACTAATCTTCTGACGTTACTATTAAATGCGGAAAATTTCAATCAGTTCTTATTGATGTACGACTTCTACGAGATCTTGTACGAGCGTGACATGTCTCGACTAGAGTCCTATCATACTGAGCGCACCAAGCTCACCGCGATGCAAACCGACAAAAAGAATCGATTGGACCAACTTCAAACGCTGCGAAAAAAATACGAGCTTCAATTAGCAGAGATGCTCGCCGTCGCCACTGAAAAAGAAAAAAACGTACAAAAACTGGATGACCCGACGGTTGTGGAATCCATGATGAATCACTTGATTTTAGACTGGGAAAAACGTGGTTTGCCCGCTTTCCAGACCTTCTTCGGAATGCTCGCGCAGATCATGGTTCAAGTTCCCGAGTTGGCGACGCCCGATCGAATTCAGTCGGAAGGTCTCCTCAAGCATACGTTAACCATCAACCAGACTGACTTCAACAATTTTTTGATAGAGAAAGACGCCTTGTTCAAACAATCCCATTTCTCTTTTGAGGATAACAAGCTAACCGTGGAAGGCACCTATGATCAGATGGAGCTAAAGCTCGTTGGTAACTATGAGCTCGTCTCTCCTACCCAACTCAAATTCCACATTACCGAGCTGTACTTTGACGGCTTTGCCTTGCCTCAATCGACCGTGGAGGAAATGGAGGAAGCGTACGATCTCGGATTTTATCCGGAGCTGATCTCCCCCAATATCCAAGTGCAAGGCATCACGCTGATGGACGAAGAATTAAAACTCCAGTTACAATTCAATCTTCCATTTGGATTCGGAAAGAAGTAAAGCCAGCTATTCATTAGCTGGCTTTTTTCTTGGAGACAACCTTATTGACATGAGCCGGCATTTCCTTCTGCAATTGTGTCATGTACTGGATAGCTTCTTTCGTCAGCGTAGGGTATTTCTGTCCCTGCTTCAGCTTTTCCAATGTTTCTGACACCGGGTAAATGACATAGTTGCGCTTGTTATTTTTCCGATAAAAATGAACGTAAGTCGGAATCATTTCAGCACTTTCGATGCTGGCCTCTCCTGACTCATTGTTGTACAGCACGAGCTTCAGGATAGCGCCAACATCCTTGTAGTCCCAACGCTGCGCAGAGATGAAATTACCCAAAGAGTAGGTGATCAGTCCTTTGTGTTGACGTCCATCTTCGAGGGTAACCGTCTTCCATTCATAAGGTTGTACCACATGTGGATGCGCACCCAAAATCAAATCCGCTCCAAATGTTAGAGCTTGCTCGGCGCTCTTGATTTGTTCAGGACTGGGCATGCGTTGATACTCATTTCCGAAATGAAGCGCTACTGCAACCAGATCGGCTCCTTTTTCTCTTGCCCGTGCGATGTCTTTTTTCATCAGCGCAGGCGAAATCAGATTGACCAGATACGGCTTGCCTTCTGGAATCGCGATTCCATTCGTTCCGTACGTATACGATAGCAAGGCTAGTGTGAATCCGTCCTTGGTCAACAACAAGGGCTCATCTCGATCCTCGGAACTTGCGAACGTTCCCGTGTGCGGAAGACCGGCTTCATCGAGATATTTGATGGTTTGCAGAACCCCTTGTTCTTTGCGGTCCATCGAATGGTTATTCGCTGTCGATACCGCAGTAAATCCAATTTCCTTCAACGTATGTGCAAGCGACTCAGGAGAATTAAACATCGGATAGCCTGAGTATTTTTCCTTGCTACCGCTCATCGTTGTCTCAAGATTGCCGATGACCCAGTCTGCCTCGCGGAACATCGGGATGACATTCGGGAAGAATCGTTTAAAATCATAACTTTTCGTCGCTGGGTCCCAAACGGCATCCAACTGCTCCTGATGCATCATGATATCCCCAACGGCAAGAAGGGAGATGCGCTGTTCCGGAAATCTTGATGGCAAAGGCGGAGGTTGTGTCTCCTGATGATTGGGCGCTGTCTGCGGTGGTGTTTCGGGATCAGGCGCTTTCACGTTGGGAGCTTGGTTCGTCTTATCTGCTTGGGCGATGGGTGCCGCACACCCAACCAGACTCGTGCAGGCGATAACGAGAATGAGTGCCCATTTCCATGTTCGCTTCATAATGAATAGCTCCTTTAGTAAATGGTAACCCCCTTCCTTTTCTCCACCAGCTGACAAAATCCTCTCCCAACCTTTATAAAGAATGATGAAGTGATTTAACGAAGCATGCCTGTGACAAACGGGTTGTACGTTTTCTCATAGTCGATCGTCGTCTTCGGTCCATGTCCTGGATAAACAATGGTTTCATCATCGAGCTCAAACAGTTTATCCTGGATACTGATCATCAGTGTCTCGTAATCTCCTCCGAAGAGATCCGTACGCCCGATGCTCTGGTTAAACAGAACGTCACCACCGAAGCAGTGCTGGCCAATTACAAAGGAACAGCTGCCTGGTGAATGACCTGGCGTATGCAAAACCTGAATGTGAAAACCTGCCAATTCCAGCGTCTGACCATCCTCCAACTCGTGCTCGGCCCGCTCACATACGATGAGTTCAGGCAGATTCCAGCGTCGAGATCCGTTGAGATCAGGGTTCGTGAGCCAGTCCTGCTCCAGTGGATGAATGTAAACAGGTGCTTTGGTCAATTCTCTTACTTGGTTGAGACCACCAATATGATCCAAGTGGGCATGGGTCAGAAGAATGGCAACAACATTTTTATTCTCGAGTGCGCGGAGCAACTGATCTGGCTCCATGCCTGGGTCAATCACAATGGTTTGGTTGGTATCGGTGTTTGTCACCACATACGCATTGGTTTGAAATGCTCCCAATGCATAAGATTCAATGGTAAGATTTTGATTCGTCATAGGAAACCTCCTTGATTTTTTGATACGATAGAAAAAACACGCTTGCAAACATGGGGGTATGACATGCGCCATATGTACGGAATTGAACTGAATGTACCAGCCGGGAAGCTCCCTGGCTTCTATGCTCAAGTCATACATAAAATCGGAGATCATGTCAATGTCTTTGATCGGGACAAACTGCTTTTTATTGTAGAGCATCAAGCTGAACAGGAGAAGCTAGAAACCATTTTGGAGAAGTCCAACATGTTAGGCGATGCCTTTTCCCTATTGCTGCTCCCGTCTGCAACCACAATTGATCAACTCGATGATATCGGTTTTTTATCCCAAAATGAACATTTGTATGTATATGCAGATCAAGTTGCTATCGTAACGCTCGGAGCTCCATCCCAATCAGAAGATCAGTGGGCTGCTATGGAGCAACTCCGCGAGCATGTTCTAGGCGTGATACCCGAAAATACACACCAACCCGAAGCCTACCTGATCGATCAGAGCTTGATTCCACTGGCAGAAGGAATCGCGAAGGCTTATCAAGTGAAACTCGTTTGGCACCATCCGACTAAATGAATCCTTTCCATGCAAAAAGGGAGTTCCTGATAAGAGGACTCCCTTCTCCTTTTTACGATGATTTACGATCAAATCGGAACCACACCACTTGATTGTCCACAAGACCAAAATTGGCGGTGTATTTGCTGCCTTCATATACCACTTCTTGTTCGCCTTTTCCTATGCCGTACAGCTTCTCTAGCTGCTCAGCACTATCAAACATGGCGAGTCCTCGATATGTTTTGAATTTTTGCGCGTCCTCACGGGGAACTCCTCCCAGCATGATCGATGTTAATTCACCTTTGTGGACTTTGATCATCATCTGGGTCTGGTTAATTAGCAGCATGCCCATCACTGCATCTCCCGCACCCTGCGCCATCTGCTCTACTGTGTAGCTTTGTCTTGTCACCATATCCATAAAATCAGCTTTTGTCGGCTTCAAAATATCCATCGCTTCTTTTATGTTCTGTCCGAGATAAATGCCGTTTACTCCATATTCCTTTTGATTTTCGGGGTCAAATGTAGCAGTTGGTTCCGACTGGGCCGAACATGCCACCAAGACAACTACTGTCAACACCCAAAACGCAGTCATTCGCAAGCATTTCCACATCATTCAGCTGTGCCCACCTTTGCTACCGCTCTTTTGGTTATCTTAGCGTATCCGGCAAGCATCGGGCAACCATAGGGAGACGAGGTTATTCTCGTGTGCCGCTGACTTTGCGGCGCGGTCGATTAGGCGGCAGATTGCTATCCACCGATTGTTTGAAGCTCTCTAGTATTTTGAGGAGTGATGCGAAAAAAGGCGAGCCAAACACCGCAACAATTCCCCACATCCAGGTTCCTAACTGCCACGAATTTTTTACATAAGCGGATTCTGAACCAGTTAAAATGAGAGCCGGATCCAGACCAAGCATGCCAAAAATGACACCAGCAGCCAATACGGAAATTACCAAATTGAAAAAGCGCTTGTAATGCATCAATCGAGCAGCGTGATACTGATCCTCCCAACAATTTTCTTTCGCCTCATAGTCCGTCGCCAAAAAGGGAATGACTGATTTAAATGCTTCCGTTACACCTGCTGCCGCGCTGGACACCGCTGTTATATAAATCAAAAAAGAAATAGATGAATCCAACGTAACCATCATGCTCCCCTCCTTTGTACATATGTATGGAGTTGGAGGGACAACTTGCAAATTTTTTTGCAGTTTGTATATTTCCCCTTTGCCGTTTATGCGGTAACATGTTGTTGCATGTAAATATGAGGAAGGGCAGGGATTGCTATGCAGGACTTTTCTTTTGTATGGAATCAGTACGACTTGATTCGCGGAATGTTTTTGGCGAGATTGACGGAAATAACCGAGGAAGAAGCAGAGGTGGTTCCAGTTGGCTTTAATAACAACATTCGCTGGAATATTGGTCATATTCTTCTGACACAAGATTACTTGCTCTTCGGACCAGAAGGAATGAAATGTCCTCCGCATTACGCAGCCATGTTCGCTCCAGGAACCAAGCCTGCTGATTGGCAAAAAGAAGGGCCTTCCCTCGAAGCCTTAGCTACCGAGCTAAAGGAACAGCATGTGCGAATCAAAGAAGAATTGCATGCCCGATTGAATGATCCATTGCCAAAACCGTTTGAACTAGGCGACAAAGGCACTATGCATACTTATGGGGAAATGATGGTCTTCACTCTTTTCCATGAAGGAATGCACATCGGATGTATTTCGTCATTGCGAAAAGCGATCGCAGCTGCTAAATAAGTAAATCAGACAAAAACGCGGAAAATCTTATCCGCGTTTTTCTTTTTGCCTCCGAATATGCAAAAAATGAAAACCGCTCCAATGAGGAGCGGTCCTTGTCGAGCCCGAATTGCTTATGGGGTTCTACCGGTTATTCTCTTTGGCTCTTCAACCTCCATCGTAGAGAAAAGTAGCTAAAGGAATCGGTGTATTTCCATACGACTTTCGTCGATTGCTTGATCATGATTATCCACGGATCTTCGCCTCCTGCAAGGCATTTCGCCGTTTACTTACATGAATCATCGGGCTCGACAAATATAGTATGACCTCCTCCCAGTTTTTCATACATCTTCTTTACAATAAATCTGCGGCCAGCTGTGCGAGCACACTCCGTTCGCCTTTTTCCAACTGGATATGTCCAGCTAGCTTTTGATCTTTAAATACTTCTACCACGTAGGTTAAACCGTTGTTGCTCTCATCCAGATACGGATGATCGATCTGCTCAGGATCACCCATTAGCACAATTTTCGAACCGTCCCCCACCCTCGTCAGGATCGTCTTCACTTCATGCTTTGTCAAGTTTTGGGCTTCATCAATGATAATAAATTGTTCTGGGATGGAGCGCCCACGAATATACGTCAAAGCTTCCACCTGCAAACTACCCATGCCTGCCAAAATTTTATCGAGATCACCTGGGCGCTTTGTGTTAAATAAATATTCCAAATTATCATAAATCGGCTGCATCCACGGTCGAAGCTTTTCTTCTTTTTCGCCGGGTAAATAACCGATGTCTTTTCCAAGCGGAACGATAGGTCTTGCCACTAACAGTTTTTTGTATTTTTGCTGGTCCTCGATTTGCAGCAGGCCCGCTGCTAATGCCAGCAAGGTTTTTCCTGTACCGGCCTTCCCGGTCATGGTTACTAAAGGAATATCATCTCGCAGCAGCAATTCGGTCGCCATCCGTTGCTGCACGTTACGGGCTCGGATGCCCCAAATCGGATCATCATCTGACACAAGCATTTCTAACATTTTTCCGTCCGAGTCGACTTTTCCAATCGCTGAAATAGATGGGTTACATTCATCCTTCAGCACTAAAAATTGATGAGGGTAAAAGCGATAGCGTGGAAAGCAGGAGGCCAGCTGCAGCTTTCTTGTCGCGTAGTAAGTCTTGATGATGTCGGACGCTACCATCATCTTCTGATATCCCGGGTAAATACTGGAGAACTCCCCCACAACTCGATCCGAAAGAAAATCCTCTGCGGAAATATTCAATGCATCAGCCTTGACCCTCATGAGAGCATCCTTACTTACCAAAATGACTGGTCTTGGCTGTGGTTTTCCGTTTTCCTCCTCCTGTAAGTTTAGTGCAACCGCCAAAATGCGGTTGTCATTGCTCATTTCCGTGAATTGTTTCTGAAGGCGGTGGAAAGAGGAATGATTCAGTTCCACCCGAAACAACCCGCCTGTTTCTAGGGTAATGCCAGTGTGCAATTGCCCCAGCTCACGAAAACTGTCAAAGAGCCGAGATACGTACCGAGCATTGCGACCAATTTCATCCATGTACCGCTTTTTGGAATCGATTTCTTCTAATACGACAGCTGGTATGACAATTTCATTGTCAGCGAAAGAAAACATCGCCCTAGGATCTTGCAGGAGTACGTTTGTGTCCAGTACGTAGATTTTCTTCAAAATCTCGCCTCCTATTCCCCTTCTTAAATACCTTATGCAATTTTTGGAGGGATGCTCAAATGCGGCGACGTGATGTACTACAGTCTATGTTCAGGTAGACAGAGATAGACGACCCATTGGCAGAATGAAAATGGGCAGCCCAGAACAAAATACTTGTAACCCTGCCCTCCTCACGAAGGAAGGCAATACTGGGAAAGGGAGAATGCCTGTGAAACGGATCATGATCTTCTGCCTCGGTTTTAGCTTGTTGCTTACAGCATGCATGTCGGGCAATAAACCACCGGCGAATCAGGCTGCACAGCCGAAGCATGCCACTCATACTCAACGCGTTCAGCAAACAGCTCCTAAGCCTGCTTATAATCAATCTTCGCAAGCTACCGCTGATCGTCTGGTCCAACTGGCAACACGTGTGAAAAGAGTACACAGCGCGACTGCTGTGGTCTTGGGCAAATATGCCGTAGTCGGTATTACTGTGGACCCGAATCTGGATCGCCCAGAAGTCGGCGTCATTAAGTATACGGTTGCGGAGGCACTGAAAGAAGACCCTCAAGGAGCGAACGCTGTCGTAACCGCAGACCCCGCCGTCGTACAACGGTTACGGGAGATGAGAGATGATATTCGCCGCGGTCATCCTGTTGCCGGAATTACGGAAGAGTTAGCGGATATCGTAGGTCGGATCATACCGCAACTACCGCGCAGTGTGCAGCCTCGCGAAGAAACACCTGCTCAAGTAAAAGAAAAACGCATGCACAAAGAGCCACAAGGACAAAACAAGATCAACGTAAATCGTACAGGAACACCTTAAAAGAAAAGAGGTATCCCCCGAATTTAAGCCCGGGAGAATACCTCTTTTTCTTTATGGACTGGTGCTTCAGATGGCAAATGATCCAAAGCTTGCTTCAAATCTGCCACCAAGTCATCGAAATCCTCCAAACCAGCTGACAGCCTGATCAAACCATCTGTTATTCCCCTTGCAGCTCTTTCCTCAGCAGGCATCGCTGCATGTGACATCGTAGCTGGGTAGGAGAGAATCGTTTCCACTGCCCCGAGGCTGACAGCCACAATCGGCAATTTTACGCGATCAAACAACGCTTTTGCTCGCTCGCGGCTCCCTACATCAAAAGAAAGAACAGCCCCATGACCGGTCGCTTGTTGTGTTTGAATCAGGTGACCGGGATGATCCTCCAGTCCTGTATAGTAGACTCGGCTTACCTGTGGATGCGAAGACAACCAGTCAGCCAAGCTCGCGGCTGTTTTCGTACTGACATCCAGTCGGGCTTTCAATGTTTTGAGCCCACGCATTACGAGCCAGCAGTCCTGCACACCCAAAATCGCTCCCATGCCATTCTGGATAAAGTAGAGCTGTTCCCCTAACGCAGCCTCTCTGGTCACAGCCAGACCTGCCACGACGTCGCTATGCCCTCCGATAAACTTCGTTGCACTATGAATGACCACATCTGCGCCAAGCTCCAATGGCCGCTGGTAATACGGTGTAAGGAATGTATTATCGACAATGACGAGCAAGCCGTGCTCCTTCGCGATACGAGAAACCGCTGCAATATCTGTCACCTTTAAGGTGGGATTGGAGGGGGTCTCCAGGTAAACCCCTTTCGTTGCCGGTGTAATGGCCGCACGAACGGCTTCTGTATCTGTTGCATCCACGAACGTAACGGAGATGCCCATTCTCGACAATACCTTGGTCAAAAACCGAAACGTGCCACCGTATACATCTTCCGCCACTACTACATGGTCTCCAGCTGAAAACAACATGAACACGCTGGAAATGGCAGCCATGCCAGATGAGAACGCGAAACCGCGTGAGCCTCCCTCCAGAGACGCAATGGCTTCCTCCAAAGCCTGCCTGGTCGGATTGCCTGATCTGGCATAATCGAATGTACCTGGCTGATCGATATCAGCCTGATGAAACGTGGAAGCCTGATAAATTGGAACCGACGACGCACCTGTGAACGGGTCAATGCAAGTCGAACCGTGGAGGAGCTTGGTTGCAAAATTCATCGTACACTCCCTCCTACGACCAAACTAGCATTCAAGGCCTGAAACAAATCGGCTACGACATCATCTGGATGCTCGATGCCAACCGACAGTCGCAACAATCGATCACAAACACCGACATGCTCTCTGACTTCTTGCGGGATATCGGCGTGAGTTTGCGTCGCCGGATACGTACACAATGACTCGACACCACCCAGACTTTCTGCAAAGGACACGATTTGCAGATTTTGCAGGAACAATCCCACCTGCTCTGCATCACGTACGCGGAACGATACCATCCCACTATGCCCAGTCGCTTGATTCACCTGGATCTCATGTCCCGGATGCTCTGGCAGACCTGGATAAAATACCTCAGCCACTGCTGGATGCTCACGCAACTTTTCCGCTACAATCAAGGCATTGGATTGGTGGCGCTCCATCCGCAATGCCAATGTTTTCATCCCGCGAACGAGAAGCCAACAATCTTGCGGTCCGAGTACAGCACCGATTGAATTGTGCAAAAACCGGATTTTTTCCGACAACTCTTCTCCTTTTGTTACGATGAGTCCCGCCAGCACATCGTTATGTCCTGCCAAATACTTGGTTGCACTATGTAGGACGATATCTGCACCAAGCTCTAGTGGGCGTTGACAATACGGGGTTAAGAATGTGTTGTCTACAATCGTCAGGATCCCGTGCTGTTTCGCCAATTGTGTTACTGCTCGAATATCAGTAATCTGCATGAGCGGATTGGTTGGCGTCTCGACGAAGATGGCCTTTGTATCCGGGCGAATCGCATCATTGAGTGCACGAATGTCACGCAAATCCACGTACGAAAACGTCAGACCGTAACGAGAGAGCACTTGCTCGAACAATCGATAGGTTCCCCCGTACAGATCGAGTGAAACGATCAGATGATCCCCTTGGGAAAACAAACCCATGACAGTATGAACAGCAGCCATTCCTGAGGCGCAAGCAAATCCTGCATCCCCTGATTCCGCTTCAGCGATAGTCTCCTCCAAAATGGTTCGAGTAGGATTAGCTGTGCGTGTATAATCATATCCAGTGCTCTGGCCCAAGGCAGGATGGCGATAGGCTGTTGCATAGTAAACAGGAAAGCTCACCGCCCCTGTTTTTTCGTCTCTGCCTACTCCCGCCTGAATCAATTTCGTTTCCAATTTCATGTCTGTTTCTCTCCCTCCAATTGTGTACGAGGGCATCAAAAAAGCCCCCTTTCCTCTGAAAGAAGGCTTTGTTTACGTCACCGTAAGCAAATCCTTCTCATCTTTCAGAGTTTGATAACTCTGCAGGAATTAGCACCATTATCTCCCTGTTAAAATACAGGTGATTGGTTGCCGGGCATCATCGGGCCAGTCCCTCCGCCGCTCTGGATAAGAAGATTGCTATTCAATTTGATTGACCCTAATACTAAAGGATCGGCAGGATTCTTGTCAACAATTTATTTCCACCCGTTAATTTGCATCTTTCAAGGCGGTCATAACTTGATTGTCCAGCTTCGCTGCCGCATTTTTGTCATACGTCTTTTCATATTGTGGTTCTACGGAAATACGGGAACCGTAAAACATAATATCACGAACAGCCTCAATCTTGATTTCTGCCATGGCCAGCTTGAGCGGAACACCTTCCAGTCGGTCTGTTTTGACGACAGCACGACCATTAATGGCGAAAGACGAGCCGGCACCGATCAAATGCAGGACAACTTGCGGTTCCTTCGCAATATTAGCCAAAATACGTGAGCGATTATCCACGGCAAAACGAATCATATCGGCGCTGACAGCATACGTCCAGGACAAAGAGCTGAGCGATGGTGCCCCTGACTCATGGTCTACTGTGCCCAAGGTAACAAAACGCTCCTTTTGCAAGAGCTTGAATAAATCTTCGGAAAGAGATTGGGAAACAGTTTCAGCCATTTCAAAGCCTCCTAACAAACGTTTTGTACGTTCATTTTACCCTTCGCTTAGCTGATAGGCAAACGTTTCCTCTTCACCTTGATTCTGGTTGTCTTTTTCCCTAGACTGGTAGGTAACGATACCGAATGATGGAAGGGGTTGGACACCTTGTCGCCTACAGACCGCCTCATGCAGCAAATTGATCAAGTCCTTGAAGAGCTTCAGGAAGTTCGGAAGGTAAATGAGCGGATGCATAAAATTGCGATGTTCCTGGAAGATATTCGACTAGCAGATGTGATCCAAAATTACACAGCCCCGCGCAAGCTGCTCTGGATCAATTTCCTCGCAGGTCTTGCCCGGGGTCTGGGGTTGACGATTGGTACTGCTATCGTTTTGGCTTTCCTCGGCTCCCTCTTGACGCAATTTCTTTCCATCCCCATTCTGGGGGATTACATCAGACAATTGGTGGAGTACGTCGAGACGTACAAGCAGCGACCTTAACGCTAGAGCCTAGTCTCTGTCGTCACGATCATCATCGACCTGGTCATTATCGTCATCATGATGTTTGTCGTGCTTTTTCCAATAGCCATACGCGTTGCCGTTGGGATGCTTATCTTTCTGCTTCCCTTTTTCTTTTTTCTTTTTGTCATCATCATCGTCTTTATCCTCGTCTGTTGGCTTCACAGGCTCGACAATGACTTTTGTGCTTAATGCAACGTCAGCTTTCTTAACCAGCTTATCGTCTTCATACAATGCGAATTGAATCGATTTGGCGCTAAAGGAATGGTTCTTGTACGACAACGTCAAAGAAAACTCACCTTTGTCATTCGGTTTAATCTCTTTTTTCTTCCCGTCAGGAGCGATCACAAACAATTCCGTATCGTCCTTTTTATTCCAGCCGCTTACTGTCCCCTTCACCTGAATGGACTTGGCGGCAGGATTGTTTACAGCAGTCGCCTTGATGGCATATTCGGTCGCTTGATCCTTATCAGGAGCGTTAACGATTTCTACCTGAACGGATTCGGAATCAACCTTCTTGCCATCCTCGTAAACCTCGATCAAGGCTTTTTGATCTTTTGCTGCTTGTACATCCTTTAGTGAAACGGTAAAGCTCCCTACACCATCCCACAGCTTTTTCACGTTTGCGTCTTTTTTCACGCCATTATAGGTGACAGTTACTTTGTCTGCCCCCTGCTTGACAATTCCTTTTACTTTTAATTCCTTTTTCTTCGCATCCAATACAGACATGGTATGGATGATCATTTCCTTATCTTCTTCTGCTTTTGGAACGATCTTTACCTTTTCGCTATCAACCAACTTGCTGCCTGCATAGGCACTTACGGTTACATACGGTTCATAGGATGCATCAGGAGCTTCAAAGCTGACCGTAAAAGAGTGCTCGTTGGTCGGCACGACTTCAATGATGTCGGAATTCGGCTTTTTCACAACCACTTTGGTGACATCCGAAGTCACAATCCCCTTTATGTACACCTTGTTATTTTCAGTCTTGGCATTTACACTCACGATTTCTTCATCATTGTCTGTTAGGCGCACTTCCAGCCAAATATCGCTGTAGTACTCATTGTAGATACGCTCCCACTCCGCTTTGTTTTCTTCCATAAACGTTTGGAGCTTCGTGTTCAAGTTGATTTCTTCTACAATGATGTACAAGTGGTCCGCTTGATTTTTCAAGAGCATGTTCAATGTGGTTGGATCATTTTGAGCAAGTTCTTTCAGATTGTAGCGTGTGACTTGCTTGCCCTCGTCATTCATGACTACCTTTGTGGCACTTGGACTAGCAATCGAGCTTGCATCGGCAAAAATTGGCGTCAAGCAGCCAAGAATACCTGCAGCTGTCACCACCGCTAATACGGGCTTGGTCATGTACTTTTTCAATGGTAGTTCCCCCTTCTGTCTGCCAAAATCCCCCTGGTTGCTTGGGGCATGAATATTGACGGGAAATCATTTTCAAAAGTTGCATCATCCACGAAACCGCATCTTATTACCTATAAAATGCCCTTGATACAAAAAAACTCCCCCTAACTTCCGAATCATTTCGGTAAGTGGAGAAGAGTCTTTGTCCCGTTAGTTGCAGTTGTACTTCGGTTCACTTTCAATCGCGGCCAATAAAGCTTCGACTGATTCAGCAGGGTATCGCACTTCCATGGACTGTGAATCAGCGTTCCCAAATAGCACGTACCAGCTGCCTTCCTGACGATAGCCGATATCGCTCATTTGATGATCCTCTTGCAGCAATTGCAAGAAAAAAGCAGCTGTCTCCAAAGCAGAGCGATCTTCTGCTCGCGCATCGGCAACCACTTGAATTTGGAGCCAGTTAAAAAGTGCATCTTCACGCTTCACGCGGTTCTCCTCACTTTCGCCCAGTTTGCTCTGGCTTGATCCGTACCTTTACAATCACGAGAATCGCGATCGCCACCAGCATTGCACTTTTCACAGGTAGCTGCACATCCAAAATAGCGAAAATGAGAGCTCCAGCAAATAAAAGGATGTACAAGAGTAAGGTTTTCAAAATAGGCATACGGATACGGGTAGCAAAGCCGAGATAATAGACAATAATTAATTCCACAAACAAAATCCAAGCCCGATATTTATCAGCCCATATGCGAAAGCTGTCATATGCTGTGAGCTGATCTGGATTAGTTGGCACATAGGTTGATGCGATTTGTATCCAGTCCATCACTTATCTCTCCTGTCTTCAAGCGGTGAAACTCCTACCGCTTCACATGCCACCTCATAGGCGGAATGAAGCGAATAGTCACTCCTTTTTTCTTAGGAAAACGCTATCTTTCTTACTTTATCAGGTGGTGGATTCTGTGTCAAAAAACGGTAGGCCCTTCCAGGTTGCTGGCATGAATTTCACCGCACATGCTATGATGAGGATATGTCAGTAGAAAAAGGTGGGAATAAGATGAGCTTGTATGATATTGCCGTCAAAACGATTTCCGGTGAAGAGAAGACATTGGCCGCCTTCAAAGGGCATGTCCTGCTAATCGTGAACGTCGCTAGCCAATGCGGCCTTACCCCTCAATACAAAGGGCTACAGGAGCTGCATGAGCGCTATCAGGATAAGGGTCTCGTCGTTCTCGGCTTCCCTTGCAACCAGTTCGCTGGACAAGAGCCAGGAACAGAAGAAGAAATCGCAACGTTTTGCGATCGAAATTACGGCGTGACGTTCCCGCTGTTTGCAAAGATCGATGTCAATGGTCCTGATACTCACCCGTTGTATCAGTACTTGAAGGAACATGCCCCGAGCGAAGAAAATCCAGATATCGAATGGAACTTCGCCAAATTCCTCGTGGATAAAGACGGTCATGTCGTAAAACGCATCAGTGCTCGTACTCAACCTGAAGAGCTCATCTCTGATATTGAAAGTCTGTTATAAGTACAGCCCAAACAAAAACGCCACTTCATCCCAAACAGGATCAAGTGGCGTTCTTTTCTTTTCTATCTTACGCTTGCGGTTGTGCTTCATAGCGTCTTTGCTTCTCATAGCGCTCACGATCTGATTTGTTCAGATATTTTTTGCGCAGACGAACGGATTGAGGTGTTACTTCGCACAGCTCATCGTCGTTCAGATATTCCAATGCCTCTTCCAAAGACAACATGCGAGGAGCCTTCATTTTGACAGTCTCATCCTTGGTCGCAGAACGTACGTTGGTCGCATGCTTTTCTTTACATACGTTAACAACAAGATCGTTGTCACGGTTATGCTCGCCTACGATCATGCCCTCGTATACTTCTGTACCTGGGTGAATGAACATCGTTCCGCGATCCTCTACGGACATCAAGCCGTACGTGGTAGCTGTTCCTGTCTCGTGGGAAATAAGTACCCCTGCGTGACGTCCTCCTACCGCTCCTGGTACAAGTGGACGATAGCTGTCAAAGGAGTGGTTGAGAATACCGTAACCGCGTGTAATCGTCAAGAACTCTGTACGATATCCGATCAAACCACGGGATGGAATAATGAATTCCAGACGAACTTGTCCGAAGCCGTTGTTGATCATGTTAACCATCTCGGCTTTACGTTGACCCAATGTCTCCATAACCGGCCCGGTATATTCCTCAGGTACATCAATGATCAACAGCTCAGCCGGTTCCATTTTTTGTCCATCGATCATACGAATGATAACCTCAGGCTTGGACACACCCAGCTCAAAGCCTTCGCGACGCATGTTCTCTACCAAGATGGACAAGTGCAATTCACCACGTCCAGAAACCACATACGCATCTGGCGAATCTGTTTCATCTACACGCAGAGATACATCTGTCTCCAGCTCAGACATCAGACGATCACGCAGCTTGCGGGAAGTCACGTGCTTACCTTCGCGACCAGCAAACGGGCTGTTATTCACGAGGAACGTCATTTGCAGAGTAGGCTCGTCAATTTTCAAGAGTGGCAATGCCTCTGGATGATCAACGTGGCAAACGGTTTCCCCTACGTTGATATCGTCAATACCAGAAATCGCTACGATATCTCCTGCTCTTGCTGTTTTTTGCTCAACACGTTGCAAACCGGAGAAACCGAACAGCTTTTGAATCCGTGCTTTTTTCACTTCGCCTTCACGCGTAGTGACAGATACCATTTCATTCAGGTTCATGGTTCCGCGATAGATGCGGCCAATCCCGATACGACCCAAAAAGTCGTTGTAATCCAGCATGGTTACTTGCATTTGGAGCGGAGCAGATTCGTCTGCGTCAGGAGCAGGCATATGCTCTACGATGGTGTCAAACAGTGGGCGAAGGTCGCCTTCCAGCTTATCTGGCTCAAGTCCTGCAATCCCTTGCAGACCGGAAGCATATACGATTGGGAATTCCAGCTGGTCTTCCGTCGCATCCAGATCAATGAACAGGTCGTACACTTCGTTGATAACTTCTTGAGGACGTGCATTGTCGCGGTCTACTTTGTTCACGACAACGATAGGGGTAACTTTTGCTTCCAGCGCTTTTTTCAATACAAAGCGCGTTTGTGGCATACAGCCTTCGAAGGCGTCGACGATCAACAGAACGCCATCCACCATGCTCATGATACGCTCAACCTCGCCACCGAAGTCAGCATGGCCTGGTGTATCCAAGATGTTAATCGTGAAATCATTGTATTTGACCGAAGTGGTTTTCGCCAGGATCGTAATTCCACGCTCGCGCTCCAGGTCGTTAGAGTCCATCATTCTCTCTTCTACCTGTTGGTTCGAGCGGAATGTGCCCGATTGGATCAAAAGTTTGTCAACCAGCGTTGTTTTTCCGTGGTCAACGTGGGCAATAATTGCAATGTTGCGTATGTCAAGACGCTTCATGTGAACCTCCTCTATTATGCATACCTTCCATATTAACAGGTAGTGAAACGCGGCACAATGGGCAGTTTTTTACGGGAGCCACTTCCTGAGTAAGGGACTTTATTTTCGTCATACTAAGGAAAATGGAGGTGGCATACGTATGAAACGGTACGGCCCGAAATGTTTGGTTGGCTTGCTTACGATTGCAACCATGATCACCGGATGCGCAAGCTCGAGCAGCCATCCCAAAAATCAAGCTCACACACAAAGTACCACCTATCAGCAGGCCCCAGGTGCACGGACAAGCCTCGCTCATGATTATCATGCCTACACTGTCGGAATCAATGCCCGCAATTATCGAAACGGATATACGGTTAACGGTTTTAATCAGGATTTGGCTGAACAGCTCACCATGGTCGCAGATGACGTGCCCGGTGTGGAACGTGCTACTGTTCTCGTGAGCGGCACAGATGCCGTCATCGGAATTCGTGTTCGGAAAAATTTTGGCCCTGAGCAAACGCGCATAATCGAACAGCAAGTCCACTCAGCTGTTCGTTCGCGTGTTCCCAACTTCTCGATCCAAGTAGCCTCCGACGCAGCCACATTTGACCAGATTCGTGCCATCCATGCAGATATTTATGAAGAAGCGACGCATCGGACCAATCAAGTTGATGTGAGACCCGACATGAAAAGTCAGATCACCAATACATCCACAGAATTTCGTTCTCTGCTCCACGATATTGGCCGCAGAATTCCTACTGTCACTCCATGATGACCAATATGAATCGAAGCTCCATATAAAAGAGGTGCGGAATTAGCCCGCACCTCTTGAAAACTTTTCCATTTGTGACTTACTTTGCCGCTTCAACCAGCTTCATTTCTGGCTCAACAACTTGCAGTTCACCCAAACCACGAACTAATTTCTTCGCGTAAGTTTTTTCCGGCTTCAGCACGGATACCAAGTAGTCGATGGCGATTTGCGGATCAACGGTTTCCCCACACGTGTAGCAATCCAGAGCAGCAAAGCCGCGCTCAGGATACGTATGAATGGACAGGTGGCTTTCCGAGAGAAGAACCAGTACGGTAGCACCCTGAGGAGAAAACTGCTTCGCTTGCACACTCAGTACCGTAGCACCGCATGCCTCAGCAGCCTCAATCATTTCCTTTTTCAAAAATTCTGCGTCGTTCAACAAATCAAACTGAACTCCCCATGTGTCAACAGCAACGTGTCTTCCGAAAGTCGAATATTCCATCTTTCGGTTCCCCCTTCCTAACGAGTGTAATGTTAAACATCGCTAGGACCTGCGTCATTCACTAACGGGGGCGGTTTCCGTTGTTATCCACCCTTTAAAGTGAATCCTGGTTCCTAATCCTGTTTCCAACGAAAACAACAATACCATGCTTTGGCCTAGTTTGACAATACCCTTTTTCAATAATCTATTAAGAACACTATAAATAGGCTGACGGCTATCTCTACAGGTTGGAGAGTAACCACCTGCTACAAGTGGATTTCACATGTTGTGAGATATGCTACACTTTCAGAAATGAACCAGAATGGAGAGGATCGCAAACAAATGATTACTATCCGTAATGCCAAAGCAAAAGATTTGCCTGCATTGATCGCCATCGAGCACCTTTGCTTCTCACCAGATGAGGCTGCGACACAGGAAGCATTTGAGAAGCGTATTCGTTTGATTCCTGACAGCTTTTTTGTAGCGGAAGCAGATGGGGTCATTGCGGGTTTGGTCAATGGACCCGTCATCGAATCCACCTTCATTACCGATGATCTATTTCAAACAATTAAAGAAAATCCGGCATCTGGCGGACATCAAACCATTTTGGGATTAGCGGTTTCTCCCGCTTTCCAAAATCGCGGCATTGCCTCTATGCTCCTATTGCACCTAGAAGCATCAGCAAGAGAGTC
The DNA here is from genome assembly GCF_042885155.1 of Brevibacillus sp. NPDC058079. Lineage (NCBI taxonomy): Bacteria > Bacillati > Bacillota > Bacilli > Caryophanales > Paenibacillaceae > Brevibacillus > Brevibacillus sp. NPDC058079. The sequence goes on from NZ_JBHVSO010000002.1 coordinate 484,277, forward strand.
CGCCCGTGAAACGATCACGCTAACGTGTAAGGAAAATTTGATCGGCTACTATGAAAGTCATGGATACCTCAACAACGGTGTTTCCAGCTCAGATCACGCTGGAGAAATTTGGTACAATATGAGCAAACCATTACAATTGCGCTAAGTGAAGGGCAAAAAGCAAAAGCGGGCACCTCTTGTTAGGAGGAAACCCGCTTTTTGTTAATCGCTGCCTGATCACATACATAAAAAAGGGCGCCCCAGGCACCCTTTTTCCACTACACTTCTAATTCAAATAGACGTCGCGATAACGTTACTAATCGAACATCAATTGCTGGAAGTTTTTCCGGGGCAGTTCTCTTTGCCCAATTACGCAAATCCAGCCATCTGTCCGTTTCTTGACGTAAGGACTCAATCTCCTGCTCACTGCCATCCTGCTGGAACAATGCCTCCAGCTCATTGGCCATGTGCAGAGAGTTATTTTCAAAGATGGACACTTCTTCGTCTCCGGTAAGCTCCTGAATGCTCACGACTGATCCTTGATCGTAGTGATACACCATTGTGAAGCCGTCATAAATCCGGTGGACAATTCCATAGCCTCGGAACGCTTTCATTGCTTTTCTCATTGCATTTGCCAGCTGCCGATCTCGGATCAGATATGAGCTGTCACATGAGTAGCGGCTGCCAACCCGGCAAAAACTCAATTGAATTTCGCCGTTCTTGTCATTCAAGATTACGTCACGATCGCCATTGTCACACACTTTGACTTGGACTGAAATGTGTTCATTGGTGAAAAGCGAAACGAACTGGTTCAGCTCTTCTTCATTCACCGTGAAATAGGCCTTGGCGTAATTAGTTGCTAAACGCTGTGCCATAAATATCTCCTCAATTCTTTTGGTTTGCATGGGCCGAGTACGACCGAACAGTTATCCAAAACAGAGGAGATACGCTAAGTATCAACAAAAGAACGCTGTAGAACCTGGCCTTGCCCCGGGAATCGAAAATCGATTTGGGTAATGAAGGCGGATCACCTACTTTTTGTTTTTCGCAAAAAAGCCATTTTTGACATCTTTATTATACCTCAGATGCCCTCAAAAGTCTTGAGCAAAATGACGATGAATTTTAGCAAAAAACCGGAATATCCGCAATCAGACGCAGGGAAACGAAAAGAACTCCCTGATTCATTCATATGCTTGCTGTTTCATTGAAATTCAGAGGGACTTATATCCCTGCGGTTGAGGTCATCGCTTTTTTAATCGCAGCCTGTTCTTCTTCAGACAAATGGTAGCTCGATGTCCCCTGCTCAAGCGGCTTGGCGTACACGCGAGATTCTTCTCGTCCAAAAATGCTGGTGATCACGACGCCATTCCCAGCGTCATCTGTTACCGCCAGCGAAAAGCTAAGATCACTGCCGACATCCCCGAAGGCATTGTAACGGATAATCGCTACCTTGCCGCATTGCGCTGCCATTCGTTGTGACAGACGATTGATGGCAAACTGCTGATCGCTATGCTGCTTTTTCATTTCCTCTACCTGATCCAGCAGTCTGTGCAAGCCCTCCTCGAGATTCGCTCCTCCCGTTCCTGTCATAATCCGGTTGATTGATTTCCTCAATCGACTAATCCGGACGGACTGCATAATCACGATCCATATCAGGATCAGTGTCAATGCGATGACGGCTAAAAGCAGGATCGCTACATTGGGGATTTGTGATAGGAATGCTTCCAAAACTTTTCTTCCTTTCCGGCGTGTGCGTAAATATGCTGTCAAAAACCTTCTTTATTGTACAACCGCCGGGCCTCCCATTCAAACAAGTCTTTTATAAAAACAACAATTACTAAATAAGCGACTTGCAACCAAAAAAAGCGACACCCTCATTTGTTTGAGATGTCGCTTTTTCATTCCGTATTGGTTTGTGTCAAACTCATCGTCCTTTGGCTATCCTCCAGTCTGCCTACGCTTCCAAAAGCAACATTTCCCGACGGAGCTGTTTTAATCGCTCTGTAGACTGCTTCATTTGACTTTGGTCTTTGGCCTGCATGGCGTCATACAACGTTGCCAGTTCATAATCCAACTCCAGACGCAGCACCGGGATTCGTTCTTCCGAGTCACGTCGTTTCATCGCGGCAATTACCTGATCCATCGTTACATTGCAAAATTTTTCATAGATCACTTTTTTCTCAGCTCCTTTTAATTCCACTATTCTGATAACTTCTCCGTACTGGATTTGCTTCAGCAAGACGCACTCTTCAAAAGTGACCTTGATCATGGCATGCCCTTTTGCCCGCTCTACGAAGTGGTACAGTACGAGTGCCACTCGAGAATCATTGACAGGAATGCCGGTAATGTGCAGCTTATAGGACCCGTTTAAACGCTGCATTTTCCAGTCGGATCGGCCATCTGTGGTGTTCACGAGGAGGTGAAACTGCTCGGGAGATTCTTTCCACGTGACGCTCACCCCTGCTCCCACCAGGGCCTGCACCATCGCGTGCAATGTTTTGCGGTCAAACCAAACTGCCAAATGAAAATACTCCAACTCCATGCCGAGATTCATCTTCTACAGGCCCCTCCGATGACAGAATACTCAGATATCAATTTAGCCGCAAGGGAGTGAGTGGTATATCATATTATTCAGGCTTTGGTTTTGCTATTCATAAAACTCGGCATGTATTTTTTTCCTGGATGGTATGATATCATATGAGGATTCCAAGCTCCCTTGACGGGGACGATCGCCCTTTTCTTTCCAGTGGGGTTCGATGATGCTTAAAAGAGGTGTTTGTTACATGCCAACGTTTCCAGGCTTTCATCAAGAAGATTTTGATGTTTTTGCCATTGATGGACTGGATGCTCGGATGGACGCGATCAAAACAAATATCCGTCCCAAATTCGAAGTACTCAGCCAACACTTTGCGCCTTTTCTCTCCGTTGCAACCGGGGATGAAATGTTTACGCACATAGCAAAACATGCACGCCGTACAGTGAACCCACCAGCTGATACGTGGGTTGCCTGGGCTAATGATAAACGCGGTTACAAAAAACATCCGCACTTTCAAATCGGCTTGTGGGGAACACATTTGTTCGTTTGGTACGCGGTAATCTACGAGTCTCCTTCCAAAGAGATCATCAGTCATGCGTTTAACAAGCGTTTAGATGAGGTCATCGCGATGGTTCCGGAGCATTTTCACTGGTCTCCAGATCATATGCAACCAGCAAGCACGTCTCAAAAAGAGCTGGGCACGGCTGGCGTGAAAAAGTTGGTGGACAGGCTGGCACAGGTAAAAAAAGCGGAGTTGCTCTGTGGAATTACCATTGACCGTCATGATCCAATCTTAGCAGACGGAGAAGCATTGGTGAGTCGTCTCGAAGAAACATTTGGCGTGTTGAGTAAGCTCTATACATTAGGAAATTCTCGTGGATAGACCGCCTCCCGCTTTCTTTAGTTAAGTTATATGCAAAAGAACAGGTCCGCTTTCATTTGAAAAACGCAGGCCTGTTCTTTTGTTTTAGGAAAAAGACCCAAGTCGATCCAACGACTTGTTCACATCGGTAAACATGCGGTCAAACAATTGTTGGACACTTGGTACATCATTAATCAATCCAATAACCTGACCAGCCCAACCAAAGCCATGCTGGCTGTCGCCCTCATAAATAAATGTGCAATTGTTCGCTCCACTGATGAAGCTCTTTAACTGCTCGTAGCCTGCCCCTTCTTTTTCCAATTGGAGAATATGATCTGAGCCTGGTGTACGAACGACCCTCGCAGGTGTTCCCAGCGTGCGCTTAATAACTGCGGTATCGTGCTCCGTTCCAGCAACCAACGCCTCTTTGTAGGCAGAATGCGCATGGACACATTCCTTCGTCGCAATAAATCGCGTCCCCATCTCCACACCCTCTGCACCAAGTGCAAGCGCTGCCAAAATTCCCCGACCATCACCGATGCCACCGCTAGCCAATACCGGAATTTTCACGGAATCCACCACACGCGGAATTAAAACAAACGTCCCGATATCATCTCGTCCGAGGTGACCCCCACCTTCTTGACCGACAGCCATCACAGCATCCGCGCCAATTGATTCTGCTTTTTGTGCTTGGCGCGCAGATGCAACCAAGACAAGCTTTTTGATGGGATGACCATCGAGTCTGCGCAGCAACGGTTCTGGATTGCCTCCAGTTACCGAAACAGCTGCTACTCCTTCTTCAATCGCCACATCCAGCATTTCTTCATACGGCCGACCGTGTTGACCAATGGCATAATTCACACCAAATGGTTTATCCGTCAATGCACGGACCTTGCGAATTTCCTCCCGCAGTGCATCTGCCGATGGCAAGGACATAGCCGTAATTTGGCCGAGTCCCCCGGCATTTGACACAGCCGCAGCCAAGTCTACGTAAGCCAAATAAGCCAAGCCACCTTGAACTACCGGATATGTAATTTGAAGTAGCTCCGTTACTCTCGTTTTCATCCATTTATCACCTCGTGTAAAGGACCTTCTCGGCTTACAAGGCAAACTCCTGCCACCACTCGCAAACATGAATAAAAATTCGCTTGCTTTCCCCCCCTATTTTGCTATACTCAATTTGTTTGTTTTTCCCCTTATTATTCTTGATTAGTAAAGTGAGGCGATCGTAGTGAGACAAATGAAAACTCCTTTGTTCAGCGGGTTGTTGGAGCACGCCAACCGGAACCCGATTCAATTTCACATTCCGGGCCATAAGAAGGGTATGGGTATGCATCCGGCATTTCGCGAGTTCATCGGGGACAACGCTCTTTCGATAGACCTCATCAACATTGCGCCATTGGATGACTTGCATCACCCGAAGGCAATGATTAAAGAAGCACAAGATTTGGCAGCCGAGGCATTCGGCGCTGACCATACATTTTTTTCCGTGCAAGGTACAAGCGGCGCCATCATGGCGATGATTATGGCGACATGCAGTCCTGGCGACAAAATTATCGTACCGCGCAACGTACACAAATCGATTATGTCGGCAGTTATTTTCGCTGGAGCAATCCCAATCTTTATTCACCCTGCTATGGACGAGCGTCTAGGCATTTCCCACGGGATCACAGTGAAGGCCGTGCAAAAAGCACTGGAAGCCCACCCTGATGCTGCTGCCTTGTTGGTGATTAACCCAACGTACTTCGGTATTGCAGGTGACCTGCGTGAAATCGTGCGGGCTGCGCATAACTATGAAATTCCTGTATTGGTAGACGAGGCTCATGGTGTCCATATTCATTTTCATGAGGAACTGCCGATTTCGGCCATGCAAGCAGGTGCCGACATGGCAGCAACTAGCGTACACAAGCTGGGTGGCTCTTTGACCCAAACATCGATCTTGAATGTCCGGGAAGGCCTCGTCGATGTCGATCGAGTGAAAACGGTCATGAGTATGCTCACGACGACTTCGACTTCTTACATCTTCCTCGCGTCGTTGGACATGGCGCGTCAACATTTGGCCCTCAACGGGAAAATGCTCGCGGACCAAGCGATGGAACTGGCAGCAAAAGCACGCGATATGATTAACGAAATCCCACGCATCTACTGCGTTGGCAAGGAGATTCTTGGAAAGCCTGCGACTTTTGCGATGGACCCAACCAAGCTCCTCATCCACGTACGCGATCTCGGAATCACTGGATGGGAAGTCGAGAACTGGCTGCGTGACAAGTACAACATTGAAGTAGAGATGAGCGATTTGTACAACATCCTCTGCTTCGTTACTGCGGGAGATACGGAAGAATCCATCCGTACGCTGGTAAATGGCTTACGTGATCTGTCCGTTGAATTTTCGCACGTACAAGCAGAAGAGAAGCCTACCATCTCACTGCCGAATATCCCTGTGCTGTCCACAACCCCTCGAGATGCATTCTATGCAGAAACAGAGACGATTCCGTTGGTGGAAGCAGCAGGTCGAGTCATCACTGAGTTCATCATGGTGTATCCTCCAGGCATCCCGATTTTCCTTCCTGGGGAGGTAATCACTGAGGAAAATATCGCGTACATTCAGGAAAACATTCGAGTCGGATTACCCGTACAAGGTCCTGAAGATGAGACACTAAAAACGATTAAAGTCGTAAAAAGACAAACCGCCATTTCTGGCTAAGCGATCCTATACGAGAAACGGCTGCCTCTTTCACGAGAGAGCAGCTTTTTTTATTTTTTATACAAACATTTTGAGTTAAGATGAGATTAGGAAAAATAAGGAAAGGTGGCGATGCTACCATGCCAGACTGGTCGTATCAAACGATGTTTCGGCCACTTCTCTTTCTCATGCCACCCGAACGGGCACGTTCTATTACCTTGCAGTCAATCGGCACTTTGGCAAAAATACCGGGTGGTTCGTTCATCATCGAATGGATGGGACATATGGAGCCTCCCTCACAGCTCTCCAAAACAATTGGTCCCGTCACGTTCCCTACTCCAGTCGGGTTGGGTGCCGGATTGGACCCGGAATGCATCGCCATTCAGGCGCTGTCCAAATTCGGTTTCGGGTTTCTAGAGCTGGGACCTGTGTCCAAAGAACCGATTGATTCCCACGGCACCGTTCAACGTGACATCGCCGCGATGAATATCCACTATTCCAGTCCATTGGTAAATAATGGTATATATACCCTTCAGAGACGCCTGGAGGGGGCTTCTGGCATCAAAATCCCTATCGGAGTCAGATTGGCCTGCCGACCAGAAGCCAGCCTGAGAGAAGCCACAGAAGAGCTTCAGGAGCTGATCGACAAATTAGAGCGTTTTTGTTCGTTTTTCACAATAGATACTCGGGCGATTATGGGACAGCCAGAATGGGGCCATACAGCGTGGAAGGAACATTTTTCCTGTTTGCGTAACCAAACGGATCTGCCACTCTTGCTGGCGATCCCTCCGAGCCTTACAGAAGCGGAAGCAATCCCGATTCTTACCTCGGCAAAAGAAGCAGGACTCAACGGCTTAGTTGTCGCTGGAGGCACGATTCAGGAAGATTCACCATGCGTGAACAACTCTGTTTACATCACAGGGAGGAGTTCACACGAGCAAGCCGTCAAATTTGTCTCCTGGGCACGGGAACAGTGGTCAGATGCCCTTATCATTGGATCAGGTGGCATTCTGGAGCCACAAGATGCTCTGACTTTTCTTGCAGCGGGTGCCAATTTTGTGCAGTTGCACAGCGGCTTGGTCTATTCTGGCCCCGGCTTGCCAAAACGAATTAACGAAGCCATCTTGCAAACACAATCAGACACTGACCCTCCTCAAGAAAAGCGACCTACTTTTTTATTTCCTTCTTGGATATGGGGAATTTTGTTGGGTGTGGGCATGATGATCGGTGGGGCACTTGCTTGGCTGGTCGCAGCAACAACCGTCGTCCTTCCCTACGACGAACGCTTTCTCGGGATGTCAGCCGACCAACTTGCGCTCTTAAATGCGCAAATCCTCTCTTTTATGTCACACGATCGGATTAGTCTGGCAGGAACGATGATATCTATAGGAATTTTGTATAGCCAACTTGCGTACCATGGCCTACGTAAAGATATTCACTGGACGCGGACTGTCTTGCTCGTCTCCGGTGCTGTTGGATTTTCCAGCATCTTTTTATTTATTGGATACGGGTACTTCGATTACTTGCACGCGATTTTAGCGCTCGTGTTGTTCCCCATGTTTTTGCTCGCTTTACGGACACCAGCAAAGGTTCATTTGACTCGCCTACCTCCTCAGCTTCACAACGATCGGGATTGGCGAATGGCTCTATGGGGACAATTGCTCTTTGTCATCATCGGATTTGGTTTGACAGGGGCTGGTATCATCATTTCGATCATCGGCGTCACAGGTGTCTTCGTTCCTTCCGATCTCGTCTTTCTCTGTGTGTCTACAGATACCTTGCAGTCTTACAATGAACGATTAATTCCGGTCATTGCTCATGACCGTGCCGGCTTTGGTGGGGCATTAGTTTCGAATGGCCTGGCCGTCTTGCTGATTAGCCTTTGGGGTATCAGGCGAGGAGAAGCGTGGATTTGGTGGACATTGTTTTTAGCAGGCATTCCAGGCTTTGTTTCTGGCATAGGCATACATTTTACTGTTGGCTATGTCGATTTTATTCATCTCTTGCCCGCTTATGTCGCAGTCATTTTCTTTCTCGTAGCACTCGTACTGTTGAAGCCGTATTTATGCCGGACATAAAAGAAAACAGACGAAAGAAATTCTTTCGTCTGTTTTTCTCATATGGAGCCTGACTCTGTTTATTCAGAATCAGTCCTCGTCTTTTTCATCATCGTCGTCTTCGTCATCATCACCCGGAGCGAAAGCCAACGTGTAAACGTAAGGATCTTTGTCGCGATCATCTACCCAGACAATGCGATTTCCACCCATGCGCGGACTTTCCACTTCCGCTTCATCATCCCACTCGATATCGCTAAATGACCCCTCTTCGAAATCATACAGCTCAAAGTAGAACTGTTTACCTTTCCCGGACAGACGATTATCTTCAAACAAAATCATATTTCGTGAAGCCTGTGGATTTTTCTGGTCGCCTTCCGTATAGCGTAACAGCGGATTTACTTTTTGACGGTCGATGTTGTAATAATACAAATCCCAACCTGTTTTGGAATTGCCAGTATCTTCGCTCCAAACCACGAAATCATCGCCAATCTCTGCTTTCTCTACTTTTACGTTTTTACGAATTTCTCTTTCTCTATCTTCCTCGATATCATAGAGAACGATCGTTGCATTCTTTTTGCCTTCTTCGACTACCCAGGTTGCATAGTCCTGATAAATATCAACGCTTAACGGTTCACTTTTCAACCTTGTTACCTCAGTATGTTTTCCAGTGGACAGATTTGTGATGATCACTTCTGCTCTACGATCGACATTGACCCACAATAGGCGCTCTCCGTCGATTTCATAGAACTTCTCACTCGGCTTTTGATCATCATCTTCGTTTGTAATCTGCGTTTGGACGCCTTTGCGAATATCGTAGGAGAAGAGTGCGTCTTCCCGCTGATCATACCAAACAACAAAACGAGAACTTACGACAGGTCGAGCTGCATCGTGATCTGGGTCACTGATGGCTTTGCTCGTTCCTTTTACCATATCGTAAAGAACGATGGAATTGTTATTCTTAGACTTTGATGCATAAGCGACATAACGATCGTGACCACTTGGATTAATAGGATCGCCACCTACACTCCCCAGAGGAACTTGCTTTTTCTCGTCCAGATCATACAGGTGAAGCTGGAGCCTTTTATTACTGTCCTTTTTGGCATACATAACATAGTCGCCATAAATTTTCGGCCCTACATTTCCATAAAGGTTGGAGTCAAGTTTCTTTTTGGACGATTTATCGACGGTACGATACATCAGATTATTATCTTCAGCATACACATAATCGTCTTTGTACATATGTACAAATTCTTTGTCACTCGAACCGTTCGTCAATTCTTTATTTCTGCCATTACTGATGGTATGCACGTAGATTTGATTATAGGAGCGATTCTCGTACAAAATTTTATTCGAGGAAAGAGTAGGACGCCCTTGATCGCCTTTTTGGACGACTGCTGCCTTTTCTTCTCTCTTCTTGATATCGTAATAGTAAACATCGCTGTTGCCATCACGATCATCTTCCCATGCGACATATGCATCGCTCACCACTGGGTTGCTTGCTTTTCCACTCGCAGATACGACCTCTGTATCTCCTGTAGAAATTTTGTACAGATACACATCCCCGTTATCTGTCCAGACAACGTTTTTATCTCCTATCTCCACTCCATCGACAGAAGCTGACCCGTCAGACAATCGGGTTTCTTTTTTCTTTGCGATGTCATACAAGTAGACGTCTGAACCTCCGTCACGGGAATCGATCCACACGACGTACTCACCATCGACTTTTGGATTCGTCTTTTCAGATTCCTTTTCGCCAATTTGAGTTTGCGTACCTTTATCAAGATTGTAAAGGGTTACGGTTTCTTCCCCTTCAACCATCCACACGGCATATTTTTTGGAAATGTCATATCCGGCTCCGGAAATTTCAGGCTTGCTTGCATCGATTTTTTCTTCATCACCAATACTGTAGGCAAGCGCCGGTGTCCCGCTCCACAGAGATGTGACCAAAAGTGCAGCGGCCAGCATTCCCTGCATCGGTTTTCGCTTCATGAAACAATTCCTCCTTTTACAACGATTTTCACACTTCTCCATTATCCTCCATCCGGAAAAGGTTGTCAAAAAAAACAGGCCTCAACATAGGCCTGTTGACTATTTTATTATTCTTTTTCCTGTCTTTCATCAGGTCGGCAGTCACAGTTGCACACCGCATAAAGCGTTTTCACTGAATTACATTCAAAATGCTCGATGATGGTTCCGCAAGTCTGACATACGATAGTACCCATCTATGTCCCCTCCGCATTCAATTGATTCACATATTACAACAAATGTTATGTTACATTCATCTTAATATGCCACTTCATTCGGAGTCAAGATGCATTTGTTGATAATTAGTATGTCACATTAATGCAGAATATTGTCATTCAACCAGTTCACGATTTTTTGCAAGACTTCTTCCTTTTCAGGCTCATTCAAAATTTCGTGCCGCAAGCCCGCGAAACGTTCAAACATTTGTCCATCTGGAAGGCCCGCTGTAAACTGCTCCACTGCATCCGCATCAACCAATGTATCAGCACCAGCCTGCAAAACAAGGACAGGATGCTTGATCCGATTTCTTTCCTCCCACGCCTTTTCCATAGAGCGGTTCAATTCCGTGAACCATCTGACACTTACCTTGGAATAATTGAGCGGATCGTTCTGATAAGCAGCCTGAACAGCTTCGTCACGCGATACCATGTCGGGAGTAATTCCATTAGGCATAACAAGTGTTGGCCAGACCTGATCGAGAAACTGTGCCAATTGCTCTTTCCACGCCGGTACAGTCAGTTTCAGTTTTATGCATGGAGATGTGAGAATTAAGCCAGCCAACTCTTTACTCCGCTCATCCGTCTGAATAAAGCGGGTCGCGATGAGCCCCCCCAGACTATGCCCCATTAAAAATACCGGCTTCTCTCCTGACGCATCAGCAAGAGCGATACTCGTCCACTCACGTACACGGGACAAATAGTCTTCGAATGATTGAATATGTCCCCGTCTCCCAGGAGAGCGCCCCCATCCGGGCAAGTCTTCTGCATATACGTCCCAGCCTGCCTGATTGAAATAAGCCGCTACATGCTCATAGCGCCCATGATGTTCTCCCGTTCCATGGACGAGAACAATCGCTCCCCGAGACTCTTTGGCCGACCATTTATGTACACCCATTCTCCCTGTTCCTCCTACTGCTTGATTTCTTTCGATTATACTAAAAAACGGAAGACCGTATTTTACAGAAAAACCAAAACGAGCAGAAGATAAACTTCTGCTCGTTAGCTAATACTGATTTTCTTCAAATGGAATGGATGGTAAATGTTCCTGGAAAAACTCAGCAAGTGCGACTGCCTCATTCTCTGAATCCAGCCTGAAAATTTTTTGCAGGTATCCTGGATTCACCGCATCTTCAGAACTGAGAAGAGTCGATTGCCCTGTCTGCATACAGATCACCAACGGCTTCCCATAAAACTTGTGTGTAAATACCATGCCAAAGTCGTAGCGTGTTCCCTCTGAAATAAATCCAAGGAAACGTACATTAGCATTCTCCGAAACGTCGTATAAGTGGTCGTAGTGCTCCATCAGCAATCCCTCCTCAACAGTATTTTGGCCTCCGAATTTCGTAAAATATTCGGATTATTCACTAGTATAAGCGAAAAATCACGTTTTTGCCACCCAAACAGCATCATTTACCAGACGCGTTGGGTTAATGACCCTGTCTTCCCCTTCTTGAATCCATCTCACTTTTTCTGCACCATGCAACGATTGCGCGACAAAGGAGAGACATTCAAAGAACAGTTCAACTACTGCTGTACTGTATCGTTCCTCCATTTTCTCCAATGCATACGTCAATCTAAAAATATCTGGTACACTTCTTCGACTGGCTTCCAATACTTCTTTTCCTTTTTCAGTCGGGTATACGTGAACCACACGCCCATCCAACTCCGACTTTTCGATAGTCACCATGCCTTTCTCCATTAATTTCTTGATATGAATGACAATCGATGAGGGATGCCAGAAGGTCCAATCTGCAATTTGCGTGACGCGTACACCTTCATAACAGTAGATGATCCAGAGAATGTTTAACTGTACGGAGGAATCCAATTCGGCTTCCTTCGCTGCCCGCTCCCAGTCTTCTTTGTTCACCACATCGATGGCGCGCATGGTGTTTAAAGCTTCGAATACGTGTCTAATTGAGGCCTCCTGCATGCGTATATTCCTCCATGATCCTTTATCGTTCATCTAACGGCATATAAATATGATATATATTTTACACTTTTCAGAAAAAACGCGCAATTGTTTTCGGTCGCCAACTGCCTCATTGCCAAGGAGTGGAAGACAATGCTACACTTAACGCACAGAATACCGGTACTAGGAGTGAGTGCAGTCGTGAAACTTCAATCGGCCTACATCTATTTCGTTGATGGTTCTACCGCAGCATCTGTAAGTATTGACGACGTGAAAGCCAAGTTTACGCGATACGTTGACATGACCTCAAAAACAGGAAAGCAGTTGGGCTGGACCTATGCTGACGCCGCTTTCCCTTACACCCTAGAAGAACGCCCTGAAGGAAAAGACTCGTGGTTCCTTCTCAAAGGAAAAGATCCAAACATGTATAAAGCTATCGTTGTTGGAGTCGGTAGCAAAAATGAAAACGGTTCCGAAAAGCACTACATACAAGTGTCCCTCCCTGAATCGGCCACACATGGCGATAAAAACAAGGCGAATGAGTACTGTAGATACTTGGCACGTGATTTTAAAGCAGAGCTCCATCTCTTCAACAAGCGCATTCAATACTTCCAACCTCGAAAGCCATAAAGAAAAACGTAAAAACAGTCGAGCAATATCGACTGTTTTTTCATGTTCAGACCTATTCCCCCTGACCTCTTTTTTTCATACGAATAAAAAAGAGTAGAAAGGGGGGTGCTTATGAAAATTACCAGCAATCCATGGAAGACCATGCCCAGTTTTTACGTAAGCCCGCACATAAAAACGTGCTGGCAGCCACTACTCCCGCACAAGCCACACGGGCTTTAGAAGAGGCCGGATACGCTACCGATCCTGCGTACGCTGAAAAGCTGACGCTCCTCATTCAGACGTACAACTTGTCCCAGTACAATCCATTCGCCTCAGAAGAGCCACAAGCGTTTCCTCCCTGGAAATTGAGCTGGGCAATCGAGCGTTACAGGAGGGCTTGCTAACCTCACCTGAATGGCTAAATAAGTTAGACGAACCAATGCCAGTATGGGCTGTTTTAGCGGTTGCCCTGCGACTGCTAAAACAGCGAGAGAAGCCATGAGTCATAAATAAAAATCAAAAGCCCCATTGCCACAAGCAAATCTCGTGGATAATGGGGCTGTTCCGTATAAAAATGCAGTTGCCTCAGTCGTACGTTGCTTGAGCACGTTGATCAAATCATTTGAGACCTGGACAGCGAATAAAACCTTCCGTCCACCATCCGAATCCCCAGATCGACGCAATATTCCAATCCTTGCGTCACTCCGTACAAAATCCATTCGGAAGAACGGTGGTTGATATCAAAATCAGTGTAAAGGTCAGTGCCATCATTTCGGATCTCTTTGCGGTACGTCACATCAAAAAGGCGTAGGACAAAAGGTAGTTCAGCAAACGGAATAGCAAACTTTCGCTCTATTTCTTGCTCGAACTCCTTCGTCATGCTCCACTCTGCCTGAATGGATTGCTCATCTTTCCAGGCAATGCGTATACTCGGGCCTTCTACATCCGTGGACGATCGCGGGGGATTTGTCTCCATTCGCTCCCATCGTTCCTTTCTTTCATGTACTTGCTATCACCAAAGTATATTGGCTTTTCCGTATATTATAGCACGGGGACATGCAAAGTGGAAACGCATCCAAGCCATAATTTTTAACGCCCAACTGTAAATGTATTTTCCCCGACGGTTACATAAGAAGTGAATTTCTCGGATTTCATTTGAACTTGTACTTTATAAGTGCCGTATGCTTCGAGTTTCGTAGATACAAAAGGCTCAGAAAAATAGAAGCTGTTTGCATTTTGTGTGGAGTATTTCCACTCTTTCCCTTTGGACACTTCTTTGCCATCCGGTCCGACTAACACGAGTTGCATCCGCAAGTCTTTGGCTACAGGCGCGTCATCAACCTCTACGAACACGTTAAACGTACGAGGCACATTTTTGTCGCTGTATCCTTTGACAGGGTTGCTGAAAACGACATTTTTATTGCGGGTCTGCTGAATTCCTTCGACCACAATAATATTTACGTTTGGCTTAATCACTTGCAATTTGCCAGATTGCTGATCGTAATCGGCGAAACCACCGAGCTTGTTCACTATTGTTTCAACCGATTCGGCCTTGGATGCTGGCATTTCACTCGCTACGGTTTCCGCACCGAAAAATACGCGCATCGCACCCTCTCCCAGCGCAGTAGTGCTCCCCACCCCTGCTGCTACAGTCAACGCCAACAAGGCCGATAACCATGCTTTTTTCATGTCAATAATCCTCCTGTATGTGTGCGCGGCAGCGCTTGTTTTTCCGGAATTTCTTCTCTCTAGTTTATACGTTTAGAAAAGGAAATAGTTGTGCTGCCCTGATAAGTTTTTTCAACAATATCCACATTATCCACAAGCACAAAAACCTTAGGAAGAAAGACTTATGCACAAATACAGTTGGGAATGACACAGAAAAAAGAGCGGCTATCCAGCCACTCTTTTTTTGCTCCTGACACCTGCTACTCCTGTTGCGAAAGCCATGTAAAATACCGGGAGACCAGTCGAATGGCCACCTCGATCGCGTCATCGTTCGGCTCAATTTTGGAATGGTGCAAGCCGTACGGCGTTTGCACCCCAAGCCAGAATAAAAAGCCGGGAATTTCTTTCAAAAAGTAACCGAAGTCTTCTCCAGTCATGGCTTCCTTGCAGGTGATGAGAGTTACATCTTCACATTGTTCCTGTACCCATTGCATGAAGTCTGTCGTTAGCTGCTCCTCGTTGTAAACCTGGCAGTAGCCAACCCCGTAGTCAATCGCTGCCCGGCAATCAAAGCCTATTTCCACTCCCTTTACGAGAGATTCAATGCGGCTCTTGACGAGTGCCATCGATTCCATTGAAAAGGTTCGGATGGTCCCTTCTAGCCTGGACTTCTCTGCGATGATGTTCTGCTTCGTCCCGCTCTCCAGCTTGCCAATCGTTACGACAGCTGAATCCAATGGATCCATATTGCGCGAAATAATCGATTGAAGCTGTGTCACAAGATGGCTTCCTGCAACCACCATGTCATTCGCCTTGTGCGGGAAGGCTGCATGCCCCCCTTTGCCAACCAAATCAATGTACAACTCAGAAGTGTTGGCAAACAAAATTCCTGGCTTCGTCGCAATATGGCCAACTGGATATTCTGGCGCGATATGCAAGGCAAAAATGTAGTCTGGTCGCCACCCTGCAAACTCTTCACTTTCCATCATCGGCTCAGCACCGCCAGGACCTTCTTCTGCCGGCTGAAAGAGGAACAGCAAATCATCTGCTATCGGATGCTCGGTAAAATGCGTCAGGAGGCCAAGAGCGATCGCCATATGCATGTCATGCCCGCATGCATGCATGTATCCTTCATGAAGCGAGCGAAACGGATAGGACGTTTCCTCTACGATCGGCAGGCCATCCATATCCGTCCGCCAGGCAATTAATCGTTTAGGCTTTGTTCCTGCCAGCTTGACCAAAATGCCTGTCCGCCACGTTTTGATCTCGATTCGCTCTTGTGGAAGCTTTTTCAAATAATCGAGCAAGTATTGTTGCGTCTTCACTTCAGCGAAGCCTGGCTCCGGTATTTGGTGCAGGTCTCGGCGAATTTGTGTAAACAAGGAAGTCGTCATGCCCTACGCCTCCTTTTTCGTACCTGATCTTACTTTTAATTGCTCCTCAAACACGGCAAGAAAACGGTCCACATCGGCTTTTGTCAACGTCAGTGGCGGAAGCAGACGAACAATCGTTTTCTGCGTCACGTCAACGAGAATTCCTTCGTCAAGGAACGCTTGCTGCAAGTGGCTTACCTCTTCCGGAGTGGAAGAGAGCGGAATTCCAACCATCAAGCCTTTTCCGCGAAGGGATTGCAGCTGATCTGGAAGACGTGTTCGCAACGCTTCCAAGCCCGACCACAGGTACGCAATGACTTTTTCTACGTGAGCGATGAAGGCTGGATCAAGCAATTCATCCAACACGACATTCCCGAGAGCAGCAGACAGTGGTGATGGTGCGAACGTCGTTCCGTGATCCCCTGGTTTGAACTGGTTCATCAGCTTTGGACCAGCGATGACACCGCCGAGCGGAAGCCCTCCCCCTATGCCTTTGGCAAAAAGGATAAGGTCTGGCATTACGCCTGCATGCTCATAAGCAAACAACTTTCCTGTTCTGCCCATTCCTGTCTGGATCTCGTCCATGACAAAGAGCATGCCTTCTTGTTCACAGATCGCAGCTACCTCTCGCAAGAATGCTTCCGTTAACGGCACGACACCACCGGAACCCAAGACTGGCTCCATGAGGACCGCAGCGGGCCTTGCTTCCTGGCAAATCGCTCGCAATCCTTCCGTGTCCTCCACATCCAGTTCATAAACAGGAAAAGCCGGCTGAGGAAAGTCTTGATAGACGTGAGCCTGCCTCGTCAAACGCACTGCTCCGAGTGTTCGCCCGTGAAAGCTGTTGCGTAAGACAACAATGCCTTCACGACCTGCTCCCTCGTTCTTCGTCCATTTGTGAATCAGCTTGATCGCAGTCTCTGTAGCCTCTGCACCAGAGTTGGTGAAAAATACTTTCCCACTAATGCTGTTCGCAACCAAACGCTCGGCCAAACGAATAGCCGGTGTGTTTAAAAATACATTGGATATATGCAAGAAGCGCTCTCCCTGCTCACGCAAAGCCTGTACAATGCGCGGATGAGAATGCCCCAGAACGTTTACAGCAAGGCCGGTAAACAAGTCGAGATAGCTCTTCCCGTTCGTATCGTACAAGTAATTTCCTTCGCCTTTTTCTATGGCAATCGGAAGTCTTTTGTAAGAGGAGACGATATATTGTTCATCGAGCGAACGCCAGTCCATGTGCACTCTCTCCCTTACAGCTGACGTAGCTCCTGCTTGATCTCTGTCTTGGAACGAGTTTTTTCATCGATTTGCTTGATCACACGTGCAGGCGTTCCCGCAACTACTACGTATGGAGGTACATCTTCAATCACGACAGCACCCGCTGCAACGACAGCACCTTTTCCTACGCGTACACCTTCCAGAATGACAGCATTTGCTCCGATGACAACATCGTCCTCGACAACAACTGGCTGTGCAGATGGCGGCTCGATAACGCCCGCGATAACCGATCCCGCGCCGATGTGGCAGTTTTTCCCGATGGTTCCACGTCCACCTACTACAACATTCATGTCGATCATCGTACCTTCACCGATGACTGCACCGATGTTAATGGAAGCACCCATCATGATGACCGCATTATTACCGATTGTCACTTGGTCACGGATAATTGCGCCTGGCTCAATACGCGCTTGAATCCCTTTTGTATCCAGCAATGGAATAGCGGAATTGCGACGGTCGCTTTCTACCACATAATCTTCAATTTTGTCTGCGTTAGCCGCGAGCACTGGCTCAATCTCTTTCCACTCACCAAAAACAACACCAGTAGAACCAGTAATGAAAGCTTTGGAGCTCGCACCGAAGTCGATTCCCTCCAGGTTCCCTTTCACATATACCTTCACTGGTGTTTTCTTTTCGCTTTTTTGAATAAACGCGATAATTTCGTTAGCATCCATCATGTTCATAGTTACATCCTCCTCAAAATAACAGCATGGTAAATCAAAAAAAGCAATGAGTGCATTCGCTATCTCATTGCTTTTGATACTACATAAGCAAATCATAAATAGCGCTCCACAAAAAGACTTGAGGTCCCTTGTGACAGGATGTTCATTTTTCATGAGACACCCCAGCCTGTGCTACGTAGGGGCATAGCATAAGCTTCGGCGCTTTAGCCTTTCTTCCTTCTCCTGCCCCCTGGCAGATTGCGAAAAGACTTACTCTTCTTCGGCGCACCTCTATTTAGAGTATATTATTATAATTTTATTTAACTCTACCAAAATCAATGAAACGTGGCAATAAGAAAAAAGTTATTGACAACGATTCTCATTTTCATTAATTTTATTTGTGAGAATGATACTCATTATCTAATTGGAGGTTTTACGTTTTATGAGCATTTTGATGGTATACGCGAGCATGACAGGGAATACACAGGAAATTGCTGAAGCAATTGCAGAAGGTATTCGTTCAACTGGTGCTGAGCTGGAGATAAAAGAAGTGATGGATGCGAACACAAAAGAACTCGAAGCTTACGACGGAATCTTGCTTGGTGCCTACACATGGGGCGATGGCGAATTGCCAGACGAATGCCTGGATTTTTATGAGGAAATGGACGATATTGACCTCAGCGGGAAAAAGGTAGTTGCTTTTGGCTCTTGCGACTCCGCTTACGAGCATGTCGGTGCAGCTGTTGATATTTTGCTAAAAAAGGCGAGCGAGCGTGGTGCGGAAACTCCTTTGGAAGGTTTGAAAATCGAGCTATCTCCTACTGCAAAAGAAGTGGAAACTTGCAAAGCATTTGGGGTATCGTTTGCTGAATTGCTCGGCTAATTGATGTTTCCCAAATACTCTGGCACATGATATACTATCAATCCAACTTTTTAAGGAGGATTGATCTCATGTCACTACATACAGACGAGATTCTCTTACGGCCTCTCCAACAACAAGACGCAGCCGAGCTCCTAGGGCTTCGGCTGCGTAATCATGACTTTCTCCAACCATTTGAACCGATCCGCCCCGCTTCATTTCTGACCCTCCCAGGACAGCAAGAACAGATTTCGCAAGCACAGAATGATTTTGAACGTGGCACAGCCTATGCTTTCGGCGTATTCACACGAGAATCCGGAAAGATGATTGGACGTGTAGCGTTGTCGAATGTCGCACGCGGCGCGTGGCAAAATGCTACGATTGGCTACTTTATGGATCAGGAGTGCAATGGCAAAGGCTATACGACAGCAGCAGTAAATCTCGCTCTTCACTTTGCTTTAATGGATGCTGGGCTGCACAGGGTACAAGCTGCTGTTATGCCTCGCAATCAAGCTTCCATTCGCGTCTTGGAAAAAAACCGTTTTCGCCAGGAAGGACTTTCGTTACGCTATTTGCAAATTAATGGTGTATGGGAGGACCATCTCCTCTACGCTCTTACTGTTGAGGAGTGGTCTCAGTAATTTCCTCGCTCTTTTCGCTCTCACGCAGCCGCTCCAGGATGCGCCGTTTGCGGTACAGCATCATCCCCGCTTCGGCGACATCCTGTACGGTTGAGCGGTTCAAATACGCCCCAAACAAAATACCTGCAATGGGCACCATTTGAAATAACTTTTTCCACCCAAAGTTTTCAGTGTACGTTACCACGACTTCACGCCATCCCTGCAATTGCGCCATTACCTCTCTCTGCGCATTTGGATCATCAAAGCGGGAGAGCTCAGCGAGTATCGCTTTTTTCCCTACGATGTCTGATGAAGCAAACTGCAAGCATTTGACGACGAACAGCCGCTCCCTCTTCTCTTCAGGTCGATAGCCATAGGCAAGAGCCATCTCTTGTAATACTTTTAGGGATGTCCCCATCAACAACGGGATATCGATCGCGAGGGTAAAAATCCCTCCGAAGCCAGTCGTGGCACCTTGTACCGTGGCAAAATTCGCACGTGAATCCTTTAACTCCATTGCAACATCATTCATGATCGTAAGCGGTACAGCGGCAATCTCCTCTTTGCCAATAACAGACGTGCCCTGTCCCTCTACTCGTTTGCCAAACCGTTTGTAAATCGGTTCATCCTGCACCAAATAAGTTCCACCTGTCTCAAGAAAGGCTGCCATTTCATCTACGGCTTTTCCCAGCTTCTCTTGAACGAAAGCAGGCGTAATCCGATCTAACAGAACAAAAGGAAGTCTGCCAAGCTTTTCCCAGAACCACAAGTCGTTCTGGTCCTTCTCCCAAGCCTCCACTTCACGTAATGCCGTAACTAATGTCTCCCTAGACTCCCTCAAACCCAACAACCTCCCTGGCCGCTCATTCAGATTCTCCTCGCCTCCACTGACATTGGTTGCGCAAGATAGACTTGATGTAGTCCTGCAACTCTTCTGACGTGGCGTGAGAGACGAATTCTTTTTTATTTCTTACGATTCCCAGCTTCAAATGTTTCACTTGCTCTCCTTCGATTCGAAACCCGAACTTTTCCAAGATCGCCTTCTGCTCGTTTGTCACAGGACTTCCTCCCCTTGTAGTCGAAAACCCCCATGCCAAAATGCAAGGGGGTCTACCTACCTACTTCACTTCAATTGTAATCGTCAATGTTTCATTGCGCTCATTTACATCGGTTTTCTTCGTGTACTTTCTTTTGGAGTTGATAACCGTGCAGGTCTTGTTTGTGAGCGTATTCGTTACCTTGATCTTGTATTCTCCAGGCTTATCCATATCGATATACCTTTTCAAATTCAGTGATTCAAGCCCCTCGCCATCGTCGCCATCACCTTTGCTAGGCTTGATGCTAGCGATCTCTTCCTCCCCGGAAAAGATCTCGATCCGATTTTCTGAGGAAATGGTACCGTTACTGTGCTTCCGACTGGCACCAATACCGATCTCGCCATGTTTCCATTCAAATTTCGGCATATAGTAGGCCTTCTTTTCGCTCTTATCCCTGATCTTTTTGGATCCGACAAGCTCAGCATGAGTAGCGATCAGCCTTAGGTCTTCCCATTCTTCGAGATTATCGCCTGCGTTCACGGTAATCTTTTGTCCGTCCCGGTATTCCTTGCCGCTCTCGCTTCGAAGAAGAAGTGGCGAGCTTGGCGGACTTACCCCTGTATCACCCGGCTCACATGCCGGATACGACTTGATTGGAGGCAAATCTTCTATCACTTGAACGTAGCCGCACCATACTTGCGCCGGGTCTCTTTTGCTATAGTAGTTGACTTTGTAGCGACCTGGCTTATAACCGGACAACAGCAATGCCGTGTGATCCCAATTCAATTTGCTCTCGTCGACAATGACGTTATCGATCGCCCATACACCCGGCCCCTCATCATCATCCGCTTCACTTCCATATTCAATGTGCTCGGCAGCAGTTGCCAGCCAGATCACATGAACAGGATTCTGATACAGCTTGACTGTATTATCAGAGGAATACAGGTTCATCTTTTCTACCCTCGGTGTTGATTGCTCGTTCTGCTTCATCAACACATCCATCGTAACATTTCCAGTAGCAGGGCCGCAGGCATTTGGTGCACCTGGTATTTGTATTTGAACCGTTGTCGCCGAAGTATCGCCCCACATAGACGATGTCTCTTTTTGCACCGAAACAGGCTCAAAGGTAACAGCGATTGTGATTCCAGCCAGTCTCTCAGGAATGTCCACCTCAAAATGTTGCGCGTCTGTCAAGGTTTGTCCTGTTCCGTTCACCGACCATCTTCCTGGGATGGGCGAATACAATGAAACCTTCCCTGGTGCTGCTGGAGCTGTTATTTTCTGATCTTGCGTCAGCTTTTGACCGCTTGTATCCGTTCCCATGTACAGTTCTGCAACGCCTACCTGAATCGTCGTCATCCAAGGTGACATGGTTGTATCATCCAGAACAAAGAGGAGTTCATATTGCCCCGTCAACAATGTCCCCGTCGAAAATACTGTCGCAGGAACAGACCTCATCTCTGTACTCGTTGACTTATTTGTTAATTTCCATGTGCCCGGTACAGAACTGGTAAAGTCGTGTGAACCCATCATTCCAAAAATCGCCGTTTGCCCGCCACTTGGTACTGGTTCTCCCTCTGCCTTTTCCCCATTAAATATGCTCGGGTAATTTTTGGCCTCTACCATAAATCGCACATGTAACGTGCTGCTCTTCCCTTTGGCATCCGTCACAATAAAGGTCAAGGTATGCGAGCCAGCAGACAGCTTTTGTGCTGGAATAGTAAACCGAGGTACTTGCCATTTGAAAGAAGTCTGTGACGAGGTATTTTCGGCTTGATACTCCGATAACTCTACGCCATCCAATAAAACTTGCTTCCGATTGAGGTTGGTTCCACTTCCATAAGTGGTCTGTATCACGTCAATATCAAGTGGTGTCTCTGGAGGAAGAATAAACTCATCGTTCTTCACCCAGTTCCAACCATTTGAATCCAGTCCTGCAACCTGATAATCGTTAAAGATAACCATATCGTGAACAGGCTGCTGCCGGATTGGCTTAGATACTTGGCTGTTTTTTTTCATGGATGCTGTTGCCCCGGCCCCCATGGCTGGCGGTACTGACACACCTGATAAAAAGGTGCCAGTTGCCAAACACACTAGAAGTGCTTTTACAACCCATTTTTTCACGAATTGTCCTCCTACTTTCTTCCTTACAATTTTTCAACTGTGATCATTCGACAAAAACAGCGAAATATCCTTTACAACCATAATGCTTTTTCGCGTGCTTGATATAGTTAAATACTATTCAGTTTATAATTTATATAGATTTGACTTATATCTCCCCAGTCAGTAAAAATGGATGAAAGGGAGGGGATTCAGATGGTACAAACCAATCAATGGAATGCCGGACTGTACGACGCCAAAATGAATTTCGTTTCTGAATACGGCAAAGGGTTAGTGGACTGGCTACAGCCGGCTCCTGGAGAAAGCATTCTTGACTTAGGCTGTGGAACAGGCGACCTGTGTGCTCAACTATCGCTTGCAGGAGCAAATGTGACAGGAATCGACTTTTCTACCGCCATGATTGAGACTGCTCGCCAAAAATATCCTCAGTTTGCCTTTGAAGTAGCCGATGCGCATACGTATCGTACAGATGTCCGTTACAACGCTGTCTTTTCCAATGCCGCACTCCACTGGATGAAACGTCCTGCAGAAGTCATTGAAACCATTTGGTTGGCTCTTGCTCCCGGTGGACGCTTTGTTGCCGAATTTGGAGGACACGGCAATTGTGGACAAATCACAAAGGCATTACGAACTGTATTGGCGCGAAAAGGAATATCTGCTGATGAGCGCTCACCTTGGTATTTTCCCAGCATTGGAAAGTACACGACCCTTTTGGAGAAGCAAGGCTTCCATGTCGTACTTGCCTCCCATTTTGATCGTCCGACAGTCATGGCTGATGGGGACTTGGGGCTTTCGCATTGGCTGAATTCTTTTTGCAGTCCTTTTTTTGCGGGACTGTCCTCAGATGAAATCCAGCAAGTATGTAGGGAAGTCACTGACTTACTGCGTCCTGCCCTGTTTCAAGAGGGTCACTGGGTGCTCGATTACAAGCGTATTCGCGTCCTTGCCCATAAGAAATCAGAGAATGATACTCTTCATGGGGGAGCTGCACGATGACCCGTATTGCCTGTCTCCATGGACATTATTCGAATATTTCCCTCTTATCAGATGCTTTCGCAGCCTTTGAAGTAGAGCTCATTCATTTTGTTGATCCAGGTTTACTCCTGCAAAACGCGGGAACGCCTATCCATACCAAGGAACAAGCACATGTCAAATTACGTGATCAACTAGCCTGGATGCAAAGCTGCGCGGTCGATGCAATCGTGATTACTTGCACGCAGTATGCCGCACTGGTAACACCTGAGGATGAGGCAACTGCCACTGTTCCCATCTTCACAATCGATGGACCTTTTTTTCACGAGCTTGCACGATATACTGAGCCACAAGTTCTTCTGTTCTCCAATCCCGCTACTGTCCAACCTACGATGGAGCGTCTCGCACAACACGCCCACTCCCACAACCTTCATCCAGAGATACAAGTAACCATCGTTGAAAATGCTTTTGCCCTGCTCATGGAAAACAAGCAGGAAGCGTACAGAGAAGCGATTAAAGACGCCCTGTATCAACTCCATCATACGTTTCCAGACCAACCTATTGCAGTGGCACAGCTCTCCATGGCACCTGTTGCTGATCAGTTTGCGCAGGAAAACGGCTGTACAATTTCCCATCCTTTACATAGTTTGACGTCGCAAATGTCCGCAACGTTACGATTGCGTTCAAACCGTTGAAAAGCGTAAGCGTGTAAAAAACAGCCCCGTTTGCTCAGGTCTTTGGCCAGTGGCAACGGGGCTGTCGCTATAAACACAATTCGATTGGCTTTTACATGCCTTCGGAGTTGGTCACGAGAACCTCTTCTCCCTCTTTCAAGCCGCCTTTGATTTCAATAAAATCAAATCCTTCAATACCGATTTCTACGTCTTTCGGCATTGGATCTCCGGTGCTCGGATCTTTCACCATTACCGTTCCTTGACCTGGCCCCAGAATTTCAACCGCATTGCTTGGCAAGCGCAGGACATTCTGTGCTTGGGCGACGATAATATCGTTGTCTCCCGTCATCCCATGCTTAAAATCAGCCTTGTCTAGCAGTTCCACTTTTACCGCGAAGCGAACTTCCTTGTCTTCTTTTTTCCCTTCTTTCGGGAGCTCTATGACTTTGCCTTTAAACGGCTCGGTACCAAATGCATACACATAAACATCGACATTTTGTCCGATTTTAATCTCGGGAATATCAAGCTCTCCAACGGCTGCCACAAAGTAAACAGAAGTCGTGTCCATAATAATAGCAGCAGGATCTGATCCTGGCGCTTCGCCTTGTTTTACACCTAGCTTGGTTATTACACCGCCAATTGGCGCTGTTACTTGGTTCTTCGCAATTTCACGCTTTTTCTGCTCCATGTTCAATAAGGACGTTTTTAGCGCGAGCTCTTTTTCCATCAGCTCCATACCGGACGCTTCCATATCCATCTTGAACAGTTGTTGTCCTACTTTGACTACATCGTCCTTTTTTACGTCGATCTTGCCAATTTTTCCGTGAGTACCCGCCAAAATTTCTATTTCATCCGGCAGCTGGAATTCTTTCTGATTTCGGCTTACATATAAGAGGCCCTTATCATCCGTATACTGTACCACACCCTTGTCCCCAACATAAATAGCCCCAGGCTTCTTAACCAATACCTCGACATTGTGAATTCCGCCAGCACCTTCTACTTTTTCACCTATTCTATCCACTTCCGTGACAACACCATCCACAAAATACATGGAAGTCGGAATGAATACCTTCACTTTTTGACCTACACTGAATCGTTCAGACTCATAGGAGGTAAATTGCCCAATTATTTTCAAATAGTCGGTATTAGCAAGCTTGACTACTACCTGCTCCGGTCTTACATCTTGCCCTTCTTCTACAAGGACCTCAACCACTTTTCCTTCTTTAGTAGCCGTGATCTTGTCTTTCTTTTGTTTAATTTCACTTAGCTCTTTTTTCGCCTTTAAAATGTCCAGCTCCAGCTTTTGAATTTCTAACTGTGCATCCGAGCTATCGATCGTGAACAAAACATCGCCTTTTTTGACGGACTGCCCTTCCTTAACTAGCACACGTTGCACCTTGCCGCTGAGCTCTGGCTTGACTTCCTCACGCGCCTTCGCTTCCACTGTACCTGCTGAGTTGATCGTTTTCTTGACGTCACCACGTTCCACGAGCGCTGTCGGGAAGTTCGGTTTTTCTTCTGGCTTTTCTTCTGTAACCTCTTCGCCCTTGAAGTACGAATAGCCGTAATAGCTTCCCCCTCCAAGAACGGCCACGACTGTGGCGATAATGATCCATTTTTTCTTGTTCATCTAACGTTCCTCACATTTCATCACTTATTCAGATCGAATCGCTTGCAGTGCACTTAAACGAGACGCACGGATCGCCGGGAAGATTCCCGCCAACACCCCAATAATAAAGGAGAAGCCAATCGCAAAGAATGCAAGCCAGCTCGGAATGACCGCCAATTTTGTTGGCTCAGCCTCTGGATCACCACCACCACCACCGTAGCCCATGTTCAGACTATCCAAGAGACCGCCAGACGCTCCGAAGTAATTCACGAGCTCAACCGCTCCCCACGCCATGCCGAGACCAGCCAGTCCACCTATTAAACCAATAAAGCCTGATTCCATTAAGAACAGCCAACGAATATTCAACACAGTGGCTCCGATTACTTTCATGATACCAATCTCTTTGGTTCTCTCTAAAATCGACATGATCATCGTATTGACGATTCCAATGGTTGCGACGAGCAAAGAGATTGCTGCAATTCCTCCGAGGACCATCTGAATCACGAAGAAGAAGTTATTGATGGTTTCCAGCTCACGTGCAGGCGACCATACTTCAAAGCCCTTTTCCTTCAGCGCTTTGACTACACCCTCGACCTTTTCACGAGATTCTACCTTGACTGTAATTCTGTCAAATTCAAAGGTATCCTTTTTGGCTTTATCGCGTGATCTGCGCGATGCTCCCTCTTCGACTTCGTCACCTCGACTGCGCGTGACCCACTCGTTCAGCTCTTTCACTACGTTAATCGGTACATAAACCGCGGCTGACGAGTTACGTTCTTCAGACTTTTTTAATTGACCGACAACCTTCACACGCAGTTCTTTTTTCTCGTATTTCGGTTCATCGTCGATGCGATATTCGCGTGACAAGATGAGAGTCCCTGCTCTGTCTACGAGATTGAAGGCCAGTGCTTCTCCGCCCCCTATATCAGGAGGTGGCATCTGAGACATTTCATGCCGTCCAGCTCCGGCCTTTCTTCGCCGTTCCTCGCGCTTTTCCTTTTCTACGTCGCGCATTTCTCTGGATACATCGAAAGCAACCACTATCTCTTGTGGGGCGCCTGTCAGATAGCTTCCTTTTTCAATGTCATTTTTGCGATAGGCAGCCGACTCATTCACATCCACCCCAATTAGCTGTACGTAACCTTCTCGTCTACCTACCTTTAGCTTCGCTTGCTCTCGTAATTCTTTTATCGGCATAACTGCCTGAATGCCAGAAATCTTTTTTAATTCCTGCACCGCTTGCATATTCAGCTTCTTGACTTTATCCTCTGGAACATCAATCCATTCGCCATTTTCCTCGTACCAACGCAATGGCTCGACGTCCATCTCTGTCAAGTTTCCGAAGTTCTCCAAGCTTTTTACTGCACTTTCCTTAAGCCCTAAACTAAGTGCCATCATCGCAACGATTGCAGCCGTCCCGATCATAACACCAACCGACGTGAGGGCTGTCCGCAGCTTCATTCGCCACAGGTTCCTCCAGACGATGCGAAAAGAATCCATTACCTTCACTGTTTGTTCACCTCATACCCTCGCCTACGCTGGTCTTGTCCTTTTTTCTACAACCCGTCCGTCCTGGAGATAAATGACGCGGTCGGACTGTTCCGCTACTTCCTGCTCATGGGTAACGATGATGAACGTAGTCCCATTTTCTTTGTTCATTTCTCTCATTAATAGGAGAATCTCTTGTTCCGTCTTCGAGTCCAGGTTCCCCGTCGGCTCATCCGCCAAGATGATGCCTGGCTGATTGACAAGCGCTCTCGCGATACTGACACGCTGCTGCTGTCCACCACTAAGCTCATTGGGTCTGTGGTCGATACGACCTTCCAGCCCTACTCGGTGTAAGATGTCCGTTGCTTTAGCCCGACGTTTTTTCTTGCTTTCGCCTGCAAAAATCAAGGGAAGTTCCACGTTTTCCAACGCTGTCAGATTGGGGAGCAGATTGTATGACTGGAAGATAAATCCCATATTTTTACGGCGAAACATGCATAGTTCGTTTTCGCTGTAGCTGGAAATCTGTGCTCCGCTAACCGTGACACTCCCTTCCTCCGGCTTGGTCAAACCTGCAAGCAAATTCAAGAGCGTAGACTTGCCTGATCCCGACGAGCCACACAAAGCCACGAATTCTCCCTTGTTGATATGAAGGTTGATATCATACAGCA
Source organism: Brevibacillus sp. NPDC058079 (assembly GCF_042885155.1). NCBI lineage: Bacteria > Bacillati > Bacillota > Bacilli > Caryophanales > Paenibacillaceae > Brevibacillus > Brevibacillus sp. NPDC058079. The sequence goes on from NZ_JBHVSO010000002.1 coordinate 512,190, forward strand.
CGGGTACTTTGATTTTTCCCGTTCCGTAGCTGTGATTGACCCCTGTCACCGTCAGCTCTCCTGTTGAATTGACCATCGTTTGTCGCACCTCATTCGTTCTTTCAAAATGGAAGCTTTCGTAAACATCACATACTAAAGACGTAACATTTCGCAAAACGTAACGCTACTTTCGGAAACAATTTACGATTTACAGAATAACCATATATTCTTCAAAAATATGTAACAGCTATGTAACCTTTTGCAGGCTGTTACGTAATACAATGTAGATGTCAACAAACCATGGAGGGTCGAAGAAGATGACTATCTATCGCTTTTTATTTGAAACAGCAACACGCAGATGGGTTGAAATCATCAAGGCACCCAGTATGTTTGAGGCAGCAAAGCAAGCCAAACAACTTGCAACCAAGCGTTCCAAGTCCATGTCCACTACCATCAGCTTCTCTTTTCACCACGCTGCTTCTCAAGCATAAATGCACACATACATAAACCGCTTGCCCGCTACGGGAGGCGGTTTTTATATTTTGGGGATATTATTGACAGCACCGATTTCTTCCTCTTTAATATAGAGAGAGGCATTACAGTGCATGACAGTACAGATCCGCTTCGATTGTGCAGCGGTATACAAAGGGAGATAATCACAATGACCATGAAGAAAGCACTCACCATTGCAGGTTCCGACACCAGCGGCGGAGCTGGTCAGCAAGCAGACCTCAAAACGTTTCAGGAGCTTGGTGTTTTCGGGATGACCGCCCTCACCGTTATCGTAGCCCAAGATCCACATAACGAATGGTTTCACGAAGTGTTTCCGATCGATGTTACGATCCTGGAAAAACAAATCGAAACTGTACTCGCAGGAATTGGCGTAGATGCTGTAAAAACAGGGATGCTCGGAACCACTGAACTGGTTGACCTCGCTACCCGTAAAATAAAACAATACGATTTGAAAAATGTTGTCGTTGACCCTGTGATGATCTGTAAGGGTGCTGATGAAGCACTCCATCCAGAAATTGCAGTCAGCCTGCGTGAAGTCTTGCTCCCGCACGCAACAGTTGCGACTCCTAACCTGTTCGAAGCTGGTATTCTCAGCCAAATGGGCGCGCTAAAAAGTGTCGATGACATGAAGGAAGCGGCAAAGCGCATCCACGACTTCGGCACCTCTTATGTCGTTGTAAAAGGCGGCAGCAAGCTTCAAAGCGGAAATGCCGTAGATGTTTTCTATGATGGGAAAACGATCGAAGTATTAGAATCAGAGCGCTTTGAAACGAGCTTTACTCATGGTGCTGGCTGCACGTTCTCGGCTGCAATCTGTGCGGAATTGGCAAAAGGAAGCACCGTACACAACGCAGTAGCTGTTGCCAAAGAATTTATTACCGAAGCGATTCGCCACTCGTTTGCGCTCAATAAATATGTGGGACCTACTAATCACGGTGCGTACCGCATGAAAAAGCACGGCGAAGCGATTTGCTAATTACGTCCTTGTAAACAAAAACTCCTGACCATATCCGAGTCTTCCTCGGCTGGTCAGGAGTTTTCTTATGTTTACGCTTGTTTTTTGATAGCGACCTTGGGATTGATTGGGGTAGCTTTTCGTTTCATGCGTACGGAAGACACCGTAAATACGATGAGCGCAGACCAAATGAATCCAAAGCTGATGAGATGTGTTTGGGTGAAAGGCTCACCGAACAAGAAAACAGCTGATAGGAGCGATATCGTAGGCGCCAAGTATTGAATGAAGCCCACAACGGAAAGTGGGAGTGTAGTCGTTGCTTTCGCGAACCAGTAGAGCGGCATGGCAGTAGCTACCCCCGCCAGCGTCAGCAACAAAAGCTGCCACCACGCTAAGGATGTCATCGTCTCCGTCCCATTGACCTGTATCATCAACAGATAGCCGAAAGCAATAGGGGCCACAAACAGCGTCTCCCACGCCAGTCCGATCATCGCCTCCATCCGGACAAGCTTTTTCGCCAAGCTGTAAAAAGCAAAGGTCAGGGCAAGTGATAGAGAGACCCATGGAATCTCACCGTACTGGAAGGTGATGAAAATGACTCCAAAAGCCGCGAGTATTAGCGCGAGCCATTGCCCAGCATGCATTTTTTCTTTTAAGAAAATGACTCCGAGCAGTACAGTGATGAGAGGATTCATGTAGTAGCCAAGACTCGTTTGCATGACTTGATCGTTATTCACTGCCCAGATAAAAATGAGCCAGTTTGCGCTGATTAAAAGTGAACATATCGCTAATGCTCCGAACATTTTAAAACCAGTAACCGCTCTCCACATACTGCGCCAGCGTTTCGTTACCTGAATAATGATTGCGACAAAAATAATCGACCAGACGATTCGATGAGCGAGTATCTCCCATGCCCCCATTACTTGAAACAGCTTCCAATAGAGCGGGAGTAACCCCCAAGCCAAATACGCCACAATTGCGTAAATAATCCCCTGTCTCATCCTTGCTCCTCCATGTGTTTCGCCTTCTCTTTCTCTATAGACGACTTATTAAACTTCTTCTCTATGGAGTAGTGTAACGGAAATATGAAAAAACAGCTATGTATTCTCACGTAGAATAAGGAGTCTCCTACACTTTCATCCGTTACCATATTACCAATGCATGCAGCTAGCTAATTACCTTAGTAGCACAGTAAAGAGTTGACAAAAATTTTATTGTACCACGTTTAGACCTGTAGTACAATAGTCATTATTCTTCCGAGTTTAGTCATACGAAAGGAACTTTTACTTATGACATACTGGCGATCTATCTTCTTAGTTTTACTTGGTGCGTGCAGCTACGGTGTCCTCTCGATCTTCATGAAGCATGCTTTTCAACTCGGCTTTACGCCCTTTGAAATGAGTGGAAGCCAATTGATTTTTGGCGGATTGATCATGACGGTCATGGCCATCTTTTTCTCCAAGCAGCGGTTTTCGTTCAAGTATTTCTTGCTTTTGGCACCAGCCAGCCTCATGATGGCCTCAACCAGTCTTTTTTACCATCAGGCTGTTAGCCGGGTATCTGCTTCGCTCGCAATCGTTCTCCTCTTTCAGTTTACCTGGATCGGTGTCTTGCTGGAGGCGATTGTGGATCGCAAATGGCCGACCGCTGAAAAATGGGCGTCTCTGGTTATGCTTGGAGTAGGGACGGTTCTTGCAAGTGGACTTGGCGAAAGCGGCATTCAGAATGTAGACATGGTCGGACTGTTCTTCGGTCTGATGTCGGGCGCGACCTTTGCCTTGGTTATTTTCTTCAGCGGGCGAATTCTCCCTGAAATGGATCCATACTTGCGAAGCGCGATTTCGATTAGTATGGCTGCTCTGATGCTCTCGATCGTTTATCCACCGACTTTCCTAGTAAATGGTCAGCTTCTGCAAGGTTTGCTGCCGCTCGGTCTTTTGGTTGCGATCTTCGGTTCGGTCATCCCGATCTTCTGTTTGGCTGTCGGTGTTCCGCGGATCGGCAATGGACTGGCTACCATTTTAAGTGCAGTCGAGCTACCTACAGTCGTGCTCTTGTCGAGTTTCGTGCTTCAAGAGACTGTATCGCTCCCTCAATGGGGTGGCGTATTCATGATCCTCGCTGCCATTTGTGTACCGCAAGTAAAATGGCGGAAACTATTCTCCCCTTCTCACACCCTCGAGCAGGAAAGAATGTAGCGCCGTTTCCTATACACAGCATAAAAAAGCGTGCAGACGAGCTGGTTCTGCACGCTTTTTTGTTGATACACCCCCTTCTCTATAGAAGGAAGGTAGATTCTCTGACTCGAATCTATTTGCAAAGACTGCCACTCAAAAGGGGGGAATATGTATGGAAAAGCGGCATAGGGTGCTATTCCAGCAACTAGAGGATTATCGACAGGAGACGTTAAAAGCAATCGATGGTTTGACGGATGAAGATGTGAACATCATTCCCGATGGTTTCTCCAACAATATCTTGTGGAATCTGGGGCACATCTATCTCGATCAGTATTTATGGATCGCTCACCTTACAAAAGAAACGCTCCCAATCCCCTCTGGCTTCAACGAATGGTTTAACTTCGGGACAAAGCCAGCTGACTGGTGGGTGCACCTCACTTCCCTCAATACAATCCGGAGGTTTCTAGGCAAATGAATCAGAACATAACGCCGATTTTTCGTATGTTTGACGTTGAGAAGGCAAGAGAGTTTTATGTGGAGTTTCTAGGGTTTCAGATTGATTGGGAGCATCGTTACGAGGATCATTTTCCGTTGTACATGCAAATTTCTTCACCATCGTGCACGCTTCATCTATCCGAGCATCACGGGGATGCTTGTCCTGGCTCAGCAATTCGCGTACAGGTAGAGAACATCGAGCTTTTTCATCAATCACTGTTGCATAAAGGATACATGTACACTCGTCCCGGTCTGGAGGAGACGCCGTGGGGAACGCGTGAAGTGAGCGTGACCGATCCTTTTGGCAATCGCCTTCATTTTTATCAGCCTATTGCACAATCGTAGACGGATATAAAGAAAGCCCAGCTGGAGTTCCTTTACAGGAGCCACCGCTGGGCTATTTCATTTTACATTTTGAACATATATGGGGCGATCGATGGGACTTGAACCCACGAGTGCCGGAGCCACAATCCGGTGCGTTAACCCCTTCGCCACGACCGCCATATATAGAGTTTGCTTGGTGCGGTCGAGAGGACTTGAACCTCCACGGTGTTGCCACCACTAGAACCTGAATCTAGCGCGTCTGCCAATTCCGCCACGACCGCATATTAAAATGGTGGAGGCTGACGGGATCGAACCGCCGACCCTCTGCTTGTAAGGCAGATGCTCTCCCAGCTGAGCTAAGCCTCCATACCCCAAACCAGTTGTTGAGGCCCCCGCACAAAGCATTCACTTCACTTTGTGGGGTATAAAGTGACCCGTAGGGGATTCGAACCCCTGTATGACAGCGTGAAAGGCTGCTGTGTTAAACCGCTTCACCAACGGGCCAAGTATGATGGCGGATGGAGTGGGATTTGAACCCACGAGACGGTTCGACACCGCCTACACGATTTCCAATCGTGCTCCTTCGGCCGCTCGGACATCCATCCATCAAGCCTGCAAGCATTCGCTTCGGCAAGAACTAATCTATCATATTCACAACATGATTTCAAGTGATATTTTGAAAGTTTTCCCCTCGTACGACCGTCGTTTCATTAATCTTAGGCGTTTTTCATTTAAAAAGAAAAAAGGGAGATTGCCTAAAGCAACTTCACGTTCTGTTCAATATGATACAAGTAGTATTCCTTTACAAGACGGAGTGATGCCAGTTGTCAAAAAGAAAACGCCGTTCAGTAGGCTTCCCCTGTTTGTACGGAAACTGGTGTGGGCCTGGATGCTCCGGGCCGGGTGCGCCGATTGATGACGTCGACAGATGCTGCAAGAGGCATGATGGTTGCTATCAAAAGCACGGCTATTTTTCTTGTCATTGCGATCAGGAGCTCGTACGCTGCCTTCGAAATAAAGTAAATAACTCAACGGAAAAAGGGAGAATGGCCGGTCTCATCTCGAATTTTTTCTCTCGAACAGGATGCTTTCCCAACAATCCCCGCTAGTTTTTTCTGAATCGTTTTCCTTGTCAGTTTTCATCCAAAAAACGGTAACAACTTGGACATGAATCAGACAAAATTACCTTGTTTTTCCTTGTATTTTTTTGGTACTCTATTGAATGTCCAAGGAGGGTACGCAGCGTGGAATTGCACATACGAACAGACGCCAGTGTGGCGCTGACGTTAAAGAGAGAAATTATTTGTCATGGTATTTCCCGTTTTTATGTCCGTCCATACGATGATGATCAAGTAGAATTTATATTCTTATCACTATCAGAGCACCAGAAGAAGCTGCTGTCTTATTCACTACGAAATTACAGCTACTGCCTAACATATCTAGCTTAATCGTTCTACGGCCATTTTTCTCCCCTTTTATAAAGGGGAATTTTTATTGTTTTTTTTCGATGAACCCAAAACGGCGAACATCGTCTGCGGTCAAGTTATGCAAGGCATTCAAAAATTCGACTTGGAAACTGCCTGGACCTACTCCTGCTGCTTTCTCTGCTGCCAGCTGCGCAGCAACACCGTAGCATACCAATGCTGCAGCACCAGCGATCAGCTTGTCATTTTCAATGGCTGCAAACGCTCCCATAACAGACGTTAACAAACAGCCAGTTCCGGTCACCTTTGTTAAGATTGGATGACCATTATGGATCGAGTAAGTCGTTTCTCCATCCGAAATCACATCGACCTTGCCTGTAATCGCAACGATTGTCCTTAGCTTTTTCGCTGCTGCTCTCGCTAGGTCCGCGACATCTCCGCCCGATTCCTTCGCATCTACACCTTTAATCTCCCAACGCTCCCCGATGACATTGGCAATCTCAGCAGCATTTCCTCTAATGAGGGTCAGATCGAGTTCCTGTGCAAGATGTTGACTTGTTTCGGTTCGGTACGATGTTGCTCCCGCTCCCACTGGATCAAACAAAACAGGAACGCCATGCTGATTCGCCGATTTTCCTGCGATCAGCATCGCTTCGATCTCATGCTCATTCAATGTCCCTATATTCAATACAAGAGCTCCGGCGATCTTTGCCATGTCTGCCACCTCTTGTTTGGCATACGCCATGACAGGTGATGCACCAAGAGCTAACAAGCCATTCGCTGTAAAGTTCGTGACAACTACGTTCGTCATGTTATGTACAAGTGGATTTTCCTCGCGCACTTTAATTAGTAATTGCCCGATTGTCTCCAGAATCATGATCGTTACCCCTTTCCTCTTGAACGGCGAATCGTGGAATCATCTTGTACACCTCGATGACTTCCCCTAATATAGAATGCTCTTGCATGACGCCAATGATGATATATGAGTGTTTTAAGAGGGGTAATTCGCGCATGTTAGCTACGATTTTCCACACTTTCCCATCATCATCCGTCACGCTAGCACTGAAGGAGACTCTTCCCGCCCCTTCTTTTATGATGTCCAAGGCATCAAGGACTCCACATATTTTCATCCGATCATCTGGATGCATGATCCGGTTTTCCTCGACCCATTTCAGCTTCATTTCTTCTACTTTTAATGTTTTCCATCGATCAAGGAACTCCCAATCTTTGGAATGCGGAAATATATGCTTCGTTTGCTCAAGGAAGGTGTTGTACTCTCCGTGCAGCTGATCTACATAATCATCTACGTCCTCAGAAATCACGCGAATCGAATCTTCTCCGCATGTACGGATGTGGTGAGCCAGGTATTTGAAGGACTCGATCATGTCAAAGTTCCCCCAGCCCCAGGCCTGTTCGCCGAAAACTCCCCCCCGGGTTCGGCATTTTAGGCAGGTGAAGTAATAGTATGTAGGCATATCTGTTCCCCTATCTCCCCTATTTTGTCTCTCTTTTGGTATCGGTTGAGGAAGCGCAGCAATTTATGTTACATTCGAACCTATTTTTTGAAACTTCTCACGCAATTTGTTCACAATTTAAATTCTAGTATTTAGTGTGAGTTAAATCGCAAAAGGTGGCTCCCCCAAAATTTTTCAGGAAGCCACTCTTCATTATACTCCTTTTATGGCAATAAGAGGGTTACATTTTGCAACGACAGATGCAAGATTTGCTCCGACAACCGAATCGATGATTTGATCCACATCTTTATAGGCTTGCGGGCATTCATCAAGGATGGAGGCGAGCGAACGGTGATTCACCATGATCTCATCTTCCTGTCCCACGCGCATTGCCTGCTCGAATTGATCGATGGTCACAAGCTCCTTCGTTGCTTTGCGGGAACGAACTCGCCCTGCACCATGACAGATCGAATAAAAGTTTTTAGCTCCGGCGTCCGATCCGACCATGATATAGGACGATGTTCCCATAGAACCTGGGATCAAGGCTGGATGTCCCGTTTCACGGTAAGCCTTCGGATTTTGGAAATGGCCTGCTGGCAATGCCTTCGTCGCTCCTTTGCGGTGGACGAGCATCGGTGTGTTGCGATGGAATTCTTTCAAGGCGTAATTATGCATCAAGTCATATAGGACGGGTGTACGCATCTCACTACCAAAAATATCCCGAAACGCCTGCTCCACTGAAAATCCGATCATATGCCGATTCGTTACTGCAAAGTTCAGCGCAGAGTACATCAAATTCAAATACTGTTGCCCTTCCTCGCTTTGGATCGGAGCATATACCAGGCTCGGCTCGGGATTATGAATCCCCCATTTGTACATGGCTTCCTTGAAGCTTTTGGTATAATCACGTCCTAGCATTGCCCCCCACGCACGCGAACCGGAATGAATCATGATGACGACCTGGCCGTCGAACAGTCCCCACGCTTTCGCAATCTCCCTGTTCTCCTCCGCGATGTCGATATACTGGATTTCAATAAAGTGGTTACCGCCCCCCAAAGTTCCCAACTGGCCCCACCCACGACTCCAAGATTTTTGCGGTATTTGCTCCAAGAAGGAATGGTCGAATTCAAATGTGTACTTTTCCACATGCGAGAAAGAACGACGTAAGGTGTCAGGCGCTTCTTCTGTATCCGGAATGTAGTTGCTCGGCAGTCCTTTTAAGCCATGCTTCACGACTTCCTCCAAGCGAATATCTGTAAAATGCGTATTTCCCCGTTCGTTTGTCGGGACGTACGCTTCGATCGCTTCGATCAATGCACGTTTTAGGCTCTTGTCTTTGAGGTCGTCTCGATGCAACGGAGTCAGATGCACACGCATTCCACATCCAATGTCTGATCCGACGATGGAAGGCGAGACAAATCCATCGGCAAGATTCCAAACTGCTGTCGTCCCAATGCAGGTCCCAACGCCCACATGCGCATCGGGGGTATACGAAAAATAAACATTTCGCGGAATACGCAAATTATTGTCTGCCATTTGATATACGCGTTCACCGAAGCTCGCAAATACTTCGTCATTCGCAAAAACGTGCACATCTCCATGCTCCAGCTTCACTTCGCGATGGTTATTTCCATGTAAAATTGTTTTCATCATCCATTTCTCCTGTCTCTCACAGCCTGCGCTGTTTTTCATACCCTTATTTTCCATCCGCGCATGTGGTTTGAACATGGTAAAAGTATTACGAACCTCTTTTTTCATTGACTTCTCTTCAGCGTCTTCGTAATATGAGGACTAATTTGGAAATAAATGACGAATGAATAAGGATGAATGTAATGGCACGCGAAAGCTTTGACAAAGAGCTGCAATTGCTCCGTCTCCTGTTTTTGACCGCTGGTGCCTACAATCGGCAGCAGCTAGCCGAGCGGCTCGGAATCTCCGTTCATACACTTGATAAAACAATAAAAAAGCTGAAGGACATCCAATCGACCTTTTATCAGCATGTCGGCGATGAGGAGAAAAAAGAGTATTACGCGCAGCTTCGTTACAACTATTTTGAGGTCACCGACAATTTCTTGATGTTTTTGTACCATGCAAAATCGTTGAAGGATTCGGAAGTAGAGCGACTGTCGCACATCTTGGAAAAGCTCAGACAACAGCCTCTCTCCATTAAAGGCTTGCTGGATACGTTTGTGGATACAGAGCCCGATGAAAAAACGATTCGCCAGGACATGAAATACCTCGAAGAAATTGGCGTGATTAAAAATGTTAGTGAGGTCAGACCGTACGTTTATCATTTCGACGGTGAGCTACTGGACTCGCTGACGGACGACGAGTTATTGGACCTGTATGATTTTATCGACTTCATGGCCAATACACAGCTGCCGGCCGTCCCTGGTTATCTTCTGCAAGAAAAAGTGAAGCGTTATCTCAAATTTCGCTTGAAGCTAAACGATGCATCTGCGTTTTTATACAAATATCATTTCGTCTCACGTATTCTCGATGAATATCAAGCTTTGCTTCTCACGGAAGCCATTCGTCAGCGAAAAATCGTTGAATTTCACTACTACACGCCCAAACGCCTAAAGTTTTACGATTCCCAAAATACGAATCCGGCTTTCCAACGGGATACATCGGGGCGATATCAAAAAGTGATTCCACTCCGAGTTATTTTTGATCATCAATACGGCAGATGGTACTTGCTGGCACAAGGATGCGGCAATGGACCGCTGCGCAAATACCGAGTGGAAGGTATGACCAAGCTCGTAACAGGCAGGTCCGTTACGCCGGAAATCTTCTCTTCCTTACAAGCAAGTGCGGATGAGCGCATTGCCCATAGTTGGCTGATTGATACCGGAAAACTCGTAACCGTACGCCTTCGCTTTTTTCAGCCTCAGGATACGCCTCATTCCTTTATCCAAGAGCGAGTCGAGGCACAGGGGCAATGGGGGATGGTGACCGAGGAATCACGGGAAAGCTTTGTGTACGAGATAAAAGTGAACAGCACGATGGAAATTACACCGTGGATTCGCAGCTTCGGTTCAAGTGTCGAAGTTCTTGAACCGCTGTTTCTTCGCAAGCAATTCCAAAAAGAATGGGAGGAGCTGCTCGCCTACTATGAATCTGTTTGATAAGATACATAATTACCAGCTAGTGACACGGCTAGATGAAGCGGGGGTTTATCCGGTTACCTCACACGAAAAAGCGTGGCTGGCCCTGATGCTGGCGAATCCGTCTGCGGCAGAAATTTTCGAGCCCGCTACACTCAATAAGCTTCACCGTTTGACACACATGCCAGAAAGTGAATCGACCGAACAAGAACGCTTCGTGGAAAAAGCGCAAACACAGGCCAAACAGCTCTGGAGTCCACTCGTGCGAACACTGCGGCGAATCATTCTCGGCAAGAATCACATAAAAATAACCGCAGCCACGAACAAAGGCCCGGTTTTTCGCAATCAACGAGGGGTTCCCTACAAGCTGGAATATTCACTTGCCAAGAAGGCCTGGTACCTGATTTGGCTAAACATGTCTTCCAATCGCCTGATTACGACTCCGCTACATCTCATTCGCTCCGTCGATGAGCTTTACATAGAAGATGTATGGTATGACAGTTTTTTGCCGACTATTTCGGAACAGATCCAACAGCGCAAGCAGATGGCAAAAATTGTGATCATCCGTCGTTACAATGCTGAGCTCCAGCGCATATTGTACGCCTTTTCCTGCTTTGACAAAGAGGTCGCTTTTGATCCAGAATCACAGGTGTATACGATCACCCTGCACTTTCTATCCGACGAGCAGGAGTTTATTTTATCGCGCATTCGTTTTCTCGGCCTGCGGGTAAAAGTAGTAGAAAACGATCAACTCAAACAGCGAATGGCAGAGTCGGCAACGAACGCCTTGGCAAGATATACAGAAACTCCACTTTGATTGTCCCAAAAAATCAGGAAATCATACCCTATTCGATTTCCTGCATTTCCCTTATTATAGTTCAGGTGAGATAGTAGCTAATCCAAGTCAGAGGTAGAAATGATGAAAACAACATGTAAAAAAGCGTTTCTCATATGTGGGCTATGGCTTAGTCTGTCATGGCCGTTTATTACGGAGCCGACGCAAGCAGCAAGTGTCATCCAGGCAAAAGTGGTTGCAACCTCTCTGAACGTTCGCAGTGAACCAGCTCCCAATGCTTCTGTTGTCGCGACCGTGCCGTATGGAGCGGTCGTGACGATTACCGATGAAGCATACGGCTGGGCAAAAATTAGATACAATCAAAAGGTAGGCTGGGTCGCGGGGTATTACTTGCAAAAAGGAGCGGTAACGAGTACGGGTTCAGCTTCTTCACCAGCCAATACAGCCACTGTCAAAAACAAGCAGGGCACGGTTTTGGCCGATTCGCTTCGAATGCGAAAAGGGCCAAGCACGAGCCATGAGATTATCCTTTCGCTGCCCAGAGGAACCCGTGTAGACATTTTGAAAAAGCAAGGAGACTGGATCCAAGCGAGAACTTCCAACGGACAAACAGGCTGGGTGTCTGCGACGTATATTGGCGATGCCAAGGCCAACGCTCCGGTGTCCAAAAGCTCCAAAACGCCAGGCTTAAAAGGAAAAGTCATCGTCATCGACCCGGGACATGGTGGTTCTGATATCGGGACACAAGGAACCAAGTGGAATAGCATGGAAAAAACGTTGAATTACAAAACGTCCATGCTGCTTGCCAGCAAACTGCGACAACGCGGTGCGCAAGTCTACATGACGAGGACAAGCGACACAGAAAAGCCTTCGCTATCGCAGCGTGTCGTTTTTAGCGAATCCAAGGCGGCAGATGCCTTCATCAGCATCCATTACAATTCTTCTCCGAAGCCAAATAGCGGGACACTTACGTTTTATTATTCACAAGACAAAGATGAGCCATTAGCTCGAGCGATTGAATCTCGCTTGGCAGGTGGCATCGGTTTAAGAAGCAATGGCATTTCATTCGGCAATTATCACGTCCTGCGTGAAAACGATGATACATCCGTCTTAATTGAGCTTGGCTTCCTATCGAATCCAAAGGATGAAGGCATCGTCCGTACATCGTCCTATCAGGACAAAGCTGCGCAGGCGATTACAGAAGCCCTAGCTGATTACTTCGGTCGATAATCGTACGGCTGGACACTGTAGGAGAACAGCTTCCGCTCGAATTTCCCTTTGGCACCAATGATCTGATACCAGGTCTCTCCGATCAACAAGTCGGTTGCGAAATCTTTCTCCAGCAGATTGGTGATCATCTCTATGACCGCTTTCTCATTGTCTTTTTGGATTTTCAACGACAAGGCCAGGACGAAATACGCCTGGTCTTCTTCCATTTCCAACAAATGCAGACGGGCTGTACCACGACGTTTGGCGTTGAAACCATCAATCACATTCGACAGACCCTTTTTTGCCTGTACTTTATACTTTGTCGCTTCCCTCCAAGAGGAAATAACCCCATCGTACAACGAAAACGTCAGGATGAAATGGCTGGCGAAATCCTTCGGGTCAAAAGGCTCCGGTCCCATTTGCTTCTCATCCGCTGGTATGACGACGAATGCTTTGTAGTTGCTAAAAAACGGATCGCTCATGGCAGGTCCTTTCCTTCGATAGTATCTGTGTTGGTTAGTATCCACTAGGAAAGCAGGATATTATGTACAAAAACGGTCATAAACGTTCAAAAGACCAAGTCGACATGAAAACCGACTTGGCCTTTTGCTTGCTTTTGTATAGGCATGTTTTTCAACTGAATATCTACTCATTACCGGTGGGTCATCGAGACGCTTCCATGCCCGTGCTCCTCTTCCATGATCTCCATTCCTGCACCATGATTGACGGTCCAGGTGATGACTTGGCTGGAAATAACAACGGCCAAAATGGTATACATCATCTCTTTCATCGGTACGAACCAGAACGACATGCAAAGCACAATGACGTCCAGTAAAAGAAAGACCGTACCAATGGACAATCCCGTGTACTTACTGATCAACAGGGAGAAAATATCGTCTCCACCTGTCGCAGCTCCATAGCGCAGAACCAGTCCGGTACCCAGCCCGGTCAATACACCGGCCAAGACAGACGCCAGCGGCATCATTCTGCTCATATCCATGACAATCGGTGAAAATCGTTCAAACAAATCGTAAAATACGGTAAAAGCAAGTGATGCAAAGATCGTGTCCCAAATGAACTGGCGGCCTCTTACTAACCAGGCAACCAAAAACAGTGGAATATCCAGCAAAAGCATCACCATCGCTGGCGACAAGTCAAAGGCGTATTTCGCCAATAACCCTAAGCCAACAAACCCACCTTCAGACAAATGGTTCTGAAAGTTAATGTGATAATACGCAAAAGCAAGTAAACAAGCTCCAAACAAAATCATACTGTAACGCTTAGATAACTGCAGCGCTCTCCTCATCATGGTTTCCTCGCATTTTTGTCGGTTTAGGCACAGACGACCAACCGACTACCGAGGAACATCGAAAGTATAAGTCGCTACTCATACAAAGGCCCCGCTTTCGTAGTAGATTAGTCGTCTTCAGTGACGATCGACTACTACGAAGCTAGATGTAGGAGAGGTCAAAACGTTTCCAGATCGTCCTATGGGGACGCATGGTATCCTGATCCCTTCCATGGCTTTTCTTGTATTATATCATAAAAAAGGTGAAAAGACGACTCGAAAGCGTCTTTTCACCGAGTTAAAATCGGAAAGCTTGGCCTTTTAGCTCCACCGGAATCCCTGCTGTGACAAGAAAAACTTGATCGGCCACAGCTGCCACACGTTGATTCATCAAGCCCGCTAAGTCACGGAACTTACGGCCCAACGGATGTTGTGGGACGAGTCCGTCGCCTACTTCGTTTGTCACCAGCAAAACCGTCCCTGGGTAGTCTTTCAGCTTGTTTACCAGCCTATCAACCTGCTGGAGCACTTGCTCAAACGGTTGCTCCTCTCCATCATGCAGCAGCCAATTGGACACCCAAAGGATCAAGCAATCAACCAAAATCACTGTCTGCTGTTCTTGTATGTCCTTTTGTGCTCCCAGCTTCCCAAGCCACTCTGTCAATGCGTACGGCTCCTCAATCGTTTGCCAAGGAAAGTTGGACTGCAAGCGGCGGTCTCGATGGTGAAGGATCCGCTCTTCCATTTCCTCATCAGTAATTGGTGCGGTCGCGATGTAAACACCCGAGGAGCCCAAATGAGCCGCATATTTTTCGGCAAACGTGCTTTTTCCGCTGCGTGCTCCGCCTGTAATGAGTACGATCATGCTTCTTCCTTCTCCTTAAACAACCTCTTATACTTGCGACTGCAAAATAATTTGCGGCAAATGATGGACAGGATGCTCCATGACAATCGGTCTGGTTCCGTATACAGCCTCGATTCTGTCACTTTGCAAGATGTCTTTAGGTGCGCCAACGCTTATCTGCTTTCCTTTATGCAGCATCAAAATACGATCGCAGTATAGGGAGGCCAGATTCAGATCGTGCAGCACAGCAATGACCGTCACCTGCGTCGTCTTTTGCCATTTTCGCACGATGTCCATGAGTTGAATCTGGTACCCGATATCGAGGTAAGTCGTGGGTTCATCGAGCAACAGCACCTGAGGTCTTTGGATCAATGCCTTCCCCAAAGCTACGCGCTGCTTTTCCCCACCACTCAACTGATCCAGTGTGCGCTCTTCCAAATGGTCAAGACCGAGCATCTGTACGACTTCATCAATGAGCAATGCGACATCCTGCTTCTCTTCCCCCAGCCAATTTTGGTAAGGAAAGCGCCCCATCTCCAACACCTCTCGGACACGAAAGCCGACTGGCGGCAGGCCCTCTTGCTCCAAAACAGCCAGTATTTTGGCAAGCTCTTTGCGTGGATAGGAATGAAGCTTTTTCTCTTGAATTAAAATGTCTCCTGCATCTGCCTTGATGACACCTGAAATCATTTTCAGCAAAGTGGATTTACCGCTTCCATTCGGTCCGATGATGCCAAAAAATTCTCCCTTGTCCACGCAAAAATCGATGCCGTGCAAAACAGGCGTATCCTGATACGATTTTTGCAAGTTGCGCACATTGATCATTGCTAACGTTACCTCTTCCTAAAGCGTTTATTTTGCTTCAATAAATAGGCGAAAAACGGTGCTCCCAGAAATGCTGTCACGACACCGAGCGGGATTTCCGTTGGACTCAGCAGCATTCTAGCAAGAGTGTCGGCCCACAGAACATAAATACCCCCGCAGATCGCAGCCATCGGAAGTAAAATACGATGGTCAGGACCAACCAGCAATCGGACGAGATGCGGTACCACCAGGCCAACGAACCCGATAATTCCCGCGATAGAAACCGCCGCTGCAGTTAGGAGAGTCGAGACGACTAGAACCACCAGCTTCGTTCGATCCACATGAACGCCGAGATGCGCAGCCTGTCGCTCCCCTAACGCAAATAGGTTCAAGGAACGCGCATATCTCACAAGTACCATTCCACCTATGACCAAGTATGGAATCAAGACGTACGTAAAGGCCCAGCCCCGAAATGATAGGCTTCCCATAAGCCAGAACACGATCTCATTCACGGTCTGGTCAGATAGCGACACCATAAAGGAAACGAGCGAGCCAAGAAAAGCCTGCACCACGACACCAGACAAAATCAGGGTCTCCGTTTGCAGCTTTCCTTGCGTATTCGCAAGTCCGAGTACGATCCATAGACTGAGGAGTCCTGTAAGAAAAGCGACGACAGGCGTGCTCCATGCACCCAAAAAAGTAATTTGCAAGCCAAAAAGGATCAAGAATGCTGCTCCGACAGCAGAACCCGATGCCACGCCCATCGTAAACGGATCGGCGAGCGGATTGCGCAAAACTCCCTGAAAGCCAGCTCCCGCAAGTGACAAGCAGGCTCCAATTAAGACAGCCAATACAACGCGTGGAAAACGAACCTTCATGACAATTTGCTCAGATGACTCCGGCCACGTTGCGGTGATCCACTCAGACAAGCCCGGGATTTGATGGAGCAGGATGAACCATACTTGCGAAATAGGGAGGTGTGCCGCCCCCATCGAGATGCTGATGACTATTGATGCCAGAAGGACGAGACAGCTGACTCCTCCCCATATGAACAATCGTTTCTTCATTTTATTTCACCAAGTCAGGGTAAATCGCCTTGGCTACTTCGATCAAGCCTTGTGTAATACGCGGACCAGGACGGGACAAAATATTTTGGTCCATGCCAAAGATTTGTTTTTCACGGATCGCCTTCATTTTATCCCAGCCATTGCGATTCGCGATCATATCCTCCAGCTTGACGCCAGTCTTTTCATCGGTAATTCCGCTCGCATACAAAATGACGTCTGGGTCGTTTTGTAAAATCTTTTCTTCACTGATCGGATTCCATCCTTCGGTGTCGGAGGCAATGTTTGTCGCCCCAGCCAGCGTGATGAGTTCGTCCATGAATTCGCCTTTTCCGACTGTCCAGCCTGGAGAAAATTCTAGGTATACCTTTTTCTTCTCTTCTGGTTTTACATTTTTCACTGCTTCTTGAACGTAGGCGATGTCTTTCTTCATTTGCGCAACGACTTTTTCAGCCTGTTCTTGTGTATTTGTGATAACGCCCATCGCCAAAACATTGTTTAGGATGTCGTCCATCTTTGTCGGATGGGTAATATAGACTGGCATTCCGAGAGATTTGAGCTTGTCAGCCACTGGCTTTTCCATCGAAATCCCACCAACGACCATATCCGGTGTTTGAGCGAGAATGGCTTCTTCATTTGGTTTGACGACTCCGCCAATTTTCGGCTTTGCCTTCGCCGCATCTGGATAATCATCATAGTCAGAGACAGCTACGATCCGATCTTCCAAGCCTAATGCGAACAAAATCTCTGTCTCGGCAGGTGATGTTGAGACGATTCGCTCAGGAGCTTTTGCAAAGGTTACTTCTTTTCCTGTCGCATCCGTGACTATCAATGGATACGTTGTTTGTTTTGCAGGCTGCTCGGCCGCATTCTCTTGCGGTGCTGTCTGCGGTGCACTTGTTTGTCCACCTGGTGCTGGCTGGCTGTTATCGTTACCCGCACAACCCGCGAGGCTCGCCGCAACTAGTAGTGGGATCATGAATCGCAATGAACGTTTCATATGTAGAACTTCCTTTCTGCATGTCTAATTGACTGTACCTTCCAATAAAAAAATCGACCCTTGCTTCCATTCGGAAATCACAGGGTCGGCACCTCAGGGCAAACAGACAGGATGGTCTGCTTCCTGAAATAGGCCGATCCTTTCCGCGAAGGCAACAGGCACTAAAACAAACAGGCAGGTCTCCTGGCTTACGGCTGAGGAACGAGCCGATTTACAGTGGCGGGACCGCGTCGGATTTTCACCGACTTCCCTTTTCACCCGATCTTTTTGTTAAAAAGACGAGGCACCTATTTGTTGTTACGTTTGAAATTGTCACAGTCCATGACTCATCCTACATCATAGCATTCCTTGGATGAAAAAAGAATGACAAACACATAAGCCAATACTTTCTTGCCTCCTAAAAATGAAAAACGCCTGAACAAAAAGTTCAGGCAAATGTAAAGCTTTTTGGAGGCTATTACCCTCGTTTGTGCAAATAATCGAGAATGCCCATGGAGCATACTTGTAAATCGAGCTTGAGTACCTCGAAAACTTCGTGGTCACCACTGATTCCTTGTGACTGTAGAGAATCCGAGACTCGTCCCAATAACTTACGAGACAACTCGTCATAGGTTTGTCCAGCAGCAAGCGTTGATTCTCCTTCCGCCACAAACACGGGGAGCCACTGACGTATTTGGCGGTACACGTCGTCAACCTGCTCTGACATCCCAAAATGACCAAAGTAAATTCTACTTAGCTTATGCGCTTCAAAACGGCTTAGAGACGCTAACATGGCATCCGGGTCAAACTGATTCGGCGAAGTAGATGGCAGCACGAGGTGTATGCCATCCTTTTTAAGCTGTGGATAGAGTACACCTGCCGTATCACCTGTGAACATGCCGCGGCTTACTGGATCGTAGATGCTGAAGTGATGATTGGCGTGACCTGGGGAATCCAGAAACTCCAATACGCAATTCTCCCCGATCTTTAGTGTATCTCCGTCCCCGCGAATCAAAATCCGCTCCTCGAGAACTGCCTCAATCGGATCAAACAATCGATCAAAATCATCATGATACACCGCTCTCGCCCCTGCGATCAGTCGGCTCGGATCAACGAGATGACGTGCACCTTTCGGGTGGACGACAACCTTTGCGTTCGGACAATCCTTCAGAAACAGTCCTACTCCTCCTGCATGATCCAAGTGAATATGCGTCACAATGATGTATTTTACTTGTTCCGGCGTATAACCGAGCTTGGCGAGACCGGCCTTGATGTATCGGACGGAGGGGCTTGGCCCTGTTTCGACCAATGTGAGCTCCTCTTCCGCGATCACATATGTCCCCGTACGTTCCGCCCAGCCCATATCGAAACCGTCTATTAAATGGATGCGTTCCCCTAAGTAAATTGGCGGTGATGATTGCATGTAAATGCTCCTCCTTTTCAAAAGTCATTTTGTTGCGAGAATATTTACACTTTATCACCTATTTTGGACGCACTGGAAAAAACAACACAAATTCTTCATATTTTTATCGTAATATGAGGGTAGCAAAAACAATTTCATTACCTGGAGGGGTGCAAAATGGGTCAGCTTTTTTCTGAGTTACGACCTGAGCATGAGAAGTTTATCAAGAAGCAACGGATGTTTTTTGTTGCCTCTGCTCCTTTGGATACAGATGGTCACGTGAATCTTTCACCGAAAGGGTACGATTCTTTTCGCATCATATCACCTACGGAGGTCGCCTATTTAGACCTGACTGGAAGCGGAAATGAAACCAGTGCACATCTACAGGAAAATGGCAGGATTACTCTCATGTTTTGTGCATTTGAAGGCCCCCCTCTCATCATGCGCCTATTCGGCAAAGGAACGGTTATTCTACCAGATTCGCCTCGGTGGGATGAGCTCGTAAAAGACTTCCCGCTTCTGCCCGGTGCTCGTCAAATCATTACCGTAAACGTACAAGAAGTAAAGACTTCTTGCGGCTGGGCTATCCCCTTCTATTCCTATTCAAAAGAACGCGACACCCTTCAGAAATGGACTTTGGCTAAAGACGAGGAGGAACTGCTTGATTATCAAAAGGAAAACAACGTAGTAAGCATGGATGGATTGCCAACACCATTGGGACAAAAGCTTTTTCCCGCAGTAGGTGGGGATAACTAAGCGTAAAACCCAAAGAAGCTGCCTTGCTCGCAGCTTCTTTTTTTGAAACCTCTTTACTTGCTCGTATAAATGACCACTGCATCTCGGAGAAACTCTGCAACACCAGGCTGCTCCTTGTCATAGTAAGCCGTGAAGCGCGGGTCATCGACATACATCTGGGCCACACCTGCGTGCGCTTCCTTACTGTAGCTGTCCCAATAAAAGCTCAGCCATTGACGGTGAAGATCAGCTGCTTTTTGCGCCAATTCATGAGCAGGATCACCTGTCGAAAAAGCCTGCGCCAACGTCTCATGCAGCTCTTCGTTCAATTTCTCCAGCGCGGCATACTGGTCTTCTGACATGCCTTTGACCTTCTGATTCGATTTTTCGATTTGTTCATTTCCGTATTTCGCTCGAATTTCTGCCCCGTACTTATCTTCATTCTCATCAATCATTTTTTGTTTGAAGCCTTCGAATTTCTGTTTGTCTGTCATCGTACTTGTCCCCTCTCTTTGTGCCAATGTCAAATCGACATTCGCAATTAATGCATCCAATTGCGCTCGCCTTTCTAGGAGCTTCTCGCGGTGCTCCCGCAGTGCCCGTTCAGAATCAAAGGTTGGTGAATCCAGGATCTCCTTGATCTCCTCCAAGCTCACCCCCAGCTCGCGGTAAAAAAGGATTTGCTGCAATCGATCCACCTCTTGCTGTCCGTAAATGCGATACCCTGACGAATTGATTCTCGCCGGCTTGAGAAGGTCAATTTCATCGTAGTATCGGAGCGTCCGGGTGCTGACACTCGCCAGGAGTCCTAGCTTTTGCACCGTATATTCCATGTTCATTCCTCCTGACAAATTGATCGTACACATTTCCGGACCGTCAATGTCAAACACATTTTCACCAAAAATTGCGTTACTTCATTTTCATTATTTGCTAAAATATAGGGAAAGCCATACAAGGAGGGGACATTGATGCTCTATATCATCGGCTTCATTGTAGCCATACTCGGTGCCGGATGGGGATTAACAGGGCTGCTTAGTCTTAAAGCGAGAGATAAACATGCCATCACCCATTACAGTGACGATGCTTATGCCCAGCAAACCTTGTTCCATATGCACAACAACCCTACCCAAGGAATGTAATCATAGAAAAAGGCTGCCCACATCAAGTGCATGGGCAGCCATTCTTATTTCTTACAGAGCTTGGAACGTATCAGTCAATACCGGTACGATTTGCTTTTTACGGGAGACAACGCCCTTCAGAACAGCTTTGTTGTCAACCAATGTTACTTGGTACGCTTTTTCTACTGCTTGTGTTGCGCTGCCGAGTGCGATCGCAACAGAATCGTTGTTCAAGATATCCGTTACAACAAATACGAACAAGTCCAAACCTTTTTCAGCGATGTTTGCATTCATAGCCGCTTCCAGTTCGCCTTGGCGTGCAAGTACATCATTAACGTCCACTGCATTTACTTGCGCGATTTCTACTTTCGCATTGCCCATTTGGAACTCTTTTGCATCTAGTGTGAGCAGTTGTGCGATTGTTTTGTCGCTCAGGTCTGCCCCCGCTTTGAGCATGTCCAGACCGTATGCTTCCAGATCGACACCCGCGATTTCAGCCAACTCATGAGCAGCAGCTACATCTTGCTCCGTGCAAGTTGGAGATTTCAACAGCAACGTATCCGAAATGATAGCAGAAAGCATCAAGCCCGCCATTTCTTTTGGAATGTCTACGCCGTTTTCTTTGTACATTTTCTTCAAAATGGTTGTGGTGCATCCAACCGGCTCAGCACGGAAGTAGAGAGGATTGCTCGTCTCAAAGTTCGCAATACGGTGATGGTCGATCACTTCAACCACTTGCACTTGCTCAATGTCATTCGCGCTTTGCTGGCGCTCGTTATGGTCTACGAGAATGACTTCATTTACTTCATTCGCCACTGTTTCTACTAAGCGCGGCTCTTTTACTTGGAAGTAATTCAACACAAAGGCTGTTTCGCTGCTGATTACACCCAGGCGAACAGGCTCTACATTCGCGCCCAGTTTTGTTTTCAAGTCAGCGTACACAAGTGCTGAACAAATGGAATCTGTGTCTGGATTTTTATGACCGAAGATTAATTTTTTTTCCATCATCCATACTCCTTAATCGTAATTTGGCGTCAAAATTATACCATAGCTTAGAGGATATGCCCAAGATACATTATAGGTTCAAATTGGATCGTTGGAAATAAGGTTTTGAAGATCATCCGGAAAAAAATGGGAGGCGAAGTAAAATGACAGCTGCAAAACAAATCGCTTCCACGAACTATCCGCAAGCTCAGCAATTTGCCGAAGAGAATGTCCGAAAAATACCTACGGCTCAAGAAGCGATGGAATTTATGGAGGCCATCGCACAAAAAAACCGACCCTCTACTTATTAAAGGGTCGGTTGAGAAAGATAGCAGAATCGATTAATCGTCCCAGTCTACATCCAGTACAGCGCCTGTCGTAGCGGAAATCTCCAAATCTACTTCCTGTCCTTTAGCCGTTTTCACTTCCACTTCATACACATAGTGATTATCGTCTTCATCCAGCTTGATGGATTTGATGTTGCCGCTCACTTTAGCCAAAGCGATTTTTTTCGCTTGCTCTACACTGATTTTTACTGGTTGGTTTTTCCACTGATCGTCGTTGTCGTCGTCATGATCATCGTTGTCATCGCGGTCAACTGTTTGCCACACATCGCCAGTCATCGCGTCGACGTACACGTCAATCTCTTGATGCTTGTTTTTGATCTCTGCTTTGTATACGAGGAAACCGTCCTCTTCATCCAACTTCCACTCGGTAATGATACCAGACTGTGCATCCCGAACTTTTTTCAGTGCTTTTTCAGGCGTGATGCGTACGAGCTTCGCCCAGTTGTGTTTCACATCATCGTCGATTTGCAGGTACACGGTAGAAGTGTTCTTTTGCGGTACGCTGTAATATTGGTTGCTATGTGCAAACGCTGTTACGCTTAGGCTCCCTACAATCAGTGCTCCTACCATGGTCATGACTACTTTTTTCATATGATCTCGCTCCTTTTTTCGACTGGTTTTGTTTGATCTCCTTTATCATAAAAAGGACAGATGAAGGGAAAAAAAGAGAGAGATTAGAAATTGATGAGAAAATAGAGGTGACCTCTCACAGAATTCATGTTTGCCGGTGAGCCACAGCGATAAACAAAAAGAGCGAGTGTTTTCTACTGGCAAAAATGATCCATTCCGGCTGTAAATCGACATAAATGAAACATCCATGCTTTTGCGTGCTTTCCGCTTTTTTCCGTATAATAAAAGCAATCGAGAGGACAACAATCGGCTCGATGACATACGAAAGAGAGCGTGAATGGCAGTGTAATACATATCGTTTCTAACTATTTTCTATTTTTTCTTAATGAGAAGGAGAAACGATTTTTCCGTGGAATCACCACTTTTGAAAAACATCTTTTTTTGAATCTATTTTCTCGTCACCATGCAAACGGTCGTCATGTCAGTTATGACCTTGGAAGTGAAAAACCCAGCACGTATCCAATTGACTGCACAAGCAACCCAAGCTATCTCATATGCCCATACGGAATCAGGCAATCGGAAATGAAAAAAGGCACTCTACTAATCTTGTAGAGTGCTTCTTATATTTCTGCTAAAACCATTCATGTGAAAAAGGAGTGACAGCAGGAATGGTTACGAACCTCGGGGAGAGCTCGGTTTTGCAGGAAGAGAGTAGATGTACATTTCTATTTTCCGAGATTGTTCTTAATGGCTTCCAATCCAGCGATTTCTCCCAGGAAGAACGTATCGCCCGCGAGTGTATCCATCGTGTAAACATGGTTGTTTTTCACTGCTTTGAGGTTTTTCCAGACAGGATGATCCTTCCATATATGAATCAACCCTTCCGGCTCCTCTGCTTTCGCCGAACGACGGTTCTCAGCAATAAAGATATGATCGGGAGCGAGCTCACTCAACGCCTCGATTCCGATACGCCCCCCAATCTTACCATCCTCGGGCAATCCTGCTATCGGTGTAAGTCCCACTTCCTCATAGTAAATCGGGAAGTTTTTGGGATGCATCACCGTAAAATCCTTGCCATTGGAAACGAGGAATAGCGCCGTTTCTCCTTTATGTTTGTCTGCTGCTGCTTTTGCTTCGTTCTTCAGCGTCTCAAAATCGGCCAAAACTTGCTTCGCCTTTTCTTCTTTGCCAATAACTTCAGCTATTTTCATGAGGCGGGTGGGTGCATCCACTGAGAAATCAATGACGATGGAATCAGCCATTTTGTTGAATTCTTCAAATCTGGAGCCTTTTCCGGTGCTTGTCATGACAATAACCTCTGGGTCCATCTCCAACAAAGTCTCCAAATTCGTTTTTCCACCCAGATCCTTCACTGTTTTACCTTCCGCATACTTCGCAAAAATGGGTGACTTACTTTTCGTCGACTCAAAGCCTTCCGATACAATCGGAGCAAAATCTAGCACGAGGAAGTAATCTGTTCCCATGATATCGACAGAAGCGACACGCTCCGGCTTTTTCTCCAGTGTGACTTCCCCCATCGCATGCTTGATGGTTCGAGGATACACAGGCTCCCCTGTCCCTTTTGTATCGGGTTGTGATGCTCCTGCCTCAACCGTTTGCGTTTTATTGTTAGCGTTTGTGTCTGTAGTCGACTGTCCTGCTCCGCAACCCGCTACGACAGCTGTGGCTAACATTACGGATAGAATGCCTGATAATTTCTTTTTCATATGGATTGAACTCCTTTTTTCATCTCCTGATTTCAAACATGACTTACCCTTTTGTCCGGATCAACAAATACAGAAAATAGGGCCCCCCAATGAGGGAAATGACAATACCCGCTGGTACTTCTGTAGCTGGCATGATGCTTCGCCCTATCGTATCCCCGGCCAATACGAGCAATGAACCGACGAGCGCCGTAATGGGCAGCATGTATTGATGCTGGGGTCCGACCAATCTGCGCGCGATATGCGGACCGAGCAAGCCGATAAAGCCTATGCCTCCGCCTGTCGCTACACTCGACGCAGCCAAGCCAACCGCTCCCGCCATCAAGGCCAGTCGCTCTCGTTGAAGAGATACGCCCAGACTTGCTGCAATTTGTTCATTCATACTGAGCAGGTTCAGCACATTTGCCTTCCGATACACGTACGGCAGCAGAATCACCATCCACGGCAAAAGTGCCAGCACGAACTTCCAATTCGAACCCCACAACGATCCCATTTGCCAAGTGACGACAAACTCGAGGTTTCGCGGATTCAACTGAAGTGTCAAAATAATGCTGATGGCACTAAGTCCCGCCCCTACTGCAATCCCTGTAAGCAAGAGACGGGTAGGAGATATGCCATGCCCCTTCTTGTATGCAAGCAGATAGATTATGGCTGCTGTGGCAGTGGCACCGATGAGTGCGAGAAACGGCATCAAAAAAGGCGAGGCCATGTTCGTCGCGGGATAAAGAGAGACGAACAACAATACGGCCAGTCCAGCACCTGAACTGATTCCAAGAATGCCGGGGTCAGACAGACCATTGCGAGAGATTCCTTGCAGAATCGCCCCCGATACAGCCAGCCCAGCCCCAATCATGACCGCAATCACCATGCGAGGAAGCCGCAGCTCAAACAGCACGAGATCCTGCTTTTTCGAGCCCTCCCCCAGCAACGTCTGCAACACCTCAAAGGGCCCAATACTGTACGGTCCTGTGTTCAAGCTCAGGATAAAACCGACAACCAAAAGTACCGCGAAAAGGAGGATCAGTCGGATACTACGACTTTTTCTTTTTTGGGAAAATAGATCGATGTCCACTACCACTCCCTCCTTTCCTTACGTGCCAGGTACAGGAAAAAAGGGACTCCGATGACAGCGATAATAGCGCCAAGCGGTGTCTCGTAGGGCATCGCTATCATTTTGGCTCCGATGTCTGCAAAAACAACCAAAACGCCTCCCATGACTGCCGAACAAGGAATAATCCAGCGGTAATCAACCCCGACCAGAAAACGGACGATATGTGGGACGACGAGACCGACAAACCCAACTCCGCCAACCGTTGAGACCGAGGCACCTGCCAGCACCATGACGACAGCCGCCGCCAAGCCCTTCACCAGCCTGGTCTTTTGTCCGAGTCCCGCTGCGATCTCTTCTCCCAGACTCAAAATGGTAATGGAGCGAGAAAGAATCATGGCCACAATGATTCCTCCCACAATCCATGGCATCATGACGGATACTTGAAACCACTCTGCTGTAGATATCCCCCCTGCTGACCAGAATGCCAGATCGTAGTTGATCTGAAAGAGGAGGGATATCGCCTGACTAATCCCTGATATGATCGAGCTGACGACTGCCCCCGCCAACGCGAGCCGTAAAGGTGTCAAACCGTTTTTGGAAAAATAGGCCAGTCCATAAACAAGCCCTACCCCCAGACCCGCTCCAACAAAAGAAAAGAGAATAATAGACTCAAAAGGGAGTCCTGGTGCAAAAGCAAAAACGAGTACGAGCACGAATCCAGCCCCTGCATTAATGCCCATCAAGCCCGTATCGGCAATCGGATTTCTCGTGACTCCTTGCATGATGGCTCCCGCTACGGCAAAAGCAGCTCCTACTAGCGCTCCTGCCAAGGCACGCGGCATTCGCAGTGTTTGAATAATGACATGATGCTCGTTGCTAGAATCATAGTGAAAAATCGAGTTCCAAACGGTGGCAAATGAGATGTTAGCCACTCCTGTGATAATGGATGAACCTAGCCCGAACAAGAAGGCGCAAATCCCAGCAACAATTAAAACGGTCGCCATCCACGGCCTAGTTCGAAGCGAAGCATTTTTAGTGATCGGCTGTGACAGTGACATTTCCCTTCTTATCCTCCAGAGCAACGTTCGAATGAATCACGGTCAGCTTGTCGCTTGCAGCCGTTCTCGCTCTTGCTTCCGGGATGACCTCCGGAAAGCCAAGCTGAAGCATTCCTACAAGTTTTTCCTCCGCACGTACCCCTACCGCTTGCAAAAATCCTGCTTGATACGTGAACGGTTCCGTTTTCCAAACGACGCCCAATCCCCGCTCCCACGCCGCTAGCTGAAAGTTTTGAATCAAAGTGCAGGCTGCCGCATAATCCTCTTCCCGTTCTCTTTGCCGAGAGTCTTCATTTACAATAACCAAAAGATACGCCGGGACGCGTAAAAGCAATTCCGGATCTCTTTTTTTCATGGCGTTTTGAAGAATGGCATCGACGACAACCCGCTTCCCTTCTTCCATATAAAGGACGAATCGCCAAGGCTCGCGTAGTCCGTGGTTAGGTGCCCAGACAGCTACATCCAGTAACTCACGAATCAATTCCAGTGGAATCGGGTCTGGCTTGAATTTCTTTATGGTTCTGCGGTCACGGATCGCTTGTGCAATCGGATACAATGATGATTCCATCTCGTTCCCTCCAACAATAGTGATACTCATTCTCAATCATTATCACAAACTTGTGGACGCAAGAAAATTGAAGAACCTGATTCCTTTTTTGTACATTCCTGTGACTCTGCTAGATGCGTGAGCGCCTCTGATATAGCTTGCTCATGGCCGAGTGCAGAATAATGCAGCCAAGGATATACCCCAGCTCGATGTACATTTCCTTTCAAACGATGCTTGCGTACATCTGTTCGAATTTTCCTTTCATCAAAAAGCAGAATATGATCAGCCTGAAAATCATGAAGCTCATCCAGGCTCGTGATATCCAGAAAGGCAAAATGATCTGTTCCCACTGGAGGTCTTACCTGGAGGTCTCCGTACAAAATATCGGAAATTTTCCGCCTTCTCGCACCAAATATACGGGCTCCACCATCCCAAGCCCTCACTGCCATAACCGTTTCATTCCCAATTTTTTTGCGGATACGCTCGCGGGCTGCAACTGCTTTCAGATCATAATAATAGAGCCAACTCGTGGCTACTTCTGCAATTCCCAGCATGGTAGCTACCTGCTGCAAATGATCCCGCCAGGTCGTTGTTTTGAAGGGAATGAGCCAGGTCGGTGCAATGGCTTCCATTTGTTCAAGCCAGGGTGCAACCTGATCTGTACCGACAATCAAATCCGGCTCCATCTGGCGTAGACGGTACAAGTCAAATTCCAGCGTGGCTGCGTCCATCTGGGAGTACGGCCTCTTTTGCCGATCCTTTTCCCAAACAGGGATCAGATGCTGGATCGAAACCCCCAATGCGAGCAGATCGCCGATGATTGCGGGATGGAGTACAGCTATTTTCTTTTGTAACGATTTCTTGAAGCGATAAGGGGGAACGCCGACGATCTTTTTAAACATACGACTGAAATAGTACACATCCCGATAGCCCACTTCATTAGCTACCTCAGGAATCATTACGTCCTCCGCTACCAGAAGCTGACAGGCCTTCTCCATTCGTTTCCGATTGATGAATTGCAAGGGAGTGAGCGAGGTGTACTCCTTAAACTGCTGATAGAAAAGGGTCGGCGTCATTCCTGAGTAGCGAGCCATCTCCTCGATCTGAAAAGTCTCCTCACAATGCTGCTCCATATGCTCAGCGATCCCTTGAAGAAGTTGCTGACGATCTGTTTTTTTCTCTTGCAGCGTGATTCCAGCCATAATAGCTTGCCATAGCTTCCAAAAAAGAATTTGCATGGTTGTCTGATCGAAGTGATCTTTTCGCCATGCCAGATGCAATTGTTCGATGTGATGGTGAATCAAGGAGATCGTTTCGATATGGTGCTTCCCACGGATCGGGAGCATCACTTCGTTTATAAGCCAGCCATCCCTTTCTTTTCTGGCATGAGCAGCAAAAAGCGCCACGTAACAAACATAGATGTTCTCCGTAATGGGCAAAAGGGCGAGCCCTTCCTGCATATCCTCTGGAGATATGACCATGAAATCTCCCTGGTTAAGCATGCCTCCTGTCTGATCCAACCGAAACGACGCCCTGCCCTCTATTACCAAAATGATTATTTGTTCGCTTCTATCTCTCGCTTCTACAAGCTTCCATTCTTTTGAAATGGACAAAACTTGCACATCATTTACAGTGATGACATTCGGATCACGATATTTGTCTGTTTTTCCCATAACTAACTCCTCTTACATCATGATGTAGCAATCCGTTGATAACAATTCTCACCAATTGTACGAGAGACCTGACAAAACTGCAATTGCACTTAATTGAGAAAAAGCAAAAAAACGCCTAACGATCATCAAGATGACCACTCCGACGTTTTACTTTCCTTGTAGACAAATATTTCAAAATAATCTTATATGTTAACAAAGCATCTCATATTTTCTACCTATGTTTCTACTAAATCACAGACAGAAAGAGGTACAGGTATGCTGAGCAATCAAAAAGTAATTGTAACGGGAGCAGCTTCTGGGATCGGGAAAGCCGTAGTAATGCAATGCCTACAAGAAGGGGCCGCTGTCATCGCGTGTGACCTCAATCAGGAAGCCATGCTCGCACTGGAAGAAGAGATGGATCGAGGAGAAAGACTACATACGTATTGTGTGGATGTTAGCAAATATGAGGAGGTCGCGGCTTTTTTTGCGCATATCGAGGCAGAGCATGCGGATTGTACCAGTCTCGTCAATAACGCAGGCATTTACCTAGCGAAAAACGTACTGGACTACGACTTCGAAACGATTGAAAAAGTGCTTGCGATTAATATAAAAGGATACATTTATTTCTCACAGATGTTCGGGAAGTTGCTTTTTCCTGCCAAAAAACGTGGAACGATCGTCAACCTGTCCTCTGTATCCGGACTAGAGGGCAGCTCGGATGCGGTCTATGGAACCTCGAAGGCGGCGATTCTCGGCTTGACGAAAAGCTGCGCGATGAACTTCGCTCCCTACATCCGGGTCAATGCGGTTGCACCCACCATGGTTGCTACACCGATGATGGACACCATTCCAGAGTGGCGTCGGGCAGAATATCTCGCTCATGGCCTCATCGACAGCCCTGTATTGCCTGCGGACGTGGCGGATACCGTTGTTTTCCTGTTATCAGAGAAGTCCAAGCATTACACCGGTGCGACTTTTGACATCAACAACGGAGGATATCTGCGGTAATAGCAAAGGGGCGTTTATTCAGACAGATGGAGACTGAATGAACGCCCTTTTGATCATTTCCGTTTAGTGCCCTACCATCCAAGGGCGTTTGCCCCCACGGCTGTGGGTATGTCCCCGATGTGCTTGACTACCGTGGCTGTGGCTGCATCCTGTTCCTTCATGGGAATGCGATTGTTTCCGTAGGATTTTCGGTTCCACACCACGCTCGATCCGTTGGCGCAGTGCTTGCGGTGTCATGATCAATCCTGGTGCAGCATACAAACGCTTTGACGGTAGCTGGCAATCGGGGCAATCAACGCTATCTGTCAGCTCGCTCATCTTCAGCCACTGTACAAATGGACCACATTCCTCACACATGTAATCGTATCTCGGCATCGTATTTGGCTCCTTCTTTCGGGGTCTTTTTCTTGGCTACTTCGGCAAAATATCTCGATCAAAAATGCTTGTCGGGATAGACAAGGTGCAGCACGCGTTCGGAATATCGACGATCCCCGCAATTCTTCCCTCCACCGGTGCTGTTCCCAACAGCATGTACGCCTGCTCCCCGGTGAAACCCATCGCTGTTTTCAAATACTCGATGGCATTCAGGCATGCATTTCGGTAAGCGACATGCGCATCCATGTACAGCTGCTGCCCTGTCGTCTCATGGACAGAAATCCCTTCGAAAACGAGGTATTCCGTGTAGCGAGGCTCTACTGGGCCTGGCTTGAATACAGGGTTGTTCACGATGTTATACTTCGCCATCCCGCCCTTGATGACGTCCACATGTAGATCCAGCCAACCAGCCATTTCAATTCCGCCGCAGAAGGTCACTTCTCCGTCTCCTTGTGAAAAATGCAAATCGCCCATGGACAGCTTCGCTCCATTTACATAAACCGGGAAGTAGATGCGAGTGCCTTTGGACAAGTTTTTAATATCGCAGTTTCCGCCATGCTCGCGAGGGGGAACTGTTCGAGCCGCTTCTCTGGCAATCCGATCAAACTCCGCTCCTTTTAGACTGCCTAACACGGCACTGTGCGGGGTCGGCAAATTTGCAAGTGGCGGCATTCGTTCAGGATTTGTCGCTACGAGGTCGCTCTCTCTTCGGTTCCAGCGATCCAGTAGCTGATGGGACGGCGCCGTACCAATCAAGCCTGGATGAAGAATGCCAGCAAATTTGACTCCTGGCAAATGGCGAGAGGTGGTGTAAATGCCGTGGAAGTCCCAGATCGACTTGGCCGCTTGCGAATAATGATCGACGAGAAAGCTCCCGCCGTTTTCTTTGGCGAAAATCCCGTTAAAGCCCCATTCCGATTGGGGGAGTGCCCCGATATCGAGAATATCGACAACCAAGAGGTCGCCTGGTTCTGCTCCATTCACCCAGACAGGCCCACTGAGCACATGGACGCGATTGAGATTGACATCGCGAATGTCGGAAGGGTCATCGTTGTTCGCGATCTGCCCGTCCGTCCAGTCCTTACATTCCATGCGAAAAACAGCTCCTGGATTCACGGAAACGGTTGCTGGAATGTCTGGGTGCCATCTGTTGTGACCAGGTGTATCCTGCTCCTCCATCGGTTTGTTCAAGTCAACTCGAAATAAAACTTCTGGCATGCTGCTTCCCCCTCACATGTTCAAAATGGCGTATGCCGTACATACACCAAAAGAAGCAAATGACATGCCAATGCTTGCCGGCCCCAATAAAAATTTGATGATACCGATTCTTTTGGCTATTTTCTCCTGTATACTTATTACAAAGAGCTTGTCGCAAAACAGGTCATGCAGTTGATCTGTCTTTGATCGAAAAATTCCCTTATCTCTTGTATCGCTTTCGTCATTGTGTGTCGTTTGTTTCCCTGCTTCCTTGTCGGACACCTGTCCCACGATCGAACAAACAAACTATTACCAAGAAAGGATGCGAGAACGATTTTTGAAGCCGGCATACTGCTCTCGTCTTTCGATTCTTCCTCCGTAATCGAGCGTTCCCATCATCGCGCGACCCCTCATGCAGTCTTTCATTCTCTCTATCAGCAATTACAGGCCTCTGCGAATCTATCACCCTACGAATTTTCTCTGATCAGGGATGCGCTAATCCATTTGCTACAAAATAGCTCTTTGCCACTTTTCCCGCTATCCCTTTCCACTACCCGACGTTCTTCTGCACTCCAAACTGATCCTATGAATCCAGCTCTCAGGCATACCTCTCATTCTGTTCCCAATTGGAAGAGTCTTCTTTTCGCATGGGCCGAAAATAGCCAAGAATACCTCATCGCCGTAAGCGACGATCGTGTCGTACTTTTTGCTAACCAGCGGGCACAAGAACGATTTTCGTTAGTTGAAGGCCTCGTGCTCGAGGCGGATTGGGAACAAGAACGCTTCACCAATTGGTTCTTGGAGGAACTCGATCTGGGGGAAAAGACGTGGTATCGCCTCTTTTTTATTCGCCCACACACGTCAGCCTTGTCAAAGACAGCTAGCAGTTACTCGTTTTCAGAGATTCATACAAATAGTCCCCTCTATCAAGCCCAACTACATACAGCGCGTATCGCTGCACAATCTCTATCAAATACGTTATTGCTCGGAGAAACAGGCTGTGGCAAAGAAGTTCTGGCACGTGCCATCCACTCCTCCAGTTCACGAAAAGACGGCCCTTTTCTTGCGGTCAATATCGCAGCACTTCCGCGTGAACTGATCGCCAGTGAGCTATTTGGATATACAGAAGGAGCTTTTACTGGAGCAAAAAAAGGAGGACAATCAGGGAAATTTGAAGCAGCAAATGGAGGAACGCTATTTCTCGATGAAATCGGGGAAATGAGCATGGAGCTTCAAGTGCTTTTGTTACGCGTCCTCGAAGAACGCAAAGTGACGAGATTGGGCTCTCACGAAGAAAAGTCATTGGACATTCGGATTATCGCTGCCACCAATCGTTCCATTGAAGAAGAAGTACGAAATGGGCAGTTTCGTGCAGACCTTTACTACAGGCTCAATGTCCTGCAAATACGCATCCCTCCCCTGCGCGAACGCAAGGAAGATATTGCAACCTTGGCTGACGAGTTCCTCCAGCAGCTTCATACCCAATACGCTTGCGGTCCGACAGGCATCTGTGAATCTGCCCTGGCAATCTTGCAGCAGCATTCATGGCCCGGAAATATTCGTGAGCTGCGCAATATCGTGGAGCGAGCCTTTTTACATGCGTACGCCGATTCGTGGCTCACCTCTCACCATCTTCCGAGCGAATGGCAGCAACAGTACGGACTGCAAGAAGCATCCGGTGAACCTTTGCCATTATTGCGCGAATTAGAGAGACAGACGATCCAGCAAGCCATCACACAAGCTCCGTCCATCAGCGCTGCTGCCAAAAAGCTAGGAATTGCGCGAAGCACCCTGTATCGAAAAATGGAAGAGTTAGGAATCGGATAAGGAAAAATCGGGGGATGAGCGTAAGCAGCTTGTCCCCCGAAACATTTTACCGATGCCCTATTCGTCAGCGAGTGCTCGCCTTATCGTCATTCTTGCTTCCTCTGCGACTTCTTTGTCATTATGATCAAGGGCTTGCATCCAGAGCAGCATCGGAATGTACACCGCCATGATCCTAGCCAATATTTTTGTCTCTTCATCCACTTCTCCATACGCATGAAAAAATGACTGGCGGGCTTGTGGCGGTAAAAAACTGTAGACCACATTTAAATCCGCTCCCGGGTGACCCACATTGAGATCTCCCCAGTCAATGATGCCTGATATATGCCCTACTTCATTTATCAGCATATTTTTAACATGCAAGTCTCCGTGCAGAAGCACTTCACGCGGACTTATTCGGTCTATCACGATTTGCCCTAAATAATTCGCGATCGCATCCCGATCCTCTTCAGAAATATGTACAGCCAAGGTAGACAAAAACGTCTGCATCTTTTCTTTTCTCTGTGCAATATCCAGGAGGTTCCTGTGATCATGTTCGATCCCGTTCTCGCGGGCAAGCTGGGGCGGAAACGTGTGCAAACTTTTTAAAAACGTCGCAAGTGCCACTGCCGAAGAAGCACGCTGCTCGTCGGTCAAGCCTTTTGGAAACGTTCCCGAAACATACGTGTACCCCAAAAAAGCGAATGGATAGTCGTCGTTTGGTTCTCCATAAAAAACTGGCTTCGGATACGGTATCGTCAGGAATGCCGCAAGCATTGGCAGCAGCACCCCTTCCTTTTTGATCAATTCAACAGCGACATTCCTCCTGGGAAAACGGAAAACATATTCGTCCCCTACTCGAAAGACCATGTTATCCCAACCACAGCCGATCAGCTTGATGGGCATAGTAGATAGCTGCGGAAACTGACGGAAGATGAGTTCGCGTGCCAATGGTTCAGATACTTCCCAGTCAGCATCCCATGGATTCGAGTTGGTCATTGTGTTCGTTCCCTCCCATTTGTCGTTTCATCTGCCGTGATGATGCTTTGCAGCTACGATTGCGTAGAACGGATCTGATAGACACATTTCTTACCGCCGATTGCCACGCATTCCGTCCGTTCTACGCTCGTCTGCAGTAGCGCTCGGTAACAATTAAGCTCTCTTGTACAGATCATCTGATACCGACCTGCTACTTTAAAATATGGACAATTGTGCTGCGTGATCACATATTCCTCATCACTTACCTGTTCCCATCTCGCCATAAATCCGTTGTCATCTTGGATGCGTGCCATCTCTGCTACCTTTTCAGATAGCGCTTTTCCTTCCATTTGTCCCTCGTATTTCTGGATAATCTTCTCTTGCTGTCTTGCGAAAAATTGATCCACTCGATCTTCCCCGTCTGCCAGCACGATATGCTCCATCAAATCCACGGCCAATTGCCCATAATCATTCGGAAATTGTTCGTTACCTTGCTGTGTCAACGAGTAGTAGTGCATCGGTCTACCTGCTTTTTGACGGCCTACTCTACATACAACAAAACCGTCTTTTTCCAAGTAAATCATTTGCCTGCTGACAGCTACCTTTGTGAGCTCCAGCCTGTTTTGCAAATCCTTTGTGCTGAGCTCCCCTTCCCTTTTCAGCAACAATAGAATGTATTCACGTGTTGATAGGTGTCTATATCTCTCCATTTTCTCTTCGCCCCTTTATTGGAAAAGAACGATACGCTCACAGTATATGTCCTTTGTATAACTAATTCAACAAACATGTTTATAAAGTGACACTCTTTGTTCATCGAGAAACCTACACAGCTGCAATTTATTAAACATTTTAGTTGAATATATATAAAATAGTGCATATACTGTGATTGTAGTGCAAGGTGCTTTTTTCCAAGAAGGATAGGTGAAACGAATGAAACCTGTATTCTCCCTTCTCCGTGAACGGCAGGTCGAAGTGACTTATCAGGAGCCTTTGGCGGCACATACTACCTGGAAAATTGGCGGGCCTGCAGATTTACTGATTACACCGAGCAGTAAATCCCAACTGATCATGGTCCTACAAATACTGAATGAACATCATGTCCCATGGATGGTGATGGGAAAGGGCTCCAACCTTTTAGTCACAGACAAGGGTTATCGTGGCGCGGTCATTAAATTAAACAAAGCTTTGGACTATGCCCGAATCGTAGGCAATCAGATTTATGCAGGGGCCGCCTACTCCTTGATCAAGCTTGCAGCATTGGCAAACAAGTATAGGCTCAGTGGTTTAGAGTTCGCAGGCGGAATACCCGGGTCTGTCGGCGGCGCTGTGTATATGAATGCAGGCGCGAACGGATCGGATATATCGGACATTTTTCACTCAGCTGAAGTGATCACACAAGCTGGAGCCATTCGCTCCCTGCGTGCTGTAGATATGGATTTTTCTTATCGCCACTCTTCCTTGCAAGAGACTGATGTCATTATCACGGAAGCTATTTTTGAGCTGACTCCGCGCGACAGCGAAAGCATCAAGCTCCAGTGGAACCACTATAAAGAAAAGCGTTTAAAAACACAGCCGCTGCCGTTTGACTGTGCGGGCAGTGTATTCAGAAATCCTCCGGGCCATTTTGCTGCAAAGCTCATTGAAGATGCTGGCTTAAAGGGCATGCGGTATGGAGGCGCGGAAGTATCGAGCAAGCATGCCAATTTTATTATGAATACCGGTAATGCCACCGCACTTGATGTATGGACACTCATGAAGCAGATTCAGGAAACAGTTCACAGCCAATCAGGGATTCACCTTGTTCCTGAAGTTGTAGTCGTAGGTGAACAGTAAACATAAAAGGGAGGTCTCACGATGATTCAAATTAGCGAAGCTGCCGTCACTCGTATTCAAAATATGCTCGAACAAGAAAGCTCTTCTCTTTTCATTCGTTTTGGTGTGAAGGACGGAGGGTGCTCCGGGATGACCTATGGACTCGGTTTTGATGATGCTTTTCAAGAAGGCGACACCACAATCGATATTGATGGTGTGAAGCTGGTCGTTAATCCAGAAAGCTATCCGTATGTCGATGGCGTCGAAATCGATTACAAAGAGACTGGAATGATGGGTGGATTTACGATCCAAAACCCGAATGCGATCGCAACCTGCGGCTGTGGAAGCAGCTTCCGTACAGCCCTACATCGAGGGAAAAGAGAAAAGTGTGAGTAGACCTCAGACGAAAATGACTTGTCACTGATTCCAAACGAATGCTATTCTATTGAAAAAATTCCCCCTATTACTTTGGTAAGGTGACAATATGCTTTCATTTTCAAGACTCAGTAAATGTAAACCCCCAATCCCGTAATCTCCTCCTACGCTGTTTGAGATTTTCGGAATATAGGGGGAATGTACAAGTGAATAGAAAAATCTCAACACCATCTTTGTTACTGTTGATGATCCTGGTTGGTTTTCCGCAAATTAGTGAAACGATCTATACACCTTCGTTACCTGATATCGCCAATAGTTTCCATGCCAGTAACAATACGATCCAACTAACACTCAGTATTTACTTCCTCGGTTTTGCCTTTGGTGTATTTTGCTGGGGAAGGCTCTCTGACTCTATCGGTCGACGCCCTGCTATGCTCTGGGGAATATTTGTTTATGGTTTGGGCAGCTTTGGTTGCTATCTCTCCGATTCGGCTGATTGGTTGTTATGGAGCCGGTTCATTCAAGCTTTTGGCGCGAGTGCAGGATCGGTGGTAACCCAAACCATCTTGCGAGAGAGTACCGACACCACCAAGCGTCATGCTGTTTTTGCTCAGATTTCAGCTGCTCTCGCTTTTACGCCTGCAATTGGCCCCTTAATCGGTGGTTGGGTGGATCAATCGTTTGGATATCAGGCTGTTTTCTTCACGCTGATTGCGATGAGCGTAGCGATTTTTGCTTACGCGTTTGTATCGTTGCCTGAGACCAAAACGTCTACTGCTTCAAAAATAAACACGTTAGCTGTAGCCAAACGACTTTTTACGGACAAAAGGATTTGGGCTTTTGGCTTCTTAATTGGGGCGACAAATGGCATGTTGTTCAGTTACTATGCCGAAGCGCCATTTATTTTCATTGCGTTTTTCGGAATGACGCCTGGCGTGTTTGGGTTCTTGGGTATTTTCGTAGCTTTGGCTTCTGTGATTGGAGCAATGCTCTCGAAAAAACTGCTAACCAAATACCCGGCTGAGAACATTATTCTAATCGGCTCGCTGGTTACGACGTTAGGGGCAGTATGCCTCA
The DNA here is from genome assembly GCF_042885155.1 of Brevibacillus sp. NPDC058079. NCBI lineage: Bacteria > Bacillati > Bacillota > Bacilli > Caryophanales > Paenibacillaceae > Brevibacillus > Brevibacillus sp. NPDC058079. The sequence goes on from NZ_JBHVSO010000002.1 coordinate 549,418, forward strand.
CAAGCTTCACTATGTACGGCGCGAGTCCGTCCGTTGCCTCGATGGCGATCATGGTAGCCTCTATCTTTACCCTTTTGCTGGGGATTGGGATCGCGATTCCAAACTGCCTGAGTTTAGCTCTCGTCCACTACGGCGATGTGCTCGGAACTGCTGGCGCTATTTTTGGTTTGGGTTACTACCTCATCGTCAGTCTCATCACGAGTGGCATGAGTTATTTTCATAACGGCTCGTTGGTCACCATGCCACTCTACTTCTTACTTTTAGCGATCATGATGGTGCTTGTTAGTAAACAAATTACGGTTAGCCATACAGCCAAATAGACCATTCGTTCTTCCCATCAACATCAAAAATCAAAAAGCCGATTCTCTCTTAGAGAAAATCGGCTTTTTGCCTGTACTCGTCACCCCTCCCGCTTCGTCTCGATCGATAATCCTTCCACATGCTTGCGACTCATCATTTTGCGCTTCTTCCGGTTCTCTTTTGTCTCGAATACGATGTCCATGTCATAGTCGGCTGGATACAGTTCTTTGCCTTCAATATGCAAGACGAGGCGCTTTTTGTTGATTTTATATTTCTGATTTTGAATCATGACGCCAACGATGCCTTTGGAGTCCTCCCCAGCAAACACGATGCCGGTTCTCCCCAGATAGGAAATGAATACACAATCACCAACAGCAAATGGTTTGTCACGCTCAGTTGTGGCTGGTGTAACTGCGGTATTTTCGGAAATCTCCTGTGAAGGTTGCTCACGCTTTTCCTCTTCTACTTCCGCTTCTTCCGGCTGTTCTATCATCCGTGTCTCCACATAATTGGCATCCTCATACTGTTCCTGCTCAACGTCTTGGTATTGTTCCAGCCTTTCCGTAGTGGTAGTTGTAGTCGTGAATCCATTCCGAGTAATTTCCCGTGAACGCTGAATCATCTCAGACGGGATACCTAGCTTCAGTGCGATCAGGAATGCGTAGCTCTGGCCAGCTTCTCCTATTCGCAAGCGATAAAGTGGCTGCAAGGTCTCCTCATCGAATTCCATTCGTGCATTTTGGAACCCAGCAGTTGCGGAGGCAAAATTTTTGATCTCGTTAAAATGGGTATTCACAATCACCGTCGCGCCTCTTCGGTGTAGCTCCTCCAAAATCGCAATCGACAAGGCGACACCTTCTCCTGGATCTGTACCGGTAGCCATCTCATCAATCAGAACGAGGGTCGAAGCATCGGTAACCTTCAGGATTTCCAGGACATTATGAATATGTGCGGAAAATGTGCTTAAGGCTTGCTCAATGCTTTGCCCATCTCCAATATCAACCGCGATGCTGCGGAAAATGGAGAAGCGACTGCCTTCCTGTACAGGTACGAGCAAACCCGACTGTACCATCATGGTTAAGAGCCCGATGGTTTTTAACGTCAATGTTTTCCCGCCTGTATTTGGACCTGTAATAATAAGCGATTTGTACTCGCGACCAATCCTCATATGCAGCGGAACCATTTTCGGACCGAGTAGCGGATGCCGTGCTTCCTTGACATCGATGATCCCTTTTTCGTTTAGTTCGACATTCGCGCCTCCGATTGCCAATGCGTACTTCGCTTTTGCGAAAAGGAAGTCATATATTCCAACGGTCTCAACATTCATGGTGAGCTCATACGTATATTCCTCTGCGAATGCGGACAATTGCATCAGTACTTTTGTTACCTCGCGTTCTTCCTCTGCCTTGAGTGCTGTGAGTTCAAACTGTACGGTGCTGATCTCCGTCGGTTCCATATAGACGGTTTGACCGCTCGCCGATTCATCTAACACACTGCCAGCCACTTGCTTGCGATGTTCTTTTTTGATGGGGATGACATAGCGCCCATTGCGTGTACTAATGACATTTTCTTGCATGATCGAACGATATTTGTTCATGATCGAATCCAGTTGTCTTTTCAGGCGCTCTTCAAATACGACAATGCGTTTACGCACCTTCAGCAAGTCTTTGCTGGCAGAATCGACAACTTGCCCATGACGGATGCATTGTTCGATTTCATTTTTTAATTTTTGGACGTCATACATCGATGCTGCATAGGTGCTTACGCGTGGCGCCAATTGTGCTTTTGTCGCCATGTACTTCATTAGCTGTGAGCAACTCGTTAAAAACAGGTACAGATTCGTAAAATCGTTTACGCCAAATACATATCCCGTCCCCAGGAGGGAAAGGATCTTCTCCATCCCTTCCAGCGCAGGAATCGGTACACTGGCTCCATTTTGCAGGATATTCTTGGCTTCTGCTGTTTCGTCCAACTTACTTCGTACTACTTTGACAGAGTGAATCGGCATCATTTGTTCTACATGCTTTTTCCCTACGTACGATAAAGCGTATTCCATTACCTTTTCTTTGATTTTGTCGTATTCGAGACGCTGCAATGTTTTTTCATTCATGTCTGATTTCTCCTTTTTTATGAAAAATAAAAAAGGGCGAAGAATGAACAAATGTCATTCTCCGCCCTTTTTTTGGGATACCTAAACAAAACGCAACCAAATAAAAAACCGCGCTGAACACAGCACGGATTTTGGGCGCAATGATAGGGTTTTCACCTAAGGCATTGTATGATATCCGTTGTTCTTAACTAATTCCAAGGCCGATTATCACCCAGCACAAAGAAACTTTGCTACATGGCAAAATTTCGAATGATGAATCAAGACCTTTTGTATGGAATTGCTTTAGTTAAGAACGACCGCCGACATCAACATCTCTCCCTAGATATGGTTCTTTTCACTATAGCGCATGTGATCCTCTGCCGTCAATCCGCTTCGAATTTGTACACCTTTACACCATAGCCTTCAAAAATTTTGACAAGCTGTTCGCTTACCACCTCCCAGTCCCCCGGCGGTTGTTGATACTGAATTTCTTTCAAAATATCTCTATTACGTTGAATAAAATTTGATATACTGTTGATGATTGATGTACTGTGTTGTACGATGTATATACAGGAGGTAGGCGTGAAAGGCGGAACAGATATGACGTATATATGAAAAACAAACCCGTTTACAAGAGTGTTTCAAGGAAAAGAAGGCATTTAGGGGGGAACATACATGTGAAAAACGAGGAATTTACCGATTGTTAGGACAGAATGGCGTTGGTAAAACAATTATGAAGATGATTACAAACTTAATGATGAGATTTTGTCATTGGTGGAGATGATAGCTGAGTGATTAATAGGGAACAACAAGCAACCACCTATACAATATGAATAGAGAAGAGGAATGTCTTATGAAAATACATAGTCAAATTAAATTTGCAAGTATGGCCCTTGTAATAACTGGAAGTTCCCTGCTATACACATCGCCAACCTCAATTGTAAAAGCAGAGCCCACTCAAAATGTATCTAGTTCGTTACAAACAAGCACTCAACGAGATCATAATTCCGTCGAGCAAGCAATGCGGGAAACATTGCTACTGGGATTCCCGGGGATACTTGCTAAAACTTCTGAGGGTGGAAAAACGTGGGGTTATGCGGCAGGGGTAGCGGATCTGAGCACAAAGAAACCAATGGAAACAGATTTTCGCTTTCGCATTGGTAGCGTGACGAAGACGTTCACCGCAACGGTTGTACTTCAATTAGCTGGAGAGAACCGCTTGAATCTAGACGACTCCATCGAAAAATGGTTGCCTGGTGTCATTCAAGGAAACGGATATAATGGTAAACAGATTACCATCCGGCAAATATTGAATCATACAAGTGGGATCGCTGAATACTCAAGGTCAAAAGACGCTGATTTTATGGATACAAAAAAATCGTATACGGCTGAAGAAATAGTGAAGATGGGGATTTCTCTGCCCCCAGACTTTGCCCCAGGAAAGAGATGGTCTTATTCAAACACAGGATACGTATTACTGGGGATTCTTATTGAAAAAGTAACCGGAAACAGCTACGCGGAAGAGATTGAAAATCGGATTATTGAACCGCTTGAATTGTCGGATACATTCCTACCTGGCAATTCAAGCGTTATTCCAGGCACCAAGCATGCTCGGGGATATTCTCAACCAGACGAAGCAAGTGAGATAAAAGACGTTACTTTTTATAACCCAAGTGCAGGTAGCTCGGCTGGAGATATGATTTCTACTGCTGACGACATAAATAAATTCTTCTCTTCCTTGCTCGGTGGCAAATTACTAAAGGAACAGCAACTAAAAGAAATGCTTACTACAGTTCCTACAGGAAAAGCAGGAATGGATGGATATGGTCTTGGAATCATTGAATTTAAGCTTCCAAACGGTGTCTCGATATGGGGACACACAGGTGGCATTCTAGGGTTTTCTACTTTTGCTGGAGGTACACTTGGAGGCAAGCATACGTTGGTCGTCAGTTTGAACAGTTTAGGTAGAGATAACAGTCCTAATCCTTTTACAAATATTTTACTTGCTGAATTTAGCAAGTAGGAAAAAAGGGAAATTTTGTCATAGTTTTTATAGTTAAAAATATACCTTTCTGGTTCAAAATCCCCAACTTACTTTTAAAAAAGGGTTTGGGGATTTTTGGGATTTCGTCGGCAACTTTTTAAACCTTGCCCCTCTCAAAACGCGCCCGGAAAACCGCGCTATACAAGGGCTTATGCGCCACTAATGCGTAACATTGCCCGCTGTTTCTGCTTGCGTTCGGCGGTTGTTGGTACTGTATTTCTTTCAAAATATCTCTATTACGTTGAATAAAAAAATTCTGATATACTATTGATTAACGAAGTACTGTGTTGTACGATGTATATGCAGGAGGTACAATACATGAATGTAGAAGATTGGAAATCACAAATTAAGCGAGGAACACTCGATTTTTGTATTCTATTGCTAATAAAGCAACGACCATATTATGGGTATGAAATCATAAGTAAGTTAGAGCAGTATCCTATTATTGCTGCAAAAGAAAATACAATTTATCCCTTGCTTAGAAGATTATTGAAAGAAGAATATATTTCTTCATCTTGGCAAGATAGTACAGAGGGCTTGCCACCGAGAAAATATTATACCATTACAGAAAAAGGAAACGAATACTTAAACGCTATGTCCTTAGAATGGGATAATTTATTAACAGCTATATCAGAAATTAAGGGGAGTTAAATTATGGATAAAATTTTGAATGACTATCTTGAAAAAATCGGAAAACATTTGAAGCCTATGTCCACTCCCGAGCGTATTGACATTGTAAAAGAAATCAAAAGTGTAATGCTTGAATTGCAACATAATGGTGTATCTTCTGAGCAAATCATCGAACGGTTAGGAAACCCAAAAGAATTAGCGAAAGCATACTTAGGTGAAGCCATTTCAAAGAACAGTACATTTAGTTGGCGTAAATTCGGGGCTGTATTTGCATTTTGTAGCAGCTTTGCAGGCGTAAGCGGTATTTTTGTTTTGCCGATTATCAGTACTCTTTCCATTGCTTTAATGATTAGTGGAGTTATTACACCAATAGGCGGAATTATTAAATTTATCGGGTATCTTATGGGACATGATATTGCCAGAATAACATTCGAATTTGGAGCATTTACAGCAACCCGCCCAATGCAGTACTTGCCAATTTCTATTGTGAGTGGTGTGTTGATGTTTTTGTTGGGGAAAGTGTTATGGAAACTTACAATGAAATATATACACGCAATTAGTCAGAAAAAGATAACATTGTAATAATAAAAAGAACGGGGCGCGGCGGTCATTCATAGACCAACCGCACCCCGTTTTTACTATGGGTGTGTCACGCAGTAGAACGCTGATTTTGAGGGAAAAGGTATAAAACCCTTACCCCTTTCCTTTGCTTCCAAAATGTTGCCTGAGACGACTTGAACCCAATCAGTTATAACGATCACTTCTTGTCTCGTTACAACTGCTCACGCAAAAACAGTTCGGGATAGATCAGAACAAGTCCGTTCGAATCTACTGTAATGTTCTCCATGAATGTTCCTGCCCGGTATTGATAGACAGAAGAGTCCCCTTTGCTTTCTAGCAACGTATATTGCTGCTGCACTTGTCTGTACGTCAGCTCATGGGCTGAGAAATAGGCTACTTGTATATACTGAGGTTCTAACTGGGTATACGACAACCGGCGGATCGGCAGTGTATTCGTGAAAGGTGTACAAGAAATATCAATATCGATACAGCCAAAGAGCTCAGGAATGGGCTCACCCACCTCGTTTGTCCAATTTCCCTCGCCATCCGATGAGAGATGCAAAGCTCCTTCTTCGCCCATGATTGCCAGTGAAACCTCTCGCGTGACCCAATTTGAGTCAAGGACAATTTCATACTGGATTCTTGTTAGGCTGGCGTCATCCAGCCTCCCGATCACTATGCTATTTACGTGGATTCTGTTCGAGCCCTCCCGTATTCTCAAGTGCTCATATCCGACTCCTGTCGTTGGTTTCCAGATAACATTTGTTGGTAACATGCGGACTCCTCCGATCATTTGTTCCCCTTTTCTCCATCCTATCATTTCTTGGATGAAAATGGTAGAGTCCTGTAGCATCGGCTTACACAACGCATACCTAAGTCATCCATGGAATAGGATCATAGTACCGGAAAAGAATGGAAAGGAGACAATCGATGGATAATCCCTCCTTCTCCTTAACACAACCTGACATGCTGTCCATTATTCGCAATGGAATCCCACGAACGCACTCCCCCCTCACTATCATCATCGTCGGGGCTGGAATGGCTGGTCTTGTTGCTGCCTCGTTGCTAAAAACAGCGGGACACAACGTAACGATTTTGGAAGCAGCGGACCGGATAGGCGGCAGAGTTTACACATTGCGCTCTCCTTTTACCCATGGCCATTATCTAGATGCTGGCGCCATGCGCATTCCTCACACGCACGAACTTACCCTAGCATACGTGAATAAATTCTCTCTTCCCCTTCGTCCGTTTATCAACAACTCTCCGAACGACATCATCTCAATAAATGGCATCAAAACAAGACGTTGGATCTATCAACGCGATCCCGACATCCTCCGCTTCCCTGTAGCGCCACATGAAAAAGGCCGTACTTTCAATGAATTAGCCGGGCAAGCCATTCAGCCTGTCATTGACTTCATCAAACTCAATCCAGCGACGAACTGGCCCATCGTTGTCCAAAAATACGATCGTTTTTCCATGGATCAATTCTTGCGCTTCAATCCTGTTGGCCCTTCCTTATCCGCCCCCGCTATCGATATGATCAAGGTCATGACTGGCTTCGAAGGATTCCCTGAGCTCGCCTTTCCCGAAATTTTACGAGACTTCATCTTGTTCGATCCTTCTACACGCTTTTACGAAATAGCAGGGGGATTTGACCAGCTACCACAGGCATTTCTCCCCCAATTACAGGAGAATATCTATTTCCAGCATAAAATGACGCGAATCGTCGAGACGGGAAATCAAATTACCATTTCTGGCGTGCGTACCGACACAGACGAACTGTTTCAGATGACCGGTGATATCGTGATTATTACCATCCCTTTTACCGTTTTGCAGTTTGTTCGGGTTGAACCGTACGATCTGTTTTCCTATCAAAAATGGAAAGCCATTCGTCAACTCCACTATGTTTCCTCATCCAAAATAGGCGTCCAGTTTTCTCAGCGATTCTGGGAAGCACAAGGAATACGGAGCGGACAAACAGTAACAGATACGCCTATTCGCCTCTCCTACTTTGCCAACCACGGTTTTGATCAGCCAGGGGGTGTCGTATTGGTCAGTTACACATGGGAGGATGACGACCTTCCGTGGCTCAGCATGTCGAAAGAAGAACAAGTGATGCAAGCGGTAAAGCATCTGGCAGACATTCATGGGGAGCAGGTGTACAATACGTTCGTTACGGGGGTCACACATAATTGGGCGTTGCAGCCTCATGCTGCTGGTGCCTTTGCCTTGTTCAAACCGTTGCAGGAGACGGAATTAACTACCTACATTGGTGCGCCTGAAGGAAGAATTTATTTTGCAGGGGAGCACACCTCGAATGAACATCACGGTTGGATTCAAGGGGCGATTGAGTCTGCTATGCGCGTGGCTGTAGAAGTGGGGAGAAAATGAGCGGGGGTCTGTACGATGAAAAATTCCGTACATTCCCCCGCCGCTTATCGATTCTTTTACGAATTCAATTCATAATCTTTTCGAAGCAACGCCAGCTTCACAAGATCAATGTACATCCCATTTTCAAATTCCGTTTCTCGATGGATTCCTTCCACTTGAAAGCCAAATTTTTGGAGCAAATGGATAGATGCCGTATTTCGCGTATCTGCCTCTGCTTCTATTCTGTTTAGGTGCATATGCGTAAACCCGTACGCGATAATGGGCCGCATTGCTTCCGACATGATCCCCTTATTCCACCACGAAAAATTCAGATCATAGCCAATCTCCGCTTTGTTATGTACAGCATGGTAATGCTTGTAGCCGCAGCTGCCAAGAAATTTTCCAGTGGAACGGTCCGTAACCGCCCACCTGAGTCCCTGTTTTTGTTCAAATAAGTCTCGATACCATCGAAGTTCATTTTCAGCATCTGCTATCGATTGAAACCTCGCTATCCCTACATATCTCGCCACATCTTCATGTGACAACACTTCAAAAATATCTTCTAAATCTTGTTGATCAGGTTGGCGAAGGATCAATCTGTCTGTTTCGATGACAGGGAATTGATCGAACATAGTCGGATTACTCACGATAAGAACCTCCTCGAAAACGTAGGATGGGAGATTTTTGGTGCCTACTCCCTTTCATCATCTAGAGAATGATATGGTTTATTATAGGAAGGACAAGAAGGAGAAGCAATGGGATCGTAAAGATATCTAGCCAATTCAGCCCTCCCAAAACGTTTACGTTTGATCCCAGTCAAGATGAGCCGCGTAGTTTGGTGTGGCACTTTTTTGGCTACTCGCGGTTTTACGAAATATTCATTGGGATTGCTGAATCGGGAGGCTCCTAGCTATGACTCCTTTTTTTGACGATGCTATTGATCGGTATTTTTGTCGTGACAACATTGTTCTACTGGTGGAAGGAAAGCAGAGTGAAATGAGGCAAAAAACCATCTTTGCCTATTATTTTTCTATCTGAATGGGAACTTCCCACGCGTCTGGAAGAAAAAAACATCTCGTCATTTGGAAATTATTTTTGAATCCGCGCATCACAAAAAGAAAAAACCTTGATTTATCAAGGTTTTAAACTTGCGCCATCTATTCGCACGACAGAATCTTACGAAAATGATATTCCATCTCTCCACCCAAGGCTGCCGGAGTATCACCTGTTACTCGGAAATCATGGGTATAAATCGTTTCAAACGGCCCAAAATCCGCTTGCTTATAAAATTCAAAGCAAGGGAAGCCATCATGCGCTCCTTCGATTTGTACAAGCCCATCCCTTTTCGCCGTTACCGATATGAAGTAGTCAACCGGAGGCGCATGCTCATTCAGGGGATTACTCGCACTTGCGCTCATTTCAAAGCTCACTTCTTCATCCGACTTCCATACCATATTCCTGCACAAAATGCCCTCTGTACTCGCTTTTCCTTTTCTCAGCTGAATCGATCCATCAGGATTCGTGATCTTCTCTGTTGTGATTCCCGTGTTCTGATAACTAAAAATTTCTTTTTTCAAAAAGTCTACGACAACCTCTTGCTCCACTCTAGAACGCATCGTGTTAACGGCATAAGGGGTAAATTCACGTGAATCGCCTTCGAATTGAATGATTTTTCCTGTTTGGGGATCGGTCCTTGGTTCCGTCCATGACAGGGGGATAAATACACTCGCTCTAATTTTGATCAGGTTTACCATACATTGGCACCTCCATGTGTTATTGTTCTTCTAAGAAAAATATGTGATGTTTTGGTGTGGAATGAACTCAAAAAAGATATCTTCAAATTCTTTGCAATCAGCCAAATTGGACAGATTCATGGGGGCTTGTATCCTTTCTACGCCCATCTTCGGATTCACCAATAAATAATACGCCATGAGCAACGCATTTTTACAATGATCCTGGTTTGGTTCACGCACGAGGAGCTCGCGGATGATAGCTGTTCTCTTCTCCTCGTCATATTGTAAGGCGAGATGATAGTCCCAAAATGGTATGGAGCTTTTACTCCCAGCAGAACAAACAATAGGGAAACGAGCCTGTACAAATTGATTGATGATCTCATTTACATCATCGGTGCTTACCTTCTTCATTGCGTTGTCAACGCAGCTTATTCCTTGATGAATCACCAGATAATAAGGCACATTCAATAGATGCTCCTGAAATCTCTCTATTAATTCCCCTCGCAAAAAAATAGGACCTATCACGATAAAGTCCCCCTCATTTTGGTGTGACTGTACTTCCTTTTTCGACACGTAGAAATATTATCCTATTTGTGCTTCATTTTCTAAATCGCGTTTTCATGACCGCCATGTTATGATTCAAAAAGCTAAGGATTATCCAATGATTACCATATAGACTCACATGACATCGAATAAGCAAGGTGGGATGATGATGTTGCAAGAGAATGCCAATCTTCACGCTCCAGACAGATGTATTTTTCTCGTTACTGGGATTATGGCTTCTGGTAAATCAACAGTAGCTCAGTTACTTGCTGAAAAGCTAAATCGAGGCGTTCATCTTCGAGGTGATTCGTTCCGACGAATGATTGTAAATGGCAGAGAGGAATATATGCCCGAACCGTCAGAAGAAGCCATTCGTCAGTTATGGTTGCGCTACAAAATAGCAGCCTCTACGGCAGACACTTTTTTTGAAGAAGGATTTAATGTCGTTGTACAGGATGTTGTGATCGGCCCCTTTTTGAGCAAATTTGTTGAAATGATTCGGAACCGTCCGTTGTATGTTGTAGTACTCACGCCAAATGAAAAAGCGGTTGAAGAGAGAGAGGCTTCCCGTTCCAAATTAGGGTATGGTGCTTGGACGATTCCCCACCTCAATAAAATCTTGCAGACCGAAACACCAAAGCTCGGCATGTGGATCGATTCTTCCGAGCAGACACCTCAGGAAACTGTCGAGGAAATCTTGCGGTTGGTTGATTGCCCGCTATCCATGAAAAAACCTGAGTTCGGTGAAATCCCGAACTCAGGCAATCAGATGGTCTAACTGCTTACACTGCGTACATCGTTGGCCAGAAATACTCTACGCCTTCCGCGTACAAGAAAGCTTGGAACTTTTTCAGCTCATCAGGAGTATTTCGGACAGCGCGTGGAGTCAGGCCATATTGCAAGCAATAAGCTGTCAAATAGCCAGCTACTTCACCGACGTTCCACTCTACTGGGTGGAGACGGAAGCATCCATTTGTAATATGCGTAACCCCAAGATTTTTGCCCGCTGGCAGCAGGTTATTTACACGCACAGGGATTAAGCTGCCCAACGGAATTTGGAACGGATAGGTAGACACATCGACGTAATTGCGGTTTGCCGTGCTCGGATGCAGGTCGATTCGGTAGCTGCCGACCCCAACGGAATCATGGAAGGCTTCTGCTTTGCCTGTATTGCGGACGAATGCACTCACATGTTGCTCCAATACGGTGAATTCGGCTTTGATCCGGCGGGATTCACGAATATAAGGATACATCGCTAGTCCATCCTCTGTTCCCATTACATCCTTGCGCAATCGCAGTCCTGGATACCCTTGTCCACCATCTGGGCGAGGAGCCTCTGTTTGCATCCAATACAGAAGGGAGAGACTCAGTTGTTTACCGCCGTAGAGGTGACGCTGACGCTCTTCCTCTGGCACATCAATGATCGAACCGAGCCAGTAATCATTTTGCGGCCAATTAACGGTCGTTACGCCGCTCTTGTACAATCCGGTTTGGAAGTTTTTCGGGTCAGCAATCTGACGATACGTAAAGAGCGGAAAATATTTAGTACCCGGGAACAGCTCATATCGTACGGATTCAGCAGTATTTCGCGGATTGGAGCCTGTCCAGCTAAGCAGCTTGTCCGGCCAGAAATCTGCTTTGTAGTTTCGCCAGAAGTCATACGTTTCCGGTTTGGCAATCGTATGATTTTCTCCCTCCAAATAATCCATGGCAAAGCAATACGTAAACGCCTGAATATCATTTGGCTGTGGCGGCCCGACAACAGCATTTGGCTCCCCTGTTTGATCGACTGATTCAGCGCCAAGTACGTATTCAACGCCGGCTTGTGGGAGCACATCTCCACATTCTGTCGCATCCAAGAAATAAGGTGCTACCAGTTCATGAAAATCATGATGCTTCTGATCTTCTACTGTGATCGACAGTACGTTATCGCCAGCCATGCGAACGGCATGCAGCTTGTGATTCGTCAGAATAGTAAGTCTACCACTATTAATATAAGGAGCAAGCATCTGATAAAAAACAGCGAGCGCTACTTTTGGTTCATGGCAAAGTCGACTTACGGAACCATTACCAGGGTCAAGATTCGGGATGACACGTGCTTCTGCCGTCATTGGATAATGGTTGCGATAATAGTCACGCACGCTGTCACGGAATGTACGATAGCTTCGCGTGCAACCAAACTGTTCGATCCATGGATGCTCATCTGGCGGTACCGCTTGGCTCGTAAATTGACCGCCAATCCAATCGGTTTCTTCCGTCATAATGACTGATTTTCCTGATTTTGCTGCTGCCAGTGCTGCTGCGCAGCCACCAGTACCTCCCCCAATAATTACCACATCAGCATGAAGTTCTCTCATTCTTCTTCCCTCCACATTTTCTACTTTTTGGTTGTTTCTGCCAATTAATACGCAAAAAATGACAATAGGTTACAATTTTCGCAAAAATAAAATAAATAATTTTGTATTAGCTTCTACTTGTGCAAACTTTGGCTCTGCACCAGTGCCTCAAATTTGCCTCGGAGTTGATGCCCCTTTTCAGCCCCTTCCTGCTGTCTCTTACCAAACCGGAATTCCACATCTCCACCCTGAAATTTGTGTTTTTGGGTGAAATTGTATTTGCAAAGATACCAAAACAAGAACGTACGTTCTTATATAAATATATACGAACAAGATGCGAACAGTCAAGAAATTATTTCCTTTTCTTTCTATTATTTGTAGAATTCTAGGCGTAGATAGTAGGCCAGAGTGAACATAAGCACAAAAAATCCCTCCAGCTCGACTTTCTCCAGCATGAAGGGATTTTTGAATCGTCTTTATTTAAACAAATTAATCGTGGTAATAATGATCGGCATCGCGAACACGTCAATCAGGAAGGCACCTACGATCGGAACGACTAGGTATGCTTTTCTCGAAGGACCAAATCTTCCTGTTACTGCCGCCATATTCGCCATTGCGTTTGGTGTAGCGCCCAGACCATGTCCTGTAAAGCCTGCGACCATGACTGCGGCGTCGTAGTTTTTGCCAAGCAAACGGAACAGGACGAAAATCCCAAACAAAACGATGAATACTACTTGAACAAACACGGTGACTAGCATTGGAAGCGCAAGATCTGCAACTTCCCACAGCTTAATACTCATCAGTGCCATGGACAGGAAGATTCCGAGCGTCACGTCACTGATCAGGTTGATGCTCTTCATGTCGATTGCCTTTGGATTGAGCTTGTCTACGATGTTACGGACAATCACCGCTACAAACATCGCTCCCACATAACCTGGCAAAACGAATCCAGTTGCAGTCGAGAACAGCTCTCCCAAATACGTTCCCAATGCCATACAGAATGTAATCAACAGGACTTGGATGAAGAAGGTATTCGAGTTAATTGGTTGTCCTTTTTCTTCTACTGTCTCTACTACTTCTTCCGTTTCCGTCGGCTTCAGATCGTATTTGGTAATCAAATATTTCACAGTGGGTCCGCCAACCAAGCCCCCTGCTACGAGACCAAAGGTAGCTGCTGCGATCCCAACCGCCAACGCAGATTGAATGCCCATGTCCTCAAGCGTTTGTCCAAAAGCGCCAGCCGCTCCATGTCCACCTTCCATGGAAACAGCCCCTGCCATCATCCCGATCAATGGATGAATGCCGAATACTGAAGCCAAAGACACACCGATTACGTTTTGTGCCAAAGCCAGAAATCCACAGGCGATCCAGTAAATAACGAGCAGCTTACCGCCAAGCTTGATCAGCTTGAAGCTCGCTCCCAATCCAACGGTAGTAAAGAACGTGAGCATGAACAAGCTTTGCAAGGAAGTATCCAATGTAATTTGTAAAATTCCGGTCGCTTTCAAAGCCGTTGCAATGACAGCGAACAACAAGCCCCCAACCACTGGTGCCGGGATACAAAACTTTTGCAAGAAACTAGCCTTTCTTACGAGGAATGTACCTAATACGAGAAGTGCTACTGCGAGAAAAATCGTCGTTACTTGATTAAGTGCTAACGTCATAGTTGTCTCCCCTTAGTTCTCTAGTAATCCCATGATGGCTTCATTCGTCAAGTAAGCACCTAACTTTACTGTTCTTCCGTTTTCATCTAAAATCGGATTCACTTCACAAATATCAAAAGAAAGCGTTTTCTTATGAGCGGCAACGGTACGGATCAAAGTACGAACAACCATTGGTGTTAGGCCAAAAGGAGATGGAGCACTTACTCCCGGTGCAAAAGCTGCGTTTAAAACATCTGTACATAGCGTTAGCATGACATGATCGTGTTTTTCGATGAATTCGCTTACAGATAAAGTAATTTCATCCATTCTTGCGTCTGTCATCTCTTCTTCATACACATAACGGACACCGAGCTCGTCTGCTTTATCAAATAGCTCCTGCGTATTTCCGAAACGCTGAATCCCCATCACAAAATAGCTGCTATTTTTGTCATGCTCTAGTATTTGCCGAAACATCGTCCCCGATGAAGGCTGAACTTCATAGGAACGCAGATCGAAGTGAGCGTCAATATTGATGATTCCCAAGGAAGACTCTTTTCCAATATGCTTTCGGACACCTAGGTAATGTCCATACAATGTCTCATGGCCTCCGCCTAAAATAATGGGCGTCATAGCTTTGGAAAAGATTGCAGAGACGGCGTTCCCCAATTCTTCCTGGGCAGCTTCTAGCTCTTCGTTTGGACAAGCAACATTCCCCACATCAACAATCCGTTTTCCTTCCTCCACCTTCCAAGGAAGGCTTGCAAGCGCTTGCCGAATTGCGTTTGGAGCTTTGGCTGCACCTAATCGTCCTTGATTGCGCCTCACTCCCTCTTCACATTCAAACCCAATGATGGCGACTGTACGATCCTTAGCAGCTTGCAATATATCCAAGTCCGTTATTTCTACAATCTGATGATAGCGAAAACTGCTTCGTCTCTCCGTATGGTCAGTCCGGCCGGTCCACAAATCTGCTGATACATTCTTTGGCAAGCTATTCATCCTTTCTGAACCTTTTGTTTATTGATTATATAATGACAAACTTATTATTTCTAATATATAATTTAAATAAATTGATAGCTTAAAGCTATAAATAAGGGTAGGCGATCCAGTTGGACATCAAACATTTGCACTATTTTGTGACAGTTTGTGATCAGTTGAGCTACTCCAAAGCCGCACAAAAACTGCATATTTCACAGCCTTCCTTAAGTAATGCGATTAAAAATCTGGAGCAAGAAGTCGGCTCTCCACTGCTCGAGAGAAACACAAGAAAAATGGAATTGACGGATGCTGGTAAAATTTTGTATCAGAAATCGTTGTTGCTTCTTTCCCAAATGAACATGTTGAAAAAAGAGATGGAAGAAGTAAAGCTGACTGGCAGCGGAGATCTCATCATCGGCATCATTGAGTCCGTGAAGCATTGGATTCCAAAAGTCATTCGCGGATATCAGGGGCGTTTTCCCTCTATTAACATCAAGCTAATCGAGGTGTTGAGCGGGAAAGCTGTAAAGGAATCACTGCGGAAGTATCATACGCATTTACTCATAACCAACCAATTCATCGATGAAGAAGATATCGAATTATTTCCCCTGTATGATGAGCGCTTAATGCTGGTGCTGCACAAGGATCATCCACTTGCGCAAAAGGAATCGGTTCGATTGAAAGACTTAGCTAGTGAGCCATTCATCATTAGTACAGAGGGATTTCAGACGAGGGAGGATATTCTAACGGCCTTTTCGTTTGAACAAGTCAACCCGCAAATCAAATTTGAGATTGAGCGATTTGAAACCGCGTTAACGTTAGTGAGGGAGAATCTCGGGGTTACGATTATCCCGGAGAACTATTTGTCTGGATCAACAGATGCTTCGCTTGTTCGGAAAACGATTGATTCGCCTGCGTTGGAGCGGACGGTTTATTTGGCGTATATGAAAAATCGTTATTTGTCCCCGGCGGTGCAGGCTTTTTTGGAGGAGGTTCGGGGGAAGTTTCCATCCCGGTGATCGTTACGAAAATGGCTCATAAATAGATTTCACAATTCCCTCATCCTTTTATATAATTGGGAAAGTCTTGAAAACATTTAAAAGCAGGTGATCCTTTGGTTCAAGTAGGCGATGCTCCCTCTAGCTTTATTGTGTTCCTCCCGTTACTAATAATCTTATTTTTAAACATCATTAACATTGTCATCAGTATTTGGGTATACCGCGATGCAAGGAGACGAGGGAATAGCAAGGAATTCGCTATCATCGGGCTTGTTGCTTCCTTGTTTTTTCCGCTTATAGGGTTGATTGTTTATTTGTTGATTCGGAAAGATAAGTATTGAAAAGTATGGAATTCTATTTTCCTTCTCTCCAAATAAAAAAAGCAGTTGAACAGGGATAACCTTCCTGCTCAACTGCTTTTTTAGAAACGAAAACGGGCAAACGATAGGATTAGCCTCTCGTTACATTGAGGATCAGATCGTTGTCAAAGCCGCCGATTGAGATGTCTGAGTAGCACTTGATCATTTCTGTTAGCATCACCTTTGCTTCCAGCCTGGATAGTGGTGCGCCCAGGCATAAGTGGCAGCCCTTTCCAAAGGATAAATGCTTGTTGCTATTAGGTCGATGGATATCGAATTGATCTCCCTGTGCAAAAGTATTTTCATCACGATTGGCAGAACCGAGCCATGCCATGACGATTTCGCCTTTTTTCATCAGACTTCCGAACATATCCGTATCTTCTTGAACCTTGCGCATCAAAACCTGTGCTGGCGGACGGAAGCGCAATACTTCCTCGATTGCTTGATCTACCAGTTGCGGATTCTCTCTTAATTCACGATATACGCCTGGTCGATCCAGTAAAAAGCAGTAGAAAACACTAAACAAGAGCGTACTTGTCGTTACATTTCCGGCAAGCAGCAAGCTGATTGCAATATCAATAATCTCGCGGTCAGATAGTTTTTGGCCTTTATATTCTGTTTGCGTTAAATCGGAAAGGAAATCTTTTGCCGGGTTCTCTCTTTTTTCTTGAATGATCGGAGAGAGATAAACGGCCATTTCCTTCATGATTTCTTCCTTTTTGAGGTTAATATCCTCATACGTTTCGCGGGTCCCGGAAGAGATGAGAACATCGGACCATTGTTTGAACAGCATCCAATCACTGGACGGTACACCGAGCAAATCGGCAATGACAATTACCGGCATCGGGGTTGCGAGATCACCTAAAATTTTGATGCTTTGCTTTTCTTTTACTTCCTCTAGCAAATGACGTGAAATTTCTTGAATTCGCGGCTCCCACTCCTGGAGTGTTCTTGTTGAGAATGCCTTTGTATAGAGAGCCCTCCTTTTTCCGTGATCAGGCGGGTCCATCTCTGTGATCCCCTTTTCTTTCAATGCGAGGGAACCAGCGATTCGTTTGCCTGTATCGCTTGAAAAGAGGTGATAATCGGTCAGCACACGCTCTACATCCGAATACAGAAATACGTTCCAAACCTGTTGCTTTTCGTCGTAATGTACCGGGCTATTTTTTCTCATTTCTGCATACCAGCCGTAGGGTTCGAACTGTTGTTGCAGATTCTCGGCACCTGATATTTCATTAGGGAATACTACTTTATTCATTTCATTCACTCCTTATCTAAATGGGTAGGTAATTGCTGTAAGCTGGCTACTCTCGGTATGACTTGATTTCTTCTACCATGGTATCCAGGAGTTTTTCTATTAACCCAATGTCTGTGTTCGATTCAAAGAAGGAAATGTTGAGGGTTATGCAATCTTGATACGTACTGACTCCAAGCATCAATCCTGGTGCGTAATAGGCTGGCGATACGATGTACGCACCTGCGACTTTCACATCATCGAATGCTATCTGACTAGTACCAATCATACCAAAATTTGATAATATTGGCGTGCTATTTCTATCTGCTACGATTTGTTTTCTTACATCCTGTATGATCTTCAATGTCTGTTGAAACTCAAAATTTTCCACAAAGGCAAACGTGTTTACCGCATCATGCAGAATCTCTTTGTTATCGCGTTGACTCTTCATGAATTCCGCCACTTCTTTCACCTTATCTGCAAATGTCCCTGCTGCTTGATTCATGGAGGCGTGAACAACACCAGACAAGTTGTAAATCGCGTCCGCCTTGCCCGTGGGTAAGAATTTTCTTACATTAACCGTCACCATGACTTTGACCTGCTCAGCTGGAACATTCTCTATTTGTTGATATAAAGCTCGCATGTAGCCAGCCAATAACACATCATTTACTGTAAACCCTTTTTGTTTAAATCCTTGCGCCAGCTCTAGCCACTCTTCGCGCGGAATTCTGCGAATGGCTTGTCTCCTTTTAGCTGGTTCTCCAGGCGTAAAAGGAAGTGTTGGTCCCTGGGGTTCTGGAGCTTGCTGCATCCCGCCATTTGGAATACCCATCTCCTTGAACAAACGGCTCTGATCCCTACCCTCAGGGTTTGACTCGGGAACGTAGCGAGGGTTTTTGGCAAGCTCACTATATAGCGAAGCTAGCAGGTGAACATACTCTATCAATCCTGCACCATCACTGCATAAATGATTCAATTTGATGCAAATGATATCTTTGGTCGAGGTCCGCAGAATGCGAATTTTGACCATCGCATCAGCATCGATGTCTATTGGGCTCGACAGCCACTCCTGTATGGCTTTCTCTTCGGAATCGGACTCACTGAGAAGTTGCAAGGAACACCAACCGCTTGACGCCAAATCGCTGCGTCGCTCCCAATAGGGGCGGACTGGATCTTTTATAAAACGGCAACCAATGATAGGTTCCGCAATGGTGCTTGCCTCCATCGCTTGAAGCAATCGCTGTTGATTCACCTGTCCGTCCATTTCCAGCACCATTTGAAGTTGGCAATCGGAAAGATAGCTAACCATGTAATTAAACCTGTCACTTCCGTTTGCAGGCAGTCGTTGTGGGATTGCCATATTCTGATTTGCCTCACTGACATTCATTTCCTACACATCCCTTCAACTACAATTTTTGAAAGAAAAACAGTCAGGAATAAGCATCCTGACTGTCCTTTTTATCAGCAAATCTTAGGGCTTCTATCGAATGGAAACCTTGTATTCCTCTAACCACATATTTATTTGGACGAGGTATTCGATCAGCTTCGTTGATTGAGCTAGATTCATAGGTGCTTTTCCATCTAGTACAAATTGAATCACAGACTTATTAATCAATGGTAGTAGAGGCGAATTAGGGTTCGCTAAAATTTGTTTCATATGGTCCAAAATCGCATGGTAATACTCTGGGTGATAGGTCATCGGATATGCGCTTTTGTTGCGGTACAATACTTCATGCGGCAAATATCCTTTGTACGCTCTACGAAGCAAGCCTTTTTCGATTTGATCAATATTTTTTACTTTCCATGGAACATTCCATAAATATTCAACCAGACGGTAATCACAATAGGGAACACGTACTTCAAACCCCGTATACATGCTCATTCGATCCTTGCGATCCAATAGCAACGGAAGAAAACGCGTGATAAAGAGGTACGACATTTTGCGCTGTTGAGCTTCCAATGCTGTCTCCCCTTCCAAAGGGTGTACCTCTGCAATCCCTTCTTCATACCGTCTTCGAAGATATTCTTGTGGGCGAATCTTTTCGATGGCTTCTTCATTTAAAAATGAACTCCATCCGTCATGCTCCATCCAAGGGAATTTGCCTGAATTCAAGAATTTCTCTTTCTGAAACCAAGGGTACCCGTTAAACACTTCGTCTGCCGATTCACCTGATAGCGAGACGGTCGCTTTTTTCTTCATTTCCCGGCAGAACAAATAGAGCGAGGTATCCGTCTCCCCTAATCCCGGGAGATCACGCGCTCTCAACGGCATATGAAAATGAGTAATCAGATCTTGGGCGTTAAAGGTAATCTCTTGATGCCTCGTTTGTACATGCTCTGAGACGGATTTTGCCCATGGCGCATCCAAGCTAATGTGCAGCAAGCCTTCTTCAAAATGCTGATCATTGTCAACAAAATCAACCGAATAGGTTTGCAACGTCTTCCCTTTTTTACTTAGCTCTTCAGCAGCTAAAGCCACCAAGCCACTAGAGTCCAAACCGCCAGACAGCATACTAACTAAAGGCAGGTCAGAGATTAACTGGCGTTGTACCGTGTCTTGTAACAGTGCGTGTATTCTTTCTGTCGTTGTATCCATATCATCGGTATGCACCTTGCTCTCAAGTTTCCAGTATGGCCTTGTCCTGATTTGCTCCTTCGTGACTGTTACACAATGCCCAGCTCGAACCTCATGTACATTGCGGAAAATGCCAAATCCAGGCGTTCTAGCTGGACCGAGTCCGATAATATCTGCTAACCCATCCGCTTCTACTTCAGGCTTCACTTTTGGATGGGCGAGCAAGGCTTTCAGTTCGGAGCCGAACAAGAACGAGCTCCCTCGTTGGCAATAAAATAATGGTTTTACACCCAAGTGGTCACGCGCTAAAAACAATTGATGATTTTTTTCGTCCCAAATGGCAAATGCAAAAATTCCATTGAGATGACGGACACATTCCTCTCTCCATTCCAAAAAAGCGTGCAGTAATACTTCCGTGTCAGAATTGGTTTGAAAGAAGTGTCCAAGCATCTCTAATTGGCGGCGCAGTTCCAAATAATTATAGATTTCGCCATTAAACGATAAGACGCACGTCTGATCTCCTTCTCGGTAGATCATTGGCTGCTTGCCGCCTTCTGGGTCGATCACGATCAGGCGCCGATGCGCAATCGCTGCCCGGGGAGACAACCAATATCCCTCTTCGTCTGGCCCGCGATGTTGGATCGCTTGAGCCATTTTGTGCAAAATAGCATGCTGGGATGACAAATCGTCATCCCAATCAAGCCATCCCACAATTCCACACATACTAACCTCTCCTCTTGTTCGCAAATTTAGTGTTGGGGATGATACTTTATAACTTGGACTAGCTCGCTTACCTTTTGCTCTGGGTTTGCTACCAATCCTTCTAAAAGAGCATTCAAGTGTTGCAGCATACTGCTAATCTCCTTATCGTTGAAGAAACGTCGATAATAGTTGATATGCAGGACTAGCACTTGTTCATAGAAAAGGATTTCCACTCGTAATGGATGCTCCGTCTGAGCGATGGAATCATAGATGGTAGCTCCGAGGACATCATTAAAACCTCTAAAGACAGAAGAGAAATCTGGGAGCTGTTCGCTTACCAGATAGCTGTCAAATAAAAGACGATCTCGTGGAATATCGCACCACTCGTATATATTTTTCAGCGGCGTGTATTCGTACTGACTCGTCTCTACTACCTTGGACTGCATGTTTTGGAGCCAAGACAAGAACCTCATGTTTTGCTCGATGCTCACGCGAATGGGCAGAATATTGAAGAAAAGCCCGACAGAATGCTCGACTTCCATCATCGCTATGCTGCGGCCGGAAAAGATCGTACCAAATACAACGTCTTCCTTGCCGCTGTAATGATGGAGCAGCAATGCCCAAGCCCCTTGTACCAATGTATACGGCGTCAGATGGTACTTCTTGGACAAGGATAACAGCGCCGCGGAGACTTCTGGCGATACGATGAACCTTTCTTGAGAATAGGGAGGCTCTTCGGCAGAAATATTATTCCTGCTCGTTTGCGCCCATTCAAGAGTGGAGCTGGTCATTCCATTCAGATTCTTCTTCCAAAACAGCTCGGCATCTGTTAAGTCCTGCTGTTTTTGTAGCGCAACATAATCCCGGTAAGGATATACAGGAACAATATCAATCGCCTTCCCTTGGGAAAACGCTTGATAATATTCGAATAGTCTCTTAACGATCAACGTATAGCTCCAGCCATCCTGCAACATCAGGTTGAAGACATAAATAAAGTAGTAGACATCCTCTCCTACTTGAAGCAGAGCAAGATGCGCATGTGGTGCTTGACCCATCTCAAATCCTTGTTGTCTCAGCTTTTGAATATAGGATTGCAATTGTTCATGTTGATTTTCTTCCGGAATGCTACGCCAATCTTCCAGTTTGATGTGGATATCCACTTTCTCATGCACGATCTGCATCGGTTCATCCAGCTCTTCCCAGATGAAGGAGGTTCGCAATGCAGGGAATTGTTGGATGAGATGCTGCCATGCCTGCTCAAAAGCAGATACATGGAAAGGGCCTCCCTCTATGCGAAAAGCATGATGAACCACATTCAAACCAGGCTCTGGATGATGTTTGTATCGATAAAGCATATTCTCTTGCATAATCGTCAGCGGATATACATCCTCCATGTATGGATTGTCTACTTTTATGCTATCCAGCTGATGTTTCTCAAGAGTTGGTAACTCTACTACTGTTGTAGTTCGCTTCGCATTTTGGGTGGAAGCCTCACCTGCAACCTCTGCCAGTTCAGCTATGGTCTGGAATTGGAAAATTTGCTGTGGAGTTAATTCCAAACCGTGTTGTTTTGCTCTCGCAACCACTCGAATGGTATGAATGGAGTCGCCACCTAATCCGAAGAAGCTATTATGTATGCCAACCTTATCCAAGCCCAGTATTTCAGCCCAGACATCGGCAAGAATTTTTTCCGTCTCCGTCGTCGGTGGTACAAAATCTCCCTCCATCTCTGGCACTTCCATAAGCGGCGTAGGAAGCGCTTTGCGATCCAATTTTCCATTCATGTTCACTGGCATTTCCTTGATAAACTCAAAGATAGACGGAACCATGTAATCTGGCAGCTTATCCCGTAAATAACTGCGCAGCTCTGGAATGAACTGGCGAGCAACTCTGTCTGTCAAAGGATCGTTCGCATACGTTTCGATCGGCTGGTAGTTTTTCGCTGGACGATGCCATGCGGTGACCACTGTGTTACGCTGTCTTTTTTCGAGTAAATGCTCAGGTCTGAGCACAGCTTCATAGCTGCCATCCTCTCTATCACCCATCCAAGCGATATCCACACTGTATCGAAGCTCAGCTCCCAACTTCCAAAGGTCCTCAGGGTCTATTCCAGTGCCTGGATGGTTCTGATCCGTTCTCAGTTCTTCCACCGTTTTGAGAACATCTCTGTCAGCAAGCAATGACTGGTATCGATTCGCCCTGTCCAACCGCAGATTAGGGATATTCGTAAGACCTAAGATTTGCGGTTTATACTTGGTCATGATTTGACGAAGTCCATCAATATTTTGGAATCGCTCCTCATGCCAATCCAGCCATGAAAAGTCCTCTATTGGCTGCACTTTTTTGCCGAGATGAAGAACCACATCATAACGATAGCGAGTTAATTCATTATGATGACTTCCACGCTTCAACTTGATTTCTACATGGCTGATTTGATGCAGCTGCTCTTGAAGCGCATAGAAAAAGGCTGGATCTATAACCAGCTCCTGCTCTTGTCTCATTCGCTTCTGCACGCGGCGCTGCAATTGATCGGTGGTCAACGTCGCTGGTGACTTTTCCATCTCCACCTCAGTAAGGAAGGTTTGCAGTAAAGAGAGATTACGAACATCACCGACAAAGATTGCTCCTTTGTCATTCATGGCGTGTATGGCTTTTTTCAGCACATCCAACAGGTAGCTCGCATCTGGGAAATACTGCACGACAGAGTTGAGCACGATCACATCGAACTTCTGTCCCTTTAGTCCACTAAAATCATCCGCATAGCTCTTACGCAGAGTGACATTGGATAAATCCTCTCTTTGGTTGATCAGATTCGCAGTAATATAATCCAACGCCATCGACGAAAAATCCGTTCCCCAATATTGTTCACAATGAGGCGCAATTCGGGATAACAACAGGCCTGTTCCGCACCCGATTTCGAGTACCTTTTTCGGTTGCAAGGCAAGGATACGATCAACCGTCGAATTGACCCATTCACGCATTTCTTCCGCTAGAAGAGGCTGACCCGTATAACTGCTGTTCCAGCTGGTAATGTTGAAATCGGCCTCATATTTATTTTCATCATCATAGGCTTTATCAAAGACATCCTGCCATTCTGATACCTGTTCCGCAGGAAGTGCTTCTTCTTCTGTTGCCGTTTTCAATTTTTCCTTGGACTGTGAATCTGGCACGATATAAGATACCAACTGCTTATGCCCTGGTCTCTGCTCGGATTCATGAACGATCACAGCCGCTTTTTGTACATGTGGATGCTCATCTAATACAGCTTCAATCTCACCCAACTCGATACGGAACCCTCTTAATTTGACCATAAAATCAATTCGGCCCAGATACTCGATTGTTCCATCCGACATGTAACGTGCCAAGTCACCTGTTTTATAAAGGCGTGCTCCCTCTTTATTGCTGAATGGATCAGGGATGAATTTTTCTTCTGTCAGCTCAGGTCGGTTATAGTATCCGCGAGCCAGTTGCACACCACCGATGTGTAGCTCTCCAGCAACACCGACGGGAACAGGATTCAAGTGCTCGTCTAACAGATAGATTTGGGTGTTCGCCACGGGACGTCCAATCGGCACGGATCTAAGTTTGCTTCCTTTTTGACATACCCAGTACGTGACATCAATCGCCGCTTCTGTAGGACCATAAAGGTTGTGTAATTCCGCATCGAGACACTCGAAAAAGCGCTCCTGCGTTGAATAAGATAAGGCTTCCCCACTGCAAATGACTCGTCGCATCGTTTCGCAGCCGCTAATTTCCGTCTCCTCCAGGAATACTTGAAGCATCGAAGGAACAAAGTGCATGGTGGTGATTTTCTCTTTTTTGATCAGACGGGCCAGATAGGTCGTATCTTTGTGACCTTCTGGACGAGCTACTACCATGCAGGCGCCCGTCATTAACGGCCAGAAAAATTCCCATACTGACACATCAAAGCTGAAAGGCGTCTTTTGCATTACCCGATCGGTTTCATTCAGCTGATATTGTTCCTGCATCCATAAAAGTCTGTTGACGATACCGCGATGAGCATTCATCGCACCTTTTGGCTTACCAGTAGAACCTGAGGTGTAAATCATGTACGCCAAATTGTCGCTGTTGACTCCGCTTGCAGACGCCACATGGCTCTCCATGCTGATTGTCTCCCAATCTGAATCGAGGCAAATTAGTTGTCCATCGTATTCAGGGAGCGTGTTCATCAGCCCTTTCGCAGTCAAGAGGAAAGAAGGATTCGCATCCGTGATCATAAAGGCAACCCGATCTTGCGGATAGCTTGGATCTAGGGGAACGTAGGCGCCGCCTGCTTTGAGGATACCTAACAGCCCAATGACCATCTCAAAGGAGCGCTCCATATAAATGCCCACAAGCGTTTCCGCTCTTACGCCCTGTTTTCGGAGATAGTTAGCCAGTTGATTCGCCCGTTGATCCAATTCCTTGTAAGTGAGTAGCGCCTCTTCAAAAATAACGGCTGGCGCATCTGGTGTTTTGGCAGCCTGCGCTTCGATCATTTCATGAAGGCACCTATCTTGCTGTGGGTAGTACGTCTTCGTATCGTTCCATTCAACCAACAGCTTTTGCTCTTCAGCAGCGGTCAAAATCGGCAAATCTGAAATCGGCTTGTTCGGATTCGCAACAATGCTTGCCAGCACGATTGTAAAGCTTTCTAACATGCGACTGATTGTTGATTCATTAAAAATATCGGAGTTGAACTCAACGTCTAGGTCAAAGATATCCCCTTTTTCTACAACCTGAATCCAGAGATCAAACTTGGATGTGTTGTTACGGAACTCTTCAAATTTGACCAAGGAAAAGCCTAATGCAGACATGTCCGATTTTTTCGGCATAGGAAAGTTCTGCAACACAAAGCAGACTTCAAACAGTGGATTTTGACTCATATTACGCTCAGGCTGCAATTCATCCACTAGTCGTTCAAACGGTACATCTTGATGCCTGTATGCGCTGTTCGCCGTTTCTCTCACACATGACAACAGCTCTCTAAAGCTACGATTGCCGGAAACATCTGTTTTGAGGACCAACGTATTTACAAAAAAGCCGACCAGATTCTCCATTTCCACGCGGTTGCGGTTCGCTACGGGCACTCCCACCCGGATATCATTTTGCCCGCTGTAACGGTGCAACAATATCTTTAACGCGGTGATCATGACCATATACAGCGTGGCATTTTCTTGCTCGCACAGCGCTTTTATGGCATGTGAAAGGGAAGAGGGAATTTGTAGTTTTAGGCTCCCTCCTTGAAACGTTTGGATAGGCGGTCTTGTACGGTCTACTGGCAGTTCTAACACGCTACTATCTTTTCCAAGGGTTTCTCTCCAGTAAGAAAGCTGTTTCTCCAGCACTTCTCCTTGAAGCCACTCCCGCTGCCAGCTTGAAAAATCAGCATACTGGATCGGAAGCTCAGGCAATGGGGAAGGCTTACCCGCGAGATAGGCCTGATAAAGCAGAACCATTTCTCTGAAGAAAACCCCGACTGACCATCCGTCAATGATGATATGGTGAACGTTCAAAAGTAGAATATTCAAATCCTCGCCAAGTTTGAATAAAGTAACACGCAACAAGGGTCCCTTGGTTAGATCGAAAACATACATGCTTTCCTCTTTAGCGAGTCGGCGAAACTCATCCTCCCTCTCCGCCTCGGGATGTCCTGTAAGATCGACGATGGGAAAAGGAATTTGCAAGACAGGAGCAATTAGCTGATACGGCTCTCCATTTGCGACTTGAAAGGTGGTTCGCAGGGCTTCATGGCGCTTCACTATCTCATTAACGCACCGCTCCATGATGTCCGTGTGAAGCTCACCCGATAGATGGAAGGCTGCCACCACATTATAAGCAGGACTGTTTGGTACCAACTGGTCTAAAAACCATAGTCTCTGCTGGGCAAAAGAGAGGGGCACGAAGCCCTCTCTTGAACGCCGCGGAATCCCAGTCTTTTTCGTCTCCAGTTTTGAGCCTTTCAGCTTCTCCAGCAATGCCAGTTTCTTCTCGGAAAGCTTCGATTTGCTCTCGGCAAGTATCTCATCTCTTGATTTAGCTGATTCCTTATCATTGATCATCGGATTGCTCCTTCCCACATGTTGATTCTGCTGCCTTACTTCTAGGTGAATTCATCAGCTTAATAGCTCCAAAATCGCCTCTTCTGGAAGTTCATCAATAACAGCAATCAGTTCCTCTTCAATCAGCTCCGCCATTCCTGCAACGGTTGGCGCCGAAAAGAGATTGTCTAAATTCAAATCAACCGGAAAGCTATTCTTCAATCTGGAAATAATCTGAGTGGCCATGATTGAATCGCCGCCCAGGTCTTGGAAGTTTTTGTGGATGTCAACCTTTTTCACCCCAAGTACCTCTTCCCAAGCAGCAGCAATTTTTCTCACTAGTTCGTTACGTGGTGTATCGTCATCATCAGCATGTATAACATCATGATGGGTAACGGAGCTTTGGATTTCTGTCTCCCTCACATCAGCTTCTTCCGCCTGATCAGGGGTTACCTCAGTTGAGTTGGCTATGTCTGCTACTCTCTGTTCCTGTTTTTCTGCTGTCAGTTCGGAGGTCGCGGCCGCTTCTTGATGGGGACGGTTGCCTACGACAACTTTGGGTAAACGGTATCGTTCCTCGGCAAAAGGATAGCTTGGCAGACCTGATAGACGGCTCACCATTCCTTTTGGATAGAGAGCTCCCCACTCTATTTCGTTACCATGAACCCATAGCTCCGCCAGCTTTTTGATCTTCTTGTTCAGAGCGAGATTGCGGATAAAATCCCTTCCCTCTTCGGTATCGCCGATCTTGATTCCGCCCGTTTTGTTTATTTCTCCGATAAAGAGATCAGCCGTTTTCGCCCCATTACTTTGTATGAATTGCTCTAACTGCGCAATCAGCTGTTCCTTACTGTCGACCACGATTGCTACTCGATGAGACATCGATTCCCTTGCAATCTGGTAGGTATAAAGGAAATCTGCCAGTTTCACATCATGATGATTCTCTACAAATGCCTTTGTTTTCTTGGCATAGGCCACCAATTGTTCACGTGATTCAGCTGACAGCACGAAGACTCCCATTGCTTTCTCTTGACCCTTAACAGGAGCAGCGGATCTGGTCTTGCTTCTATCAAACTCTTCGATCACCAGATGAGCATTGGTGCCGCTGAAGCCAAAAGAGCTGACCGCAGCCAAGCGAGAGCCTTTGGAATTGGTCTGCCAATCTTGCAGCTTGGTATTCACATAAACAGGGCTGTTTTCAAAATCAATGTGTTCATTCTCTTTGACAAAATGGATCGAAGGGGCCATCTTCTTGTTTTTCATGCTGAGTAAAACCTTGATGACACTCAACACCCCAGCCGCTGCTGTGGTATGCCCGATATTGGCTTTCAAAGAACCAATTGCGCAGAATCGTTTCTTCGGCGTGAATTGGCGGAAAGATTCACTCAGTGCATGAATCTCAACAGGGTCCCCTAATTTGGTCGCGGTTCCGTGTGCCTCGATATATTGAATGTCTTCCACATCAATCTGTTTTTTCGCGTAAATAGATTTTTGAAGGTCGCTTTGCGCTTGGAAGCTAGGCACGGTAATGCCCAATGTCCGTCCATCCTGATTGGTTCCACTGCCACGGATGACACCATAGATGCTGTCGTTATCCCGTAATGCATCTTGCAATCTTTTTAAAATCACAACACCAACGCCATCCCCAACGACAATGCCATTGGCTCCATTGTCAAACGGGCGGCACTCCCCTGTAGGAGATAGCATCCTTGCGTTACTCATCGAGATAAACGGAGCAGGATGGGAATAAATCGTAATACCTCCTGCGATAGCAAGATCGACCTCTTCCGTCTTCAGCTTTTGGCTAGCAATATCGATTGCAACCAAAGAGGATGAGCAAGCTGTGTTCACAGCCAAAGCTGGTCCTTTTAGGTCAAGGAAATAAGCAATGCGCGAGGCGAGTATACTCGTATCCGATCCGAGCATGCCAAAATGAGAGAAATCTTGTTCTACCGTCATTCCCGCCATTGCACCAATGACGGTTCCAACCGGTTGTCCTCGCAGCATGGACGGGGTATAACCTGCGTCCTCTAGCGCTTTGTAGCTCTCTTGTAAAAGGATGCGCTGCGTGACATCCATCGATTGGGCTTCAGTAGGAGAAATTTTAAAAAACGCTGGATCAAAATATTCAATATCCTCCATTGCCCCGTATTTCATCGGAATATCGCCGAGTGCATTTTCTTTGAAAAAGGCGCGCCAGTCTGGATTGGTCACTTCTCTGATACAATCTTTGCCCTGACTGACGAGCTCCCAGAACTCATCTTGCCCCTTTGCACCTGCTGTGCGGCAGGAAATCCCAATGATCGCAATCTCATCAGAAGCCGCTTTAGTCGGCTCGTAGGCAATATTCCGCGTCGAGACCCTCTCCGTATAAGCAGGCTTCTCTTCAAGATTTCCATGATTTTGGTTAAACGATTCTGTTTGAGCTGGCTGGCGCTCTGGTAGATGAGTCGCTATGTAGCTCGCCAATGCTTCTAGCGTATTATGTTCAAACACTACACTTGTCGGTAGTTTTAGATGAAACTTGCTATTGATGGCTTCGGATAATTGAACGGCATTGAGCGAGCCGATTCCCAATTCCTTTAGGGATTCCACATCTTCCAGATCTTCTTGTCTCAAGCCTAAAACGGTCGAAAAGACCTCGATCAGGCTCGCTTTGATTTTTGTCCGATCTAAAATGGACTGATCTGTCGACAAATTGCTTTTTTGTCCAGAATATTCAGATGTTATTAGTTGATTTTGAGCATTCGATACGAATGGTTTACTTGCATGGAGCTGGCTAGGCTCGTCTTGCTGCAAATGGCTAGCAATATAGCTTGCCAAAGAATCTAACGTATTATGTTCAAACACAACGCTGGTCGGTAGCTTCAGATTAAATTTGCTGTTAATCATTTCGGATAAGGCAACGGCGTTAAGAGAGCCAATTCCTATATCCTTCAAGGTTTCTACTTCTTCCAGTTCTTCTGGTTGAAGACCTAAAACGGCGGCAAAAGCCTCGACCAACGATTCTTTGATTGTTTCCCTATTCCAATGAAAGCTGTGGTCATACTGATTTGGATGAGGAAGAGTTCTCATTTGCTGTTTCGGATAAGGAATATAGCCGCTGTTTACCATTTCCGCTAATGCTTCTGGATACGGTCTTTTCTTCGATATTTTACTGGCATTCCATTCACAACGCTTCGTGTACGCAAGATGCGGAGCCTTTTTCAGCTTAAACAAGCAATAGCTGATCCACCCTCTTTCAAGAGAGATGGATTGATTCACCGTGTTGATATACAAATCTTGAACAGCTTTAGGCAAATGCTTGATGTACTGATCCACGTCAGGATCATGCAAGGCGTTAGCAATCTGCGGCGATACGTCAATGATTTCATCGATCACTAACTGATGCTCCGCTAAAAGCTCACTCCATTCTTGCACGGTGGGAATGCTGACTTCTACGTTCTGGTCTACGATCGGCCCTCGCGTATTGGCTATGTAATCGATCAACAGAACGGTTCCCTCTTCGTTCAGAGAAGAGGAGATATTTTGAAATAGTCCATGTTTATTACGAATATGGAAGCTCACTTCAATCCCGACGATAATGTCATAGAGAGCGGGAAAGGCATCCTTGGAGCTGTCTTTATTAAAAATTTTCGCTCGTGCCCCCAGATTTTTCTGCGCGATTCGTTGATTGCCAAGTTCCGCTTGCGCCTTGGTAATTGTAAATCCATGGGTTTCCATATGCGGATAGAGCTCTGCTATTTGAATCACATCTGTCCCGTGACCGCATCCAAAGTCCAATACTTTTTGCACGCGCGAAAAATTTTCTTTGCAAAAAAGTACCTGGCGCATCTCTACTTGCTTCTCTCTTACCATTTCTCTTTCCAACGGATATTTTTCCGGGTTCAAAATGACACGGCTCATTGAAAAGCCTGGAATCTTCCTTTCAAATGGACATACAGTCAAGTAATCCTCTGAAAACTCCGCTTCGCTGCTATTGGCGCTATATGTGTAAATCTCAACGGCCTTGTTTTCGAATTCTGGATGAGCGGATGTCATGCTCGTCTCCCTCCTAGAGCGATTCGTTTGATTGCGTTCTATCCAGCACGTTCTCTTCTTAAATGGATAGGTTGGGAGCTTAGCTACTCGGGATAACTCCTTCCCTTCATGCAGCTTCTGCCACAGGATGGGATTGCCTAGAACCCACAATTTTGCCAGTTCTCCTACATCTTTTGATTCGATGGCCCGCGTAACCCGGTCTGACATCAATTCTTTGTTTTCCTTGAGATCGCCAAAAAAGCAATGTTCCGTCTCTTCTTGATGTTCTAACCAGCGTTCCAGTTGCTGGTAAAGCTCTGTTTGACTTTTGGTGATGACAGCCAAACGGCAAGGCATTTCTTCTCTTCCGATTTGAAGGGTATAGGCTGTATTCGCTATTTGGATATGCTGGTTCTTATGCAAATAACCAATCCAGCGGTGAATGTATTCTTGCAATCTCTCTTTATTCTTAGCCGAAAAGACAAACAACTCAGGTTCTGAATCGTTTACTCTCCTTGATGATGGATTGTGGTTGTATTCCTCAACGATAAGATGGGCATTCACTCCACCGCCGCCAAAGCTGGTAATGCCTGCTCGCCGGGGGACTGTCTGCCCATCTACTGTGACCTGCTTCCATTCCGATACCTCTCGCTGCAATTGGAATGGGAGTTGATCAAAATGAATATTCGGATTCAATTCGTCAGGAATCAGGGTTGGAACCAGCGTCTGATGCTGTAATGACAAAATTACTTTCATCAGCTGCGACATGCCGGAAGCCGATTCACAATGCCCGATATTCGGTTTGACCGAACCGAGTCGATAATCCCCTTCTGCTCCTTGACGGTTGTGAAAAGCTTTCGTCACCGCTGTCATTTCGACGGCATCGACTATGTCTGACCCATAGGCAGAAGCTTCCAGATAACTAATGGATCGAGGGTCCAGTCCGCTTTCTCCCAACGCCGCTTCCATCACATCTGCAATGGGGATGGGGCTTGGTGTCATGTAGCTATTGGCTTTACCCTTATGGTTGACGGCGGTTCCTCGTATCACGGCATAGATATGGTCCCGATCATGTACAGCCTGATCGTAATCCTTGAGAACAACCGCACCCACTCCCTCGCCAGGCACAAAACCTATACCCCCGTTCCCAAAGGCAGCACTGTCAGAAGTATGGGAGATGAGCTGTCCCACTGTCAGACCGAAGTACGTAAGCGGATGTGTGTACAGATTCACCCCACCAGCAATCGCCATGCTTCCCTTCCCGTTTCGGATGTATTCACATGCTTCATGAATCGCTACTAAAGCTGAGGAGCACATCGTATCAATCGGCATACTCGGTCCCTGTAAGTTTAAATAGTAGGAAGCCCGATTAACCATCGATGAATACGAGGTTGTCGGAAAGTGATGGGTAGTTTCCGTGCTATACAGATGAAATCCTTGTTTCGTAATGCCACCAAAAACCCCTGTTCGCTTTCGCAGCTCCGTAGACATCTTCGATGAGGCATATCCTGCATCTTCTAACGCCTTCCAACACTCTTCTAAATAGAGGCGCTCTTGAGGGTCTATATTTTCTGCTTCTCGCGGAGTCATCTGAAAGAATAACGGATCAAACTGATCAAATCCCTCTAAGAAGGCACCCCATTTGCTATAACTTTTTCCTTGGGAAATGGCTTCCTCCCGATTTGGATGATAATACGCTGTCCAATCCCAACGCTTTTCTGGGATTTCTGAAATAGACTTTTTCGCATGCAGTAAATTCTCCCAAAATTCGTCCAAGTTGTTAGCTTGAGCAAAACGCCCACTCATGCCAATAATCGCTATTTTACCGGAGGACGTAGGCTTGGACGCCGTCATTTGCGAATGAGCAGATGACGCAAATGCTCTCGTTTTTCCTCGGTTACGTTTCCCTTCGGTTTTCGGCAATGGGGCAAACTCAACATGATCTTCCGTTCGATTTGGCTCCTGCTCCTGCTTGTGATCATCCAATCCTGTGAGCGAAATCAGCGCTTCTCTTTGTGTCTCTAGTAAATGCTCGACTAAGTCAGCTACTGTCTGATATTCAAAAAACAAAGTACCGCTGATAGTTTCACCGAATATTTTCCGAAATTGATTGATCAGTTGTACAGATAAAATGGAATCCATACCGTAGGCCTCTAAAGGCTCGGAAGCATCCATTCGGTTACTCGGCATCTTCAGTGTTTCAGCGATTCGCTGTTTGATGTATTCCGTACTTTTTTCGCGCAGGACATCCTCGATTGCCCTTTCTTTAGGAGCGGAAGGTATATTCACTCTCTTTGCTTTTGGCTGTTCAGCATGTATGTTTTGCTTCGGTTTAGGCTGTTGTCTTTGCTGTTGGCGGATCACGCCGTCGCTTTCGGTAACAATAATCTGCTGCCCCATCACATGCGCCTCTTCTGATGGGAAAAAGACCGACTGAAATCCTTCTTCCTCCAATACTCTCTGCCAGGTTGACGAAGATAACCCAGGGCAGCCCGAAAGGCGCAGCTCTGGGTCTTCATACAGCCACCATCCCTCGAGCAAACCAAAGGTAAGATGGAGGAAGATGGTGTTTTTACTCATTTCATTTAGCAGAAGCAAGCCGTTCTTCTTTAGAACGGCTTTCGCGTTACGCACGGTTTGGCGAATATTTTTGGTGGCGTGCAGGACATTTGCTGCAATGACAATATCATACCTGCCCAGATCCATTCCTTGTCCCGTCACTGACTCTTCTACGTTAAAAATCTGATAGGTCAAATAAGGATTGCTTGGGCCGTACTCTTTTTCTGCATGCATGAAAAAGGCTTTGGAGAGATCTGTGTAGCAATACTCCTGGATATGCTCTTCATACGCCTTTAGTTTTTGGAAAACGACAGCACTCGTTCCTCCCGTACCTGCACCAATCTCGAGAATGCGAATTCGGGCCGCAGAATCTTGGGTCAGCTGTTCCTCCACAAAAGCAACCACTGTATCAGCAAGCACTTCATTGAAGTAGTCGGAAACGGTGTTATTTTTGTATACCTTCTCTACTAATTCCATCGACGAATTGGGAAAGATGACCTCTGTGGCCCGCACTTTTCCAGTGAGAATTTGTGGTAAAGCACGCAAGGTTGCCTCCACTAGCTTAACTTGCGCATTCGTATCCGAATTTTTTAGCCAGACTTCTTTTTCTTGCTCCCATTCTTGCCAGACAGCCGTACTGGAAATGGGAGCAGTATCGATCACGGTAGATGTTGCGCTATCGTAAACGAGATAATCATTCTGGGCCAAAACAGAAGCCGTTTCTTCGAGCCACATGTCGTATAAGTCAAGCAGACCGCTTTTTCTTTTGAGATCGCTAAGCGCTTGATTCTTTTCCGTAAAGCAGCCAAGCGACTGCAATTGACCCCACATTAACTTTAAGAGAAGCTCGTCCATTTTGTTCATTCTAGGCACTCCTTCGGCTTACACGTATAGAACCGGTTTGTCCTGTTCTCTTTCCGATTGAGATTTCAGGGTGGTATTGACTAGAAATTCAGTGATGTGCTTAAGCGTTGGATAGTCCATCATCACAGCAGGTGTCAGTTCAAGCTTGTACTTCTGATTGATTTTAGTTGAAAATTCGCTGAGCTTGACTGGATCGAATCCGTACTCCTTCAGTTCAATATCCGAATCTATTTCTTCGCTCTCTACCTTCAGGATTAGAGAGGCGAGTTGAATGATCGTTGCTTGTACGTCATCAAACAAGCTGTGCCTGTCCGTATCCATTTCTGATGCAAAATAGGCTGCTCTCGGCATCTCTTTTACTTTTATCTTGTTTTTAATGCTTGCCATGCTGGAGGAAATTTTGTTTGAAACGACTGCAACAGATTCGCTTGTATTGATTCCCTCCATATCGAGTGGCTTGGTCGTTTTCATCAGCGCCACTTGATTCATCGGACCAGATAACAAGGCTTCCAATGCCTCCATCCCTTCTGAAGGTTCAATCGAGCCAATGCCGATTTGTTCCATGCGTTCCATATAGCCCTTGGACGCAACGATTCCAACACTGCCCCAGTATCCCCAGTTCATTACTTTCACCGCACACGTCCATTCCTTGGCAAGCTGATGGGCGAAAGCATCTTTGAAGGCGCAGCCTGAAGCATAATTGCTTTGTCCTGGCGATTTCGTAAACGAGTTAATCGAGGAGAAAAATAGGACGAAATCCAATGGCTCCTCGCCAAATACTTGGCTCATCCGCACGCTTACCTCTACTTTTGGTACCAGTCCAGCGCGGAAGGTTGTCTCGTCCATATTCGCCAGACTTCTATCAAGGAGAACAATTGCGGAATGAATTACCCCGTTAATCTTGGCATATTGCTTCTTGATCTCTTCGTAAGCAGATTGCAGCGACTCGCGATCCGTAGCATCGGCATCGATGTAGAGCGGTGCGGGTCCTAGGGCAGCAAGTTGATTTATTTTGTTCTGAATCGACTCATCTTTCTTGCGACGACCGATCCAAATGATCTGTGCTTGATAGGTGCGGATCATGTATTCGCTCCACGCTTGTCCAATACCGCCCGCGCCTCCAATTACAACATAGACTCCATGCTGACTGTAGACGGTTTGGTTGATGGAAGGACTCTGCACGGGCATCAGCTGCTGGCGATACCACGCGTGTCCACGATATGCCCAAGCGTTTCCATGAGCATCGGCAGGTAAAGCAAAAATATCATGTAGCGGCCAATCGGCATGCGCTCCCAAATCGACGAGTCTTACCTTCCAGTTCGGATATTCCTTCGCCATCGATCCGATCAACCCGTGGATGCTGGCATGCGTTGGATGAACCGTATCTTTTTTGTAGATAGCCTGCGCCTGAACAGTAATGATCGTCCAGCCCAAGTCTCTCGTCTGATACCCCAACGCAAGCAAAGCCTTGATCAAGCGGAAAACTTGAATAACGCCCCGCTCCTGATCGTTCATCAAGGACTCCTCTTTTACGGATTCCAAAGAGCTATCAGGAGCAACCCACATGATATGATCGATTACCCCCTGCTCTTCCAGCTTACTTGCGATAACCTCAATTGAGTCATCTGACTGAAGCGGTAAAACAGTAGCTTGAGGGTAAAGACGTTGTAGGAGACCTCCGTCCTTTTCTTCGGCGCAAACGATGACTACTTGATCACTTGTTGCTGGAATGACTTCCCCTTTTTCTACAGACACGGCGTTCCATACTGGAGTGAGCATCGTGGTTCCCAACAGCGGTGGAGCGGAAGCCACTGTTTCCTGAGTCTCTCTCAACGTCGCAACCCGTTTTTCGCTCCCAATTGATAGGCCTCTCATCCTCACGCCTATTCTGCCTGCCTCATCGCATAAATCAATGTCTATTGTCGCAGTCTCATTCTCCTCTTGGACATCATCACTGAATCGAATGAGAGCAAACATCAGAACAGGATGATTCTCGAAGATCTCCAGCTCTTCAAGGGTAAAAGTACCATCTGATTGGATGGAGCTGATACTGTCAGATGATGTAGCCTCCGTGATGAGATGACGAGATGACTGCAACAGGGACTCTAGCAGGCTAGGATGAAGAACGAATTGTCCTGCTGTCTCCGTCACAATTGAGGGCAAGGAGAGTTTTACCAGTACTTGTCCTCGCGTCCTGTATACGTGGTCAATCCCTTGCAAATTCGGTTGATCAGCCATTCCACGTTCTTTTAACTGCTCGTAGCATTGTCGGGCAGTAAGCATCTCGCTGCTCTCGGCTTGCAAGGCAGTTAGATTCAAAGTTGGTGCTTCAACGAGCGAAGTAAATTCGACCATACCTTGGCTATGTACCACAGACTTGGTATCATCTTCTTTCGATTCGCTGTAGATTTCATAAGCAAGCTCTCCAGTATCCTCTGGATAGATCCCCAGATGTACCTGAACCAAATCATCGCCCACCAATAGCGGCTCTTCTGTAGCAACATGAGTCATTCGGATTCCAGATAAAGTCCCCGCTCTATCTCCTGCTGCCTGTTTCACTGCCGCCCGTGCCATTTCCAGATAAGCAGTGAGTGGAAAGAGGCATTGCCCGTTTCCAAGATGATCTGCCAAGAACGGCTCCTGCCCTGTAAAACTGGAACTGTATCTCAGTTCATAGAGGTCAGAAGTGTTTTTATGAAGCAATGGATGGAGGATATCCCCGCTAGCCGAAAATGCTTCGGGCATACCTGTTGCTATTGGCTTTTGAAGGTCTATCCAATAACGCTCTCTAGCAAAAGGATAGGTAGGCAAACTGACGCGGCGCGGCTTATCTTCGCTATATAGTTTATTCCAGTCAAAAGAGACGCCCTTGACCCAAAGGTTCATCAGTTTTGTGTATTTCCCCTTGGCAATCCATGTCTCCACTGTTTGCTTCATATCTTCATCAGCAAAAAGAGCTACCGTGTCATGGTTGCGTTTCACTCGCCCACGATACAGCTCGGCAATGTACTCTGCGCCTTCTGTAAAATGCGTTAGTTTTTCCTCCAGCTCATCAACTGATCTGACGATAACAGCCAAGCGTTCTTCCAGCGATTCCCGCCCTACTTGAAGCGTAAAAGCGATATCAGCCAAACGGGCATCGGTGAATGATTCTTCTTTGATCGCCTTCAATAATTGATTCACTTGAACGAACAGTCTCTCTTCGTTCTTCGCGGAGAGCACGATCATTTTTGGTTGCTGTGGCTGGATGCTACTCTGAGGCTGTCTATCTTTTTCGGGATACTCTTCGATGACGATATGGACATTGGCTCCTCCTGCCCCGAATGATGATAGCCCGGCGATTCTCGGATACTCCTTGGTTACTCCGTTGATTTCAATGGTTGGTCGTTTCCACTCAGCCAGCTTTTGCTGAACCGCAAATGGTGTATCGCTGAAATCAATGTTTGGATTCATGACCTCAGCGTGCAGGGATGGTGCGATTTGACCATACTTCATCTGGAGCAATATTTTGGTCAAGCCTGCAATTCCTGCCGCGCTCTCCGTATGTCCAATGTTCGACTTGGCCGAGCCGATCGAGCAAAATTGCTTGTCTTTCGTGTATTGTCCGAATGTGCGAGTCAGTCCCGCAATCTCGATTGGATCGCCCAAAGCGGTACCTGTACCGTGCGCTTCGATATAGCTGACGGCACGAGCATCCACTCCTGCTCGCTGCAATGCCTCGTGGATTACCTGCGACTGCGCGATGGGGTTTGGAACCGTATATCCAT
The DNA here is from genome assembly GCF_042885155.1 of Brevibacillus sp. NPDC058079. Lineage (NCBI taxonomy): Bacteria > Bacillati > Bacillota > Bacilli > Caryophanales > Paenibacillaceae > Brevibacillus > Brevibacillus sp. NPDC058079. The sequence continues at coordinate 587,764 of NZ_JBHVSO010000002.1, forward strand.
TTGTTTTGCCCCCTGAATTGAGCATGCTTCCCTTGATCACGCCGTATATGTGGTCTCCGTCGGCAATCGCCTTTTGCAGAGGCTTCAATACGATAGCGCCCACACCTTCTCCATCTACAAAGCCGTCCGCTTGGTCGCCAAACGACTTGCAGCTGTCACCAGCAGATAGCATAGTCGCTCCAGACAGTCGAATATAGTGAAACGGATCGACAATTAAATTGACACCGCCAGCGATGGCACATTCACTTGTACCGCTGTACAGGCTTTCCAAGGCTAAATGGATCGCCGTCAAAGAAGAGGAGCATGCCGTATCCACTGCTAGACTCGGTCCTTGGAAATTGAACAAGTAGGAAAGGCGATTCGCAATCGACCAGTAGCTCGTTCCTGCTGGGTAATTTCCATTCATGACACCAACAAACACACCAATTTTTCTACTTTCCTCTAATGTGGCAGGTGTGTAGCCCGCATCTTCCATACTGGCGTATGCCGTTTGTAAAAATAAGCGCTCCTGAGGGTCCATCTGCTCTGCTTCGTTAGGCGAAATTTGGAAAAATAGCGGGTCGAATTTATCAATATCTTCGATGAAACCGCCCCATTTGGTGTACATGTATCCTCTTTTCCCTTTTTCTTCGCTGAAAAATTCTTGCCAATTCCAACGATCCTCCGGTACTTCCGTGATGCAATTCTTCCCTTCTTTCAGACGAGTCCAAAACTCCCAGACATCCTCCGCTTGCGGATAACGACCTGAAAGACCAATGATCGCCACATCCTGTCTGGACGGCGCTGTTGGTTTTTCCGATTCTTTATCAAGAACTTGCAGGAAACGGCGAGACTTTGCCTTTCGAAATGTCGAGCCAGCTTGCTCTCTGGTTGGCTTTGCAGAAGCTGCTGCGTTGGTTATTTGCTTTTGAACAGGCTGCTGTTCATCTATTCCGACTAATGCAAGCAATTCATCCGTTTGTGTTGTCATGAAATGCTCGACCAGCGCATCAATCGTTTGATATTCAAAAAAGAGGGTCGTGCTGATCTGATGCAATTTTTTCCGTAAGACATTCGTCATCTGCACAATCATAATCGAATCAATGCCATACTCCTCCAGAGCGGCAGAAGAATCGATTTGGTCAAATGGAATTTTCAGTGTTTCTCCGACCAATTGTTTGAAATAGGTTATGCTTTTCGCCCGAAGTATTTCCTCTGTGCTCGTTCCTCTGTCTGCATGTGAAGGAATGGGTAGAGTGGAAGCTAAGGTCCCCATTGATTTCTGCTGTTGTTTGGACTTGCGGACCACGCCGTCACTTTCAGCGATCATCAACTGTGGATAGGAGACAACTCGGTAGCCCTCATCTCTCAATACTTTCTGCCAAGCTTCCAGAGGTAGTGAAAGACCTTCTGCGAGGTCTTTAGGTACGTTTTGATCGGTCATCTCTTTTACTAGAAGCAGACCATTCCTTTTTAAGAGATTCTTGCAGTTACGCATGGTTTGGCGAATTTGTTGAGCTGTGTGCAGTTTATCAGCTGTGATAATCAGGTCGTATTCACTAGCATTCATACCTTGTTCACTTAATGCCGCTTCTGGATCAATAACTTGGAAGCTCATAAAAGATCGATAGGCATGTAATTTTTGTGAAATCAAGGAACTGGTAGATTCTGTACCTGACCCGAGTTCGAGAATCCGCATTCGCGCTGATGGATCCTGCTTCAATCTCTCCTTGATAAAGGCAGCCACCACACCAGCAAGCCCTTCATTTTCATGGGCAGACAGCTGTAGCATGGATGGATAAAGTGCAACGTGAACATTCACCCATTCCTCTACCTTCATCCCTTCAATGACAATAGGCTTCGTGGTCTTCATTAAAGCAACTTGATCCATAGCTCCTGCGAGAAGTGTCTCTATGGCTTGCATGGCTTCTGGAGGCTGAATAAGACCAATGCCGATTTGCTCCAAACGACGATAGGTTTCTACCATCTCTTGATGAGACTCTTCCACTTGCCCACTGCTCCAATAGCCCCAATTGATCAGTTTCACCGCACATGGCCATGCTTGGGCCAATTGATGAGCATAGGCATCCTTAAAGGTACATCCAGCCGCATAGTTGCTTTGCTTCGGAGCTTTTGTAACTGCCATGAGCGAAGAGAAGAATAATACGAAATCCAAAGGCTCCTTCTCAAACACCAAAGCGATGTTCACACTCACATCAACCTTAGACGAAAGCACTGCTCGGAAACCTTCCTCTTGCATGGTTTCCAAGCTTTCCTCAACCAGGACCATGGCAGAATGAACAACTCCGTCAATCCGTGTATACGTTTGCTTTATCTGTTCAAAAGCTTCTTGCAAAGCATTCTGCTGCGTTGCATCCGCTGCTATATAGGCTGGTGCTGGTCCAAAAGTGGCAAGCCTATCCATCTTCGCTTGAATCTCTTCATTTTTTTGACGACGACCAATCCATATGATCTGGGCTTGATAGGTACGAATCATATATTCGGTCCATGCTTCGCCGATGCCACCAGCACCGCCAATCACCAAATAAATGCCACCCTGCTTCAAACGTGTCTGATCGATCGGGGGATGATCGACAGTAAGCAACTGCTGGCGATACCATTCACCCTGACGATAAACCCACGGACGCCCCTGACGATCTCTCGGCAGCCTCACCATATCATCTAATGGCCATTCAGATTCGGCCTCTACATCCATGAGGCGAATCTTCCAGTTTGGATATTCCTTTGCCATCGAACCAATTAATCCATGAATACTGGCGTGGCAAGGATTCACAACATCTGTATGGCAAATGGGTTGGGATTGAACCGTGATGACGCTCCACCCCAACTCCTTACTTCCGTATCCCAAGCGAAGCAAGGCTTTAATCGTTCGGAAGCATAGAATCACTCCCTGATCCTGCCCCGCGATTAATCGATGATCCGCCAAGGAATCTATCGCATCAAAAGGAGCGATCCACACCAGATGATCAATGGAACCAAGCTCTTCCAGTCGGTGTACGATTTCCTCAATCGTATTCTCAGCCTGAATGGACGACACTTTTGCTCGAGGAAAGTATTGTTGAATGGAGCGTGCATTCTCTTCATTTCCCCCCACAATGACTACCTGCTCATCAGCAGTAGGGAAAAGCTGCCCTTTCTCAACTGGAGTCACATCCCACACAGCGGACAGCATGAGATTCCCCACAGGAGGCTCCAGTGAGATTGCGGAAGAAGCTAGGCTCGAAGAAACATGGTTTGCCTGCTTCCCATCCTCGAGCACTCGCATGGAATATCCCTTTATTCGTACACAAACAGTTCCTTGGTCATCGCATAAATCAATATCCAGCTTCTGCACCTTGTCATCTGCGCTGCTGTTGGCACTGTAGCGAACATACGCCCACATCGAGGACGTGCACTTGTCGTAAATGTCGACCTCCTCCATGGCAAAAGGCAAGGAGGGCTTGCGATTCGAATGGCCATCCGCTGATGGGGTATCCTCCGCAACCATCATGAGCCCGATAGATGCCTGCAAGGCAGAATCCATTAGGCTTGGATGCAGTACAAAAGGATTCTCCATTTCGGAGATGGAGGCTGGCAAGGACAGCTTGGCTAATACTTTGCCCTCCCCTACATACAACGAGTCAATTCCTTGATGTGCTGACCCATAATCCATTCCTATTGAATGAAAAATGCTGTAGCATTGTTCCGATGAATACTCACGGTGACCGCACTCCGCTTGTAAGGATGACAGATTCAAGGCATGTTTCTCAGCAACAGAATGAAGCATGATGCTGCCCTGACTGTGTAAGACGGGTTCTGTATCTATAGCCTCCAACTCGCTATAGATTTCAAAAGTAATCTCACCATTCTCTTCGGGAACAAGACCGATATGTATCTGTGCAGGCTGGTCCCCCACGACAATTGGCCGTGTCCAAACCACGTTTTTGAGTTGAATCTGGGTTGGTTCTTCTATCAAGGCAGCCGTTGCTTGCTCTGCTGCTGCTCTCGCCATTTCCAGATAGGCAACTCCCGGCAAGATTCTCTGCTTCTTCACGACATGATCCGTTAGGAAAAACTCCTGACCTGTAAAGGTGGAACTAAACCTCTGTTCAGAAAAATCAGAAGTATTCCTTTGCAACAGTGGATGAATCGCAGCTTCGCTCGTGAATGTGAATGGCGCTGCTGTCTTGCCGCTTACAGATTTACTTTTGCTTTCCGGAATCCAATAACGATTCTTCGCAAATGGGTATGTGGACAAAGGAACACGTCTAGGTTTGTTATTCAGATAAAGCTGTTCCCAATCCATTTCATAGCCTGTCACCCATATTTCAGCTATTTTTCTGATGCTGCCTTCTGCAACCCAGCTTTGGATAAGCTGTTGAGAGTCTTGGTTATCGCTTAATAATCCGAATGAATCGTTGTTAGGCTTCGAGCTCCCTTCCCAACAAGTATCGATCGTATTCTCGCCTTTCGAATAAGCTTCCAATTTTCCCATCAGCTCAGGTATATCCTTGACGACAAAGGCTACTCGTTCTTTCATCCCTTCTCGTCCAACTTGCAAGGTATACGCCACATTTTCCAGATCGAGTTGCGTTTCTAAATCAGCAAAAGACTGAACTTCTCCCTCAATATCCTCTCGATGGTTATCCATGAGAGAAGCAATGACGGAAGCAATAGAGCTGCTTTGATCGAACTCCTTGATATCTAGCTGAATATGCAGCTCCTCTTGCAGTTTTTGCTTTAGCTGTGTGATTTGAACGAGGTCTACTCCGTATTCATGCCACTCTTGTTCGATCTCAATGCTGTTTTCTCCCACATGAATAATACTGGATAAAATCTTGCGGAGCTTCTTCTCCAGCATTTCTTGAAGCTGATTGTCAGATGATGCCCCTTTTAGAAACTCCGCTACTTTTTGCGCATAGGCTTGCAATCTTTCCTTATTCTTGGCAGATAGCGGAATTATCACTGGGTGATTTTTATGGCCAATTGCTTGCGCTTTCGGCTTTGTTTCGGCTGGGATGTATTCTTCCAAAATAATATGGGCATTGGACCCCGAAGCTCCAAACGAACTTACCCCCGCTCGTCTCGGAACGGTGACTTCTTGACCGTTTTCCATGCTCACCGTTCTCCATTCTTCTGTCCGTTGCTGTACATAAAAAGGAGATTGCGCAAAATCAATAAACGGATTCACTTCCTTGGCATGTAAGGAAGCAACGAGCGTTTTATGGTGGAGCTGAAGAACAGCTTTTTGCAGACCGCTGATACCCGCGGCAGATTCTGCATGTCCGATATTTGACTTCACCGAGCCTATAGAACAAAACTGCTGATCCTCTGTATATTGACGAAACGCTTTCACCAATCCTTGAATTTCAATCGGATCGCCTAAAGAAGTCCCGGTCCCGTGCGCTTCCACATAACGAATCGTTCTCGCGTCCACACCGCTCTTTTCTAAGCATGCTGTAATCACCTCAGCTTGAGCAACAGGGCTTGGTACGGAAGGCCCGCTCACCGATCCGACGTGGTTCACACTGCTTCCTTTTACCACGGCATAAATATGATCTCCATCCTCAATCGCTTTGCGCAATGGCTTTAACACGACGGTACCGACGCCTTCTCCAGAAACATACCCGTCGCCATCCTTACCAAAGGTATGACAATAGCCATCACTAGCGTGCATATCCATCATGCCATATGACAAATATTTGCCAGGATGTAAGGATAAATTGACGCCACCCGCCAATGCTACCTCACATTCTCCTCGCTTGATGCTCTCCAGCGCCAAATGAACAGCCGTCAGAGAGGATGAGCATACGGTGTCAATCGCCATGCTTGGACCATGAAAATTGCAGAAATAAGAAACGCGATTGGCAATCGGTGCATAGTTCAAGGATAACGGGAACATTTCTCCCCGAGACATCGCTTCCGCTCCGATGAGGGCATAATCCTTGTGCATCACGCCAACAAAGACACCAACCTGCCGTCTGTTACTGCTCCCCCGAGCCGGAACAATCGTCTTCGGCGTATAACCCGCATCTTCCATCGCTTCCCAGCATGTTTCCAAAAACAAACGCTCTTGGGGGTCCATCGTTTCTGCTTCCCGCGGCGATATTCTGAAAAAGGGAGAATCAAAGCAATCAGGGTCTTCAATAAACCCTCCCCATTTGGACATCTGCTTTCCTGAAGGGGATTTGAGTTCCCCAAACTGCTGCCAATCCCAGCGAGATTTCGGGACTTCTTTGATGCAGTCTTTACCCTCTTTTAAATTCATCCAGAATTCTTGGAGATTTCTGGCCTCTGGATAACGCCCTGCCATCCCGATGATCGCAATTTCTTCATTGGCATTCGCTGCATGACTCTCAGAGATTGCTGATGAATCTACGACCCTGGCAGGTTGCGGCAACTCTTGTTTACCTTCCTGTTTCATCAAATCAAGCCCGCTGAATACGGAAGCATGATTCTCGGCAAGATAGGCGGCCAACTCAGCGATATTCGTATACTCAAACAATAAAGTAGGAGACAGCGGCGTTCCTACTTTCGCTTCGACAGCCCTCACCACTTCCAACAAGCCCGGTGAATTTAGCCCCATTTCATAGTAACCAATCTGCGTATCAATCAATGCGGCTGGAACTTGTAATCGATCTGCCAGCAGTTGTTGTAAAAAAGTTTGTGCTTTACTCACGAGGGTAGATTGCGATTCATTCGCCTCCTGAACAGGTCCTTTTGACAGAGATACCGTTTGCTTCGATGGTTGAATCTCCTCTCGAAGCTGAGGTACTTCTTTTTTATTGGGATTGATCAGACCAGGATCACGAACTAGCTTGCCCGCAAAATTTTGCAAATGTGCTATTTTTCTACCTGAACGATCAAAGAACTCCATCGTCATATACATCAGCTCATTTTTTCGCTGGATGGATGACGTTTGTACTCTGGCAAAGCAATGTTGCTGTAAAAGAGCGGAGGCCCGAAAAGATTCATAAAAAAGCGGTAAAAATAGCCGCTGTTCTTCTTGGACTACCGAGGTGAACATTACCATCGAGCCGATCGCGGACCCATCGATCAATGTCGGGTGAAACATGAACCCTTCCGCACTGGGAAGGGCATGTTTACCGAGTGAAATATCGATTACCGCCGCTGAATCTGTTTCGTAAATCGTTCCTTCTGCCTTCATAAAACCTGTATGCACCAATTCCTGGCGGCGGCATTGTTCATACACATCATGCAGATTGACCTTTTTGTTTGCCGCTTGCTCTATCATGAGAAGATCCAGCGTTTCATCGAACTGCATAGCGGCACTTTGATGCATTTCAGCAGTAACATACAGCTTTTTCTCCGAGTCTAAAATGCCGTTGCGCTGTGTCTGACCCTCCATCCGAATCTGCCACTGTCCTGCTTTGCCTTGCGTGCACTGAATGCTCAGCATGACATCATAGTCTTGTCCCACCATGATCGGATGATAGATCGTTAGATTACGCAGCTCAAGCTCGCTGTAATCATGACCATTTTCGCGAAACATTTGATACAACAGATCAATATGGGCTAATCCGGGCAACAGTTCCTGACCGTGCGCTTTATGATTTTTGAGGATTGGATGGTTGATCGTTATGAGAAACAGATCATGCACTTTTATCCCTCCACTATTTGTCGCTTCCAAATACTGGTCGTATGGTTGGGCTTCTGGCTCAGATATGTCCGTGTTTTTGTTGAACGACCTGCCTCTTCACGGTAGACGTCAAATCGGTTTAACGTTGGAGGTGCAATCGAATGTCGTTTGTTCGGACGTGAGACTGCCTCCTCCCAGGATTGTAAAACGACGTTGGCATTGGTTCCCCCATCTGCAAAACAATTAATCGCTGCTATTCTGGGCGAATCGTTCCATTCAGAAAGCTGTCGCTGAAAATAAAAAGGCGTTGACTCCATATGGAAATGGGTCATCGGCTCTTGCCCTGACAGGAACGGAACCAATTGTTGGTTTTTGAGCATCAGCACGACTTTTATCAAACTAGCAATCCCTTCTGCACATAATGGATGACCGATGTTTGGCTTGATCGATCCTAATCCGCAAGCGGCCGTATGAGATGAGCGATAGACAGACTGAATGGCTTTGAGCTCAAGTAAATCTGTAACCTCTGAACCCGAGCCATTCGCTTCTATATAGCTGATTTGTTCCGGCTTCATGCCAGCTTTAGCCAGTGCCGAGTGCATAACCTCTTTTTGGGCTTGCAAATTCGGGGTGGCAGGACCTGCCGTTCGTCCATCATTGTTGACTGCTACTCCCTTGATGACGGCATGTATTTCATCACCATCAGCCAGTGCTTGCTCCACGGTCTTCAATAAAACCATTCCTACGCCTTCTCCCAATACGAGTCCGTCTGCACGCCTGTCAAAAATATGGAAGGCTGGCTCTTCGCTTAAAATTCCTCTTTGGTGGAACATCCGATGCGCTTCATCACCACTTAACACGTTAACCCCGCCGATGATAGCAGCCCCAATCTCTCCACTACGAAGAGAATGAATCGCCATATTCATCCCGACCAGCGCCGAAGAGCATGCGGTATCGATGACCATGCTGGGACCTCTAAGATCGAAGTACTGGGAAATATTTGTAGCCAAATAGTTTTGTCCCACGGTCATAATTGGGTTTTGTGTTTGATGCAGACGATCTTCACTTGGGCGATGATTACTTCTTGCCCCGATGTAGACGCCTACCGATTTTCCCTTGATGTCCTTCGGTGTGTATCCAGCCTGATGCCATAGATGAAGACTTTCCTCCAATACCAATAAGGCTTGCGGGTCCATGGCCTTCGCATCTTCTTTTGCTATCAGGAAGTATGAAGGATCAAAAGCAGTAATGTTGTCCAGAAGTCCTGCATGATAGGAATTTTCATACCCCCAGCGTTCCTTGGGTACAGCACCAATGGCTGAACGGCCCTCCGCTAACAACTCCCAATATTCTTCCACGTTACGAGCACCCGGAAAACGGCAAGAGAGCCCCACTACCGCAATGTCAGATGGATTTGCCTCCCTATATGGGGTAGCCTGATTACTCACCATCTGGCTTTTCACAGTCTCACTACGTATGGGCTGACTCTTCGGATCGTCGTTCATTTCAGGAGAAGTCTGCGTCAGATCGTCAGCGATGGAATCCCCGTGATTGCTGGTCAGCCATTCTGCAAGTGTTCCTATGGTGGGATATTCATATAAAATCGTCGGGTCCAAGTCCTTGCCCAACCATTTACTGATCTCATTCATGACTTGAGCCAGTAACACCGAATCGATCCCATAGTCAGGAAACTCTTTGTCTATCTCCAATCTGGCAGGATCTATTTTCAACTCCTTCGCAAACAGCTCAATCAGTCTTGTTTGTGCTGTCTTCACAAGATCCGCTAAGCTTTGCGTCGGCTTGCCTGCTGTTGGACGATGAGATGACAGGTTCGCAGCAGAAGTTTCTTGCTTTTTGTGTCGCATCAATCGCTGGGGTTCCCACAGCTCTTGGTTGATTGCTGCCGGGAAAACAACGGGACCCATCTTTTTCAAAAGAATATGATCCAGTAATCGCAGTCCTTGCTCGTCAGTGATGTGTACCAGTCCTGATTGTTGATAGGCTTTGGTCGTGACTGCACCGATTCCTGTTTCCTTCCAACTCGGCCACTGAATGCTCCTGATCGGGCAAGAATCAGCATGTGCGGAAGCAAAATAATCCATATAGGCATTGGCTAGCGCATAATCACTCTGGCCCGAAGCCAAGGACGGAATGATTGCCGAAACAGATGAAAAGAGAACGAAGAACTGTAAAGGCTCGTCCTTGCAGCTTTTGTATAGCGTATTAAGCCCAGCCACTTTCGGTTGTAATACCTGCTGAATTCTATCCGTCGATTTCCGAATAAACGCAGGATTTTGATCATCGCTAAAACCAGCGCAATGAATCACCCCGCCAATCGGACCCATCGTCTGTTTCAACTCGTGCAAATGCTGTTGCCAAGCCTCTTCATCGGTTAAGGATACAGATAAAACTTGAACCTGTACGCCTTGCTCTTCCAATGCTTGTACCGCCCGAATTTTCTTTGCTACGGAAGTGCTTTGCTGCTGATAGGCTCCCCATTGCTCGCGCGGCGGCAGACTTTCTCGCCCTGTGAGCACCAGCTTTTTGACACCATAACGTTCTACAAAATGCTTGGCGCATAAATAACCAAGCCCCCGTGTACCGCCTGTTATCAATAGAACATGGTTCTCAGGGAAAACAAGCGCTGGCTCCTGACCGTCCGCTACCATCTCTTCCTGAAGATAAGCGCTATAACGCTCACCCAATCGATAGCAAACCTCTGTTTCCTGATCATCAATGAGGAACTCTGCTGCAATCTGTTGCGCAAGTTCTTCTCCATCAGCTAATGGATCTAGATCCACATGGCGTGATTGCAGATGCTTATATTCACTTTGCAGCATCCGGTACAAACCAACACGTGAGGCACCCGTCAAATTGACAGTGTCATTCTGGTAAGACTCCAAGCCTTTTGTCACACCCAATAGCTTTAAGCCTTCCTTATGACCATTCTCAATGAGTTGTTGCAGCCATGGAATCCAAGCCAGCGAATCGGTATGCAGATGTCCACAACCGACCAAATCTACGATGCCATCATAGTTTTTCCACGCCATCTCATCCTGATGGAATCGTGATTCGAGCTCGTTCAGCTCTAGGATTTCACTCTTAGCGAAATGGTTGGACAGTTGAATCGCCAAATGCTTCGTTTCATCCGTTGTGAAAATACCAATCGTTCGATGAGCTTCCTTGGTTGGCATCGCTGGGCAAGCCTTCCATTGCTTTTTCACAAAACGCATGTCTGGCTGAACGGGATGCTGCTCATATGTGGCTCGGGATGCTGCACCTGTAAATGACGTATATCCACCAGGCACCCAATAAGCTTCTCTGCTAAATGGATAGGTTGGAAGACTAATCCGGCGAGGCTTTCTTTCCCCATACAAGCTGCTCCAGTCAATGTTCAGCCCTTTGACCCAAACGTCCAGTAATTTTCCGTATTTGCCTTTGTTCATCCAGGAATCAATCATTTGCGGCATATCATCATCTGCTGCAAAGATTGCCAAGGTCTCTTTATGACGTTTTACCTGTCCGTGGTACAGGTCTTCAATCTCCTTCTGTCTTCCTATGAATTGCTTCAATTTCTCTTCAAGTTCAATCATCGAGCCCGCGATCACAGCCAAACGTTCTTCCATCGCTTCTCGTCCCACTTGAAGGGTATACGCCATTTCTGCTAAATCCGCATCGGACAATCCCTGTTCCGCAATGGCTCCGAGCAGTCGTTGTACCCGTTGATGTAGCTGTTCTTCATTCTTGGCTGATAAGAGTATCAAAGCAGGATTTTGCGGTCTTGCTAATTCTGTAGGCTGTTCTTGCATTTTTGAAATATATTCTTCAATCACCACATGAGCATTCGATCCGCCCGCACCAAAACTGCTCACACCGGCACGCCGTGGAGCTTCCCGTCCGTCAATGACAAGGCGCTTCCACTCCGCCAGCTCTTGCTGAACCACAAATGGTGTCATACTGAAATCAATATTCGGATTGAGCACTTCAGCATGCAGAGATGGGGCTAATTGTCCATGCTTGAGCTGCAATAAGACCTTCGTCACCCCAGCGATTCCGGCTGCACTCTCACAATGCCCAATGTTGGACTTCGCCGATCCAATGGCACAAAACTGTTTGTCATTTGTATACGCTTGGAAAGCCTTCGTTAAGCCCGTCATTTCAATCGGATCACCTAAAGAGGTCCCCGTACCGTGTGCTTCCAGATAGCTGATCGTCCGCGGATCGATTCCGGCTTTTTCGAAAGCACGTCCAATAACCCGAGCTTGGGCATTCGGGCTAGGTACATTGTATCCATTCGTTTTTCCGCCATGGTTAACCGCTGTTCCTTTTATCACACCATAAATTTGATCTCCATCAGCAATTGCTTTCGCCAGAGGCTTGAGCAGGACTGCTCCCACCCCCTCGCCAGGTACATACCCGTCACCGCCGATACCAAAGCTTTCGCATCGTCCCTTGCTGGATGCAAATTTGCCTTGTCCAAGCATCAGGTATTTATTAGGGTGAATCGATACATTGACTCCACCTGCAATAGCAGCCTCACATTCCCCTTGCTGTAGACTTTGGCAAGCCAAATGAATAGTTGTCAGAGAAGAGGAACACATCGTATCGACCGCCATGCTAGGTCCATGGAAGTTGCAGAAATAAGAAACCCGATTCGCAATGGAGGCTGGACTTCCTGCCAGCGCCATCGGTCTGCCGAGCAGTGTTTCTTGGGCTCCATAGAGCTGGTATTCTTCGTACATGACTCCGACATAAACCCCGACATTACCGCCTAGACCCATGCCAGGTGTTGAGCCGAGCGCTTCACGAGTATACCCGGCATCCTCTAACGTTTCATAGACGCATTCCAAGAACAAGCGCTCTTGCGGGTCCATGATTTCAGCCTCTCTTGGTGTGATATTGAAAAATAACGGGTCAAATTGATCTACACCGTCCAGGAAGCCTCCCCACTTGCTGTAGGTTTTTCCTTGCTTTTTCTTATCTTCATCAAAAAACAGGCTGTGATCCCAACGCTTTTCGGGAATTTCAGTGACACAATCCTTACCATCACGCAGGTTACGCCAGAACTCATTCATGTTTCTCGCTTTCGGATAACGACCGGAGACCCCAATGATTGCAATATCGAAGGCGTCGTTTGCTGGTTGGGTTTCTCTCGTCGTTTCCTTCAACGCGTTGCCTCTGCTCCTACGGTTGTTGATGATCGGTGCAACGCTCGGCTTTTTAACAGGGGATGCCGTTGTTGCTTCTTTCTCATCCATACCAAGGATACTCATCATTTGCTCCCGGTGTGATGCCAGGAAGTATTTCGCAATTTCTTCGATAGTCTGATATTCGAAAAATAATGTTTTCGACAACGAACCAAACGTTTTTTCTAATTCATTTGTTAATTGCATGACCATAATCGAGTCAATTCCGTACTTTTCCAACAAGGCATCTGCTTCGATGCGGTCTATTGGCAGCTTGATCACAGAAGAGACCAGCTTTTTGAAATAATAGATCGCTTTTTCCTTTGGCAAATGATGACTTGATGGTTGTATGACGGGAAAAGCTTTGACTTCTTGTTCTGTTGACTTCGGTCTTCCCACAACTGCTGCGTGGAGGCGTTGTAGATCTCCTTCCATTACCATCACCTGATCTTTTCGAGAAGCTACGGCTTCATAAAAAGCACGAATACCCGTCGCGGTCTGCAAAGCGATCATTCCAACCCTTTGTTTCACCATCTCCTCAACCGCTTCATCTACTTGCATTCCGCCCTCTTTCCAGAGCGGCCAGTTGATAGAGACTGTTTGACCTTGACGTTGCTTTGCCTGCACCCGTTCATTCCGATATTTCGCATAGCCATCCATAAAGGCATTCGCGCAAGCATAGTCTGCCTGACCACTATTTCCTATACTTCCTGCTATCGAAGAAAAGAGGACGAAGAAATCGAGAGGCTGATCTTTACTTGCCACATCCAAATTCGTAAGGCCGGCAACTTTTGGCGCTACCACTTGGTTCCATTCTTCTGTCGTTTTCTTGAGGATGAAGTTATCTCGAACGACACCAGCGCTATGGATGATGCCGTGAAGACCTCCGAATTCCTGTTGAATACTTTGGATGAGCTGGACTACTTCCTCCTTGTCCGTCACATCAACTTGACGGTAGACAACACTTGCCCCTGACCTTTGCAAATCATGAAGCATCGCTTGTTTATCTTCACGAAGAGGAGAACGTCCTGTGAGAATTAAGGTTGCCTGTTTCGCTTGGCTCGCGATTTCCCTTGCGAAAATCAACCCTAAGCCGCCTGCTCCACCCGTAATCAGATAGGTTCCTTGATCTTTCCACGGAATGGCGACCTCATCATGCAATGGCTTGGTTTCACACCAGCCCAGTACATAACGTTTACCCGCTTGATAGCAAATTCGGTCGTCCATAGGATGGCAGGCATTCTCATGCATCTTGTTTATGATTTCTGCCGCATGTTCACCTTGGTTTATTTCAATGAATTGGCCGATTACATTTGGATTCTCCTGCTGAGCTGTTTTCAGCAAGCCAGAAAGTCCGCTTACGTACGAATGCTCCGCTTTGTCGGGAACGACGACCTGCAATAACACCTTGCCAAGTATCTTTTGTTGAAAGATGCTTTGGATTTCCAAAAATACTTGGGAAGCATAGGCCTCGAACCGGTTCGCAATACCATCCTGTTGGGACTGCAAGGGAATCAAGCGCACTTCATTCATCTGTGCTGATAGACTTGCAAGCGACGATTCAAAACCTTCGGCAATCATCACGATATGCTGTGCATAGGTAGGAGGCTCCGTTTTCTGAGCACCTGCCTGTTCCTGCCAGCAAGGATGAACCATCAGCATCTCTTGTACCCTTGTAGCTTCGAAGCCTTCCCCTTTGCCGTCCAGCTTACGAGACGAAAACCGCTTCATTCTGACGCAAACATTTCCATGCTCGTCACATAAATCAATATCCAGCTTCTGCACATGATCAGAAGCGTTGCTGCCATCACTGTAGCGAATATACGCCCACATTTGCGGCGTGCATGGACTGAAAATTTCCAGCTCATCTAGGGCAAACGGCAAGATTGGCTTGAGCGAATCAAGATGGTCGGCGAGACTCCTGTCATCTGCCCCCATAAATAAACCAATCGCCGCCTGCAAAGCAGAATCCATCATACTTGGGTGCAGCACAAACTGTTCTTCTGTCCCCAAAACAGCGAAAGGTAAGGACAGCTTTGCCAACACCTGCTCCGTGCCCTTATGCACTAGCTCAATTCCTTGCAGCGCTGGACCATAATGGATTCCCATTGCTTTATAACCGTCATAGCATTGGCTGCCACTCAAGATACTATGGCTACACGCGGCTTGTAACATAGCGAGATCAAGGGTTGGCGTATCCGCAACCGTATGGAATACGGCACTTCCCTGACTGTGCACATTCTCTTCTGCTGCATTTCCGGTATGCTGACTGTAGATTCGATAGCCAATCTCTCCACTGTCTTCCAGCTGCAGACCAATGTGAACATCGACAGGCTGATCATCGACAGCAATTGGCTTGGCCCACACAATATTTTTGAGCGTCATGCCATTCTGTTCCGCTTTCAATGCTCCTGCTGACTGATCGATTGCCTCACGTGCCATTTCGAGATAGGCAACACCCGGTAAGAGCTGCTGTCCATTCACAACATGATCTGCCAAGAAAAATTCCTGTCCACGGAATGTGGAACTATACCGCTGTTCCAACAACTCAGACGTGTTTTTCTGGAGCAATGGGTGAAGGAAGAGCGTCCCTTCTGATGCGGCTGCAACTTCTCTCGCAGATTGTGTCTCCATCTGAGGAATCCAATAACGTTCCCTTGCAAACGGATACGTAGGCAAGCTAATGCGACGAGGCTTCTTCTCACCGTAGAGCTTTTGCCACTCAACCACCCCTCCACTTACCCACAGATCAAGCAGCTTGGCGTATTTTCTTTTGCTCATCCAAGCATCGATTGCCTGTTTCAAATCTTCATCCGCTTCAAATACGGTGATCGTCTTTTTATTGCCTTTCACCAGTCCTCGGAATACGTCTGTGACGCTTTCCTGTCCCTCTACAAATTGCATCAGCTTTTCCTGAAGCTCTTGAATGGAGCTGGCCATCACAGCCAGTCGCTCTTCCATGGCTTCTCGCCCAATTTGAAGCGTGTAGGCAATAGCTGCTAAGTCCATGTCAGAAATGGACTGATCCTTGATCGCAGCTAACAAACGCTGTGCCTGTTCGCGGAGCTGGCTTTCATTCTTCGCTGACAGGAGAATGATCGCTGGATTCGTGTGACTTACTTGGATAGCTGGACGTTTCTCATCGTCTGGAATGTACTCTTCCAAAACGATATGAGCATTCGAGCCACCCGCACCAAAGCTGCTCACACCGGAGCGTCTTGGAATTTCCTGACCGTCAATGACAGGACGTCTCCACTCCGCCAGCTCTTGCTGTACGACAAACGGAGTCGTGCTGAAATCAATATTCGGGTTTAGCACCTCCGCATGCAAGGATGGTGCTAGTTGTCCATGTTTGAGCTGTAACAGGATTTTCGTTATCCCGGCAATTCCCGCTGCACTCTCACAATGCCCGATATTGGACTTCGCTGATCCGATTGAGCAGAACTGCTTGTCTGTTGTGTACGCTTGGAAGGCTTTTGTCAAACCTGCGATCTCTATGGGATCTCCTAAAGAAGTACCTGTACCGTGAGCTTCCAAATAACTAATCGTCCGTGGATCAATTCCTGCCTCCTTCAAGGCACGGCCAATTACGCTCGCTTGTGCATTCGGGTTAGGAACGGTATAGCCATT
Source organism: Brevibacillus sp. NPDC058079 (assembly GCF_042885155.1). Lineage (NCBI taxonomy): Bacteria > Bacillati > Bacillota > Bacilli > Caryophanales > Paenibacillaceae > Brevibacillus > Brevibacillus sp. NPDC058079. The sequence goes on from NZ_JBHVSO010000002.1 coordinate 604,159, forward strand.
TGTTTTGCCGCCATGGTTAATGGCGCTTCCTTTAATCACACCGTAAATTTGATCTCCATCGGCGATTGCTTTCGCCAGAGGTTTAAGCAGTACCGCTCCGACACCCTCTCCAGGCACATAGCCGTCACCGCCAAGCCCAAAGCTTTCGCATCGTCCCTTGCTGGAAGCAAATTTTCCCTGTCCAAGCATCAAATATTTATTCGGGTGAATGGACACATTGACACCACCTGCAATCGCAACCTCGCATTCACCGCGCTGCAAGCTTTGGCAGGCAAAATGGATGCCGGTTAGAGAAGAGGAACACATGGTGTCAACCGCTACGCTAGGACCATGGAAATCAAAGAAATAAGAAACCCGGTTCGCTACAGATGAGAAGCTCCCTCCAAGGGCCATTGGTCTGCCCATCATGGTTTCTTGTGCGCCATACAGTTGATACTCTTCATACATAATGCCCACATAAACACCGACATTACCGCCAATCCCGAAGCCTTGGGACGATCCGAGAGATTCACGGGTATAGCCTGCATCCTCTAAGGTTTCATACACACACTCCAGGAATAAACGTTCCTGCGGGTCCATGATTTCTGCTTCCAGAGGAGAGATGTTGAAGAACAGCGGATCGAATTGATCAACACCGTCTATGAATCCGCCCCATTTGCTATAGGTTTTCCCCCGTTTGTTCTTATCCTCATCAAAATACAGACTGTGGTTCCAGCGCTCTTTGGGGATCTCCGTTATGCAATCCTTGCCATCGCGCAGATTGTTCCAGAACTCTTGCGTATTCCGCGCTTTCGGATAACGTCCAGAAACCCCAATGATCGCAACATCCAAAGCTCCTTTGGCTGGTTGGGTTTCCTTTTGTGTCGAAACGAACCGCGAGCCTTTGCGACTTCTTCCGCGATGGCTGTTCATTTGCCTTTTCGACGTATTTTCTTCTTTTGTCACGGATGCTGTTTCTTCGATAACAACCGTTTCCTGCCGCTGCTGTTCCTTCAGACCCAAGATTTCAATGAATTTGTCACGATAGGAGTCCAAGAAATATCCAATCAATTCTTGAATCGTTTGATACTCAAAAAATAACGTTTTCGGTAGTGAGCCAAAGCTTTTCTCTAATTGGTTGGTTAATTTCATGGATAGAATCGAATCAATTCCGTATGTCTCCATCGAGGCATCTTCTTCGATTCGATTTACGGGCAGTTGCAGTACCTCGGCAAATTCCTTTTTCACAAAATGAGTCGCTTTTTCCTGGAGGACATTTTGTTCCACACTGGTGGTCGCTTGTTTTTCATTTTGCTCTACTCTGATTGGTGTGATCGATGCCACTGGCTGCATCTGTTTGACCAGCATGTCTTCAAATTCTTCAAGTAAATAGGACGCAAGCTGCTGAAGCGTCGGACACTCCACGAATACAGTCGGAATCAGTCCAATGTGATATTGCTGACTAAGCTTGTTGGTGAATTCAGTCAGGAGAACCTGATTGAATCCGAGTTCAGACAGCTCCACTTTGACATCAATATCTGTGGTAGGAACCTGAAGCAGCTCCGACACGGTTTGCATCAAGGCCAGTTCCACTTTTTGCAACAGACTGCTGGCATCCACCGTTACCGAATGTTTCGATTGAAAACTGTTGACTGGCGTTTGCAAAAACAGTGTTTGCTTGAGCTTAGCCAGATCACCTTCCATCACCATGACCTGAGCTTTTCCGGAGGCTAAGCCTTGGTACATAGCTGCAATCCCCGTCGAAGTCTGCATAGCGACTACACCCATGCTATGCTTCAACATGTCACCAGCCTCTGCATCAGCCTGCATTCCGCCCTCTTCCCACAACGGCCAATTCATGGACAATGTCTGTCCATGTCGCTGCTTTAATGCAACCAATCCATTGCGATAGTGGGCGAATCTGTCCATAAAGGCGTTGGCGCAAGCATAGTCAGCTTGTCCGATATTTCCCAAGCTGCCTGCCACCGAAGAAAACAGTACCAGGAAATCCAGTTCTACATCTTTACTGGCTTCATCCAGATTGATGAGGCCCGTAACCTTCGGACCCTGAACCGTTTGGACTTCCTCCCTGTTTTTCTTGAGGATATAGCTGTCACGAAGCACGCCAGCACTATGAATAATGCCATGAAGACGTCCATAGTCCTCTTGAATCGTACGGATCAATTCTGCCATTTCCTGTTTCTGCGTCACATCAACTTGGCGGTATTCAACTCTTGCTCCCGATTCTTTCAATTGCCGGAGTTTACCTTGCTTCTCTTGATCCAATGGAGAACGTCCTGTCAGAATCAGGTTCGCATGTTGAACCTTTTGTACAATTTCGTTGGCAAAAATATAACCCAGTCCGCCTGCCCCGCCAGTGATGAGATACACCCCACCGTCTTTCCACGGAATGCTCGCTTCTTGTGGAGCATCCAGTTCTACCCACTCAGCTACATATCTCTTTCCAGATTGATATCGAATCTGAACATCCAATGGGCAGCGGACATTCTCATTTATTTTTTCAGCAATCTCGAATTCGTCGTTGCTCGCTTCTACCTCTATTACCTGTCCAATTAGGTTGGGATTCTCCAATTTCGCCGTTTTCAGCAATCCAGAGAATGCGGTGAAAAACGGCTGTTCAGCTCGCATGGGAACGACAATCTGAACCAATGCCTTGCCGCGTACTTTTTGCTTGAAAATCTCTTGAATTTCCTCAAATACCTGCGTCGTATAATCAATGAAACGCTCGGAAATGCCTTCTTGTCCGGATCGCAAAGGAATGCAATGGACTCCATTCAAATAGGTTTGGAGATTGTTCCAAGAAACGCGATCCGGTTCAATCATCATCACGACTCGCTGTGTATAGTCAGGGGTTTCGGCGTTGCTCACAACCGCTTGTTCCTTCCACTCAGGATGAACCAGCAGTGTTCCGAGTTTCCCTTTGGAATCCAGCGTCTCTACTTCGCCTTCCAGCACTCGTGCGGAGAAGCCCTGCATACGCACGCAAACCGTTCCTTGGCCGTCACACAAATCAATATCTACTTTCTGTACCTTGTCTCCCATCCTATTGCCGTCAGCCTGTCGAATCCATACCCACATCTGGGAAGAAGTCTGGCTAAAAATGCTCAGCTTCTCCAGTGCAAAAGGCAGGATTGGCTTCAGAATCGCTGTATCGCCTGCGCCAAGCAGTAATCCGATAGAAGATTGTAAGGCCGAATCTAGCATGCTCGGATGCAAGACGAATTCTCCTTGCGTCTCGGCAACCTTGGAAGGCATGACTAATTTGGCCAATACTTGTCCCTCTCCCACGTACACTTGCTCAATTCCTTGATGGGCCGGACCATAGACAAGTCCCATTGTTTGAAAGGCTTCATAGCACTGACTTGCATGAAGCGTGCGATAGCTGCAGTGGGCTTTAATCGCATCGAGATTATGCGTGGGTGCAGCAGTGATCGCTGTTAACACCACATTTCCTTGACTGTGTATCACCGCTTCAGCCTGTTCTGCTTGCGGTTCGCTGTATATTTCATAGTGAAGCTCCCCGTTATCCTCAGGATAAATGCCAATGTGGACTTGAACAGGCTTGTCTTCCACTACAATCGGTTGCGCCCAACCTACATTTTTAAGCTCTATCGCGTATTGCTCGTCTTCCAACGCTCCCACTGCTAAATCCGCAGCAGCTCGAGCCATCTCAAGATAAGCAACCCCTGGCAGGATTCTCTTTCCTTTTACAACATGATCCGATAAAAAGAATTCCTGACCATCAAAAGTAGAGCTGAATCTTTGCTCACGGAGATCCGAAGTATTTTGATGCAGCAAAGGATGCAGGGACGCAGTCAGACCAAGCGTACCTTGTGTGTTAGTTGACGGCTGTGTCTTCGGTTTTGGCAGCCAGTAATGCTCTCTAGCAAAAGGATACGCAGGCAAGCTGATCCGACGAGGCTTGTTTTCTTCATAAAGCTTATTCCAGTCAACATTCAAGCCCTTTACCCAGAAATCGAGAAGCTTAGAGAATTTTTTACGCTGTATCCATTTTTCAATCGCTTCTTGCAATTCCTCATCGCCTGCGAAGATGTCTGTTGTTTCTCTGCTGCGTTTTACCTGACCTTGATAGAGGTCGGCAATGTTGTCATCACCTGCAAGAAAGCTACGCAACTTCTCCACAAGTTCTGAAAGCGAGCTCGTCAGCAGGGCCAGGCGTTCTTCCATTGCCTCGCGTCCTACTTGGACCGTATACGCAATATCTACCAGATCCACATCTGTAAATGATTGCTCCTCAATCGACGCTAACAGTCTTTGCACTTGTTCGATGAGACGCTCCTTATTTTTTGCCGACAAGACGATGATCGCCGGATTTTGCGGACTGACCGTGATCGACGGGCGTTCCTTGACCTCTGGAATGTATTCCTCAATCACGACGTGTGCATTGGCCCCTCCTGCACCGAAAGAAGAAATCCCGGCAATTCTCGGAAATTCTCTCCTTTCCCCATTCACTTCCATTAACGGTCGCTTCCATTCAGCCAAATCCTGCTGAACGACAAAAGGCGTTTTCGAAAAAGGAATATTCGGATTCAACTCTTGCGCATGCAGACTTGGGACCAGCTGTTGATGCTTCATTTGCAGCAAAATTTTTGCCACTCCTGCTATTCCAGCCGCCGCTTCCAAGTGACCAATATTGGATTTAACGGACCCAATCGCACAATATCCCGTATCCTGCGTATCCTTGCGGAAGGCTTGAATGAGACCCGTAATTTCAATCGGATCGCCAAGCTCCGTGCCTGTTCCGTGCGCTTCTATATAGCTTACGGTTTTGGCATGAACGCCTGCCTTATCCAGTGCCTGGCGAATCAGCTCTCCTTGGGCAGTTGGATTCGGTACCGTATAGCCATTAGTTTTTCCGCCGTGATTCACGCTGGTTCCACGAATCAACCCATAGATATGGTCGCCATCCGCAATGGCTTTTGACAGTGGTTTGAGCAGCACTGTACCTACGCCTTCCCCCGGTACAAAACCGTTTCCTCCTTGCCCAAAGCTTTTGCATTGTCCATCTGCGGAAAGCATATGCAGTGCTGACAAAAAGACATAGCTAGAAGGATGCAGATACAGGTTGACTCCGCCGGCAATCGCCAGTTCACAATCCCCGTTATATAGATGCTCGCATGCCTCATGAATCGCTGTGAGCGAAGCGGAGCACATCGTATCAATCGGCATACTCGGACCTTGGAGATTGAGGAAATAGGAAACACGATTCGTCAGTGAGCTAAACGATGTGTGCGGGTAAATCAATTCACCCTGCTTCCATAAATCAGGTCCATACAAGCTGAAGCCGGTCTTTGTGATCCCTCCAAAAACCCCGACTCGTCGATTGTACTTTTCTGCAAGCTGTTGTCTCGTATAACCTGCGTCCTCCAACACTTCCCAGCAAGACTCCATAAACAACCGTTCCTGTGGATCAAAATGCATCGCTTCCCACGGTGACATATTGAAAAAGAGGGGATCAAAGTCAGCGAATCCGTCTACAAAGCCGCCCCATTTGCCATAGCTTTTTCCTTCTGCCACAGCTTTGTCTGGATCAGGTTCGAAAAAGCCATCCAGTGACCAGCGCCCTTCCGGAATTTCTGTAATGCAATCCTTTCCAGACTTCAGATTCTCCCAATACTCATTCAACGATCGCGCTTTTGGATAGCGTCCGCTCATGCCGATAATGGCAATCGGCTCCCGCGCTATCTGATTTCCTGATTGCACGGCTACACTGCGAGTCGGTTCATGGCTGGCTGTATCACGTACGATCCCCGTCAATGGTGTTGATGTTCCGCGATTGACTGCACCCTGACGATCAAGCCCCGTCCACTTCATGCATTCCTGTAGATGATCAGCGACGAGATAATCTGCAAGGGTGTTAAGAGTCTGGTATTCATACAGGATGGTCTTGGACAATTCGCTAAAGACATCACCTAGCTTTTTATTCAGCTGGATCACCATAATCGAATCGATTCCGTATGTTTCGAACGGTTCATCGACAGCGATTTTACCTGCTCCAAGTCTCGTCTCTTGACCGAACATCACTTTTAGCTGATAGAGCGTTTTCTCTTTTAACACGCCTGCATCGACCGATAGCCTTGCATCCTGCATCGGTGTAGAATCGAGCTGCGACACGGCGGGAGTACCTAGCAATTGTTCCATGAGTGCTGGCAGATTGCCTTCGATTACCAGCATCTGCCCAGAGCCGGAAGCCACCCCTTGATACAGCGCCTGTATGCCACTTGCAGTCGGCATCGCGATCATGCCTCTGGTCTCCATAATCTTCTCTGTCGCTGCATCAACACGCATACCGCCATCTTTCCACAGCGGCCAATTGATAGAGAGTGTTTGGCCTTGTCGTTCGCCTGCTTTCACCAACCCCCGGCGATACTTGGCGTATTGATCCATAAAGGCATTGGCAGCAGCATAATCGGCTTGCCCTGCATTCCCAAAGCATCCCACGCCAGAAGAGAAGAGAATAAAGAAATCAAGTGCTATATCCTTGCTTGCCTCATCGAGATGAACCAGTCCAGAAACTTTCGGCGCCAGCACTTGTTCCAGTTCATCCGCTGTTTTTCTAATGATAAAACTGTCACGGATGACACCCGCACCATGAATGATGCCTGTGAGGCTACCAAACTCTTGCTTGATGGCTTGGAATAAGTCTTCTACCGCCTGCTTTTGTGTGATATCAGCTTGACGATATTGAATATTGGCTCCTAGTGCTTGCAATTCGCTGCATTTGGCTGTCTTTTCTTTATCCAAGGAAGAACGACCCGTGATAATCACTGTCGCTCCCTTCGTTCTCTGAGCGATTTCCTTGGCAAAAATCAAGCCTAATCCGCCAGCACCGCCCGTAATCAGATAAACCCCATCATCTTTCCATACATGCTTCGCTTGCCCAGAAGATTTCAGTTCTGTCCAACCGCTCACCCATCGTTTGCCATCCTGATAACGAATGTGCTTACTTTTCTCATCGTTGCTGTTTTGTTGCAGCTTATGAACCAATTCCTCTGGATTGTCCTCTGCATGTATTTCAATAAGCTGTCCAATCAGCTTGGGATTCTCCAATTGCGCCGTTTTCAGTAAACCTGAGAGGGCCGAGAAGCATTGCTGTTCCTCTTTGTCAGGGACAACAAGCTGAAGTAGAACTTTTCCCTTTGGTTTATTGGCAAGGATTCGCTGGATTTCCGTGAATACCAAGACGGTGTAGGCTTGGAACCGTTCTGCGATACTTTCCTGCTGTGATTGTGGCTGTAAAACCAGGCAGCGCACTCCGTTCATTTCGGATTCGATACGCTCTTGGAATTCCTCTGTCCATTCACAAAGGATCACGAGATGCTCTGCAAAAACAGGTGAAGCAGCTTTTTGACTGATCTCCTGTTCGTTCCAGCACGGTTGAAGAAGAAGCGTTTCTGTCGTTGGAGTTGCTGAAGAGATTGGCGAAATCTGTACAGAAGCCGCTACCGACTCCTTGTACACATTCTCAGGAACCCCATAGGACTCCTCAGCAAAAGGATAGGTAGGCATGCTGATGCGACGAGGTCTTGCGTCGTTGTACAGGACTTCCCACTCGATATCTAGACCCTTGCTCCACAACTCGACTGCTTTTTCTCCATTGCCTTCTGCAAACAGCTTGGTAATCAGTTCACGATTCGTCTCATTCTTTTTCAATAGGGATACTTCGTGGTTTGCTTGTTTTACATTTCCTCTAAAGCTACCCGCTGTTTGTTCGACACCACTCAATAAGTCATCCAGCTTTTGAATGAGTTCCCCTGTACCTTTGACAATAAAAATAGCCCTGCTCTCCATTGCTTCTCTTCCTACTTGGAGAGTATAGGCCAAATCTGCTATATGGACTCGTTCCTGATTATCTCTAAGGAAATCAACCAGTTGCTGGGCATACGCTAGAACACGATCATCGTTCTTGGCTGATAACGGCACGAAATAAACGCGATGATTGCTATCATCACTCACGTTGTCACGCCTAGCTTCGGCCCCGATCTTCCATTGTTCAAAAATCGCATGAGCATTCGTCCCGCCAAGACCAAATGAACTTAACGCCGCTCTGTGGGGAACAGGCGCATCCTCCCATTTTTTGAGCGTATCAACCACATAAAACGGTGATTGATCCAAATTGATATTCGGATTCGGCTTTTCATAGTTTAGCGATGGAGGAATTTCATTATGGTATAGGCTTAGTGCTACTTTGATGCAACCGGCTAACCCTGCGGCTGTATCGAGATGTCCAATATTGGTTTTCACCGATCCAAGACCGCAGTACTGTTTATTGGTTGTGTATGTTGTATACACTTCATTGAGCGCCGCAAATTCTATCGGATCGCCTAAATAAGTACCAGTTCCATGCGCTTCGATATAGCTAATCGTTTCAGGATGAATCTTGGTGTCATCTAATACTTGCTGAATCACCTCAGCCTGACCTTTTATACTTGGCGCATAAAATCCGACTTTATCTGCCCCGTCATTATTGATCCGAATTCCTCTCATGAGGGCGTAAATATGATCGCCGTCCTTGATCGCATCGGAAGCTTTTTTGAGGACAACCACGCCGACTCCTTCTCCACCGATCATGCCGTCTGCTGACGCGTCGAACGTCTTGCAGTGACCATCACTGGAAAAGTTCAATCCAGCTTGATAGACATACCCTGTATAAGTCGTAGGGAAAATAGTTGCGCCACCTACTAAAGCCACCTTCGATTCTCCCGCTTGCAGGCTGCGATAAGCCAGATGCAATCCAACCAGCGACGAAGAGCAATTGGAATGGACGGCAAAGCTCGGCCCCTTCAGCCCCATTTTATGAGAAATCATCGTTGGAATGGTTCCACCTTGTGCTAAAACCCACGAGACATATTCATTGGGGTCTTTCATGACATTCGGTGATTCCTTGGTGAAATGCGGCAAGAGTGCTTGATAGTAACTATTGCTCGCCGACATAAATACACCCGTCTGCGGAACCTGTTTCGGCGTATATCCTGCATCCTCCAATGCTTTCCATGAATGGGTCAATAACAGTCGAAACTGCGGGTCCATAAATTCTGCGTCTCTGGCTGAAAGGTGAAAGAATCCTGGATCGAAGTGATCTTTCCCTTCAATAGTGGATTGCACCGGAATAAAGTTCGGATTCTGTAAGTATTCATCTGGCAGGTGTAATTGATCTATTTCCTCATCAGAGAAGAAACGTACACTTTCTACGCCGTTTCGTAAATTCTCCCAAAACTCTCTATGATTTTTCGCTCCTGGGAAGTGGCAGGAGATTCCAATAATCGCGATGCTATCCTCATAGTATTCAGGATATGACTCCTCCACTTGTCCTTCACTATACTCCGTTGCCTGGTTCGGATTGACAAAATCCGCTTGCTCATCCGATTCATTCTCTTTCCTTGTTGCGATATATTCGCTAATCTCTCGAATATTGACGTACTTAAACAGAGTGGTCACATTTAGATCGCACTGAAACTCTTCCGTCATTTTGGCTACAACCATGGTTGCGAGAATCGAGTCTCCACCCACATCGAAAAAGCCATCTCCTGTACTGATCCCGTCTACATTCAGGACATCCTGCCAAATTTTCAAAGTCCTTTGCTCAATATCAGATTGCGGCAGACTCTGCTTCTTCGCCTGTGTTACCACAAGCTTTTGATTCAGCAGCTCTGCGCGATCCACTTTTCCATTAGCGGTTAATGGGATTTTATCCATGGAAACAAAAAATGCCGGAAGCATATACTCTGGCAAATTCTTTCTCAAATAATCCCGTAAATTTGACGGCTCAAGCCGTTCATGGTTCGCACCTGCTTTTAGAACATAATAAGCAACCAACCGCTTATGATCTCCCTCTTCTTTCACCAACACGACAACACTTTGGATCTGTGGATGAGCCATTAGTTGGCTCTCGATCTCACCCAATTCAATTCGAAAGCCTCGAATTTTTACTTGATGATCGATTCGGCCTAAATACTCAATCGTTCCATCTGGGAGCCAACGTGTTAAATCACCTGTTTTGTACAACTTAGTTCCCGGTGTAAACGGGTTATCTACAAACTTCTCTGCGGTAAGCTCTGGGCGATTCAAATACCCACGAGCCAAGCCTTTTCCTGCAATACAAAGCTCTCCTGGAACACCAACTGGCACGGGATTCATATGGCGATCAACGATGTAGAGTTGCGTATTTGCGACAGGTCTACCAATCGGTGTATTGCTGCTGACCAGTTCATTTTCAGAGCAGGAGAACCATGCTGCATAAATGGAGGCTTCTGTTGGTCCGTAAATATTTTCGATCTTCGCCTTTTGAAAAGTGGCAACCGTCTTTTTCACCAACTCTTTTGGAAAGGCTTCGCCCGCAACCATCACATATTTTAGAGGACAATGCTGTAGGAATGGCTGATTCGCTACAACGCCGTTTACGAAGACATTCAGCATCGCTGGAACAAAATTGACATGAGTCACGCGATGCTTCACGATAGATTCCGCTAACATATCTGGAGACTTCTCCCCATGTGGCGGAAGAATGACCAGACGTCCTTTACCAATGAACCAACCAAACAGCTCGGACAGCGAAACATCAAACACATAGTTGGTTTTCAACAGATAAACATCGTTCTCCATAACCGGATAACGAGATTCAAGGAAAAAGAGGGTGTTGATGATACTTTCATGACTCACCATGACCCCTTTTGGTTTCCCTGTGCTTCCAGATGTATAAATCACATAAGCCAGATTGGTTGGGTTTACTATCCGATTGAGCGTTTTTTGTCGCTGGGCTGTCTGCTCAACCTCTTCCCAATCCCTGTCTAACAAGATGCATTTCGTATTTTCTCCTGCGGCTGAAGATACCTTGTCCAAAAGGCGAGTCTGGGTAAGCACTAAATTGCTCTTGCTGTCTTCCACCATGTATGCCAACCGCTCTGTGGAATAGGTTGGGTCCAATGGAACATAAGCGGCGCCAGCTTTCAGAATACCTAAAATGCCAATGACCATTTCCAAGGAGCGTTCGACACAAATCCCTACCGTAGCTTCTGGACCTGCTCCCTTGGCCTGCAAATAGATCGCCAGCTTGGTAATCTGTTCATCCAGTTCACGGTAGGTCAACGACTGCTTTTCATAAACAACAGCCACCGCATCTGGCGTTTGCTGGACTCGCTTCTCGAACAAGTCATGGATGCATAAAGCCTGTGGAAATGCCACTTCAGTCGCATTCCACTCAACGAGCAGCATGTTTCGTTCTTCAGCAGAGATAAGTGGTATCTCATCCAAAGCGAGGTCAGGATTTTGGATGACTTCGTTTGCGATATTCTGATAATGCTCTGCCATCCGCTGTATCGTCGCTTGATCAAATACATGTGGATTGTATTTCAGATTCATTACAAACTCGGCTTCCTGCTCAAACACCTCTAACTCAAATTCATACTCACCCTCTTGATGAACACCCTCAATCAATTCGATGGCAAGCTTGTTTTGACATTCATCATAAAATCGCTGCAAGTTTTGCGATTGCAGAAAATTTTGGTACGTAAAGATGATATCGAATACGGGTGAATTTCCATGAAGGCGAGGAATATTTGCCTCGCGAACCATCGCTGGAAAAGGATATACAGCGTGATCCATCCCGTCAATCAGCGTAAGCTGCAATTCCCGAATGAAATGGGAGAAAGACTTTTTCCCTGTTACCTGACTGCGAATGGGGATCATATTGACAAAATAACCGATCAGGGAATCGAATCTCTCTTCTGGACGCCCCATCGTCGGCATGCCGACAATCACATCGGTTTGACCTGTATAGCGATACAATAAGGCTTTAAAAATCCCTAACAAGAGAACAGATGGGTTCATGAGGTAATGCTTGGAGAGCATTTTCACCTGCTGACTCAAATCTCGTGAAAATACGTGCGTAAAAACCTGCCCCTCGAAGCTTGGTGCAGAAGAACGCGGGCGATCGGCAGGAAGCTCCAGTTGTGGTAACGTACCTGACAATTGCTCCAGCCAGTAAGAACGATGTTCCCCACCTTCCGTGCTTGCCATCATGTCCTGTTCCCACTTTACGAAGTCAGCGTAATCGGTTGAATTCAGTGTTACCTTTGGCTGCTTTCCTTCAACCAGCTCGATATAGGTATGGACCAATGCTTGTAGTAATAACAAGGAGGAATGTCCGTCAAATATCATATGATGAATCGTAATCAGGACAAAATGCTCATCTTCCGAACGCGACAATAGATGAATGCGAAGCAAAGAACCCTTTTCCAATGAAAAGGGTTCTTTTACTTTTTGCCTGAGATACGGCAATACATCCTGGGACGTTAGGTGTGAGATGTCCTCTTGCTCAATGGCAAGCGATTGCTCCAGATGTTGAAGCAGATACGGAACACCATGCTTTTCTATAATCGAACGCTGTAAAATCGGCTGCTGTTTACGTACAAGGTGGCAAGCCTGTTTAAATAAGGCTACGTCCCATTTCTGACGGATGCAAAAGCATAACGGAACATTATAAGCACTCATCGTAGGAGACATTTTTTGCAACATCCACAATCCTTGCTGCCCGACGGACAGAGGACTTGTAAACGATGGGTTTTCCAGCTCCAGAAGCTTCTCTTTGACTTCCGCAGCAGACAGCTTACCTTCTTTGTAAGCCATGAGAATTTCCCGTCGCATCATATCATCCCTCCTTTGTCGATTAACTGTTCGATCTCTTCTAAGCTTAGTAGGCCTTCTTTGAATTTTTGCAACATATCGACTCCGAAATTCTCCGTCCGTTCACCGCTATCCTGAGACATTGTTTCTAAATCTGTAGTGGAAGCAATCTCTTTATGACTCCACTCTTTTATTTTTATCGCAAGGAGATGGGCCAAGGACTTCATCGTCGGGTTCTCCAATACTTCCCGCCCTCTGATCTTGATGTTCCAGCGATGCTCTAAATGACGAATCAGCTTGGTAACCATGATCGAATCCATGCCATAGTCCAAGAAATATTTGTTTGGCTTAATTTGCCCTTCCGAAAGGTGTAATTCACGTGAGATAAATTGTGCCATATCACGCTGAATGTTTTCCTCTGTTGGGCTGTCCGGGTTGATAGCAATCGCTAACGTCGCTTTTTCCATAGGTTGAGTGATCGTTTCAGTTCCTAGCTGCTCCTCCTCACCCTCGGAAGTGGAGAGCCAATAGCGTTCTCTCGCAAAAGGATAGGTAGGCAGAGATATCATGCGACGCTCTTGTGGATACAAGGATTCCCAAGGAATTTTACCTCCCTGCGTCCAATGAAGGGCAAGCTTTTCCAGATTATTTTCTGCTAAAAGAACCTGCAATACGGTATCTCCTACCTTGCCTGAAAGAAGATTTCTCACTCCTGCATGCTCTTCTTCGAGATCTCCTGTATAGATAGGAATCGATGCAGTTGGCTCACTGCCTTGTTCGACCGCTTCCAAATACGTCTGTAATCCATGAATCAGCTCATCTCGATCTTGAACCACCATAGCCAATCTGCATTCCATAGCCTCTCGTTTCACTTGAAGTGTGTAGGCAAAATCCGCCAAGGAGAACGCTTGCTGCTTGGCAAATACAAGCATCTGCTGGGCTACGGCACGCAATCGCTCAGCATTTTTTGCCGAGAAAACCACAATCTGGGGTGAAGTGGCGGAAGAACTGGATTTCCTCTCTGCCTGCGCCGGAATATATTCTTCGAGAATCAAATGAGCATTTGACCCGCCTGCTCCAAATGAACTGATCGTCGCCCGGCGTGGAACCTCTCGTTCTTCTCCATTGATTCTCACCACTGGTCGATCCCACTTTTGTCGATCTTTTTGCAAATAAAAAGGCGTTTTTGCAAAATTGACATGCGGGTTCAACGGCTCCGCTTTTATAGAGGGAACCAACTCCTGATGCTGTAGCTGCAAGATTACCTTTGTCAGCTGAGAAATACCGGAAGCTGCTTCGGCGTGACCGATATTCGATTTCACCGACCCAATTCCACAAAACTGAACATCGTCCGTCTGCTTCGAAAAAGCATTCGTTAACGCCTTCAGCTCAATCGGATCTCCCAGCAGCGAGCCATTTGCGGCGGCTTCCACATAACTGATCGTCCGTGGATCAATGCCCGCTCTAGCAAAATTTTCTTCTATCAATTGCGCTTGTGCTTGGGGATTAGGCACGGAAAATCCATTGGTACGTCCGCCATGATTGGTCGCGGCTGATTTAATAACGGCTAAGATCGAGTCTCCATCTTCCATCGCTTTTGCTAAAGGCTTCAAAAGTACAGCGCCTACGCCTTCTGCTGGCAAATAACCGTCTCCATCTCCAAAGCTTCTGCTATCTGCGTGGCTTCCAATCATTTGTGCCTGACTTAAGCCTAGGTATTTCTTAGGATGAATCGAAACATTCACGCCACCAGCGATAGCAAGCGAGCTTTCTCCCTTCATCAAGCTTTCGCAGGCATGATAAATGGCAATAGCAGATGAAGAACACGCTGTATCAATCGCCATGCTTGGACCTTGTAGATTAAAGAAGTAAGAGACTCGGTTGGCAATCGAATGGTAGGAAGAGAGGGAAATGATAGAGCCCTTATCCATATCCGTATCAAATGCGTGATACGGCTGATACATCGCCCCTACATAGACGCCGACTCTATTATCATATTGACGTTGTAACACCTCTCGCGTGTGTCCTGTGTCCTCGAGCAGATTCCACACGGTTTCCAGGAAAAGGCGCTCTTGAGGGTCCATCATTTCTGCTTCTCGCGGAGAAATATGGAAAAACAGCGGATCAAATTGATCGACACCGTCTATGAATCCGCCCCATTTGCTGTATGCTTTTCCTTGTCTGTTCTTATCCTCGTCAAAATACAAGCTGTGATCCCAGCGCCCTTGCGGAATCTCTGTAATGCAATCCTTGCCGTCCCGCAAATTGTTCCAGAACTCTTGTATATTGGAAGCCTGCGGATAGCGACCAGAAATACCGATTATCGCAATGTCTAGGTCAGATGTTGTTTGTTTATTTTCCTGCTCACGCGTAACAAACCAAGAGAAGCGACGGCGATGCTCTGTTATGGAGTCAGCAGTAGGCAGTACATGAGCAACATTCTCTACTGTACTTGTCTCTACGGTTTTCCCAGCCCCTATGATTTCGATGATTTTGTCTCCATGATGTGCCAAAAGATAGCCTGTCAAATCCTCTATGTTTTGATATTCATAGAGCAACGTTTTTGACAACGAACCGAATGCCTTTTCCAATTGATTGGTCAATTGCATCGCCATGACTGAGTCGATCCCGTATTTCTCTAGAGGAGCATCCGCATCGATTTTATAAGCTGGGAGCTTGATAACAGCAGAAATTTCCTTTTTCAGATACTCCCTTACTTTTGCCCGAAGCACATCTTGTTGCCCAACGGAAACAGGCTGTTCTTTCTCCGTTTTTGCAGGGGTACTAGCGCTCTCTGCTGGTCGGAACTGTTGTATGAACCGATTCTGGTATGCATCTACCAAGTATTGCGAGACAGCAAAAAGCGTCGGGTACTCTACCCATACAGTTGGAGTGAGTTCAAGCTCATAGGCTTGATTCAGCTTGTTTGTAAATTCGGTCAGCTTAATCTGGTCAAAGCCGTACTCATGGAGCTCAGCGTGGATTTCAATATCCTCTCTATCAACCTTGAGCAAATCAGCGACCATTTTCAGCAAAGACGCTTGAACCTCGCTTTGCGTCAATGAGGTCACAGAGCCCCCCATCAGCCTTTGCTTCATTCGTACAAGATCGCCTTCCATGACCATCAACTGATCTTGTCCCGAAGCTAACCCCCGATACAAGCAGTTGATACCCGAAGCCGTCTGCATAGCAACCATGCCAAGGTCGTCCCACAATCTCTTTTCTGTCTCTTCGTCTACCTGCATTCCGCCCTCTTTCCACAGAGGCCAATTGATGGAGATAGTCTGACCCTGCCGTTCGCCTAGCGCGATCTGTTCGTTGCGGTAAGCGGAGTAGGTATCCATAAAGGCGTTGGCCGTTGCATAATCTGCTTGGCCCATATTTCCCAAGCTTCCAGCCGCTGAAGAAAAGAGCACAAAGAAATCCAGATTCAGCCCCTTAGTCGCTTCGTCTAAATGAATGAGTCCCGCAACTTTTGGCGCAAGAACTGCTTGTACTTCTTCTTTGGATTTCTTCAGGATAAAGTTGTCGCGAGTCACGCCCGCCCCGTGAATGATCCCGTGAAGATCGCCAAACTCTGCTTGAATACTTTGGATCAAATCCTCTACGGCCTGTTTCTGCGTGACATCCACTTGGCGATATTCGATTCTTGCCCCTTTATCCGCAAGCTTACGAAGCTTTGCTTGCTTCTCCTCAGTCAGCACAGAGCGTCCCGTCAAAATCAAGGTGATGCCATGAGCTCTCGCTGCCATTTCTTCGGCAAAAACAAGTCCCAAGCCACCTGCTCCACCCGTGATCAAATATATCCCGTTGTCTTTCCACGGCATGTTTACTTCATTCTGAGGGACCGTAACTTCACTCCATCCCGCCATATATCTTTTCCCGAACTGATAGCGAATCTGGCTGTCGGCTGGGCAAAGGCTGTTTGCTTTCAGCTTTTCCGCCAATCCCGCTGAATCTTCTATTGAATCGATTTCGATCAACTGTCCGATTACTTTCGGGTTTTCGATCTGTGCGGTTTTCAACAGACCAGCTATACCAGCAAACAGGCTTTGTTCCGATTGGAGAGGAGCAACAATCTGAATGAGCACCTTCCCTTTTGGTTTTGCTTGAAGAAGGGCTTTTATTTCTTCAAACGCCTGAACAGCATACGCTTGGAATCGTTCCGCTATGCCTTGCTGATCGGATTGCAATACAAGGAATCTCGCACCGTTTATCTGAGATGAAATGCTATCCCATGAAATCTGCCCTGGTTCGCAGAGCATCACCACATGCTGTTCATAATCAGGAGCTTTGGCTTCCTTAGGAATGGCTTTTTCGATCCAAGCAGGCCGAAGCATCAGCGTACTAGTGATTTTTCTTGATTCCCCTGTACCTTTGCTTTTTGCAACTCCGGCAGTTTTTTCAGCTTCGAGCATCCTTGTTGTGAATCCCTTCATGCTTACGCAAATCTTGCCTTGCTCATCACACAAATCAATGTCGAGCTTCTGCACGTTTTGCGTAGCTGCATTGCCATCACTGTATCGAACCAACGCCCATACAGCAGCTGTAGAGGCACTGTAAATGTTCAATTGTTCTAAGGCAAAAGGCAGGGACGGCTGAAGGTCGGTAGTGCCCATCATAAAACCGAGCGATGCCTGTAATGCGGCGTCCATGATACACGGATGGAGGACATATTTTCCTGCTGCATCCGTAACAGAGGGAGGCAAGATCAGCTTCGCCAGCACTTGGTCTGACCCGACAAACAGCTTCTCAATTCCTTGGTGTGATGGACCGTATGTCAGTCCTATCGCATGAAACGTTTCGTAGCATTGGCTAGAGCTATAACTACTCGCTGTGCACTGTGCTTGAATGGCAGAAAGGTCGAGCGCTGGCGCTTCCATAGCTGATCGTAGTACTGCTCTTCCCTGGCTATGTACTACTTGATTCTCCTGAGCTTCCCTTGACTGGCTGTAGATTTCAAAAGCGATTTCACCATTCTCTTCCGGATAAAGTCCTGTGTGTACATGGATCGGTGCGTCTTCCACAATAACTGGTTTCGCCCATACGATATTTTTCAATTGAATCGCAGACTGGTTATCAGATCGGACACCTGCTGCCAAATCCACTGCCACTCGTGCCATCTCCAGATAAGCTACCCCAGGCAAGACCTTTTGCCCCTTCACGACATGATCTCTAAGGAAAAACTCCTGCCCAGTAAACGTCGAACTGTGCCGTTGTTCCGAAAGTGTAGACGTATTTTGATGCAGCATGGGATGCAGAGTAGCCAGTGCTCCTGCTGCGATAAGACCAGTGTCTTGTGACTCCACCTTTGGCAGCCAATAGCGCTCTCTTGCAAAAGGATAAGCAGGTAGGCTGATTCGGCGAGGCTTCGTATCCCCGTAGAGTTTGTTCCAGTCAAAAATCAGTCCTTTTACCCACATCTGCAAGATCTTTGCGTATTTCCCTTTGGTGATCCATGTATCGATTGCCTGTTGTAAATCCTCATCTGCTGCAAATACATCCATCGTTTCTTTATTCCGCTTTACTTGACCCGTGAACAGGTCTTGTCCATCATCCTCATCTTCCAGATAACTCGCTAGCTTTGCTTCAAGCTCAGAGATTGATTTGACGGTCACAGCAAACCGCTCTTCCATCGCCTCGCGTCCTACTTGGAGAGTATAGGCAATCTCTGCTAGTTCGTTGTCCCTCAGCACTTGCTCCCGAATAGCAGACAACAACCGCTGTACTTGCTCCCGAAGACGATCTTTGTTCTTCGCTGACAATACGATGACAACTGAATTTTTTGCCGAGATGCTGATTGCTGGGCGGTGTTCCTCTTCGTTGTATTCTTCCATGACGAGATGAGCATTTGCTCCTCCCGCTCCAAAGGAGGATAACCCCGCAATCCTTGCATATTCTCTCGTTACCCCATTGATTTCAATCACGGGACGCTTCCATTCCGCCAGCTCTTGCTGCACCACAAATGGAGTCTTGCTAAAATCAATGTTCGGGTTACGTGTGCGGGAATGCAGGGACGGAACTAACCTCTTGTATTTCATTTGCAGCAATATCTTGGTCAACCCTGCAATCCCTGCCGCACTTTCACCATGCCCGATATTTGACTTGGCCGAACCAATCGCGCAGAACTGATTCTCCTTCGTGTATTCCTGAAAGGTCTTCGTCAATCCGGCAATTTCAATAGGGTCTCCTAATGAAGTCCCTGTACCGTGTGCCTCTATATAGCTGACCGTTCGCGGGTGAATTCCTGCTTCTTCAAAAGCTCGACGAATCACCCTTGATTGAGAATGAGGATTGGGAACCGTATAACCATTCGTTTTTCCACCATGATTAATGGCGCTTCCTTTGATCACGCCATAGATGTGGTCTCCATCAGCGATTGCTCTTGCCAGAGGTTTGAGTAATACCGTTCCGACACCTTCGCCAGGTACATATCCGTCGCCGCCTTCCCCAAAGCTTTCGCATCGGCCTTTGCTGGAAGCGAACTTGCCCTGCGACAAATACAGATATTTGTTTGGATGGATAGAAACATTCACACCACCTGCGATCGCAACCTCACATTCGCCGCGTTGCAAGCTGTGACACGCTAAATGAATCCCCGTCAACGAAGAAGAACACATCGTATCGACCGCCATGCTCGGACCGTGGAAATTGCAAAAATAGGAGACGCGGTTAGCGATGGAAGCTGGACTTCCCGCAATCGTAAGCGCTCTGCCCAATGCCTGTTCAGCGGACGCATAGAGCTGGTATTCCTCGTACATAACACCTACGTAAACACCTACATTGCCTCCTAAGCCTTCATGCTTGCCAAGAGCATCGCGCGTATACCCTGCATCCTCTATCGTTTCATAGACACACTGTAAAAATAACCGCTCCTGTGGGTCCATCAGCTCTGCTTCCCGTGGGGAAATATGGAAGAATAGTGGATCAAACTGATCGACACCGTCTATGAAGCCACCCCATTTGGAATACGATTTACCGATCTTGTCCTTCGCTTCATCAAAGTACAGACTGTGATCCCAACGGTCTTTTGGGATTTCGGTAATACAATCCTTGCCGTCGCGCAGATTTGTCCAAAAGTCTTGTATATTCCATGCTTGCGGATAGCGTCCAGAAATACCAATAATGGCAATGTCCAACGCTCCTTTTTCTCGATGGGTTTCCATTCGCAGGGACGAGAATCGTTGAGACTTGCGTTTTTTGCTCCTGCGCTCTGTCTCGGCTGTCCTTTCGTCCACAATCGTTGCTTCTGGCTCTTGCGTGAGGGAGGCTTCCGCATTTTCCCCCATCCCCAGGATGTGCATCAGGCTCTCACGGTAATTTTCAAGGAAAAATCCTGTTAATTCTTTTATCGTTTGGTATTCAAAAAATAACGTTTTTGGTAACGAACCAAAGAGCTTTTCTAACTCTTTGGTCATCTGCATAGCCACAATGGAATCGACACCGTATTTTTCCAACGAGGCGTCTGCTTCCATTTTATTTGCTGGCAATTTGATGACGGAGGAAAGCAGCTTTTTAAAATAATGGGTTGCCTGTTCCATCAGTGAGGAGGAATCTACGGCCTTCTCCTCTTCGAAAGTAACAGCAGCTTTTGGCGCTTCTACTCCTGATCCAACAGATTCATTTGCGATCTTGCGCGTAGAAAAGCCCTTCATCCGCACCTGGACATTCCCGTTCTCGTCACATAAGTCGATATCAAACTTCTCCACTTTATCTCCAGCTTTACTGCCCTCACTGTAACGAATGAGTGCCCACATAGAAGCGGAGCAAGCACCTACGATCTCCAATTCCTCAAGAGCAAAGGGAAGGATCAGCGAAAAATCACTCGTTGCTATCATCAAGCCAAGCGACGCCTGTAGAGCTGCGTCGAGCAAACTCGGATGCAGACCAAATTGTCCTTGGGTCGTCATCACGGAAGAAGGCAGAGACAGCTTCGCCAGCACCTGCCCCTGACCGATCAAAATTTGCTCAATCCCACGATGTGCAGGCCCATAGTCGACTCCCATCTTTTTGAAAGCCTCATAGCATTGTTCTGCGCTGAGTGTGCTTATCTTGCACTGTTCCTGCAATACGGAGAGCTCGAATGATGGAATATCTGGAATCGAACACAACACGGCACTTCCCTGACTGTGTACAATCTCTGCCGTTTGATTCTGATCTTCCTTGCTATCGCTGTAAATTTCAAAAACAATTTCACCATTCGCCTCAGGATAGAGTTCGATATGTGCCTGAACGGGTTCTGCCCCAACAGCCAAAGGTTGAGTCCAGACAACATTTTTGAAACGAAGTCCGTCCTGTTCTTGCTCCGAATCAAGACCTCCCGTCGCCAACTGTATTGCTGCCCGTGCCATCTCCAGATAAGCCGCACTTGGCAAGACACGTTGACCCTTAATGACATGGTCAGTCAGGAAAAACTCCTGTCCCGTAAACGTGGAGTTAAACCGCTGCTCCATGAAATTAGATGTATTTTGGTGCAATAAAGGATGAATCGAACCCACCCCTGCGCTACTGCTAACAGACTTGGCTTCGATCCAATAAGATTCCTTGGCAAAAGGATATGTTGGCAAACTGATACGACTCGGTCGCTCTTCCTGATAAAGCTTGTTCCAATCGATAGGTAAGCCCTTCACCCACAGGTCGAGAAGCTTGCTATATTTACCGCGTTCCATCCATCTCGCAATCGTTTCTTCCCATTCATCATCGGACGTCAAAATATCCAGCATTTCCTGATTTCGGTTTACCTGACCACGATACAAATCAGCAATATGCTCTTGCCCTTCTACATAAGCTGTTAGTTTTTGTTGCAACTCCTTCATAGAGCCAGCAAGGACAGCAAGACGCTCTTCCATGGCTACACGTCCTATCTGAAGCGTGTACGCTATGTCTGCTAAGTGCGCATCAGATAAGGAATGTTCTTGGATAAAAGCTAACAACTGCTGTGCTTTCTCATACAACCTCTCCGCATTCTTTGCTGACAAAACAAGAATAGCTGGGTTCTGAGGGGTGATCATCCTACTGGATCGCTGTTGCTCTTCCGCAATATATTCTTCAATAATCACATGGGCATTGCTTCCCCCTGCACCAAACGAGGAAATCCCTGCAATTCGTGGATATTCATTGGTTGTGCCATTGATCTCTACAATCGGTCTTCTCCATTCCGCCAACTCTTGCTGAACCACAAACGGAGTCTTGGTGAAATCAATATTGGGATTGAGCGTGCTGGAATGTAAGGAAGGCACTAATTGCGCGTGCTTCAACTGCAATAATATTTTCGTTACGCCAGCAATTCCTGCCGCACTCTCACAATGTCCAATATTCGACTTCGCTGATCCCAATGCGCAGAACTGTTTGTCCTGGGTGTCTTTTTCAAAGGCGCGAGTAAGTCCAGCAACCTCGATCGGGTCACCCAGCTCCGTTCCTGTTCCGTGTGCTTCCAGATAACTGACCGTTCTTGCATGTACCTTGGCACGTTGTAAGGCATCTGCCACTAATTGCGCCTGTACCTGCGGATTCGGAACAGTATAGCCATTCGTTTTCCCACCGGTATTCATCATGCTTCCTTTGATGACTCCGTAAATATGGTCACCATCGGCTATCGCCTTATCCAAAGGCTTCAAGACGATAGCGCCCACACCCTCTCCATCCACAAAGCCATCCGCTTGATCGCCGAAGGATTTGCATTGATTCGTAGGAGAGAGCATCGTCAAAGCTGACAATTTCATATAGTGGACAGGATCGACAATGAGATTGACTCCCCCTGCGATTGCACACTCGCTTGTACCGCTGTACAGGCTTTCCAAGGCGAAATGAATCGCTGTGAGAGAAGCGGAGCAAGCCGTATCCACCGCCACACTTGGACCTTGAAAGTTTAATAGATATGAGAGTCGGTTCGCGATCGACCAATAAGTGGCTCCCGTCGGATAATTACCATTCATCACGCCGACAAAAACGCCTACTTTTCTGCTTTCACACAGAGTTGTAGGCGTATATCCAGCGTCTTCAATACTCGCATAGGCTTCTTGTAAAAATAACCGTTCTTGCGGGTCCATCTCCTCGGCTTCTTTTGGGGAGATTTGAAAAAATAAGGGATCGAATTTATCCATATCCTCGATAAATCCGCCCCATTTTGTATACATAGATTCCTTTTTGCCTTTTTCTTCGTCAAAATAGTTCTTCCAATCCCAGCGATCCTTAGGGATTTCGGAAATGCAGTTTTTCCCCTCTTTTAAATGATTCCAGAATTCATCCACATTTTTCGCCTGCGGATAACGCCCGGAAAGACCGATGATCGCCACATCCCGCACCACAGATAAAGGCGAAATGGATTCCTTGCTCTCTTGTTCCCGAACGGATAAAAAGCGTCTCGTTTTTCTCACAGGAAGATTGGTGTACGCCGTTGAAGCAGAGACGGTCATTTCCTCATTCTCTATCTCGCTCGGGTATGTTTCGTCAATTGCTTCTTGTGCTTCGAATCCTATTACCTTGATCAACGCTTCCTTTTGCGTCTCTATGAGATACTCTACCAAGGCATCAATCGTTTGATACTCGAAAAATATCGTACTGCTCATATTCGCAAAATCTTTGCGAAGCGAATTGGTCAATTGCACAACCAGAATCGAATCAATCCCATATTGTTCTAATGAGGCTGATGATTTTATCTGTTGGGTCGGAATTCTAAGCGTTTCACCAATTAACTTTTTGATATAAGCCGTACTTTTTTCACGAAGCAATGCCTCAGTGACTCTGCCTGACTTTTTCGCTGGTGTTGTGCGAACAGGCACTTGTTTTTTGAGTGGCTTCACCTTCAACTTTGAGGCTTGCTTTTTTGCAGGCGAATACGCAACTGTAACCGCCGACTGCCTCGGTTGACTGCTGCGACGAATAACCCCATCACTTTCTGCCACAATAATCTGTTGGCATAAATCCACTTGCTCTTCAGCTGGCAAGAAAACAGATCGGTATCCTACCTTCTTCAACACCTTTTGCCATGTTTCAACCGTTAACAGGGGGCAACCGGGAATACGCCATTCTGGATCATCATAGCGCCACCATCCATCCAGCAAGCCAAACGTCAAGTGAGCAAACAAGGTATTGCTGGTCAACTCATTCAGAATCAGTAAGCCATTTTTCTGTAAAGTTGTTTTGGCATGGTGTAAGGTTTGACTAATATTTTTCGTAGCATGCAAAACGTTTGTTGCAATCACCAGATCATAGGTATCCGCAGCGATATCCTGATCCTCCACAGGCTTTTCCACGTTAAAAATCCGATACGTGAGATATGGATTTTCGGCTCCATATTCTTTTTCGGCGTGAAGTAAAAAGGCTTGCGAAATATCGGTATAACAATATTCCTCGATATGCTTCTGAAAGGGTTTTAGCCTTGGCAGTACGATCGAACTAGTTCCACCTGTACCCGCCCCGATTTCCAAAATTCGAATCCGTGCAGAAGCATCTTGCTCCGTACGCTGCTTCACATAGGTAACAATCGTATTCGCGAGCACTTCGTTAAAGTAGTCCGCAACCTCGTTGTGTTTATAAATCCCTTCCACCAATTCCATCGAGGAATTAGGGAACATGATCTCTGTAGCGGGAATCTTTCCTAGTAAAATCTCTGGCAGTACACGCATGGTTGCCTCTACCAGAATCACCTGAGCTTTACTATTCGGTGCGTTTAGCCATGCTGTTTTTTCTTCCTCCCATTTTTCCCATGCTGTATCGAGATCGATAGGAGTGGCATCGTTTGCGATGAGTGACTCTCCATCGTACACAAGATAATGGTTTTGCACGAGAACGGCTATGCTTTCTTCCAACCATTTGCCGTACCTATCATGCAATTTGGCTTTGAGTTCTGCTAATGTCTGTTTTTTTACCGTAAACAGCCCGATTGATTGTAATTGACCATAGAGTAGTTCACTGAGAAGCTTATCCATTGTATTCATTTATAAGCCTCCATTTCAGATTGTCTGCGTTGAGACGAAAACTCTAGTTTGGGCATATCATTCTTTACACGTTCGATGTGGGATACCAGTTTTTCTGGATAGATGTGAATTAATTTATCCGGATTTATCGTAAGCATGGCCTGTGATCTCGTTGTTTTCACCAACGCGACCTGATTCATCGGTCCAGAAAGCAGGTTTTCCAAGGCCGCCATCGCTTCGCGAGGTTCAATGGAGCCTAATCCTGCCTGTGCCATCCTCTCCTGATAATCCTTGGTGGCAACAATGCCTACGTTCGCCCAGTATCCCCAATTCATCACCTTCACTGCACTGAGGCTATGCAACGAAAGCTGGTGCGCGAATATATCTTTAAACGTACAACCTGACGCATAATTGCTTTGTCCAGGAGACTTGGTAAATGAATTGATGGATGAGAAGAACATGACAAAATCCAATGGCTCCCGATCAAATACTTGAGCAATCCGCACGCTTACATCTACCTTTGCCGAAAGTCCGGCACGGAAGCGATCTTCGTCCATATTTGCAAGACTTTTATCTAGCAGGACAATCGCGGAATGAATGACTCCGTTCACTTGTTTATATCGTTTTTTAATCTCTTCATAGGCAAAATACAAGGACTTGCGATTCGTCGCATCCGCCGCAATATAGACAGGAGCAGGTCCGAGCGTAGCCAGTCGATCCACTTTGGCTTGGATTTCTGCATTCTTTTCTCGGCGTCCAATCCAGATGATTTGCGCTTGATACGTGCTGATCATGTATTCGCTCCAGACTTCGCCAATACCGCCAGCACCTCCAATCACCACATAGACTCCACCCTGTCTGTAGGAAGCCGGTTCCCATTGTGGTTGACGCAATGGAATCAATTCCTGACGATACCATTTTCCTCCGCGGTAAACCGATGCATTCCCCTCAGCATCTGGCGGAAGTTTGAAAACCTCCTCTATTGGCCAAGCACGACCAGCTTCCAGATCAACAAGTCGGATACGCCAGTTTGTGTATTCTTTTGCCATCGAACCGACTAATCCGTAAAGGCTGGCATGAATAGGATTGACCACATCGTTTGGATGAATCGGTTGGGTCTGGAAGGTTACGAGACTCCATCCTAGCTCCTTGGTATCGTAGCCCAATTTGAGCAGGGCTTTTAGCAAGCGAAACACATGAAATACACCGCGCTCCTGCTCGATGATAAGTGCCTCTTCTGCCAAGTATTCTAAATCAATCCATGGCGCAATCCAGATGATATGATCAATCGAACCAATCTGCGCAAGCTTCACCGCTATTTCATCCATACTTTCTGCGGGTGTAATCACCATAACAGCTGCCCGAGGATAGCGTTGTTGAACAAGGCTTCGGTTCTCGTCATCTGCACAAACAATCAGAATCTGATCGCTTGCAAGTGGCATTTCCGAACCTCTGGTCAACACAACCTCTTCCCATACAGGGCTGAGCAGCATGGTTCCAATCAGCGATTCGCTGGAGGTCTCAACTGCCGCTTTTGTTGCTGTACGATCTGTTTGAATCTCTCTTTCCAGTACCCGAGATGTGAATCCCTTCATACGTACACAAATCGTTCCAGTGTCATCGCATAGATCCATATCGTATTTTTCTACTTTATCCCCTGCTTGGCTGCCGTCGCTGTAGCGCACATATGCCCACATCTCAGAGGTGCACGGGCTGATGATTTCAATCTCCTCTAGGGCAAAAGGCATCACTGGCTTGCGTTTTGCCTGACTATCCAACGACATCACATGACGGGAGGATAGTGTCAACTCCACAGAGGCCTGCAAAGCTGAATCCATCAAGCTTGGATGCAAGACATACTGATCCTCTGAGCCGGTGACCGACAACGGTAGAATAAGCTTTGCCAAGACTTGTCCAGCCCCGACATATACCTTGTCTATTCCTTTATGTCCGGGTCCATAATCAATGTGAATCGCTCTGAAGAACTCATAGAATTCCTCGGATGAAATCACCTGCTCGCTGCACTGCTCTTGCAAAACAGGCAAATCAAGCATTTGCAACTCCGCGTGCGGGGTAAGCACAGCATTTCCTTGACTGTGTACCACGATCTCGGCATCACTGCCCTCTGCCTCGCTATAGATTTGGTAGGATACCTCACCATCTTCTTCGAGAACGAGACCCGTATGTACCCGAACAGGCTGATCGCCTACAACGATAGGGCGAGCCCATACGACATTTTGTAGTTTAATTGCCGTATCCCCGTGGACGTTCTCTCCTACAGCGTGCTCCATCGCGGTTCTTGCCATCTCCAGATAGGCAACTCCCGGCAACACCCGCTGCCCTTTGACTACGTGATCCGCCAAGAAAAACTCTTCTCCCGTAAAGGTGGAGCTAAACCGTTGCTCAGAAAAAGTAGAAGTGTTCTGATGCAGCATGGGATGTATCACGGTCGCTGTGGTAGTTTTTGCCGTTCCCCTTGCATTTGCTTTTGTTTCACTCTCCAGTACCCAATGGCGTTCCTTGGCAAAAGGATACGTGGGAAGTGAAATACGAGAATACGGATCGTTCGCAAACAGCTTGTCATAATCTAATCCATATCCCTGCCCAAACAATTCCGCGATCACAGACAGCTGCTCCAAATATTCACTTGCCTGACTCGTCACATGCAGATTCTCGATGCTTTGATTTCCGTAACGTTTCAATGCAGTTTGTTCACGATGATCTTTTTCATGTAACTCGGAAACAAAAGCCTGGGATGCTTTTCCTGTTTCCAGCCACTTTTTCAAAAGCTGAACAAGCTCGGCTGTATGTTGAACAATGCAAGAGAAACGGTGATGGAAATGTTTTCTGCCTACTAACAGCGTATAGCTGATATTTCCACAATCCGTCTCCGGTGCTTTTTCGCAAAACGAATGCAATTGGGCAACCTGTTGGCGTAGCTGTTCAAAAGTGCGCGCCGACAACACAATCAAATAGCCTGGCTTTTTCGCATGATTCTGCTCTACCTGAGGCGCCTCTTCGATTACCATATGCGCATTTGTACCGCTGGCTCCAAAGGAACTGATCGCCGCACAACGTTTGGCTTGCGACTCCACTGACCATTCCTTCAGGCTTGTATTGACATAAAAAGGGCTGTCTGCAAACTTAATGTTTGCGTTTCCTGCTTCAAAATGCAGGGATGGCGCTAATTGTTTGTGTTTCAATGACAAAAGGATTTTGATAACCCCTGCAACACCTGCTGCGATCTGGGTATGACCAATATTCGTCTTGATCGATCCAATCGCACAAAATTCTTTTTTATCCGTATAGGCCCGAAAAGCACGAGTGAGCGCTTGATACTCAATCGGATCTCCCAGCTTGGTTCCTGTTCCATGAGCCTCCACCATCGTAATTTGCTCAGGATTGATGTCGAATGTATCGTAGACATTGCGTTCCAAGCGCTCCTGAGATTTCGCACTCGGCGCCGTAATCCCATTCGTCATCCCATCCTGATTGATTCCCGAGCCTCGAATGACACCATAAATATGGTCACCGCAAGCAATAGCTTCCGAGAGACGTTTCAGTACAACGACACCAGCGCCCTCCCCCGTCGCAAATCCATCGGCACGCTCATCAAACGTATGGCAGCGTCCTGTCGGTGACAGCATACCTGCTCGCTTGGCAGACAAATAAAATCCTGGCGTAGATTGAATGAAGACACCACCTGCCAATGCCATGTCGACCTCACCTGTCCGCAAGGCTTGGCACGCCATATGAATCGCCACCAAGGAACTGGAGCAAGCCGTATCAATCGTGACGGCAGGTCCCTGCAAGTCCAGATGATAAGCAACCCGAGCAGGCACAATGGACTCCATATTTCCCCAAAAAGCTTGGGCAGGAGGATTCTCTCCCACGAGGCGATCGTAATCACCTTTGGCACATCCTGCGTAGACGCCGCATTGGATTCCTTGCACGCCTTGACCCGCATAGCCAGCATCCTCCAACGCTTTCCAGGATTCCTCTAAAAAGAATCGTTGCTGCGGGTCCATATAGTCAGCTTCGAGACCGGAGATGTTGAAAAAAAGCGGATCAAACAAGTCAATATTTTCTACAAGCCCGCCGTATTGATAACCCTCTGCCTCATTCAGACCGTACTCCGATAAATCCCAGCGAGTCACTTTCGTAAGTAAATCCGAACCGTTCACCAAGTGATCCCATAAGTCGTCAGCGTTGTTAGATGAAGCAAACGTACCGCTCATACCAATAATCGCAATAGGTTCAGTGAGGAACGAAGCTTTTTCTGACACGCTCCCTTTTTCCTCTGAAAGCATAGGAGCTGCTTGAATGAATGGCTTGGTCTGAATAGCAGAGACGAAATCTTCCCTCTGCTCAGATAGACTGATCTTCTGCCCTAACGCTTGAGCAATGACCGCTTTGTACTCAGACAAAATATAGCTTGTTAGTTGATTTACCGTACTGTAATCAAAAAGAATCGTCGTCTCAATTTCAATCATCAACGCTTGATTGATCTCTTGAACCAATCTAACGCCAAGAATGGAATCCAATCCATAATCTCTGAAAGGCTCGTCCACATCGACCGAGTCGACATTGACTTCCAATGCAGTGACCAGCTTTTCAATAATCATATCTTTCACATAATCCGTCACTGTCTGCTCGGTCACCACAGACTGGCTTGGGATGTTTTGGGGTGCTGGCTGCGAAGAGACTTTCCCTTCTGCTTTTGCCTGCTGAACCGTCTCACGTGCGATAGGCGAAACACTCGCACCGACTCGAACATCAGGGTGAAGGACGCCATCGCTTTTTCCAAGGACAATCTGCTGCCCCAGATCATGAGCTTCCCGAGCTGGAAAAGAGATCGTGTGAAATCCTTCATTTTCCAGTACCTTTTGCCAGCATGCCGGAGTTAAGGCAGGAGAACCAGGAATACGTACATCCGTATCTTCAGACAGCCACCAGCCCTCCAAAAGCCCAAAGGTCAGATGAAGGAACAAGGAATTACTGCTAATCTCATTTAAAAGAACCAAACCGTTTTCTCGTAAAACAGCTTTGGTATGCCGCAATGTCTTGCGAATATCTTTGGTGGCATGCAACACGTTAGCCGCAATCACCAGATCGTAATAGCCCTCTCGAACTCCTTGCTCAGCAAAAGGCGCTTCCACATTAAAAATTTGATAGGTCAGATACGGAACGTGCGGTCCATATTCCTTTTGCGCGAACATCAAAAATGCTTTGGAGATGTCGGTATAGCAATATTCTTCAATAAACTCCTGATAAGGCTTCAGCTTTTCAAAGACAAACGTGCTCGTTCCGCCCGTTCCCGCACCAATCTCTATGATGCGAATTTTTGCAGAAGGATCTTTTTTCAAGCGTTCTTCCACATAAGTTGCGACTGTTTCCGCGAGCACTTCATTGTAGTGATCCGCCACCGGGTTATTTTTATAAATATGTTGGACCAATTCCATAGAAGAGCCGGGAAACATAACATCCGTAGCAAGTTTCTTGCCTGTTACAATGTGCGGCAGAGATTTCATCGTAGCTTCCAGCAATCTTATCCGCACTTCCAGATTGGCATCCTCACGCCACGCCACCTTGCGTCGATCCCATTCTTCCCATACAGCTTCTACCTCGATCAAAGTCGGATCAACCACCAGGCATTGCTCTCCATCAAAGCCATCAAGATAGCCATGACGAGTTAACATCGCCATACTTTCTTCCATCCATTTTTCATAACGGTGATGGAAGCCTGTTTTTGCCTTAAGGTCGGCGACATTCACACTCTTGTCAGTAAACCAACCGATGGACTGCATTTGCCCCCATAACTGCTTGCAGAGAAGCTCGTCCATCTCCTTCCACAATTCGGGGTGAGTATTGGGCAAGCGATCCTGTCTCTCTGTTTTGGGCAGCCAATAGCGTTCCCCTCTAAATGGATAGGCTGGCAGAGGCACTCGGTTGTATCTGCCGTTTTTATATAAGGAACTCCAATCCAGCTTGTATCCCTTTACAAATAAATCAGCAAGCGTGGACAGCTTCTCTTTCCTTGCATGGGTGGTTAGCGAACTGTTCTCTGATACTTCCGTCATTAATTTTTCTCCGAACTCTTTCAAGCTCTTGTCTAGCCGCACGGAATCCGTTTCATACTGGACAGAATAATCCGTAGATGTTCCCGTTTCTTTTACTTCCGCAATTTTTTGCCGTAATTCATCTACGTCTTTGGCAATAAACATGCAACGGTGTGATAAATGACTTCTTCCTGTGAACAAGGTATAGGAAATATCTTGTTCGTGAAAACGTCCCGCTTCTTTTGCTAACCATTGGGACATTTCATCCAGTTTTTGCGTGAGAGCTGACTCGCTCTTGGCTGAAAACGGGAACAAGTAATACGCTCCTACTTGCTGATTGCTTGGTTTTGGTTGTACCGTTGGCGCTTCTTCCAGAATCAGATGACAATTGGTTCCGTTCGATCCTAGAGCGCTCACACCTGCTCTTCGCGGAGTGGCCTCACTGGTATTCCATTCTATGAGCTCGGTGTTGATAAAAAAGGGACTTCCGTTCAATTTGATATGCTTATTGACTTCCTTGACGCTGATCGTCGGCGCGATCTTCTTATATTTCATCGCCATGACAACTTTAAACAGACTCGCCAATCCCGATGTCATCGTAGTATGACCGATGTTGGGCTTATGTGAGCCAATCGCGCAAAATTGCGCTTTATCCGTAAACGAACGAAATGCTTCAATCAATGCCTTCACTTCAATAGGGTCGCCCAGTTGCGTTCCTGTCCCATGCGTCTCGATATAACTGATCGTCTCCGGATGAACCCCTGCATTTTCATAGGCATCCACAATCAATTCTTTTTGGGTAATCATGCTCGGTGCTGTAATCCCGTTTGATTTTCCTGTCTGATTCACAGTCGAGCCCTTGATGACGGCATAAATATGGTCGCCATCTTCCAATGCTTGCGCAACTGGCTTCAGTACGACTGCTCCAACGCCTTCTCCAAACACCATTCCGTTTGCATCATTGTCAAAAGTGTTGCAAGTCCCATCGGGTGAGACCACCCCCATTTTCGAGGACATCACAAAAAATTCAGGGGAGCTGTGTATCGCCACTCCGCCTGCAAGAGCCATTTCGGTTTCTCCCCTGCGAAGACTGTCGCAGGCTAAATGAATGGCTACCAAAGCAGAGGAACAAGCTGTATCTACTGCGAGACTTGGTCCCTTGAGATTTAGAAAGTAGGAGAGTCTTGCTCCTAACATCGACATTTCATTGCCTAGCATCGTTTGTGAAGAGACACCTTCGGCCAACATGGATTTCTCTTTGTAGTCTGAATGGCGTCCCCCAACAAACACCCCTACTTTTCTCCCGGATAACTGTTCAACAGAGTATCCGCTATCCTCAAAAGCTTTATAGGATTCTTGCAGGAACAACCGTTGTTGAGGGTCCATACTTTTTGCTTCATCAGGGGAAATATTGAAAAAGGATGCATCAAATTGATCAATGTCCTTGAGAAGCCCGCCGTAATAATGATCCGCTTCCCAACCACTGCGCGTTATTTCCTCGATACAACTGTCGCCAGACGCAAGATGCTCCCAGAACGCTTCCACTGAATCTGAGCCAGCAAATCTGCCTGCTATTCCGATGATCGCGATATCAGAGTGGCGAATTTCGTTTCTTGTATGATTCGAATGATTCCGTTCATTTTCTGAAACAGTAGGCAGGATTTGGCTGTCATCTGCTGCCAGCTCTGTTGCAAATTGCAGAGAGATATATGCAGCCAGCTCACCCACCTCTGTATAGTCAAAAATCACTTCTACGCCGAGATGAATCCCCAAGTCAGCATTGATTGCTTCTATTAATTCGACCGCCAACACAGAATTGATACCCAGCTCGATGAAACTTTTATCGAAATTCAAGGTTTCCACAGGTGTATCCAATAGCTGAGCAATGATTTTACCTATCTTGCCCGCAATCGTTGATGAACCGTTATCGGCTTGGGTACGATCTGTTGTTGGAGCGATTTCCTGATATTTTTCGAAAATATGCGTGGCTAGTTGCTTGATATTCTCATGATCAAAAACGACCTCAATCCCCAAGTCAATGCCTAGCTTTTCATTAATCATCTCTACCATTTCTACAGACAAAACCGAGCTGATACCTAGTTCCACAAAGCTTTTATCGAAATCCAAGGGATTCGTCGTATCTTTTAATAAGTCGGTCATTACTTCTTTCACAATGGTTTCTATATCATGAAATGAATGAAAAAGTACCTTCATACTCGACTCCCCCCTTTCTTCTACACCGATTTCTCACCAACAGCCATGTATAGCTGTCTGAGAATAGAATGACCTTCCGTATTCAGCATGTTTCGCCATGCAACAGATAGCTTGCCCAGTGCCTTGCTGGATAAATAACCATCACGCACCAACTGCACAGGAATGCCTACACCCTCCGACTTTAGAAACATTTCGTACCCAAGAAGCTCACTGTGAGCGCAAATGACTTCGAAATCTATTTTTCCAAGTCCGCCTTGCTTGAGGACCGTTGGCAGTTCACGACCGATTTTCGGGTTGCCGCCTTCCGCATAGCGTGCCGCACAGTAGGCATCATACAGCTCTCGCAATTCTGGTACATGTGGGGTGGTCATGATGTGCATCTCAAAATCATTGTCGATAAATACCGCTTTGCCACCTGGTTTTAACAACCTCGCAACTTCACGAACCGCACCGACTGGGTCGGGTAAATGTTCCAATACGAGTCGAGTTATGGCAAAATCATAGGAATCGCTAGGTAAGCCAGTTTCCATAATGGATCCCGCGACAATCTCAAATCGATCAGATTGCTTTTGTGTCAAATAGTTTCTGGAATAATCAACGAGAAGAGGATCAATCTCCAATCCCGTCATTCTGCAATTTGGAAACTCCTGCATGACCTTTTCCATTACGAATCCTGGCCCCGAGCCTAGCTCTATGACCGACATCCCATCTGTCAGACCAAACTCAATATGATGCTTCAACTCTTTATCCCAAAACAACTCCACCTGAGATTTCAAACGTTCTATTTCTACCTCAACATTCGTTGCAATGTTTGCGATTTGATAAGAACCTTCCATGTTATTCCCTACCTCCGCCATTCAGATATAGATTCGCTCAAAAAAGTCAAAATGTGGCCAGCAACAGCTTCCCATTCAGGATCAAGCATCATATCATGACTGATATTTTGGAACAGAACGGGTTCAATTCCGTATGTTTTGCCAATTCGGCGCGTTGTTTTCTCAGAAATCATCCGATCCTGCTTGGAGCCGAGAACCAGCATCGGAGCTTTCCCACTGATGGTTTTTGGAACAATTTTTCCATTCATCTCGGTTCTTGCTTTCAGTGATTCAGGCTGCAAGAGCTTCGCCCACTCGTCCTTTTTTTCAATCGGCAGCTCCTTGGAAAAAAAGACATTGGCGAGCAGTGAGGCATCTCTTTTTTCGTTATATGTAAATAGCTGCATAGCTTCTTTAAAATTATTGAACATCAATCGGAATAAGTCGCGCATCCCGCCATGCGGAGGAATCGAGGCAACGAGAACGGTACCCGAGATTATATCTGGATGCTGGTGCAAGATCTTCTGCACAATGCCTCCGCCCATGGAGTGTCCGATCAGCACTGGCTTGTTTTTTAGACGCCCGATCACTTCAAGAACATCATCCGCGTAATCTTGTAGTGTGTAGGAATGAAGGTTTTCAAAGCCGTCACTTTCACCGTGTCCACGAAGGCTCAGTGCATAGGAAGAAAAGCCTTTTTCAGCAAAATAAGGAAGGAAGTTTTTTTCCCAACACCATGCTCCGTGACATGCTCCATGTACAAAAAGAAGAGGCGCTTCGCTTGAAACGCCTTTAGGGTGGTATTCTACTAGTTCCAAATTCATTTTTCGCCGTTCCTTTCTTATTTGAGAGTCATTCCTTATTTACTTACTTGAACCTGTTAAGGCATAGATACGTTGATTCAAAAGGGTGGCTGTCTCCTTGATCATCATTTCACCGATTTGATCAACATAACGGTCTCTCCAGTTTTCAATAGCCGTTCCCTTCACCCATTGATTAAAAGAACCTAGCGCAGGACCGCAGTAAATCTGATAATCCACTTTATAGCTTTCGGCTCCATCCAAAGCCCAGTCAAAACAGCGGTTAAAATACCATTTGAAAAGTAACGCCATCTTGTATTTAGGCGTTCGTTCCGCTCTTTTCAGTTCCTGAGGTGGGCAAGTAGTTTTCATCTGTTCATACACCTCTTCAAAGCTGCGTTTAAAATACTTTTCCTGGAGCTGTTTCTTGGTTTTCTCATCGATTTCATCAAGCGAGTTGTATTGACGATAGAGGTCGTGCAATTTGTTCGCTCTCGCTGGAAAGAATAAGCCTTTTTTCAACACCTGAATTTTGGCTCCCATTTCAAACATTTCACCGGCTGGAGCATACTCTGTGTCTTGAACATTGGCCAACTGCAACGAATCCTTCACCGACTCGCTGGTCGCCGCCTCCACTGTGCACTGGTTAATCGAACCTGTGACAATATAATCCGCCCCAAGCATGAAAGCGACCGCAGCAGCTTCAGGAGTTCCAATGCCGCCCGCAGCCCCGATTCTGATCGGCTTACGGTATCCATACTTGTGCATCATGTTATCTCGGAGCCTGATCATCGCTGGCATCAAAGCAGATGCTACACCGTGATCAGTATTTCCTCCAGAATCGGCCTCCACCGTTAACTCATCCGCCATCGGAACTTCTCGTAACAGACTCGCTTCTTCCCTTGTCAGCTTTTGTTCTTGCAGCAATTTTTCTATCAGGTACTCAGGTGCCGGACTTAAAAAGGCTTCCGCTACTTCAGGCTGTGATACCTTGGCAAAAATTTTGTTTGCCGCCTCCACTTGCCCGTTCATCGTCCGCTTTAATCCCTTGGCCCGATAGATAATCAACGCAGGGGTAATCGCCATAAATGCAGATGCTTCAATCACCCTCACTTGGTAAGCAAGATACAGCTCGACGGTTTTTTCTTCCATCGACGGGTCGCTTGGATGATGCAGCAAATTCATCCCATACGGCTCGCCTTGCTGTAGTTCACGTTGAATCTGTTGGATGGCACGCTCGATTCTATCCAGCTGTAAGCCACCGCTTCCGAAAAAGCCCATCATCCCGGCTTTCCCCATTTTAATGACCAGCTTTTCCGATGAGATTCCCTTGTACATCGCTCCTGCCAGGTAGGGATATTTCAGTTTGTAGTCCTGCTTAAATTGCTGATTTCCTAGTGAAGAAGCGGTAATTCCTTTAGGCTGCTCCATGTGGTTCGATATCTCTTCCGCCTGTACGGCGATAGCAACCGGCTTTACCTCTTGCTCCATGTTTTCTTTCTCTTCTTCCACTTCTATGATCAGCGGCTCTGCTTCATTTCGGATCGTAGTAACTAATTTGGTCAACACAGTACCAGGGCCGACTTCTTCTATTTCGTTTTCCCCCAAGGCCAGGAGATATCGAATGGTGTCATTCCATTTCACTGGGTGTGTAATTTGTTCAACCAAATTTCGTTTCACATCGCTCTGTTTATAGGGTCTTGCGTGAACATTGGAAATCACAGGGATGGTCATACTGGAAAACGCAAACTGATTCAAATAGTCCTCAAAGTTCTGCTTCGCATCACTCATGTAACGGGAATGGAATGCTCCGCTCACCTTTAGCGGTATGTATACTTTTACGCCTGCTTCCTGAAAAACAGGGTTGGCACGCTCGATATCTTCTTTTCGACCTGCAATCACAAATTGAGCAGGAGAATTGTGATTGGCAATATCGATACTGGTCAAATTATTTTCATGTAATACGCGTTCCACTTGCTCCAAAGTAAACCCGATCACAGCCGCCATCCCTCCACCGACGGCCAGACTCATCAACTCGCCTCTTTTTTTCACCAAATGTAAGCCTGTCTCAAAATCAAACGCCCCTGATGCAAAAAGTGCATTGTACTCACCCAAGCTGTGCCCCGCCACATAGTCAGGTTTTTTCCCGGTTTCCTTCACTTTTTTCAGATAGCTAAGCGCATTTACCACATACAGAGCAGGCTGGGTAAATTGCGTTTTACTTAATTGTTTGTCTGGATCATGCAGACATAATTCTTTGATGGAATAACCTAATATCTGATCAGCTTTGGCCGTTATTTCTGGAAACTCATCAAAAAGAGAGCCCCCCATTCCTTTTATTTGGGAGCCCTGCCCTGGGAAAACATATGTGGTCATTTTTCTGCCTTCCTTTCTGTTTGTATTCAAACTTTTATTTGAGAATAGCTGCTTGATGCGCTCTACATTTTCGCCATCCTTTTTAAAAGGAGTGATAATCGAGTGGCATTCTGATTGTGAATCTTGCCGCAGATTTCGCTTTGTAAAATTACTCAAATTTCCTGCTGGTCCCAAATCTAAATAAATATAGCTTTGCTGTTTCTCCAGCTCTTGGACAGCTTTTGGAAGCTGCATTGGTTTTCTTACCACTTGCCAAAAGTAGTCAACTGGCAGTTCCTTCATGATTTCGCCATGAACACACGATACAAAGGGAATCTGGGGAATTCCAAACGATTTATGTTTCAATACCTCCCGATAATGTGGTTCAGCCGGATCGATGTAAGATGAGTGAAACGCATACGATACAGGTAGTCGTTGACAAATAATCCCCTTGCCTTTTACATAATCCTCCATGCGCTGTAGCTGATGACTGCTCCCGGAAATGACAAAATGCGAATGAAAATTCACCGCTACCAACTCACTATTTCGCTGCAAGAGCGGCTCTTGATAATAAAGATCGGGATTGTGGAGAATCGCAAGCATACTCCCTTTCTGACAATACGTTTCGTAAAGGGTGGCTTGTTCAACCACGAGTTGCAGCAATTCTTCCACAGGCATGATCCCAGCCACAGCCGCCGCCGCAAACTCCCCCAAACTGCTCCCCAGACAATAGTCGGGCTTCATTCCGCTTTCCATGAGAACCTGGGCCAGAGCGTATTCCACCATAAAAATGGCGGGATGCGTATAAAGGGTGCGATCAAATATGTCGTCTCGACGCTTCGTGTCATCATATAACTGGGCAAGGACAGACTCCCCGATCAGGGAATGTACCTTTTCATCTAACCTAAGCATCCATTTGCGAAATACCGGATTCTGATCAAAAAGGTCTTTCCCCATCTGATAGTACTGAGACCCCTGTCCAGAAAACATAAACACAACAGGCTTTTCCATGTATGATGCACCCCTTGTTTTCATGAAGGTTTTTTATAAAGAAAACTCCCCACAGCCTGGTCAATTGACCGCTAATGGGGAATTTTTATCCGAGATTTGTCATGGATGGTTCTATCTCCTGAAGTACATCCTTTACTACAGCAACACTCCACTCTGTCTTTTTCGGGTAGGTGATCGAGCACACATAGTCACCAAGGATAAAGGATGCCGTATGGTATTGAGGAAAGTTTTCAAAATGACTATAAACAACCCCGTCCTTTGCCTCCACTTGGCTTATTTCATAGATATGAAAAGAGGTTGTTAAGCCTGTCTTCAAAATTTTGGATAACGCTTCCTTGACTGTCCAGAAAAGAGTAAGATTCGTTTCATAGGAATAAGGCAAGTACGAGAACAAGCTGCTCTCTTTCACAGTCATTTGCGTCTCTAGAACTTTATTTCTATCAACACTAATTCTCTCCATATCAATCCCCATTGGTAGCTCTTCCGAAAAAGCAATGGCGGCTGCAAGATCGTCACAGTGGGTGATACTCACTTGGACATTAGTTGTATTCGGTAAGTTCACGACAGGGTGATGAAAAATGCCCTGTTCCATACATATTCGCTCTAAGCTGTCTTCTCCAGTCAAAACCGAAACAGCTCTTTTGGCGACATATCTCCCTGTCAGGTAGCTTTTTACTCTCCGCTCAAACTCCAGATGAAAATAGTACTCGAATTCTTTTGGGTGCAGGAATTTTACTATTTTTAAAAAATCTGCGGGAACAGAAAAGTAGCCTATGCACAAACTGGCACGAAACTCTCTATCTGTACCTTTTATAACGAATTCTCTGGTCGATATCTGTGAAAACGTATGCATTCCTCTCTCCGCCTTCCGTTCTCCTACTATGCCAAAGGGCAGAGCTTCCCCAGTTCGTGGGTAAATAAATATACACACTACTGTTTCTCCGTATGACCTCCCTACGTTCCTTTAACGTGCCGAAACATCGCTTAAATTCCCTAAGGGATTTTACTTTCGATAAAAAACTTATATCGCTATCTCTTTATATTTATACAGAATGTTACAACAACCGAGTTTATTGCATAACGCAAAAAAATTGGGTATATTTAGTATAATACCATAAAAAATGGTAATTCATCTACTCAATCATTCCCATTTTTTTTGGAAAGCAGCCAGCGCTCCAGATACTTACGAATCCACTTCATAATGAAAGGATTGCTCACCTTGAAATGGTATGCCATCTTTGTAGAATCTGGTAAAGAAGAAGTCGTTCAAAAGTACCTCAAACTCTATTTTAATGAGCAGTCTTTAATGTCCGTTGTGCCGAAGAGATTGGTTCCTGAGAAAAAGTCAGGCATTGTGTATAATGTCATCAAGAATATTTTTCCTGGGTATGTACTTATTAAGACTGAAATGACTAACGAAATGTTCCATAAAATCAAAAAAATTCCTGGAAGCTTGCGTTTGGTCAATAACGGTAGTTACTATTCGCAAGATGAGGGCGCTTATTATTCGAGCATTGACGAAAAAGAAATCACCCTGATACTCCAACTCATGGGAAACGGTGAGGTTGTCGATTACTCAAAAGTTTATCTAGAAAATTCAAAGGTGATCGTAGAAGCGGGTCCCCTAATAGGACTGGAAGGCATTATCAAAAAAGTGGATAGGCACAAAAATAGAGCGAAAATACTTTTAACCTTTATGGGAGTAGAGAAAACAATAGATGTGGGAATTGAAATCCTCTCAAAACCTTTGTAAAAGGGGAGCGTTGCGTACGCGCCCCTTTTCCTTTTCCTTTTCCTTTTTCTTCCACACCACTTTATAATTCGTCATTGCACCCTCCCCTCCTGTCCGATAAGCAGTCATATATTTTCTTCATACAAGCACGCATTCCATCGTAAAAACATAGGCTCATGGTAAGTGTCATTCGAATAGAATTGCCCTGCTATCATTTGGGAGGGACAGACAAGAGTTCGATATATGCCCTTTCAAAAGTGTTAGATCCTTATTCTTGTTTGGAAAGGAATTTGTCTACATGGTTTTCTCGGACGAAGACAACATGTTTACTAGTCAGGCTGCCATTTTCCTTGCAGCCATGAGCTATCAGACTTATCTCCTATTTTTTGAAGAGGAGCTTATCTTACCCAAAGGTTTTCAGCTTCGATATACGATTCGGGCTTTTGCAGATGCAGAGAATCCAACAGAACATGTATATGGTTTTGTAGCAGAATCAAAAGATGAAATCATCATTGCCTTCAGAGGATACGCAGCATATCCGGCAGACCTTTTGGCAGCTTATGACATCCTCCAAGTCCCCTATCCTTTTGTTACAGATGCAGGGAAAACCTCACGTGGATTTACATGCCTGTATCAATCAACACGGGATCGGTTACTCAGAAAAATAAATCAGTTTTCAGCATCTAAAAAGCTGTTTATTACTGGTCACAACTACGGCGGCGCGCTAGCTGTGCTGGCAGCTTTAGATATTGCGGAAAACACGCAGTTTCGGCAACCAATCGTTTATACCTATGGCAGTCCGCGTATTGGTGACCACCACTTCGCTTCACGCTTTAATAAAGTTGTTGCCAATAGTCTACGCATTGTAAATGTTCACGACCCTTTTCCTACATTCCCCGATCAAAAGTATCCGCCTCCTTTTACCCAGGAAGGTATCTATTATCAACATGTAAAAAACAAGTTTCCGATCTCGTTTCAACTGAATAATACGCCTCGCAACGATAGTATCGCCTGCTATTTTCATAGCCTCACTCAGCTTGACCCTGATTATGCCCAAACGCTCTGTGTGGAAAATCCGGGGTTTTGTCCCGATACCGATACGTGTATTCCGTTTCAAGGCAAATGCTAGCTTTTACAGCCTGGAAACTCAGAAAGGGAGACACATGAATGATCGATCGTATATATAACAGCGAAGATGCGATTTTACTTGCGGCCATGATCCATCAGGCCTATCAGCTTTTTGAAACAGATTCACTTGTCTTGCCAAAAGGGTATCGTCAGCGCTCGACGATTCGAGCATTGGCTGGTGTTGAGACTCCAGAGCAAGAGATATTTGGTTTTGTAGCCGAGTCTCCAGACAGTATTGTTGTTGCTTTTCGGGGAACACGCACGTTTAATGACAATGAGTCTGATCAAGATTTGTATCAAGTCCCCTATCGTTTTGTCAAAAAGGCAGGAAAGACCCATCGTGGGTTTACTTGTATTTATCAATCTGCGAGAGATGAATTGATTCGGGAGTTGAGCAAGCTATCAAGATCGAAAAGACTATTTGTTGCGGGGCACAGTTTAGGGGGAGGTTTGGCCGCACTTGCTGGTTTGGATATTGCGGTGAATACGAAGTTTATGCGACCTGTTGTGTATACGTATGGGAGTCCTCGTGTCGGAGATCCTGTCTTTGCTTCGCGGTTTAATGAGACTGTAAAGAACAGTGTTCGGATCGTGAATGTTCATGATATTATTCCGACTTTGCCGTCCAAGGTGTACCCTCCTCCGTTTACGAAGAAAGGTTTGTACTATCAGCATGTGGATCGGAAGAATTTGTTGGATTTTCAGTTGAATAGTCTAGCTGTAAGGAATCATGAAATTGTTTGTTACTATAAGTTTCTGGCGCAGGAGGAGCCTGGGTTTACGGAGAGGTTGTGTGCGGCGAATGAAGGGTTTTGTCCGGATACAGGGATGTGTGTGCCGTTTTTAGGGGGATGTTGATTCAATTGAATCACTCTCTTTTTTTATGCCCTGTTTATCACGCCGTACGAGGTAATCTAACAAATCGAACAAAAAACTTATTGATAACCATTTTCAACGAGATTATAATGGATGTAATTTCCAAATATTTACTTTCGCTCATGGATGAGCAAAAAAGGAGGCATTACAATTATGAAAAAAGCTATTTTAGCAGGGGCATTAGGAATTGCAGTACTATCAGGTGTATCTTTGCCAGGATTGGAAGTCTCAAATGCTAGCGCAGCAACAACGGCTTTAGACATGCGAGAAGTTACGAAATACTATTCTCTGAGCTCATACGAAGTAACGCAAAAAGAATCTTTCTCGCTTAAAAAGGGAGAAGAACTTACGATATTTGTAACCAATTCAGGATTCCCGATTTCTTATACAGTCTTTGATGCGGATAATCAAGTGATTGGTACATACCCTACTAATTCACCTTACGGACGCGTCTTTCAAGCAGAAAAAGACGGCAATATTTCTGTACAATTTCAAGCTGGAGCGAACTCTTCCTATATGAAAAAAATGAATTTTACAGCTAAATTCGCTATTTCCAAGTTTCATTAAGCGTTAAGCGTATGTAAAAACAAGGAGGGCTGTCTCGAAAGTCGATTTTCCGACTAAGAGACAGTCCACTTGGATTCATTAACGATTCAAAAAACAGTGTTGTAGACGCCAATGAACCAAGCGCAATAAAAAAAAGAACCCCCTTGTCCATCAAGGGGAATGAGGTTATTGGTAATGATTTGAAAGAAGCAGTCTATAAGTACAATATAATCATACACGGATGTTCTGTTCATAAAGTAAAGACTTACAGAATTGCAATGGGACAACCATTTTTCCCCGTTCATTGCCCATTATTTCTTTAATTCCTCTGGAATTTCAGGTTTCCCCACGAAACCAAAGGATGCTGTAGTTACCGCCAATACCGCAACAAATGAAGCAATTGTAGAAACATGTTTCGCTACGAACATCATCGCTTTATTTCTCATCTTTTCCACCTCCTTTCAGTGGAATTAGCGTCAGCGCTTGCACAAAGAAGGTCTTTACCAGCGTCTCGCTTTCTATGAAAAATAATAAACTGACGATGATAATTGAGATGCTTTTGAGGAGCAACGTCTGATTTTGTTTGAATAGTCGTGATTGCATTTCCATTTCTTGGGGTGCAAAAAGTGCTACTAGGACTAATGTGATGATAATTATCGGGGTGACAAAATCATTAGGAAGGGGAACTAGAGGGATTAATACAGCTCCCACTATACTTGTCATGGTGCAGTAGACGGACGATGAGTAGTGAAATCCTCCTGAAAATTGGCGTAGTACTAAAAATCCGGCCAATGTGATTAATGTTCCTTGAAATGTCCCTATCATGAGTGAAAGGGTAAGGCTAATCGTAATGATGAGCAGCATGTTGATGATAAGGATTAACCCAAACTTCATTGTAGGGACTGACTTCGTTTCATGCGGATTGATCGACTTTAGTTGTATGGCTATTCTTTCAGCGAGAGTTTCAATCATATTCCCCATCCCTTTTTATAGCCAGCCATGCCAGTATAGTGATTCCGATTGCCATCCCAAAGAAAATCCACACTAAGGAAGCAATTCCATATGTACTTGCTAATTTAAACAAGACCGTTATCAATACACCTGTTACAATGATCAGTGACAAAATAACCATGTTGATTCTATGGTGAATAAAGAAAGGCGCTCCGTCTCTGACAAATGTAAATTGCAGTCTACATTTCCTAAGTCCATAGCATAATGCAAAGGTAAGGAATGCGGAGATTGTCTGGAATATGAACCCTGTGTTGATGCTTCGATCCCCTAACGATTCAATTGTCTCTAGGATTCCTATAACGGTCAGGAAGAACACTTCCATCATCTGAATACCCAAGTATATTCCTGATGTGATAATAGTCATTAAGGCAGCATGTCCCCAATTCACGTTCCATACTAAGATTAATGCCCCAAAGATTATGACGACTTGGGCTATGGTTGCATAGTCTTCATATGGCGTAAATTGTCGTAGCCCAAACGAGAAAAGCATTAATACCAGACTCACAAAGAGAATCCGGTTGATATGCACCAAAAAACCAAACCGAAATAGTGTAGTCATAAGAGCAAAAATTGCGAGGTATTCTAATGTTGAAAATAGGACAAACAGCATTTAACTTTTTCACCTCAATTACTTATTGAGGGTTATATTCTACTAAAAACGACAGATTCCTGCTTGTTTTTACCAATTTTGACATTTTAGAGCGACTCTGTGGCAGCTGAGTACAGAAGTATGCGTTTTGAAGAAAAGAGAGCTTGAGGTACAGGTTATCAAGATAATAGTTTTGGCGTTTGTAAGATATTAGAGACACCACAATCCCTTCAAATCTGAACAGAACGTACAAACGAGTCTTAAAGAGCGTAGAATTTCCAAAAATGTGTCTCTATGACCCAAGACATGCCCATGGACGCTTCTTCTTACTCAAGGTGTCAATCCTAAAGTGGCAAGTCAAAGATTAGGACATGCAACCATCCGATTAGCTCAATACTCTTACTCCTTCCAAATTCGTGTACCTAAAACAAAAACCGCCCGGTTAATTACCCGAGCGGCTTATTCATCGTGTGTATACTTAGTATAGAGCAAATATTGATTTGCTAGCAAAAACCGTCAAAAACGTCAGATATGTCAATCCTTCAAGGTGAAGAGGTTATTAGGCACTGAGTAGCCCCCACCAAAGCACAAGGACTTTACTAAGATTCGAACGCCGTTCTTTCCGGAAAATTTCCGCCTTCTCTAATTAGACAAACTGCCAACCGCTGTGCCGCTCTGTCAAAATAAAACTTGGATGGAATACTTGGGTCGGGTATACCTTCTAGCTCAGAAAATTTTCTGGTTAATTTGTTTAATTCAATTTTACCCATTATATTTTCATTTGGTCCAAATTTGTAGACAACAGTTTCATCATTTTCAAATTCTTTTAGTAACAAAACATATGAAGCCAATATTACTCCTCCTCTGGTGGATACCATGGACGCCCAGAATCTACCGTTCTGTCGTGAGCAGTCCTGTAATCCGTCTTAAATATACCTTCAAATTTAGTTTCAAAAAGTTCATGATTCAATAAGTCGATGAAAAAAGCCGCATTCGTGCGACTTTTTAATACTCTAAGGGAGCGATAATATGGTTAATGTGAACATGATGAACATCGTATTGTTTGGTGTAATTGCTGTTTTTTTGATCATTTTGTTTTTCACAATTAATAAGAATCCATCAAGGAAATACTGGAAATTATATGCAGTTAACATAGTAGTTTTATGCTTTGTTA
This sequence comes from Brevibacillus sp. NPDC058079, assembly GCF_042885155.1. Classification (NCBI taxonomy): domain Bacteria; kingdom Bacillati; phylum Bacillota; class Bacilli; order Caryophanales; family Paenibacillaceae; genus Brevibacillus; species Brevibacillus sp. NPDC058079. The sequence continues at coordinate 649,029 of NZ_JBHVSO010000002.1, forward strand.
TAGGCAGCTATTTTAATAGTGAACAAACTGGGATGAATTCAATTTTTGTACCTATAGTATACTTCCTTGTTATTTTATTAAATCTCCAACAATTAATCCGAGCACTAAAAAGTACACAAAAATGAAAACGATAGAAACATTTATCATTAATGATGATAATCTATTAAGCCCTCCTGTTAAGATAAAGGAGGGCTACACTATTATTTGGATATGTTTGCTGCATCACGCAAAGCATTAGCAGCGTAGTGAGCGACTTCCCTGACCTCTGGATCGTTATCGCTTGCCATCCAGACCGAACCGAGAATCGCGATTACTTCCTCTGCCGATTGCTTGTCAAACTTGTTCACAGGTTTTTCCACAGCAGGTGGACTAGTATTCCACCTGCCCTCGCCGCCCAAGGCATCTTTGTAGTCTACTATGTGCCCTGCGAGCGCCTGTCCATTTTGGTACTGATAGAGGTTAGCAGCTTTCGAGAACTTGCCCCTGCTCCAGGCATAAGTCTGCCAGTAATGTTTGCAGGCTCCCCGTTCGCCATTTCCTATACAACAGCGTAAGGGCCCTATACACGGACCGAATAACAGGGCAGCTCGTTGACTGCTGCTTTCAGGTAAGCCTCAATTGCTCCATAATCTTTTGATTGTGAGTCATAGTCCACAAGACCCTCTCAACTTGCTGCAACACTACGAACGAATCACGAAGAAAAGCGGACTCCCAGCCATTCGTTTTCATGATATACGCCACAAGTTGAAAAATGTTGTCAAGCGACAACGTAGAAGGATTATGTTGTCAGAGTGGTTGGACGAGGATATAAGAAAAACCCTTGATTTCTCAAGGGTTCTAACGTTCATACTATGGTGATCCGGACTGGGTTCGAACCAGCGACCCCCACCCTGTCAATTAAGACATCACCGTATCCCCTCTTATCCCTTCATATCCTAAATCGCATAACATCAACGTTTCTAAGGTAATCAATTAACCTCTATTAACCTTAGAAATACTGCTTTTTCCGATATTTCGCCACCCATTTTGCCACCCACTTTTGATGCCAACTAAGGGGAGATATTCACTCCTCTTAGTTCCCTTCTAACCAATTAAGAAACACACTTTTTGCTACCTTAATTCTTGTTCCAGCTCTTGCTATATGGAATTGGCCTGAATTACAAAGTTCATACGCTTGGCGCTGTCCAATGTTCATTATCTGCTTTATGTCCCTTACATCTAGCACATCTGGATAAGATTCCAAAATGTTAATACTATTTTTCATATTATTATCCTCTCCCATTTGTATGTATATGTCGAATCGTTTGATTAACTTGAACAAATAAAAAACCCATCGACTAAATCGACAGGCTCCTTTTTACTTCAACAATATTTTCCATCAACTCTTCAATACGCCCCTGTCCTTCTTGCTGTAGGGTTAACTCATGCACGCAAAGAATGTCCACTTGACCACGTTTCGCCCATGCGATCAGAACCTCACTGTTTTCATTCTTTTCCTTCACAACTCGTATGCCCTTTGATTGCAGTTCTTTTGCTGCTTCCTGCTTCTTTTTAAAGGCAAGGCTCCCGACCTGTCGAAGAAGAGCCATTCCGAGGTTAGGAATTTTTAAGTCTAATGACTCCACTTTCGCCAAATCGTGCTGGATATACTTAACGGCTTGATGCCAAATTAGCCACCCCATGACTAATTCATTTGCCTCCACAGCAAACACCTCACTTGCGAACTTTTGTTCTTATATTATGTGATCACTTTTTAAACTTTTCAATGGGAATTCCGTTCGATCCGAAAATATTCCGCACTTGCACATAAAGTCGAGGTGGTAAGTCTGGAAACAGGAATGCGACTTCTCCAATTGTACTGGCTTCACACCAAGGTACGATGAAATAGAACGATGGTATCACTGGAAAGCACACTCCTTTCAATAGAGTTAACAATAACATGAAGGAGTGGGACAAAAAACTGTTCAATACAGAGATCATCTTCTTAACGTTGCCTAGCTTTTTTAGAAGTGATCTTTACAAAGTGGACAGTTTAAACAGCAGGGTCAGTCTAAGCTTTTTTTAGAAAAGCAATTATGAAATTGATTACATAGATGTTAGAGCTTATCATGATAACTTCTTTTTGAAACAACTAATAAAACGGTTACCAATTCAACATGCTCATATTCTAGCTTTCGACAAGAAATATACAATAAAATACACAATGTTACATTTTACTAAATTAACTAAATATAGTAATATATGAAAATTAGGATAAATGTACCAAAAAAAGGGGTTCCTATAATACATTCTTCAGCACGTTATCCTAAATAAAATTAGTTCAATTTAGATGAGGGAGAAATTAGATTATGAAAAAAAAATACTTAATACCAATCTTTTATGTCCTCTTAGCAGTCTTAGGGCTTAACACGATTTTCGAAAAAGAAGCCCTTGCTTTTAATATTTTCGGTTATAAGTATGATGTTCATATTAATAACCAAAAATACTGGATGAGTGATGAGGAGAATAGTCAACAAGGAATGCTGATTAAATCAGCAGTGGCAGATTGGAATGAAACAAACAACACCGGAAACACTGGGGTTAAATGGAGATTAACGGGTATTAAAAATGACTCAATTATGGACTTCACTGGATACACTTATGAAAAAGGGGTACTTGGAGTAACCATGTTTTTTCGTGGAAATAGACAAGTCCATCCATGGAATGAAAAGTATGAATTTACAACAATTCTTAGACAAAAAGATTTCGATAAGTACAAAATAGATAGTGAAGCCTATAATTTACCGATTGCACGAGAACAAGAACTTGTTTTCCAAGCTATGATTGCTCATGAGATGGGTCATGCCATCGGAATCGCTCATACTGATTTTCACAGTGATACCCTGATGTATGCGGATTCAACACCATGGACTAAATGGGGAATCTATTATCCCGATGATGATGCTATTAAAGCTGCAGCACTATTGTATGGACCCTAATTAATTTATATTTCAACACCAATTTATCAAGTGTTTGGAAGGAGAATACTAATGATTAGCATTAAGAATTTAAAATCCACAAAAAAAATAGCATTAGCTACTATTGGTTTTATAACAATTGCAGGACTTGCTGTTTACTATATAGGCGACTTAAAAAATCAAAATTTCCTTTATTCCAGTGATTCAGATTATAGAATAGTTTCTGGTGAAGCAATGTTTACCGAGACATTCACTAACGTGGAGGGTCTAGCTAAAAATGCAGATATCATAGCCGAAGCTGAAGTTATTTCTCAAGAAAATAACGCTAATTATGAAAGACTAGATGTATATACAGTCTCTGAATTAAGATTAACTAAAGTCTATAAAGGTGATGTAGAGATAGATGATACAGTATCTGTACTGGAAACTGGAGGGGAATTCGATGAAAGAGAGGTGGCCAAATATTTCGCAGGAAAGCGAGGATCTAAAGTGAATGATGATCTTGGTGAACCCAGAATAACATCGGTAGGCATTGAAGGAAGTATACCTATGAAAGAAGGAAATAAATATTTTGTTTTCTTAACAGAAGATAAAGATGACGTTTATAACATAGTAGGGTCAGTTCAAGGAAAAATAAAGATTAATGACGAGAACACCCTTGTATCCCAAGTTTCATTGGAAGTAATAGAACATGGTAATAAACATAATAATCTTTTTTTCCTGCAAGAAAATTATTCAGGAGAAAATATCTCTGAGCTTACAAACGAAGTTGAACGTATAGTCAATAACTAGCTTGACACTCCATTGATAAATACCCTTTGAGCAAATTTGCTGCCTAATTCGTCAAGAAATAACTTCTGCTTATTGTGATGAATACCTCATTTAGTAGACAGTAAGAATACCCCCCACCGGTAGGTCGATAGCTGACGCCTGAATTCAACAGGCGTTAGCATTTTTAATTTTCTTTGTGACCGACTTTGATTGTAAAATTAAATACACTCCTCAATTCACCTTTGTGCCTCGTCTAGACTTCGGATATCATACAGGTAGAACCCTTCCGATTTGAGATGGAAGAAGAAGCTCTTCACCGTAACGTTTAAACTTCTGCCCTTTCTTTGCTAACATAAAAGTGCACCCCCTAAAGTTCAAATGTCTACTTTAGGGGGTGCACTTCAAATTACCCGAGCGGCTTATTCATCGTGCGTAGCCTTAGTATAGAGCGTTTATCGATTTGCTTGCAAAAACCGTCAAAAGTGTCAGATATGTCAACCGTTCGTTCATTAACCTTACAACCTTGCTTTCCAAAAGAAAAAGCACCTAGATCGGTGCCTGTTTACTCAATAGCCCCATTACGTTGGAGCAACTCAATCAGTTTTTTATCATTTATTTCCATGGCAGTTTTGAGTGGTGACTGTTCGTAATTATCTTTCTTGTTCGGGTCAGCCTTGCTAAGAAGTAAGTAATCTACGACTTCATATTGTTTTTCAATAACAGCACCTAAAAGGGCAGTCCTTCCGTCACTATCAGTTACATTAGGATCGATATTTTTCTCAATGTGGAACTTAACTTTATTCAGATCGCCGCTTCTTGCAGACTTAATAAACTCCTGAGGATTAAAAGACTCATCATAAACGCTGTTGAAATTAGGTACATCTTTAGCCGTACCACCAGTTAACTGATAGAAGAAAACTCCAAAGATAAACAGAAATACACTTAAGAATATATAGCGTTTTTTCATTAACTGGCACCTCGATGCTATTTTTTCATATTAAACTATTCGACAAGTGATTTAGAAAACCTGTTACATTGTAGCAACAGGTTTTCTAATCAAACAATTATTTATACCAATTTCCATCGTACACTTTTCTATAGTCTGAGGATTTCACTTTACTTTCAGCCAAAATCAAGAATGGCTTTGCTTGTTTAAATGCAGCATCTTGATCATCCATATAGGAATAGTATCTGCCATAATAATTATTGGTCCAATCCATTACATTCGAATCATCAGCAACACTCTTAAAATCACTATACGAAGAGATCTTGTTTCTTTTCATTTTTGGCAAACGATTTAAAGTATCCCCAAATGCAGGACCCATCGCTTCTAATCCATTTAAGCCTAAATCGGTATAATAACTTAATCTTTCATCATAATAGTCAAGTGCATCCTGACGAAGGAGCAATCCCCATTCATGATTTGTTGTTGCAATGCGAGTCTGTACTTGTCCTAGGCGACTATCATTAGAACCAAGATAATTCCACAGAAAATGTCTGTAGGCATCTCTTAACATTGAGTCACTTTTGTAATACCGCTCAGCTGTATCTCTTGCCTCGTCTGCATGATTTTTTAACCTCTTCATATCAGATAGAGATAATCCCTCATCATCGTTTAGGAAAGCCTCAATTGCATTGCCAGTGCGTAATGCTTTTTGATTATCGTCATACTTCGCTCTCAACATTACGCCACTATCATCTTCTTCTGAACTAGGATCGTAAACTTCAGCTTTATAAGCCTCGTAAAATTCTATTGCTTCCCTTTGCTCATCTGATAATTCAAATTGTGGTTCAATCTCGGATGATTCTGTTACCTCATTACTTGCAGCATAACCAGGCACTGTAGTTGAACTAATAGCAAGAATTAGCGCGACAGTACTTGCTTTAAGCATTGTTTTGAACATTAGTAGGACTCCTTCTAATCTGTTTTTTGTTATCCGTAATCAAATTTACCATAATATTAATATTAATTCCAATATTTTCTTTAAATTCTATTCGTTGTTATTCGATGTGGCATTGGGAGAATAGTTTATTCCTTTAGTAACAAGTGCCCCACAAAAAATCAGCCACTCAGTTCGTACCTGAGCGGCTGATTCATTGTTTCACCTATAAACGTCAAGAATTTTAAATGTGTCAGATGCGTCTACCTACTAGAAACCTAACAACTCTTCATAGTATAGTTCCCTCGCCAATCGGTTTACGATATCCCGCTTAATCTCGTTTAATCGTTGCCGTGAAACTCCTACGTGCCTTGCAATACTGTTCATACGCATGCCGTCCATCATTCATTCCAGGACTGTTCTGTATTTGTTGTCCTCCAGGTTTAATGAAAATTCGTTTATCTGCCGCACCTTGTTTTCAAGGCTTTTCATTCGCTCGATTCGCTTTTCATACCGTTCTTCCGGAATAGTCATGGTGGAGAGGCGTACACCTTTCCCACTTGGCATACCTCCTGCATCACCATAAGTAGCGACTAACTTTTGCTGGATCGCCGGATTTGAAATAATCGCTTTATCAATTTCCTTTCTCAAACGCTCTACCTCTTTGACCATCCAATGATAATCCTTGATTTCTTCTTCGATTTTCTGTACTACTTCAAGCGCTGGTTCAAGATTGATAAAGGCGAGCTGCCCGCTTCGATCCAGCAAGCCTTGATTCTCTATGATGTAGTTGTCCCACTCCGGGCAGGTTTCGATCTTACCAACGTGGAGGTTGTGGACACTACAGATCGATTTCTTGCCCCATTGAGTAGCGGGGCATTTTTCACATACTTTTTCGATCAGCTTATCTTTCACCTACACCACCTACCCTTTTCTAGATTCTCATTTAACAAATCGTGTGTTGTGCACAGTCTTAGCTTGAGATATTTTTGTGAGAATTTTGTGAGACGAGTTTGATAGGCTAAAACTGCCCGTTGTAAATCTTTACCTTTTTGCCCGCTGAGGGAACGCCGTGTGCGATGAAAGTCGCCCGCACGGTGTAGGCTCGTTATAAAACCGAGAGATAGAGAGGTATAAGACGAGAATAGCGGACCACCTGCAAATGTTACTCTTAATCCAGGTTGGGAAAACGGCGCTACTTTTTCTATAAAAGTTGGTGCTGGTTTGGGAATATACTCAGATGCGGTAGCAGTCGACGGTTACGGAGGCACAGTAACCCTATCTAATTTAACCAGCAGTGCTCCTGCGAAAGTGACCATTACAAATGATTCTGGTGTCTTAATGATTAGGAGACACGCCAGCGGAACCGCGACAGTTTCTTATGATGTCACCGATAGTCAAGGTCGGAAAAGCACGATTAGTTACACCGTTATCGAACCGTAGGTACTTAAAAAATTGTAATGATTTTTTTACCTCACCTATCTAGGTGGGGTATTTTTTTCAACATTACTGACAGTTCCTTTTGTTCTATTCAAAATTACTGTTGTGTTAAACACTAAATCCGATATAATGATAATTTTGGAAGTAACTTGCAACTAACGAGGTGATGCAATACAACCTTAAAGATAAACACTTATGCCGAACCAAGATCTGTTGAAAAAGTACTACTAATGAACGAAATCGTGAAATAATCCTGGAGGCCTTGCATGAATAAGATCCAACAAATAGCCCTAGTAATTGGTTTAATAATGTATCTTCTTACCCCGGCATTTTCCTATGTGAAAGATGTTTCATCTATGACCGCCTATGAAAGATTCAAACCCCAAGAATCTCAATCAAACGCTCAAGAGTTTCTTACCCACATTCTAGAGAATATCCATGAAGGAAATTTAGGTGGTGATATCACTTTTCATCTTACAAAAGAAGAACTAAAATCAAAATTTGGTATAAAAGACGAAGACTATGTTTCAGTTAGGTTACATACCAGCTTTTTCGACCGAAACGGGTATAGATATATGCTTAATAAATACGAAGGAGAGGAACGTCTAACTGCCATACAAGCAAAATTTGAATCATTAACAAAAGAACAGATTTTTAATATTTTCGGTGAAAATACGTACGGGAATCAAAAATATAGATATGAGATTTGGTATAAAGTTGAGGATTTTATGGTAATGTTTTCGAATACTGACCCAGATAATCGGAATAACTACAATAGCATCATGGTTTCACCACGTACTACTTTTAAAAATTGATTGTACTTAATCAGCTTGAAGCATTTATCTCATGAGTGAATTTGTACTCTGCATTACATCGTTCAAACCTCTTTTCTTCTCTGAGCATTTTGTAAAGTCCTGATCCAGTTAAAGAAAGATGCAAGTAAAAAAGACTTCACTCATTCGGCAAAGTCTTCTTAGTAATTGGGTATTTAATATAAATAAATCAATTACCATAACTCCAAAACCTTACCATATTCCTTTACTTCATCGCTCATCTTATCAATTGTTGAAGCGTCTAGAATAGATTTAATCAAATGCTCACCTGCTTTAAACTTGGTTACATCAACTGTAAACTGAGAAACACGATTATCCCCTTGCTTTACACCTATTGTAACGCTTTTAGCTCCCTTAATGTCTTCCTGTTGAAGAAAGTCGTAAGTTTGTGTTAGTACATGCTGTGTAGCAAGCCCAGCAGTCAGTTCTTCATGCATATGTACCACAACATCAATATGCTGAGTCAGCTCTCTAGAATCATTTACATCAACACTCTTGGCATATGCAAACACTTCTGTACTGATTTTACTCTCTTCACTCTTTACTTCAGTCGCCTTTTCCTCTTGTGGTTTTGTCACTGAAGTATCTTCCTTTTGTTCAATAGGCTTAGTCTCTGTTGCACTTTGCATAGCTTGTTCTTGAGTAACTTCAACTTCTTGTTTACTTACCTGTTGCTGCTCAGAACATCCGACCACAACCAAAGATGTGACCAATAAACCTGTTACAATTAGAGCATGTTTCATAGGCTCATTCACTCCTGATATAAGTGTATTTTCCTGTATTTTACCATTTGTAGTTTGTAAGACTCAATTAAATGCCTCTTTTATCAGAAAGCTACTTCCAATACCCATCCACTGCTATTGCTACAGTCCTGAAATACTGATCTATTAAATAAGATTCCTGCTCCTCTTTATCATGGGCTTTAAGCCATTCTTGCTGCATATCCTCATTTCTAAAAACATTTGGTCGCCAAAATGACAGCCCCAGTTCATGAAAGGTATAGCTATATCCTAACTCCCAATCATTTCTATCATATGGAGAAATTTTATCAATTCGTTCAACTAAATCCTCTGCTTTTGTCTCAAATACATTAATATCCAAAAGCATACAGGCAATATCTTTATCACCTTTAAAAGAAGACAGCTCTATGAAGATAACCCTATCATCTGAATCGTACTCTACCTTGAAATCTCCAACGGACTGCACCGCCGTTGAATCTTTCCTTGGATTGTAGAGTCTCAAACCATTTGCTTCGGCGTACTTTCTTACTTCCTCTCTAGTCATTCCTAACGTTATCTGCCCAATTCCTTTTCGTGGCTCAAGTATGATCGTTTCCATGAGCATCCTCCCTTTTTATTTCTTAATATAGCATTAAATATCGATTGCAATGTTAAATGGTTCTAGTACAAACTGGGGTTTGTAATTTCTAAATTGCCACTTCATTAGTTCAATAACAACTTGTAAATTAACAGGTACTAGCAATTTATATAATACTTTTTCAGCTCTTTTATTGGCATCTCTTTCAATCATTAATGTTAAGAAATATCGGGGCATGAAGATCACCCAAAAGGAAATGTCCAAGATGCTGCTGAAACTAAATGAAGTAGGATTCAACGAACGTGAACTTGAGATATTGGAAGATTGTAAAAACAAACAAGATAGAGAGCATTTCGGGTCATAAAAGTAAAACAATTAACTAATTTAGGAAGTAAAAAGGATAATTCCGTAAAATTTTTCCATTAAATTGCATATTTTCATATTGACTAAATTCCTGATGTTGGTATTATATAAATGTATTACCATAACATAAGAACATAAATATATGATTATGTGTTTATGTTGTTGGTTGATACAAATAATCAGGAAAAGGAAGATTAATAATGACAAAGTGGTACAAAGTTTTAATGATTTGCCTTACGCTAGTATTGAGCGTGAGTTTCTTGACACCAGAAACTTCATATGCAAGAGATGGATTTGACACTGATTTGTATGATGCGAAACTTAAAGCAGCAAATGAGGTGCTTACAGATGAAGATCTTGTTGAAGGCGAAGAGGATGAAATTAGATCAGGTGGTAGGATAATTAGAGAACTGATTAAACTAACGTTTAAACAGGGTGACAAGAATAATACAACCGAGAAAGTATATGCAACAAAAAAGAAGATTAAAACTACAATAACCAGACACGCAAAGGCAGCAGCATACGATGATAGAATTACAGCTAAAGATATAGACAGAATTCTTTCAGGCAAATCAACTGGGATTAAGGCTTTACAAACATATGAAGACACAGTAACAGGAGGGAAAATCATCGTTGATCCGAATAGTAAACTTGTCGTTGTAATGAGCAAGGGTGGTAAGAACATACTTACGGTTTACACAGATTCAGGTAAAGCGATTAAAAACAGACCAAATGACGGTAGATGGTCAATGATTGATTGGTTCTATGGAGAGTAAGAATCCACATGTTACCGTAAGTGCGGTAATTAGGGGGGCATCATGGTAGTATTACTAAAAGATGAAATTGATACGGGGAGATATCTCGAGTTGTCTTTTCTGTATCATAATAGAGACGAAGATGAGGGCAGTAAGTTAGTCGCAAAGTTTTATTCAGAAAACTGCTTAGAACTAGAGTTGAAGTTTAGATGGACAAATCAAGTATTACAATTATTTATAGACTTGCTCAAACAGTTCCCAATTGAAAAATACAAAGGTGTATTTTCTCACTATGAGAAGCATCTAGAAATGCGCTGGCAGAGCAAAACTTCATCAGACATTTACGATTTAACATTTGATTTATTGGCAGAGGACGAAGATGAGTTTTCAATAAGTGTTAGTAAAAAGAATGTCCATGACTTTGGTTTAGCGCTTGATCTTGCAATGCAAAATGCTCCAACACCTGATGAGTATAACGAATAAATTCCTGATTTAGGAAAGGTTAAAACCTGATGCTTACATGGCAGTGCTATTAAAAGTTCCTGTAAGCATCAGGTTCAAAAGAAAATTGCTAATGACACTGTGTAAATAAAAGTGTGCATTTTATTCGTTCAATTCACCTATCAATGGATCGATTAATAAGCGAAATTCGTTTATTGAAATTCCAAAACCATATTGCTTTAATATATCGTTTAATTCATTGTCAAATATTTCGGTCTTGATCAAAGTCAAATCTCTCAGAAGTTCATCTACCACTTCTTGATCTTCCATTAATCGATAAAAACTACTGTATTTTTCAAGTATACCTTGCGTTAGCTTCTCATTATTATTGCAGTAATACATTGCCATAAAGTGCTCAAAAGTAATAATCTCTTCTTTATCCATCTCTTTCACTCTTTCCCGTTCAAATTAACATTTCATATGACTTCTTTAATACCACATATGTTCTAACAGGAGTATAGTGTAATTAATTAAGGTAAAATCATCATTTACTTCAAGCAACCCTTTCCAAATCGGAGCATTGTGCTTCCCGTTCTCGTTCTATGTTGAAAGCAGTTCTTTAATGGCTCTCTTGTAACGCAGCAGTCGCTCAAGGTCTTTCTCAGTTGGCTCTGGAATCCTTGACAAATCGCTATTGTCCTCTAAGTCACCCAACTTCACTAACCTTGCGATTGAATTTTGCTTTGTTCTTCCGACGAATTCCATATATGTTTCGTCATCATTTCTGGTCAAAGCAATAACTGCCGCAATGATTTCCTCAGAGAACCCTTCATTTCGAAGTTCTTCCACTGTAACATCTGTATCCTCAAGCACATCGTGTAAAACAGCTGATATCATAGTTTCTACAGTCGACATCTTTAACATGATTCGCAAAGGGTGAAGTATGTATGGGTTGCCACCCTTATCAACTTGTCCCTCATGAGCTTGTGTTGCAATGTAAATTGCCTTTTCTAATGTACTCATTTACACTCTCCTTTCTTATGAAATCCCCATTTTATCGTCTTGTAACTTTTACAATCAAATTAACAAGCATTATCGAAGATATTAATGATAATCCATATAGGATTGGCTTATTTTCGGCAGGCACCCAAAAGCTTTCTTCAATTAAATAATATACTATGACCGAAAATAAAAACGTAAGCAGCAAGGCACTGATACATTCAGTAACCATTTGCTTCATTTTCACTCAATTACACTTCCTTTTGAAATGCCAATTTAATCAAGATATCTATTCTTTTCCTCCACTTTGACACCGATTTTATTAAAAATGTTGATTGCGCTATATGAGTTACTGTAAACTTCTACTTCAGTTTCATGATTTAGTGGCTTGAGTAAATCGCTCCCTGTGTGAAACAGATAGGTAATAATCCATCTTGGACTTACCTTTCTTCCTTTTTTATCAGTAAAGTAATATCGAATATTCTTAGGACTATAATGCTCTTTGCAATATTCCACGAAATCCATTTTCTCAGCAATCGAGTAGACAGTTGGGCTATCTAGTTCAACATATTTATCAGGAATATCAAAATATTTTACTGGTACTTTCTGATTCATAAAGGTTCATCCCCCAAATTTCCTAATAAAAACGATATTTAATTCTATCCTAAATACTTAGACTCAATCATCTCAAGCATTTCATCATAGAGTCGAGCACAGTTATCAACCCACTCAGGTTCTGAATCATCTAGGAAATTCATCTTGTCAATTTCGGTATCAATTTTTCTAACGCGACTAACTACTTCTTTATCAAGTAAGTGAAGATTCTCATAGATAATTGGACGCACACTATCCATATAGGTTTTTATTTTGAAATCACGTAGATTTATATACTTTCCAGCGGTCACTATCATGTGTTCACTAGCACTCTTCAATATTTTGTTGTAAACAATAAACTTGTTTTGTTCACTTTCTCGCAGTTCAGTACGTTCCTTATCTTCCAATTCCCATTTTCTTCTTTTTTCGGCTTGCATATTGTCATGCTTGTTTTTCTGATTATTCATTATCCAAGTTCCTAGTGTTCCAATTAAAGTACCACTGAGCGTCCCTATCACAGTAACAATTACTGTATCCATCATAACAACCCTTTCAAATCGCTGTTTTATCTACCCTTCTTGCCTTTTAACAAGATAGCTCATAATATAAATGTGATAATAAAGTAAAGAAGCTATAGCCCCAAGTTGAAAGAATCCTCTAGTATTTGTCAGATCTAAAAGTATCTTTCCACCTGAGAGAACAAGTAAGAAAATAAATGTTGCCAAAATACCAGAAATCAAGTAAACAACACCTTGAAAAACATACTTAAATAATGAATTTGAAATCTTTATTTTCCTTTTAATAATATCAATTACTAATGAACTTGGAACACCTAACAACAGATAAACAGGAGTGGCATATATCAGATAAATCATCACCAAACTGACAAAAGAAAAGTATTGTACATTAGGTTCACGATCAATTTCTGGAGTATAGTTTAAAAACGCTAATGACAGGCAGAAAATTACGGATGATACTAGTGCAGTTAATATTTTTCTAATCACAATTGCCCCCCTAATCAAATTACCTTTTCATTTGGATTCTTAATTCATTTGTTCTATAAGACTTTACATAGGTAAAGACAACAAAACTTAGAAAAGTCATTACACTAAAGACACTTCCCTCAATGCCGTACTCGCCACCGTTTATTAACGTTTGCTGTGACAACTCTGTTGTTAACAATATTGTTTTATCTCGCCATATCCCCAATAACCCAGAGGTGTAGTTCCACGCGAAATGAAAACCACATGAAACCCAAATCGCTCCAGACTTTTCTCTCAACTGGGCATACCATACTCCAGCCAAAAACAAAGTTGTTATTGAAAGGAAGTCGATACCTAATCTAGTAAAATGAAATGCAGCGAACAGTCCTGAACTAATTAAAGATGATGCTAGTGCACCAAACTTATATTTCAAAATTCCGTATATGTACCCTCTAACTAAAATTTCTTCTCCAAGTACAGCAATAATGCAGAAAACTGTCCAAGTAACAAACACTGTCCAATCAAAGGCAAACTCAGTTATCTTATGCCCTTCAAACAAATAAGCAATAGTGAAAATGGCTAACAGAGAAATACATCCACCGTACAACCCCTTGGTCAAATCGCAAAACAAGCCATTCAACTTTAAACCTATCGACCATTTTTTTCTGTCAAAATAGAAGTAAGTAATCAAAGATGCAAAAATTATACAAATTGAAAAACCATTTTCCGCTAAATTCTGTAGTAACCATCCAAGCACCAAGAAACTGATAACAAAGAGCCCTAACCGCTTAAAAAATTCAGATATACAATGTTTCATGCCTTTTCATCCAATCAAATCACCGCTTTATTCACTTCTTTACTGCCCCTCTTAGTCACCTTTGAAGATAAACCAACTTTCAAACCTTTTCACCACATCATTGGCTAACTCAAGGTCAAACTCTAAAAATCTATTGAAGAGAGGCACTCTTGCAAATTCCATTAAGTCCGATTCAATCATTTCTAGCTTTGCAATAAACTCCACATAATCAAAATCAATATAGTACAGTTCATTCTTGTCTACATCTTCTTCATTAGAATCATCCGACCAAACACGCACTATATTATCAGCGAATTCCATTCTTGGTGTTGGATTATGACCCATCCAAGGGCTTTTCCTGTTAATAACACTATCTAGCACATCTCTCCAAGCTTCTAGACCAGAACAACAACTCGGAGGAATTATCCTATCATTGCTTTCGAGATAGATTCCTCCTCCAATTACTACATCCAATTCATCAAATAATCGCTTTAACACTTCATGAGGTGTACCCTTAATGTCTATATTGTTGTATCCCAAAAGCATCGCAATAAACAAATCAACTTCATCACTAGTAGTTTGACCTGTTAACTTGACATATTCAGTATAAGCCACATCTGTATTCAACCAATCAGGTATCTGATAATAAGGCTCTTTTATAACTGCAACAACTAAAGGGTAATGCATGCAACACTCTCCCTAATTAAAATCTTCATTTTATCACAAATCTATTAAATGCTTATTTTTCAACAAATACGTCCATGCCCATAGTTGAATATTATATGGGAATAAGATGCCCATGCCACCTCCAATCGTTGATGATCTGTAAATAATTTGGTAGTATTCCAGTCCCCTTGTTATACCGCTGCTATATGATATTTGTTGAGTCCTAATATTATTTAAAAAGTAAAACTTGAGAATTTCTTTTTCTTCTTGAGATAAACTTTCAAGGTATTTTTCGCGATTTCTTTGTAGTTTTCTTAACTTGAGTTTTTTGGAGATAAATTTAACAATATGAGTAATCATTTGTGAGATTGCAATACATCCTGAAATGATAAATGTGATTCCGATCCACTGCTTCTGCTGTATTACAAATCCACTTATGCCAAGTGTTTCGTTCATAAAATCAGGTATAAATAAAACAACTCCAGAAAAATGAACAACAAAGAGAAAAAGAATGGAGCTATATTAAATAAGTCTGAAATGAGTTTTCCAATGTCAAACCTCAAACCATCTCAACTCCCATTAAAACCATCTTTTATTCAGTCGTCATATCCTCTTGACTTCCTGTATTTCAGTCTGTAATCAATAAATGCTGCTATTGCCCCTCCTACTACTATTAAGATGACAGTGGATATAATCCAGAATCGACCAAAGCCATTTAAAACAGTTCTTTTTACCACTCACGAATAATGCCAACCACTGAAACTTGTTACGTCTGTTGTATAATTCGTGTCAAATCCAAAGGAAAATAGCACCACAAACCATATTAGGACTATTAAACATCCCATAAAGTTCTCCTTTTATTAAAAGATTTGATTGACTTCACTCTTAATTTCATTCAATTCATCCATCTCACTGTCCAACAATTCGAGAATGTCATCAAATTCACCATTTATAATACCAATATCGTCTTTTAGACGGAGTAGCCCGCCATGGAATTCGTCTGAGTACCATCTATTTTCTATATTGAGGTCTAAATACTCCAGCTCCTCCCCGCTTAAATCACTTTCAAATCCTTTAATAATACCCCTGAAGGTTTCGGAATATTGGAAATCACATGATAAAGATTTCATTTCTAACTCTATCATCTCGAAACTTTTTAATAGACCACATCTCTGAAGATCAAATCTGATCTCTTTAAGCAGGGATTCACCTTGTATCGCTTCATGCAATCTGTTTATGGTTCGCATATGCGAAATCATGTATTCTAAAGTTAGCTCAATGTAACTTTTATACAAATAAACTATAGGGGCAATCTGTCGTAACATTATCTCGTCTTTTTTTCGGTTACTTAAAAGTCTGGTATGTAACTTTTGTGCCGATTGATATACGTTAAATAGATACGACCGATCAAAATCTTTGTAAGAATCTAGGATTGATTTTGGATTATAGTTGTCCCAGCATGCAATATGAAATCTATCCCGTTTCTTTTTCACTGATATTACCCTCTTCTCATGAAATATTGATTATATTACAAATTCTTAAGTCTTATATGCTGACCAGCATTCACGTTTCTTAGTTGTAAATTTCATCATTATCATCTTCGTCCAAATCAGGATTGTCTTCCTTTATCTGCTTATACGACTAAACACCTGTGTATTTTTCAAACTCCTCATATGCCAATTATACCAAATATTACACCTATACTTGAATGAACAAAGATGGGTGGAAAGACAGTTAGAATTAACAATATCAAATAGGTAATCAATTGATTTAATGCTATAATTTCCTATGTAAGACCCCGAAACTTACTAACTTTAAAGGAGTGATAATATTGGCGACTGGTTTTGTTAAAAAGGACAAACAAAGGGATTTTGGTACTACGAAGCAACACTAGGAGTAGATGAGAACGGAAAGAGGATTCGAAAAAAAAGCGCTTTGAAACCAAGAAAGAGGCTCAACAAGCATTAGCAGATTTATTAAGCACTACAAATAAAGGTGATTATGTTGAACCATCTAGAGTACTTTACAGGGACTATCTTACAGATTGGCTTGACTCAAAAAAGATCAGTGTAAGAGAAAGCACATGGAAAAGTTACAGCGACTGGGTACGTCTGCATATCATTCCCGCATTGGGCGATCTAGAGATTTCAAAGATTACTCCCCACCGTGTTGAGAAATTCATGCTTGAATTAAGTAAGAACAATTACGCTGGTTCCACTATGCAAAAAATATACACCATCATTAAGGATTCACTTAATAAAGCTGAACGCTGGCAAATGGTATCAAAAAATGTAGTTGTTCTAGTTGATAGACCAAAAGCTGTTAAAGAAGAAATGCAAGTGTGGGACAACGAACAGTCATTAACGTTTCTGAAGCAAGCAAAAACCGATAGACTCTATGTTGCGTTTTTGTTGGCTCTTACAACTGGAATGAGGCAAGGGGAAATTTTGGGGTTAAGATGGAAGGATGTTGACCTAGAAAAAGGGATTCTTTATGTGAAGCAAACATTATCTCACGATGGGCAGAAATTCTCCCCATTACCTAAAACGGCAGAGGCAGAAGATCTATTACAATTCCATCTGAAGTAATTCACGATCTCAAAAAACACAAATCGATGGTCACAGACGAAAAAAGAGCTTGCGGACAAAGTTATACTGATAATAACCTTGTCGTTTGCACTACGCTAGGCACGCCACAATCCCCCAGAAATTTGAATAGAACCTATCAGCGCCTACTTAAAAGAGTGGATGTTCCCAAAATTCGATTTCACGACTTACGTCATACCCATGCAACACTTCTACTGGTGCAAGGTGTAAATCCCAAAGTAGTAAGCGAACGGCTGGGTCATGCCACCATTAAAATTACACTTGATACTTACACACACGTTTTACCGAGTTTGCAAAAAGATGTTGCTGAAGAGTTTGGAAGGAGTTTTTTCAAGTCAACAGTTAACGAATAGCATTTGCCACCCAATCATTAAAATATGCCACCCAAGTACGAATCCCACCCATTTGCCACCCAAAACGTAGAATATGGTGATTAGTGACTGTGGCTAATCAAAGCATAAAATAAAAAAACCCTTGATTAACAAGGGTTTCAGCATTCGTTATATGGTGATCCGGACTGGGTTCGAACCAGCGACCCCCACCCTGTCAAGATGGTGCTCTCCCAACTGAGCTACCGGATCATGGGATATGTGTGTAATCGTTTAATGGTGGGCCCTGTAGGACTCGAACCTACGACCAATCGGTTATGAGCCGACCGCTCTGACCAACTGAGCTAAGGGCCCGAATCGTATCGGACGTCGATCACATTTATTACTATACAGTATCGTAAAATGAATTTCAAGAGGAAATGAATAATTTCTTGTAAAAATTTTCACTCGTACCAAAAGAACACTAAGAAACCCAGTGAAATCAGGCTTGTTTTTTCCTTGTAAAAAGCCATTCCCCACCGCTGCTGCCCACATCCCCTACAAAACATGGGGATTTCCTACAAGATGGCATCACATCATACATGACTCATCAAGCATATGGGCTACACCGGTGAAGAATTGGCTCCTGTTAAGCTGAAAACTATTCAATAGAGCTTAAAACAAACAAGATAATTAGGTAACGATCATAACAAACTCCCTCATCGCAACCCTAACCTACCCCGCCTGCTCCGTCCCTTTCCCTTTCTCCTCGACACGCAACTCCGCTTCCTGTTGCTTCAACGCCTCACTTCGTGCCAATTCTGCCTCCTGCTCATCTCTCATCCGATGGGCCATGCGGCTAGATGCATTGGCTGCCACACTCGCCACGAGGTCGTCCAAAAATGTGTGAACACGTCCCTCTGCCGACTTGGTATCCAGCCTTTTAATCACTCCGACCTTGTGCTTATCCAAATGTCCAAAGGTGGTCACCGCGATACTTCCATATCCAAATACGGAGCCTAGCGCCAATGTTTCGTCGCATCCAAATAGTCCTTCATCTGACGCGATGATGGATTGGAGCGGCTCGGACAAGAGGCCCTTCTCTGCTAACGTATCCAACTCAACGCCAACCAGGATGGCGTGCTGCATTTCCCTTTTTTCCAAGACCGCTTTCACGCTCTCAATGCACTGCGCCATCGTGAGATCTGGATGGTAGGGCGATTGCATGAGATAGACGATCTCTGCGATATCATCCAACGTCACTCCGCGTTCTGCCAAACGTGCGAGAGCAGCGTTTCTGACTTCGATGCTGTGTACTTGCTTCTTCATATAAGAGACAACCCCTTCCACAAATCGAGTGAAGTCGTTTCCTACCATAGTATCACACGCTGACCAAATTGCGACAATCTTTCGCCCACTGCCTGACCCTGCACCCAAACTCTTGGGCATGCACGCTCCCTCCTGTATAATAATGAACAGAATATCCCAATAAGGAGGACACCGTAGTGGCCCTTGAGGAAATCGTCTTGAAAAGCCGGCATTTGGGGACGCCGGAAAAGCTGGTTGTCTACACACCCCAACGCTACTCGCCACTCTACTCGTATCCCGTCCTCTACGTACAGGATGGAGAAGATTACTTGGCAATGGGCAGGATGGCTACTTTGTTGGATCAATTGAATCAGGACAAAGAACTGCCTGATATCATCGCTGTCTTTCTCCCTGTCGAGAAAAGCAAACGGCATGACCGTTATCATCCGGATGGCAAAGAGTACATGGCCTACCGACGCTTCCTCGCCGAAGAAGTCGTGAGCTATGTCGATACGCATTACTCCACACATCCTTTGGGGAACGCACGAACACTTCTTGGCGAATCTTTGGGCGGGGTTGTCTCTCTGTTCACTGCTCTTAACTATCCACATACGTTTGGACAAGTTGCCTGCCAGTCAATTGCCATGGACGCAAAGCTAAATCGTTTGGTAGCTGACGCTGACTTTTCCGTACCGCAAACCATTTATTTGGAAATCGGGACGGAGGAAACGGCAGTAAGCACGGGCCGCGGCACATTGAATCTTCTTGCGGCCAATGAAGAACTGCGCGAGATTTTGGGCACGAAAAAAGCCACCCTCGTTTATGAAACGTTTGAGGGTGACCATACGTGGGGCTACTGGCAGCGCAATCTACCGCGTATGCTCAAGACGCTTTACGGGTAAACTTACCGTGGCTGTTCTTCTTGCGGACCTTCATCCTTGATCGTCGATACGAGAGCCTCTTCGAATTCTCCTTTTCGTATCGCAGTCAAGATCGTGAAGGTCAGCACAGACAGTAGAAGCAGGACGAGAAAAATGAATGTGATCATCATAGCCGTATGCATGCAGTGCGGCACCTCCTTGCACTACACAGTCTTTCCTTTCGCGCAAGGAATATACGGCCCCACGCTTAACATTACACAAATGAAGAATTTTCTGTTAAAATAATATCTTGTAGAGCATGATAGATAGTAAGGAGGAGTGGTTCTGATGATGTACAGTATCGTAATATTCCCATCTAGCAAGGTGCAAGAAGTAGCCAACTCTTACCGGAAACGTTATGACCCGGGCTATGCTTTGGTTCCTCCGTATATCCGTTTGAAGGAAGCCTTTGAGCTGGACGAAGCGAAGTTGCCTGAGCTGGTGAGCCATCTGGAGCAGGTTGCCTCCTCTACTGACAGCTTTTCGGCTCATTTCCATCGGGTATCTTCTTTCCACCCTACCACCAACGTGATCTATTTGGCTGTGCAAAACAAAGAACCATTTAACGAGCTGCATCAAAAAATTGCGAATCAGTGTGTGAATGAAAAAGAAACCTACGCATACGTACCGCATCTGACCATCGGGCGCGACCTGTCCGACGATGAGCTGCGTGATGTAACCGGCCAACTAAGCATGGCAAAAATTGACCTGAACAGCGAAATTGATCGCTTCCACTTGGTTTATCAGCTCGAGGATGGCATCTGGAGCGTTTACCAGACTTTCCTTCTCAAAAAATAAACACCCTTTCCTCAATCACCAACCCTCCTTGCGTATCCATCGTAGGGAGGGATATTTTCTAACAAAGGACGAATACCGATGAACCTGCATACCTACCAGATCCAAAAAGTCACCACTGAACAAGAATTGGCGGATGCCCTGTCTGTACGCCGAGTCGTTTTCATCGAGGAACAGGAAGTACCGGAAGAGTTGGAAATAGATGAGCATGACACACTGGATGGTGGGACGATTCATTTTGTGGCTTACCGCGATGGAAAGCCAGTGGGCGCGAGCCGTATCCGTACCTACGCACCTGGCGTGGGAAAAATTGAACGGGTGGCGGTTGCTAAAACAGAACGCGGTACCGGGCTGGGCCGCCAAATCATGCTCGCGATGGAAGAGCTAGCCAAACAGCACGAGTATGACAGCTTGAAGCTGAACGCACAGACGCAAGCCCAACGGTTTTATGAAAAGCTCGGCTATGAACCTTTTGGCGACTTATTCGACGATGCGGGTATCGAGCATATTGCGATGGTAAAATCCATTCGCGAATAACTGAAGCTGCGTGCAACTCAATCCCCTTGTCGGAAAACACCCTCGTTTTCGCTATGATCATCATGCGAAGCGAGGGTGTTTTTCATTGGCACCAGCGAAAAGAATTAAATCGCCAGCGGTTTCCGAATCGCCTCAATCACTCGTTCAAAAGAGTCATCACCGTAGCCCTCTGCTACTTTCTCAATACAAAAATCAATGCTTCTTGACACTTCTCACCCGGTGGAATAACATGGAACCAGAAACATACGATACCGTATCTTTTGAGGTGAACCATGCAATACGTACGTGAAGATTGGATTCGGGCAGGGCTCGATATGTTGGCTGAAGCAGGCATTGACGCTGTCCGTGTGGAACCTCTCGCCAGAAAACTGAAGATCAGCAAAGGGAGCTTTTATCATCACTTTTCAGATCGTCAAGCGTTACTGGACTCCATGATCGATTATTGGGAGGAGCATGCGACCGAGCGGATCATTCGAGCGCCACACTCAGACAACGTGTCGTTGGAACAGCTGTTGTCGAGCGTTTTTAGCAGCGAGCGAAAAATCGAAGCCGCTATCTACAACTGGGCGAAACAGCATCCTGCCCTTTCCAAACGTCTCGTGGAAATCGAGAAGCGCAGGATCGGCTTCGTTGCCTCTTTGTATGAGAAAAAAGGGCTGGCTCCCGCTGATGCAAAGACACGTGCTCAGCTCGCGTACCTCCTCTATATTGGTTGGCTCGTGCGCAGAGAGCTGGAAGCGCCTTTTGATATGTCCGCACCCTTGCATCATTTTATGACTTGGATTTGATTACCCCTTCCTGCCTGACAGATTGTCTTGCGCAGGGATTTTTTCACCCAAAACATACGGGTGCGTATCTTCCGCAAAAACCTTATGAATCAATAGGAGGTATTCCCATGACGCATGTTTTCCCTATCTCATCTGCTATCTTCTTAGTTATCGTGTCCTTGCTGCATTTTTATTGGGCCTTCGGAGGAAAATGGGGGACCGATTCCGTCATCCCCACAACAGCCGATCATTCACGCCGAACTTTTTCCCCCGGGAAAGGCGGAACGATCGTCGTTGCCTGCTTATTGGCTTTTGCCGGTTACATTTTGCTCGCCCAGAGCGGTTATCTCTCGCCCGTAATAGCCCCCTCTTTGATTCAATGGGGATGCATGATCTGTGCAGCTGTATTTGTCCTGCGCGCTGTGGGAGACTTCAACTACATTGGCTTTTTTAAAAAAGTAAAAAATACGAAGTTTGCCCGTCAAGATACAGCATTGTTCAGCCCTCTATGCTTGTGGTTAGGAATATCCTTTCTTCTGGCATTGTTTTAAGTTCACCAAAAACCCTCTTCCCATAAAAGCGAAGAGGGTCGTTTCCGTTACGTATGGATGAATGAATTATAACTTCCGCTTCGCCGCAATCGCACGTAGCTGTTCAACAGCATCCATCGCTGCGGTATGAGAGCCGAGCATCGCATGAAACGGCTCCTCTCCACGCCAGCCATGGAAATCAGAACCGCCGGTGACAACAAGTCCGTATTGCGCTGCCCACTTGCTGTAGCGCATTTTTTGTACCTCATCGTTGTCCGGGTGGTTGACTTCAATCCCGTCCAATCCGAATATAATCAACTCCTGGACAAGCTCATCATCGTCATACAGACCCGGATGAGCCAGCACCGCCACTCCGCCAGCCTCTTTGATCAGCGTGATTGCTTCCTGCGGGGTAATGCGTGGAGGATTGACATAAGCCGCTCCCCCTTTGCCCAAGTACTTATCGAAGGCTTCCGCAATCGTAGAAACGACCCCCAGCTCTATCAGTTCTTCAGCAATATGTGGTCGCCCGATGTTTTTGTCCGTGCCCTGCTTGCGGCGGTATACCTTTTCCAATGAAATGTCGATTCCGAGCTCCTGCAGCCGTGCTATCAGCAGTTGGTTACGCTCATGCCTTGTCTCTCGCAAACGGAAGAGACGCTCTTCAAAAGCTGGGTCTTCATACGGGACAAAATAGCCAAGAACGTGAATATCCTGCCCCTTCCCCACGGAGCTCACTTCGACTCCCGGAATGATTTCCACGTCGAGTGCGCGGGCAGCCTCCATTGCTTCTGGAATCCCTGCTACCGTGTCGTGATCCGTGATTGCCAGTGCAGCAAGTCCCGCCTCCTTCGCCAAACGTACGTTTTCCGCCGGCTCGCAGGTACCGTCTGACGCTTTTGTATGTGTATGCAAATCTGCCATAAGTTGCATCCTCGTCCACTCCTTCTTTTCTTTTTCTACAAGTCTGAATCGGTATTGCCGTACATAGTATTGGAGTAAGCTTGATTTCTCAATGGTTGAACCGAGGAGGATGTCCATGCGGTTAAAAAACAAGACCCTTACCGGTGTCGTTCAGCCACTCTCTTATGTTGACAAAATGCTGCGACAACAAGGCTTTCATCGATCAGGCGGGGACAGTATGCCCACGTACGATGTCGTCATGTACGATTCCGCCAGCAGCAGCGCGTATTTTTTGCGTATCCCTACGAACTACACCAGCACAACAACCGGAAAAGGGGAACTGAATGTCAAACTGGGTCATCCGTATTTAGAAGCAAAGTTCTATATGAACACCACATCCGAAGAAGTTTTTTTCATTCCCAAGGCCGTCCGCGAAGCTGCAGAGCATAAGCTAGCAGAAATCGCCGATTACCTGTCTGCTCCCTCCGCTCCATCCTGAACGGTTCTCCACAACCACCGATTATGTTCAAACCGGTATGCCACCCTCTTTGTTTTCTGCAGCCCGACCAAGTAACCCATAAACGCCGTCCGAAACAGGACGTAGCTCGAAGCATTTTCTATGGAAATGTGTAAACGCTCACACAGGAGAGTTAACGCTTCTTCTGGTGTCCTCTCCTCTACTAAAATGTTGCAGATCACCGAGAAAATCCGCTCATGCCAAGCAATATTTTTGTTCACGGCATCATGAGAGGTGGTGGTATATGCTCCGTGCCCAGGCAAGTATCCCTTGTAGTTGGTTGCAAGCAGCTTATGAAGACTGAGTAGGGTCTCATGCGCATCCACAAGAAACGGCAGCTTGTGCTTTTCCAGAACCTCTTCGCCTAAATAACTGTCGGCAGCGAAGCAAATCTCGTCACAGACGACGCCAACCTGTTGCCAGCTATGCCCCGGCAGAGAAAGGATATAGAAAGGTACGCCAGCAATTTCGATCCCTTCATCTAGTGGAAGGTGGTGGTCCACCCGAGAAGGTTGCGCCAACAAAAACTTGTTTTTGAGATCCTCAAGTGGTGCTGCACCCATGTTCAAGTAAATGGGCTCAAGTATCGGATTCCGAATGATCGCCTCTTCCAGCGGTGGCGCATAGACCCTTGCTTCGGGCCAGCATCCGAGCAAGTAGGCGTTGCCACCGAAATGGTCGGCATGAGAGTGTGTTTGAATGATTGCACACAAGGGCTGGGCGATAGCGTCCAGTCCTTTCTTGATTTTTTTTGCGTTCTGGGTATCCAGACCTGAATCAATCAGGATCGCTCCATGCTCACCAATAACAAGGCCTATGTTAACATGACCGGGAAAATATCCAACATGCTCCGTTATCATTTGAAATGCTTGTCCAGACAAAACAGTCCCTCATTTCATCCTTTTCCTATTTATTTTCTCCAAAATATCGCCTTCCCCTTCCTGTTCCTATATCTCGTGTTCGTGTTTACCTGGAGCCGCGACGAGCGACCCTCCATTTTATGCGAAAAAAGCGGGCCAATGATCGTATACGGTGGCAGAGGTCGTCCGAGTCCACTGAACATATGCGTAGTCGCCGCAACGGCAACGATTGTCAGCAAAGAGAATATCATTCTCTCCATCCCGATCGTTTGAATCGAGCAGAGTACGATCAACCCATCAATTAGAAAGATCAGCAAAGCAACGCGCAGCTTGTATCGCCTAGCAAGAAATTGCGCGAGTAGGTCTGTCCCACCCGTATTCGTCTCGTAGGCAAGCATCAAGCCGATACCTATTCCGATTAACACGCCGCCAGTTACTGCTGAAAAGGATGTTGACCATAGATTCCAACCACGCATATCCGAGAGAATGTCTATAAAGAAGGCAGAAATCAGCATGCCGTGAAAGCTGTGAAAAAACAATCTGCGATCATAAAAAAAGACGATGAAATACACAGGGATACTAACAAAAATCATCACGAGACCCGGCGGCATCTGCATGTAATACGTCGCCAACAAACCGATCCCGATCATGCCCCCGTCCATCAGGCGATGCGGAACCAAAAACAGATTGACTCCTATGCCAAGAAGCACGCTTCCTGTGAGAATCGCTACACTTTTTTGCAGCCAGTACACGTCGCTCCCCTCCTTGGACCGTGCTCGTTTAGTTTATGATCGGAAAGAAGCAGGTATGTCCAAGCATTGCCTAAGAATGCGCTCGTTCAAATCGGAACGTTTTGACTGTTCGGTTGACCTATTGGTATACTTACGAGTAACAAGAAAACCTGTAGCATGGCTCATGAAAAGCATATCCATTGCAGGTTTTAGATCGAATATTTATCCATTTTTGGTCGTACATGTAAAATACCATTATCGTATCGGAGGTGAATTCTCCACCTTTCGCACTGCGGGAGGCGGAGGTGTGCTTGGAGAGTCCGATAGGGGAGATTACGCTGAATCTGCTGCTCGTGGTATTTTTGGTTCTTCTGAACGCCTTCTTCGTCGCAGCAGAATTCTCGTTAGTAAAAGTTCGCCAAACTCGTCTGACCCAGCTCGTCAGTGAAGGCAATAACAAAAGTGCCCGCTACGCGCAAAAAGTCACACGTGAGCTCGACGCCTATCTGTCCGCCTGCCAGCTCGGAATTACGCTGGCTTCGTTGGGGTTAGGCTGGGTCGGTGAACCTGCCGTCGCCCATTACGTCGCGCCCGTCATGGCATTTTTTCATTTCCCATCTTACTTGGTCAGTCCGACCTCACTTGCGATCGCCTTTGCTATCATCACATTTTTACATATCGTCTTCGGAGAGCTTGCTCCCAAGTCTTTGGCGATTCAAAAAGCGGAGGCCACTTCCCTATGGACTGCCGCACCACTCATGTTTTTTTACAAGCTGAGCTATCCGCTCATCTGGTTTTTAAACGGAGCAGCCAATATACTCATTAGACGCCTTGGAGTCGAGCCTGCCACCGAAAACGAATCTGCTCATACAGAAGAAGAAATCCGCCTGCTCATGAACCAGAGTCATAAAAGTGGTCACATTGACCAGACCGAGATGGCTCTCGTCGACAATGTCTTCGTGTTTTCCGAACGTCTTGCCCGGGAAATTATGATCCCACGAATCGAAATGATCTGCCTCTACGACGACAACACGTTTGACGAAAACCTCGAAATCATGAGAGAGTCTCGCCATTCACGCTTTCCCGTTGCTCATGAGGATAAGGACAGGCTGATTGGCTTTGTGCACACCTCTGATTTTTACCTTTCTGCACTAACGACAGGGAAAGCAGAGTTAACTGATTTTCTCCGTCCATTATTGACGGTGCCGGAGTCCATGGAAATTAGCCACGTCTTGCGCTTAATGCAAAAGCGCCGTTCCCAGCTCGCCATCGTGATTGATGAATATGGCGGTACAGCAGGGTTGTTAACGATGGAGGACATTTTGGAGGAAATCGTCGGTGATATTCAGGATGAGTTCGATGAAAATGAGCGCCCTGAAATTGAAGAAAGCTCCAGCAATACGCTCTCGGTTTCCGGCAAAACTCTCTTGACAGAACTGAATGATTACATATCGATTGAAGTCGTTTCCGACGAAGTCGACACCATTGCCGGATGGCTCTACAGCCAGTTAAATGAAGAGGTCGCGAAAGGCAAAACCGTCACATTCCAAGGCTATCTTTTTGCGATCAGTGAACTAGAAAACCATCGCATTACACGCGTGAGCATCACGTATTTGGGAGCAGAAGATTCGTCCGCTCTTCCCGAGGATATCGTGTCGCTGCACTCTTAATCAAAAAGAACAACCAAAATGGCAAGTGTCCCCTGCCGACAGGGGGCACTTCTTGTTTCCGAGGTGTCATGATGAACTACGCTTTACTAGACAACAAACCCATCCTGTTGCTACCAGAGAACTACAACCGCATACCGTTTTGGCGCATGGCTGCCCGGCAGGACAAGGTACGTTGTCCTGCCTGTGCATCGGCGCTTCGTCTTCATGCTGGCATCAGCTTCGAGCCGCATTTCTTCCATCCTGAAGGAGCAGAGTGCCCGCTTCTGACGGAAAGTGGTCCTGCTTCTCTCGATTCGCTACAAGCGATTAATGAGACGGCTGCCACTGCCTTTCAGGCTGCCACTGCCTTTCAGGCTGTCTTGGCTGCTACGGTCGAAAAGGAGCACAGCGACGATAACACGAAAGAACCACTCGCTTTCTCAACCAAGGAGCACAGCGAGGCATCCATAGACGAAGAAAATACAAAGACCATCGGCTCCTTTCGCCTTCCGAAAAAGAGAACGATTGGCACGAGCACGACGCCTCCCCCGCCTGCACCGAAGCCACCGATTTTCCGCAAACGCTTGATGCCGAAGAAGACCATCTCTCACATGGCTGAGCAAATGCGTGATCAATCGCTGCACCCGGGACAACAGCAAGCGGCGCACGCTACCGAGGGGCCTTTTCTCATCCTCGCGGGAGCCGGAAGTGGCAAGACGCGCGTCATGACTGCACGCACGACTCACTTGATCTCAGACTTGGGTGTAAAGCCAAATCAAATCATGGTCGTGACCTTTACGACCAAAGCCGCCGATGAAATTCGTCAGCGCATTGCCCGGCAACTACCCGCTGGACAAGCACGTGAGCTGATTGCCGGTACGTTCCACAGCATCTTTTACCGAATGCTCCTGCATCACCAGCCAGAACGCTGGGATCAGCAGCGCCTCTTGAAAAAGGATTGGCAAAAATGGCGGTTGATGCGCGAGACCGGTGCACTGCTCGGTCATGACGACCTTGCCACGTTAAAAGAAACAGAGATCACCGAAGCACTCGGCATCATCAGTCGTTGGAAAAACGAATACATCCTCCCCCATGAGGTCGCGTATCGGGAAGCAACGAGCGATGCAGAAAAACGGGCGATCCAGCTTTATCCTCTGTATGAGGACACGAAGAAAAAGCATCAATGGTTTGACTTTGACGACATGCTCATTGGCTGCTACGAAATGCTGCGCGATGATCCAGGACTCCTTCGCCGTTATCAGGAACGCATCACCTATGTAATGGTCGATGAGTTTCAGGATATCAATCGCATTCAGTATGAGACGGTCAAGCTATTAGCCGCTCCACAAAACAATTTGTGTGTCATCGGGGACGACGACCAGTCCATTTACGGCTTTCGTGGCAGTGATCCTCAGTACATCTTGGGCTTCACCAAAGACTTTCCGCAGGCGTCGACATTTACACTCGAGGTCAACTACCGTTCCCATTCCTCGATTGTCAGTCTTGGCTACTCGCTGATCGGCCACAACCGGGAGCGTTGGGCAAAGGATTGTCAGTCCTTTCATCGCGAGGAAGGCGACACGTATTTATTCGAGCCGGAAGACGAAGAAGAACAAGCTTCCCGGATCGTCGATGAAATTATCCATCGTCGTGAGCAAGGGGCCATTTTGGGTGAATGCGCGATCTTGTACCGCACCAATGAATCTGCACGCCCCATTTTGGAGCGCCTGAGCGAAGCAGGAATTCCTTTTCATTACACGCAAGAGGAGGATTCCTTTTACCAACGCCAGACGGTTCGCTGGACGCTGAATTATTTGCGGCTCGCGTTAAACCCAGATGACACCGATGCACTAAAAGAAATATTGTCGACCCTCTACATCTCAGCCGAAATGTGGAATGCCTTGCGCAGTCAAGCAATCATTGAGGACAAGCCGATTCTGCACGTTCTTCCGCATTTGACACAGCTCAAACCGTATCAGCGCAAGCACATGCAGCAAATCAATGAGATTCTCACCGCGTGTAAGGAGGTTCCACCTGCTCAGGCGTTGGAGCTCATCTATGAGGACGGCAAACTGCGTGACTATCTAAAAAAACGCGCGAAAGACCGGGAAGATGGCCGGGAACGTTGGAGCGATGAGCTGCAGCAAATACTGGCAGCTTCTAAGCGCCATGCGACAATCAGCGATTTTTTAGCTTATATCGATCAAATGGCGCGACAAGAAAAAGAGTGGCGCACGATGCGACCACTCCCGGACGAAGCTGTTCATGTTTTAAGTATCCATCGGGCAAAAGGTCTCGAATATGACCATGTCTTCTTGCCTGATCTGGTAGAAGGTGCCCTTCCTCATGAGTACACATTGGATGAGCTACGAAAAGGCGGCTCGGGTGCGCTTGAAGAAGAACGTCGTCTCTTATACGTCGCGATTACCCGGGCCCGTCACAGCTTGTGTATCGGTATCCCCCGAGAGCGATTCGGACGAAAGACCCGCACCTCCCGCTTCATCGCCGAGATGGGCAGGTAAGTACTGAAAGCCGCCGCCCATATAAATCAAGAATTCTTCCATGTTCGTAATCAATGGAAACATAATAAACAGGCCCCCTTTCACGCATTTTGGGTATAGTATGCGAGAAAGCGGGGCCTGTTATTCTTTTTCGGGAAAATTACTTCTGATTAGCCGCCCATAATGCTGTAGCCAGCATCAACGTGCAGAATTTCACCCGTGATTCCTCGGGAGAGATTGCTGAACAAGAAGAGAGCGGTGTCGCCTACTTCCGATTGGTCAATCGTGCGGCGCAATGGCGCTTTTTCCTCAATTTCCTTCAGTACGGTGTTGAAATTGCGGATTCCTTTTGCAGCAAGGGTACGGATTGGACCAGCAGAGATCGCATTGATACGAATGTTCTCTTTGCCCAAGTCGTTTGCCAAATAACGAACAGATGCATCAAGCGCAGCTTTGGCTACACCCATTACGTTGTAGTTTTGAATCACGCGCTCACCGCCAAGGTAAGTCAAGGTCACGATGCTACCGCCCTCGGTCATCAAAGGACGAGCAGCACGAGCAACTGCTACCAGGGAGAATGCGCTAATGTCTTGTGCCAATGTGTATCCTTCGCGGGATGTGTTAACATACTCGCCTTCGAGCTCTTCCGTTTTCGCAAACGCGATGCAGTGCGCTAGACCGTGAATAACGCCCACTTTTTCTTTGATCACAGCAAAAGCCGCTTCGACATCCTCATCCTTCGTGACATCGCAATTTACCAACAGCGCTTCTACTCCCAATTTTTCTGTGAGTGCCGCCACGTTTTCACGCAGGCGCTCCCCTTGGTAGGTAAAAATCAGATTCGCTCCAGCATTATGTAAGGATTGCGCAATTCCCCAGGCAATGCTGCGGTGGTTTGCTACGCCCATGATGACGATGTTCTTTCCTTGCAACAATGTATTCATTATGTATCTGCCCCTTTCCCAACTTATTCCCCTGCATTATAACCGATCTTGTCCATGGATACGAGGGGATAAACGAGAGGGGCAGTACAAAAACATTTAATCGGTACTTCCGGCCTGATCGGTTAGCGCAGTTAGAGCGTCAGAGGAAGCCCACGATTCCTGCAATGGATTCAACGATGTCCCCATGACCGGGAATTCAGTCAGTGACTGCAAGAGATCGTCTGTTTGCAATTGCTCTTGATGGTTCATACTGTCAGTCCACACTCCCTTCCTCCAGTCTAGACTGGCTAGGAATGGGACCTTTTATGCATGCAAGTGGTTCGCGTGCAAATAGGCAGACAAAATCAGATACACGGCCATGGCACCAACAAAATAAACTCCGTACTGTGCCTTTTTGGTTTGTCCGATATAAGGGACGAGATGGCTGGCGGATACATACAAAAATATACCGGTCGTCATCGCCAACATAATGCCAGACCAATTCGGTGGAAACATTTGCTCGGCAAAACCAAAGCTAAGAGCACCTGCAATCGTCGCGATTCCAAGCGATGTCGCCCCCCAAAATGCTTTCTTTCTCGAATTGGTCGCTGCCAGCAAAAGCGAGGCAATGGTCACGCCATCCGGAATTTTGTGCAGCAGCATCGCCACCAATACGGATACCCCTACTTCTGAATCCATCCGCAAACTAGCGACTAATGAGACGCCTTCGACAAATGCATGCAATAAAAAACCCGTCATGACCCCAATAATTCCCGTGGAGCCAAATTCTCCGCTCGACTTGCTGATTAATTCCAGAGCAAAAAGCGTCACAAAGCCAACAAGCACAAATGGCATCAACCATAAGCTCTTGTCAGAAAAGACATGTGGCATCAAATCTAGCAGCGTAATCGCCAGCAGTAGCCCAGCCCCTGCACTGATCATCGCAAACAATGCCTCGGATGACCAGGCACGCAGACATAACAGCAGTCCCCCGATACTGCTCGCCAAGGCAGCAGTCAAAAGGACAATCCAGAAAACAGATTGCATCATCCGGTCCTCTCCTCACCCAACGAGCAAAAACATGCTTACTCCTTCCATATGTACGCGCCTGTCCCGGTCATTATGAGCAGACAACCAAATTTGACAAAATACGACGATCTGTCCGAATCGGACGAAAGATCACTAGTTTTTAGAACCTTTGTCGATTCTCTCTTGCCCGGAAAATTTTGGTGCTATAATGAGTCCACCGGGAATACCGAGAGGAAAAAAGGAGTGATTCGGGATGGATGTACAAGTTTGGATGGCTTCAAAAGAGGTAGCTGATCGCCTTGATGTGCATGTTCGTACACTGCGTAACTGGCTGGACTTGTTCGTACCTGCACAGGAACGTCTGAAAAATCCGCAGGGTCACTATTTGATCAGCGAAGCAGGCTTTGAACTACTCAAGGAAGTAAAGGAAAGAAAAGACAACGGCAACAGCTCGTTAAAAGATATTCAGCGCCAATTGATAGAAGAAGGACGCCTGTCTGAGGAAATGCTCCTGGAAGAAGAACTCGTAGGGGCGGAAGAAACCGCCGTTACGATCAGCGCCACAAACAAGCTGGGAACGGGCATGCGAGAAGTGGAAGTGACGGTCCACGAGACACTCGTCCAATTTCAGCAGGAGCTCACACAGCTCTCCTCTATGAATCATATGCAATCGACCATTCTGCAAAAGATTGCCGATATTGAAGAAATGCAAGAGTCCCTTCGCTTAGAAATGCGTCGCGTTACTTTTGAACTAGATCTCATGCAGCAGCGCTTGACTCGTCGCAAGGAGCGCTATGCCCGCTACGAACCTCGCTGGTCACTCAACCCTTTCCGCTGGTTTACACGTTCAGATCGCGCAGCCGAGCAATAATCGTGTTTTTTGATACGGAAAAAAATGACAATTGAGAGAAGTACCTCAACAGCGGTAGTCTCCCCATGTTCTACTGTGATAAAATGGTACTACATGAACTGACTGAAAATCAGGACTATTTACATTCCACCAAAAAAGGACTGGGGCTTTCGTTGTGAGAAAATTGCATATTACTTCGGTAAAGCCGGGCGATGTTATCGCCAAGAGCGTGTTCCAAGAAAATGGGAACGTTCTGTTGGGGATCGGGGTACAACTAACCCCCCGTTACATTGAACGGCTTGTTCAATTGGGAATTGATACCCTTTACATTCAAGACAAGCACACAGAAGATATCATGCCGGAAGATGTAATCCGCGATGAGACGCGTAAAGAAGCCGTGGATGCCGTGTACAAAACGATGACCACCCTCATGGATCAGCCGCAGATCAAGCGACGTACGTCCGCCCCTGATTTCGGGAGCAGTTTTCAAAAGGTGTTTCGGGAAATCTTTCAAGATTTGAGCAGTCGCAAAGATATCTTGGTCAACCTGTCCAGTCTTCACGTGTTGGATGGTTACCTATTTCATCACGCTGTCAATGTCGCCATTCTGTCTGGTGTGGTAGGGATGGCCAAAGGCTACAACCAGCAGCAGATGATGGAGTTGGGCATTGGTGCGCTTTTGTTCGACATCGGCATGACACAGGTTCCTAAGGAGCTCTGGACCATGCGTACCGAGTTAAGCGCAGAAGAACGGCAACGTGTCCAATACCATACCGAAGAAGGCTTCAATATTTTGCGGAATCAACATAACATCTCGGTCGTCTCCGCACACTGTGCGCTTCAGCACCACGAGAGATACAACGGAACAGGATATCCTCGTCAGCTGTGTGAGAAAAACATTCACGAGTATGCACGAATCGTGGCAATCGCTGATGTTTACGATGCCTTAGTTTCTCCGCGTCCATTTCGGAAAAGCTACTCGCCAAGTGATGCTACCGAGTACTTGTTCGCTACAGGAAACACCTATTTCGACCTCGACCTGCTCAAGCTATTCTTGCAGCACGTCGCCATTTATCCAATTGCTTCTACTGTATTACTGAGTACAGGACATACCGGGGTCGTTTCCAAAGTGAATCCATTGGCTGTGAATCGACCTACGATCCGTATTCTTACTAATGAAGATGGCTCTGAAGTAGCTAGCACCTATGAAATCGATCTCTACGATAAAGAATGGATGAGCGTGACGATCGTCAAAACCTTATAGGCCCAAAACAAAGCTGAGATTCATTATTCATCTCAGTTTTTTCATGCGTAGGTACGCGTTGTTTTCGTCCGTTGCAAATATCCCGCAGCTAACACGAGAGCGACCAACCCAATTTTGATTGCATATTCGAGCCAAAACCTACCGGCGATCCACTCATGCATCGTATCTTCCATTAGAATCATATTCACCGCAGCCACAGCTAGGACACCTGAACCAACATAAACAAGCCATACAAAGCGCTCCATTGCTTTTAGAATGAGCTGGCTGCCAAAAATCATGAGAGGCACACTGATCAAAAGGCCAAACACAATGAGGACGATATCTCCTTGCGCTGCCCCTGCAATGGCGAGTACGTTATCCAGCCCCATCATCACATCTGCTACGACAATCGTCTTGACCGCTTGGACTAAGTCTTCACTCGAGTTGATTGCTTCCTCTTGTTCGTCCTCGCGTAACAGGTTGTAGCTGATCCATAGCAGGATAACTCCGCCGATCATGTACAGATACGGGATTTTCAGTAAATAAACAGCAAGAATCGTAGCGATCACGCGTACGATGATAGCAAGAAACGTCCCCCACAATATGGCTCGTTTTCGTTGCTCGATCGGAAGCTTCCGACAAGCGATGGCAATGACCACCGCATTATCTCCACTTAATACGATGTTGATGGTAATGATGAGTAGCAGTGACGAAAAAAAGGCAGATTCAAACAAAGGATGCACACTCCCTAAACTTTTTGAGCCCTACTCGTCACCCTTGTACGGTGCCCCTGATTTTTTGTATGATGGTAACGAGGAGGGTTGTCGAAATGTCGAAACAATTCGTTATAGAAGCGATCATGTTGGCTATCTACGGGGAGTTGATGGTCCCATCGCAACCAGTAGAATATCTGATACCCGCGTCGACAATCTATGAATTGGACGAATTTATCCAGAGTCCTGAACCTATCATGCCCTACTCTACTGATGATCAGTATGTCCGTCGGATTATGAAAGAAATGAGCCAATTTTTTGCCGATCCATTCAATCGCAAGCGAATGGAAAAAGGACTGATAGCCCCATGGTCCAAGGTTCCCTTTTCTTTTCCGAACGGTGTGACCCTGACGGTCGTGAAAGTGGAGGACAACGCCATGTGGGGGGAGATATTTGATCCCGTAGAGACACAGCTATTGTTGACGGCCATGAAATTTGAGGCCCCACTTCTCACAGACCAGCCTGATTATCAGGATCGGATATTGGAATATATCGTGCCTGTTCAATTTTACGATGTGGATGATTTTGATTTCGCGCTCGAGCAAGGAATCTCATTGAACGATCTTCGTGAACCATAATCAAGAAAACAGACCGACGAGCCTGACGCTTGTCGGTCTGTTCTTAGTGAGACAAATGAAAAAGGAAGAAGGGAGCCGTCATTCATCCGTCAGGTTCTGCTGAATCAAAAGGATGATTCAGCTTGAAGTTGTCCCAACATTCGGTACAATCTCTGAAGCATGGCGTCTTGGTTGCCCTGCCCTCATCCTTCCTATCATTTGTATCCTGGCATCGCATAACTATCCCCTCAAAGAAAGTAGATAATCGAATAGTTAATAAGATTTGACGAATACCACGGGATCATTATGATAGAAAAAGCCACAGAATTCAGTGTATCGGCCTCTGCAAATGGTTCTTGGATCATAACCAAAAGCAATAAGTCGCCCACAATCATCTCTGTTTTTAGCTGGTGTTGCTCCTGGTTTGTGGCCCCACATCGCACCATGAGATCCATCCGTGACAAGCCGATAGAAGTGAAAATCCGAATCAAGTGGTCCGCCTGGTTTCATTACGCATCTAATCATCAATACGTTCAATGAGCTAGGTGAGCAGTGATGACTCCAACCATCGGCGTACAGACCACCTATCACTTCACTACAGGTATTTTCCCTTGCTGGACGGCCTCCGCGGAGGCCAGGGTGAGCCCAGCGCCCTCCCCCCAGATGATTACTGGCGAAGGTAATAAAACGACACCTCTTGCAGCCTCTTCACGCAGTTGGTCCGTTACTTTACTGTTTTTCTTTTCTGATGTTCGCAAAAGCCACTCAGTAGCGAGGGCTTGCTTCGCTGGTTTACTTCCAACACGGAACTCCATGGGGAGTGGCCTTTCCAATTTCCCGATTGGTCCTGCTCCAAATCCCTTCATCCGTCTTAATCTCGCGGACAATAAATCCGCGATAGCCAAGACCAAACTTCTCCTCAGGGGTATACACTAGTGAAATTTGCGTCGGGTCGGAGGTTATTATTTTGAGTAGTTCCTTCTCTTCGGTCTCAGACAAAATCCATTTAGGATTGGGCCTTCCGGAAAAGATATCTAGTGTTCAGAGAAAATAAAGTATTAGACTGATGTTGTTGATTTGATGCTATTACTGTCTAAGAAAACTCTTTACCTTAGAAAAATAGGTATTAGACTATTCAATCCTTCCATACAAAAAGGCCAGTCATAACACAAAAATAAAGTGTTAGACTGGCCTGGTTAATTGAGCTATCGTATCCATTAGCTTAAAGCGTTATCACAAACCTTTAATACCACCAAAAAGTGCAACAGTCATTAAGAAAATACCTATACAGACACTAACATATCCACTTACAATAAATCGTTTATTGATGACTGATACATCATTTCAGGCCTCTTATTCACGAACCAAAATTATTATTCATTCTGAAGAATCTTTCTGTATTCAACACCGTGAATATGTATAAGTATTTTTTGCTTTTCTAATACTTCAAAAAAATTCAACATATCACCAAATGGATTTTCAAAATATTGAATTAAGCGTTTAAAATTCTCAGTTGTTTTCAAGAAGTCATAAAAAAAGTAGGGATCCACATTTCCAATATCGTCTGTATTCCCGAGGGAAACCTCCAGTTTTTGTCCAGTATCTAAGTTTTCAAACATGCAATGCTCTCCATGAACATCAAAGTACCAATTACCGGTTAAATGTTCTTCATCGTTTAGTAATTCCGCATTTGAAATTAAGTAGTAACTTCCTTTTATTATCTCTGATTTTTCAGGCTGGTTCGTTTCCAATATTAATTTGTCAATGAGTTCTTGCGCAATTACTTTATAAGCGTCCATTGCTGCCAATAATTCATCCACCGTTTCTTTAGTTAGCGAGTTCATAAATTACCGCCTTCTATGGTATTTATATTTTTCAGTTAAAGTTTTCTTTAAAGCGTTTCTTAACAACTCACCCTGCAACCTTTGCCAAAAACTCTGCCAGTCCCAAGGTCTGCAAGCCTGCATTGTGAACTTAGTGTTATGTGGGGTTTCGTGCCTTTTTTCACTTTTCAAACTGGCGTAGTGGTTGTCCGACTATCTCTGAGTATTACTTCAAGAACATGCATTCAGGAAATTTCTGATAACGTCTTATTCACGAACTTCGAAAATAATTCCATACGTAGAGTATTCGCAAAATTATTGAGCTATCTATAATGCTCCCATAGACTGAGACACGGGAGGTTAAAAAATAAGTTATGATAAGAGCATGGAAAAACGGAACCAATTTACGCCCATACTATCGAAAAAATCGCATCCTAAAAACAAAGAACGAATTCAATCATCGATATATCGTACTTGAGGGTAATAATAATGTGCTTTATGACTTAACTTCTGATGTTATGAAAAGATAATTTTAAGGGGGAAGAAAGTGGTGAATAATCAATGTAATTTAAAATGGGCTGATTTAAGCGATCCAGTTAAAACGATAATAGAACACATTGATATTAATTGTTGTGATGAAGATTTTCAAGTTGGAACTAAGCTAAATATACCGTATTTTAAGGGGAGATTCACTCAAGAAATGGCAGATGCAATTCTCGAATATCAATATTCAACTGAAAATTTAAACGAAAATTGTTATTCTGCCGAACTGCAAGATGGTGTATTGATGATAAAGTTCGTTAAGAGTTCAGAGAGATAGCTCGTTATGTCCAATTTTATAACCAGGAGCGCCCTCATCAATCTCTAAATGAAGCAAAACCCGATCAATTTTACGCCCATACTATCGAAAAAATCGCATCCTAAACACTAGGACTACGAAAAGGAGGACATAACTTAATCCTCAAAAAATCGTGTCTTGACAACGGGGAGCATTACAATCCTGCTCATGAGCAAAGGCTGCCGATCGTTCGCGGGTGTTACTACTATCGAAGTGTTCTCGCTTCCTTGCAGATTATCCCCTGAAACTAGTTCATAAGTCTTTGCCTGTCACAAAAAAACGTCCTGAGTAGGTTTGCCCATGGTACAATATGGGTAAAGACATGGAAAGCGGTTCGGGGAGGAATAGTGCACATGGAAATGACGAAAAGAAGCAACGGTTCGGATTGGGAGACAGAAGCAGCTGTTGACCAACAGATTTTGTTTAAAATGGGGAATGAATATTACGGCCTGTCGATTTCGCTCGTACGTGAGATTATCAAGCCGCTGCCCATTACACGTTTTCCAAAATCTCCACCATATGTCGAAGGAGTCATTGATCTGCGTGGGCGGATCTTACCGATAATCAACTTGCGGAAAATGTTTGATTTGGAACCTTTGGAAGAAACGGATGACACTCGCTTTGTCGATTTGCAGATGGATGGGTTGAACATCGGGATTATCGTGGATGCGGTCTCTGAGGTCATGAATATTCCGCAGAGCTTGATCGAGCCTGCCCCACCTATTATCGCTGGTGTAGAGGGCAAGTATTTGCAAGGCATTGCCCGTATGAACGACAAGCTGATCATGCTGCTCGATGTGGATGAAATTTTTGGACAGTGGAAAAAGAAGTAAGTGGCAGTGTAAAGCCCAGTGCGATGATGCACTGGGCTACTCTCTTCCTCCGCTTGCTAAATACGCATAATTCACCCATACCATTTCTTCGATTCCCAAAATTTCTTTGAACAGGTCAACCGAGTCGTACAACAGTGAAGCCCCTGTGTCGTCATCGACGTTCGTCAACAACTGCAAATCAAAAAGGGAACGTAACTGCTGAATCTGCTTCGGACCCACGATCCGACCAAACGACTGCGGCTTGATACGTGTGATTCCTTTACCTACCTCGCGCCGATACAACTCCGAACGCACTACCCTCTCCAGTATGTCTTCATACTTTTGCCGAACGTCCTCGCTGTCTACGATTCCTTCCTGCAGGTCAATCTCTGGATAAAGCCTGCCAAACTCGGCTTCTGCCATTTCTACATCGAGCGAGTAGCTGATTGTCGCTGACGCAACCTCGAAGCCTGCATCGAACAAGCGAAAGCCCCAGCCGTTGTCCTCAGCGTCATGAAACCAGAGGAGGGGTACGAATTGCTTGGACAGTCTCAGCAAAAAATCAAGCGTCGTGGAGGTTTCCAGCCACTCATCCTGCAGGAAAAATGCATTCCAGTCGCTGTTGACGTTTCTGTGGAAGTGTGGCTGCTCTGTCTTGGATAAGGCAATCAGTACTTTCGGTTCGTATTTGCGTGGATAAAGAATGCCGGTCGTGAACTCACCCATCCGCTTTCCACCGCTTTCTGGAAGGCTTCCCTGATCCTTTCTTCTTAGTCTATTCAGGCAACGCTTGTTTTTTGCTGTGATCTTTATCAAACGTGCTCGTGTGGATCATCGTATGTACCGCGCCCTCTGGCAACAGCTCGGAACGATACAAATGGAAATGCCGTGCCTTCCATTGTGGCGGCTCCTGCGCTAAATAACGTTCATTCCAGTCCAGGAGGGCCAACTCATCTCCGTTGCGATGCGGACCGCGTGCCAGCGTAATATGCGGCCGATACTGTTTCCGATCGTAGGACAAGCCTTCGTGCAATTCGAATCGTCTGCCCAACAATAAATGCAGCTGCTTGAGAGGAGTAAGTTGGCCGCGCAGTCCCAGCCAGAGCACACGTGGATGCAGGGCATTCGGAAAAACTCCAAAGCTACCAACACGCAGGGTAAATGGCTGGATGATCGCGCTGACGATATCCATATCCTCACAGATAGCGGGTACGAGTGACTCATCCACCTCCCCAAGAAAATGCAGAGTCAAATGCAAGTTAGCGAGAGACTGCCACCTGTCCGCAGCCACATCTTGCTTCAACCGTTTTTGAACATCGGCAATATAAGCAGCAGCCTCAGCTGGAATATCCAGTGCTATGAATAAGCGCATTTCTGTCCTCCTTCGAAAAAAATAGCCCTCCTGTGACGGAGAGCCATTTATCTTTCATGCCGCGTTAGGCAGCCATCATCTTTCCGGTTACGATTCCCAAAACACTCCTGACATATTCCGCAAGAAGGTTCGATCCAGGCTGGTAGGTAAAACGCAAGGTCAGCTCACTATGACCGACATGACCAACGGGAGGGATATTCCAGAAGTACTCTGCTTCCCCGTATAAATACTCTTCAATGCGCTGCTTCTTTCCTTCGATATCGATACTCGGATCATGCGTCAAGGAAAACTTCATCATGACAGAAAACGAATCTGTCCAAACGTGATCGCGCTTATGTAATTTCCCATGGATAACTACTAAACCGGCTTCTCCCCACAGATTGTACTCGAGTAAAGCCTGAAACTGCGGATGTACCTGCAGCTCCAAGGCAGGAAGCCCTCCTTCGATCGTAAGCGCATGACGTTGTGCCAGTTGCTCAATCTCCCCTTGAAAACGGTGGGCGCATTCAGAAACAGCCTGGAACAAATTGGGTTCAACAGCGTACATCGTCGTCACCTCTCCCCAATGGATTGTCTATCTTACCTAATTCGAACTCCCGCCTGTCATATCCTTTGTTGAAAAATGACTTATTTACCCATATTTCATCGAACACCAAAAGATTCCGGGGTGCGTCTTTTTTCACAATCTCTCAACAATTACAGGTAAGGGATAGACATTCCTGGAAACGCTTTCGCAAACACCTGCGCGAGATGGTTCTGTACATCTTCATCCAGCTCCAAATGATAGAGGCGACCGCTCTCATAACGCAATAGTGGATAGGCACCCAACTGCAAGGGAGAAGCGTCCTGCGTCTGCACGTACTCCGGCAAGGTCATCAAAAAGCGCGAGAACGGATTCGCTTCATCCTCTGACATATGAACGACCACGAATAAATGCGAGAGACTTGGCGTCAACACGATCATCGCGTAATCGTCCGCTTCCGCAGCCCATATGGTAAAGGACGTATCCCGGACCTCGCTGCGGGCGTGCCTGCGTATAACCCACACTGCTTGCTGCACAGTACTCATCAATAAATGCTGGGCTCCTTCTTCACCATGGACATCACTCATGTGCTTGTAACGCAATACGAAGGCCATCCCCGATTCTGTAAAAACAGATGCAGGCAAGCTCATCGCTGAGATGCTTTCGGTCTCTTCCTCACGCACCTGCACTTCTTCTGGAAGTGTATCGGGTGTTCCCTCATAGAGCGCCTGAATCATCTCATGCGTACGAGCCACTTCCGCTGGGGAAAAAGAGATGGATTCGGAATAGATGTGGGTAAGCTCTCGATCTGCGTAAGCCAAGTAGTGCAAAAAGGTATACGGCTGCTCGATCATTTTCAAGGCCATGCTACGCTCATCAGCACGCGCTATGTCGAACGTCAAGGGAAAACCAAGTGGATTCAGCGGGTCCGACAGTGTCCAAATGACCGCGAGCAGTCTATTTTGATACGTCTTGAACTCGAGAGAAACGGCATCTCTCGTCTGCTCACTGAAAGCATCCACCGATTCGAATACCAAATACAGCTCCACTTCGCCCGTTCCACTTAGACGGACAAAGTAAGGAAGCCCCTCTTCTTCTGCCAGCATGTACAAATCGTGATAAACCACGGGATCAAGAACCTCTCCCTGTGTTGACTCATCTGGAGAACACAGGGTGTCATCGGGGGTTAGCGGAGGGAAAAATTCCTCATTCATGCGTTAATCCTCCTGTTTTCCCCAAGCTTTTAGCAATGCCCAATTGTCCATTTGTTTTAAGAGAGTCCGATCTGTCGCGTCAATGTGGACAGGGGTAATCGCAATATAGCCATGCTTGAGCAAATCATAGTCCAGCGGCTCTGCCAGTGGCATGACTTGAGGGTACTCGCGTGCCAAATAATAGCCTTCTGCTTCTTCGCTATATTTGTCTTCATAGTGGTTCATGGACAAGGTGGCGGGAACCATTCCTTTCACCTCAGCCAGCGGTACATGCGGGATATTAATATTCCAGAATACCTCTGACGCCAGTTCTCCTTTGACCGCACGATCGCTGAATTCTTTTACAATCGGACGAATCATCTCCACTACGTCGCCGAAGTTGTCTTGATCGAACCAGTTATCATAGGAAAGGGCAACACCGGGAACACCCAAGATTACCGCCTCCCTGGCACCGCTGCACGTACCGGAGTAATAAATATCACGTCCGAGATTCGTCCCGACGTTAATCCCCGAGAATACGATATCCGGCTTTTTCCCATGTTCAAACAGGAGATGGTAAGCAGCTTTTACACAGTCTGCAGGGTTGCCATTGACCGCCCACGCTTTTACCGGCATTCCGTAAAAATCACGCTGTTCAGGTGCGAGTGCACTGCGATAAGTGATTCCATGTCCGACCCCGCTTTTCTCTTCAACCGGTGCCACTATATAGACTTCCGCTTCCTCCAAAGTGAGCAAAGCTTCTACCAACCGCTTGATACCAAGAGCATCGATGCCATCATCATTCGTAACCAAGATCCGCAAAATAGGGTCTCCTCCTTCATCCATAGCGTTGCCACTCGCTGAGACGTTATTTTTCTTATTGTACTGTAGATAACGAGGCTGCGCCACGCTTCCACCTAAAACGAAAGGACCCCAATCATATTGGGGCCCCGGCTATTCGCCTACAATATCTTTCCAGCGTTCGCGCCAGACAATCCCTTCGCGAATCCACTCTTCTACTTGTCGCTGCTTTTCCTCCGAGATTCCGATCAGGCATGCGATACGGGCAATCTCTTTTGTCTCCGACGGTGATAGCTTCCGATCGATCAATGCCATGTGGTAGAGCTTGCGCATCATAACGAGCTTTTCGGCCTGCGTCATGGCTACCAGATCTTCCACGATGACCTCCGGACGCTTCGGATAATCCATGTCATCCATTAAAATTTGTCGTTCTTTCAATGTAAAATGCTCCGAATTCACGATTTCATGAATACGATCCATTTCTTTATTTCCTATATAACCATCGGCGTGCCCGACGCAGATCATCAAGCGAATGGACGCAAACAAAATGTGTTTGTCCTTTTCGATTTTGGTATACACCGGCATAGTTCCTCCTCAAAAAACTTTATGAGCATAATATATAACTACATATGATAATACGATGAAAAACGAAAGCGGTTTCACATAATTATGTGACAAATTTATGCTATTCCCTAACAAAAATGCGTCTGAAATCAATCCAACCATAGGCATCCAGACTTACACCAGATAACCGCGGATGTGCAAGCATTTCTACCCGATTCGAATACAGTGGGACAAACGTACTGTAAGCCGCAAGTGTATGCATGATACTGTCCACGCAAGCTTGTCGGTCTTGTGCTGTTTGGACGCACGACATGCGGTTCATCCAATACGCGATCTCTTCCTTTCCATGCGGATCTAAATGATGAGAAATACTCAACGCACCAGCGTATAGAAATTCTCGTAACGACAGCTCCGCCCTTTCATCTACATTCGCACTATCTACAACCAAATCTGCCTCTTGTAATAACGAAGGCAAGGCAAGCTCCTCCGGGGATGCATACCTGATCTCAATGGCAATTCCGTATTCCTTGCACGTTTTCTGAATCCACTGGGCATCTTCTATATGATCGGAATCTGGATACGTATAGAGCAACAGTGCCTCTCCCAGATATCCGCTCTCTTTGAAAATACGAACCAACTCCTGTGAATCCGGCACCTCTCTTTTTTCTTGGAACGAATCAGTTCCACCCCAGATGACTGCATGCTCTCTCGTTCCCTGTAGCTCTTGTCTCAAGGCTTGTCCACAAATGATAGCCACCATGAGACTCCGAAACTCGCTATGTGACAGCGGGCCATTTTTTGCTCCATTCAAGCTCACGTATTGAAAACATTCTTCCAATCTGTCAAC
This sequence comes from Brevibacillus sp. NPDC058079, assembly GCF_042885155.1. NCBI lineage: Bacteria > Bacillati > Bacillota > Bacilli > Caryophanales > Paenibacillaceae > Brevibacillus > Brevibacillus sp. NPDC058079. The sequence continues at coordinate 692,904 of NZ_JBHVSO010000002.1, forward strand.
GTCACTCCACGCCAGAAAGCTCGTATCACGATGATCATCCATAGCCATTACGGATAACAAGCTCTCATCTACCTGTGCTTCTGCTGCCATTCCAGGTACGCACCAGATTTCGATTCGGTCCAAGAACGGCCTCCCCCCAAAATAAGGCGTGAACGCTTCAAGTACGAGCATGGAATCATCGTTACGGACTACTCGAAACGGCCCCGTTCCTACTGGCATTTGCGTAAATTGCTCCCCCATCTCCAAAACATAATCACAGGGGACAATCGCCAAATATTCCTTGCTCAGTGCCTGTAGAAACAATTCATCCGGCATATGCAAAGAGATCGTCAATACGTAGTCATCTTTGACGGTAATCGATTCGATTGAAGCAGCTAGCCAGCGATGTTTATAGGAATGCTCCATCAATCGAAGCAAGGAAAAGCGCACATCATCGGCCACAAGTGGACGGCCATGATGGAATAAGACACCTTTCCGCAAATAAAAAGTCCACTGCTTTCCTTCTTCACTAGCCTCCCAATAAAAAGCGATAGCGGGTTCAATCCGTTTCGTGACTGTATCAAACTGGACGAGAGAATCAAATAGCTGCTTGACCATATGTGACTCGGAGCGCAGGAGAATATGAATCGGATCAAGCACTGCGAATGGTCGACTGTAAAACAATCGCAAGGTATCGCCTCTGCCCTTACTTCCCTTTTCCCGCTTCACACGATGTCCAAACTGACTATTCATCCATCGTGAAAATTTTTCACCTAAAATAGGCACATTTACCCCATATTCGTCGATCATATCCCGTGCAGCACGAATCTCCCCTTTTTGCACGAGTTCCTTGGCTACACTCATGATCAGGTCTTCGGGCACAAGCAAGCATGTCAGTACAGATCGATTTCCTCGCCCTCTCCCCGGCTGCCAGACTACCCATCCCTGGCTTTGCATTTTTTTCAAGGTCAAGGTCGCATTCCGCAATGTACAGAATAAAAGCGAAGCAACTTCAGCTAACGATATGTCAAGCGGATGCCCTATCGTTTCATTAGGCCGACCCGCACATAAGCGCATGTATTGTTCAACGAGTTGCATCTTGCCACCACCAATTTCCTCATAAAACATGAAAAAGCTATTCGCCTAATCGTACGCTTTTTCTCCGGTCTTTGCCACCTTACAATTCTAAAAACACCAACTAACCGGAAAAGCCGGAGAAAGGACTTTCTTATGTCACACATCCCTAATGCACTCAGTCGATTCTTTGCTGCGTATCCGACACTCCTCTGGGTCCGTCTGTTCGGCGAAACGCTTACCTCTTTATCCAGCGCCATGATCGCCCCGTTTCTCGTATTGTACTTGAGCGAGAACATCGGCGGCTCTGTCACTATGACCATGCTCGTTATTGGTTTGCAACCCTTCTCCGAGATTTTGCTGACGCTATTTGCTGGTGGCATCACGGACCGCTATCGACGAAAAACGATCATGCTACTCGCCTTGTTTCTGCAAGGCTTCGCCATGTTGGGAATGGCTTGGGCAGACTCTATGCTGGGCTTTGCGATCCTGTACATCATCAACGGTGCTGGCCGATCCCTGTTTATCCCTGCCAGCCGCGCGCATCTAGCTGATACGATTTCCTCCGCACAAATGGCCGGTGCTTTTGCCCTTCTCAATACTTCTAGCAGTATCGGGGCCGCATTGGGCCCTTTAGTCGGCGTCGTTATTTATAAGTACGATCCTGCTATGGCATTTTTGTTTACTGCGATCTCGCTATTGATCTATTCTCTTGCCGTCTGGTGGAAAATCCCTCAAACACCACTGCCAGAGGCTCCTGTCGAAGAAGCAGCAGACGTACGTTCACGCGGCTCCTGGCATGTTTATCGACCAGCCCTTGCCATTATGATGCTGTCTTTGCCGATCAGTCTGTTTTACGCGCAAACCGAAACGAACCTCCAGCTTCATCTGAAATACACGCTACCAGACTATTTGCAGACACTCGCCTTGCTCATTGCGGTAAAAGGGGTACTGTTGCTCCTGTTCGAGTATTTGCTCGTCAAATGGACCCAGCACTTGTCGGCTCGCCTGTTGATTAGCAGCTCGTATATTTGTTTTCTTATCGTATCCTTGGGCTATGCCTTCATTGACAACGTGCCTGTCCTTCTCGCTTTGCAAGTGTTGCTCGTCCTCGGAGAGAGTATTGGTCTGACTCAGTTGATGGCCTTCGTCACACGGATTTCACCTGTCACGATGCGCGGGCGGTACTTCGCGATCACAGGAACACACTGGGATATTTCCCGCATGAGCGGACCATACTTGGGAAGCCTTGTCTTGCTGCATTATGGCGGCGCGATGCTTTTCACGATCGTTGCAGGCATCCTCTTAATCGGTGCCGGATTCATGTACGTGTATCTTTCCAACAACGAAAAAGCCTCCCCGCTTGAACAGGAAGGCTGATTCGATCCGATTAGGTTAACAAGAAGCGATCTTCACTGAAGCTTTCTCCACCGCGGGCTGTTTCGAATGCTCGAAGCAGATCCTGCGGTTTCATCGTCCGTTTTTTCTCATCCGGAATGTCGAGGATGATTCCCCCATCATGGAGCATCAACAGACGATTACCCATGTTCAACGCTTGTTCCATATTATGCGTGACCATGATTGTCGTCAGTTTATAGCGCTCCACGATTTTTTCGGTTAAATCTACAATCAACTGCGCCCGTTTTGGGTCAAGCGCTGCTGTATGCTCATCGAGGAGCAAAATCTTCGGCTCCGTGAAGGTAGCCATCAACAGGCTAAGCGCTTGACGCTGTCCTCCTGAGAGAAAACCAACTTTGGTCTTCAAACGGTTCTCCAGCCCTTGATCCAGCTGCTTGAGCTGCTCGCGGAACAACTCTCGCTTATGGTTATTCACCCCAAATCCAAGTGTACGACGTTTTCCCCGTCCCAAAGCGATTGCCAGATTTTCCTCAATCGTCATGTTCGGCGCTGTACCTGCCATTGGGTCCTGAAACACACGGCCGATCAGACCTGCGCGTTGGTGCTCCGCTAAACGTGTGACATCTTTGCCGTCAATTGTAATGCTTCCGTTATCTGGCGTCAGTCCACCGGAGATCATGTTCATCATCGTCGATTTACCGGCACCATTACTACCGATAACGGTGATGAACTCTCCTTTCTTTACGTTCAGATTGACGTTTCGAAGCGCGATCTTTTCATTCACAGTTCCTGCGTTGAATACTTTGTTGACGTTTGTAATTTTAAGCATCGCTGCTTCCTCCCCTTGCCGTCCGTCCCGCTTGCTTTTTCCAAATGCCTTTTGCCACAGTTGGAACAGTCAGGGCAATGATAACAATCAGGGCAGTAATCAGCTTCATATCAGAAGGATTGAGCCCAGCATCCAGAGCCAGTGCAATGACTAAGCGGTACACAATCGAGCCGAGAATGACAGCAAGCGTCACTCTGAAAATCGAAGAGCTACCAAACAAAACTTCCCCGACAATAACGGAAGCGAGACCGATGACGATCATCCCGATCCCCATTCCTACATCCGCAAAGCCTTGGTATTGGGCTACCCACGCACCAGCTAAAGCTACCAAGCCATTGGAGAGAGCCAAACCGATGATCGTTGTCGAATCCGTGTTTACCCCAAAGCTGCGGATCATCTTCGAGTTGTCACCTGTCGCACGCAAATCCAGACCCATATCCGTATGCAGGAACCAGTCAATGATGAGCTTCAACACCATAACCCCTGCGATAAAGACGATTGCTACACCAGACAGCAAGGTAACTCCACCTACGGACAGGTTCGGAATGCCCATATCCTTCACATAAGTGAACAGGGTATCTTCCCGCAAAAGAGGCAGATTCGCTTTCCCCATGACACGCAAATTGATCGAGTACAAGGCAATCATCGTCAAGATCCCCGCCAAAAGTGCGTTAATCTTTCCTTTGGTATGCAAGACGCCTGTAAAAGCTCCTGCCAAACCACCTACGATGAAAGCCAGCAGGGTAGCCAAAAACGGATTGGTTCCATCAATGATGAACTTGGCTGCGATTGCGCCTCCCAAGGCAAAACTACCATCTACAGTCAAGTCAGGAACGTTTAGGACTCGGAAGGTCAGATATACACCGAGAGCCAAAATACCAAATAGTAAACCTTGCTCAATGGCTCCCATTACTGCCAGTTGATTCATAGAAGAAATCCTCCAATTACTGCATTTATTACTCGATCACTTGTCCAGCACGGTCGAGCATGGCTTGCGGAATCGTCACACCCATTTTTTCCGCTGCTTTCTTATTCAATACGAGTTTCATGTCTGCTTGCACTTCAACAGCCATATCAGCTGGCTTCGCTTCACCCTTCAGGATTTTTGCTGCCATATCAGCTGTTTGCTCGCCCAGCTTCGTGTAGTCGATCCCGTAAGTGGCAATCGCTCCGCTCTTCACAGAGTTTTCTTCACCAGCGATGACCGGAATTTTTTGTGCTTCCGCTACACTGATAACAGCAGCAATCGAAGATACGACCATGTTGTCAGTCGGTACATAGAAAGCATCTACTTTGCCTACCATGGACTCAGCTGCTTGCTTCACTTCTGTCGCGCTCGTAATGGCCGCTTCTTTGATTTCTAAACCAAGCTTACCGGCTACAGCTTTTGCCGCATCTACTTGTACTTTGGAGTTGACTTCACCTGAGCTATAAATGATTCCAACAGATTTCGCATCAGCTTTCATTTCTTTGATCAGCTTCAATTGCTCTTCGACAGGGTTCATATCCGATGTACCAGTTACGTTCGCTCCTGGCTTGTCCATCGCTGCAACCAGACCAGCTTCTACCGGATCAGTAACCGCAGTAAACAGGATCGGAATTTCTTTACTGGTTTGTGCGGCAGCCTGTGCCGTTGGAGTCGCAATGGCCAACACCAAATCAACTTTGTCAGCCTCGAATTTTTGGGCAATCTGAATGGCTGTATCCATGCTCGCCTGAGCGGATTGCACATCGATTTTTACTTGCTTGTCTTTTTCGTAGCCGTTTTTAGCCAATTGGCTGATAAAGCCCTCTCTTGCTGCATCCAAAGCAGGGTGTTCAACGAATTGGGCAATTCCAATTGTCAGCTGCTTGGTTTCAGTAGACGGAGCAGGTGCCGTCGTGGTTGCAGGAGCGGGTGTAGAATTGTTTGCAGGGGTAGCGCTTTGCTGTCCACAAGCGGTAACAGACAAAAGCAATAAAGGAAATAAAAAACTCTGAAAAATCTTAATACTCTTCTTTTGTTTGAACATTTAGTGAATTCCCCCTCGTGAATTTTTTTCTACAATTTTAACATGGATAAAACGGTTTTAAAAGAATAAAAAGAGAGCATGACGCTCTCTTTTTACTTGATGATTTCTTTCGCCTGTTGTTTGAGTGCCTCAGAAATAGTGAGCCCAAACTTTGCAGCAGCTGTTTCATTGATATACAAATCAGCTTGTTTCGAAATCTCTACAGGAGTATCAGCAACACTTTGCCCTTTTAAAATACGGGCAGCCATATCGCCTGTTTGTTTACCGATTTGGTAGTAATCAATCCCATACGTAGCAACCGCTCCACGTTTCACTGTATCGGTGTCAGAAGCAAATACAGGGATTTTGTTTCCCTCTGCTGCTCCGAGTACCGCTTCAAACGAAGATACGACGGTGTTGTCAATTGGGATAATAATGGCATCTGCTTTACTAGCAAGCCCTTGAGCTGCCAGCTGCACTTCGGATAGCTGCGAAATGCCTGCTTTGATGATTTCTACGCCTTCTTTTTGCGCTGCTTCTTCCAATTCCTTGACCTGTACCTCTGAATTAATTTCGGAGGTCGTATAGATCACGCCCAGCTTTTTCAGCTCAGGCAGGAAGGCTTTCACCAGCTTCAATTGTTGTTCCATCGATACTTTATCGGACGTCCCGGTCACATTTTTGTCTGGCTTCTCCAGACTGCCAACCAGTTGAGCCGAGATCGGGTCTGTTACGGAACTGAAAACAACAGGTTTGTCAGCAATCGCCTTGGCTGCAGCCTGAGCGGATGGCGTCGCAATCGCTACGACAAGATCCTTTTTATCTCCGGCATACTTCTGTGCGATCGAGACCGTATTGTTCATGTCACCATGGGCGTTCTGGGAGTCTACCTCCAAGTTCTTGCCCTCTTCGTAGCCAGCATCCTTCAGACCATCCAAAATTCCTTTATGAATCGCATCCAGTGCAGGGTGCTCCACGAATTGTGTCAGCCCCAGCTTCACTGTTTGCCCTTGGCCTGTCGTTGCTGCTGTCTCTGTTTTCCCACCTGTTTCGTTGCCACATGCTGCCAAAGAAAACGCCAGCAATGCGGTCAGTACCATACTGACTGCTCGTCTCATCTGTACTTCCTCCTCTAGTCTCTACTCTCTGCTGCTCTAATCACCCTAAGCAATTAGGCTCATTGCCATCTATGCAACTTGTGTCCCATTATAGCAATTATATTACGCATTGAGAAGCCCCCTTTCCTCACTTACGTGGAACTGATTTCTTCCTCTGCTTTGCTGATTTTGTTTACATATACCCTGGTAATTCTGTAATGGTCGACTTCTCCCACAACAAATTCGTACTTCCCCTCTTTTACTCGATCCCCCACGCGTGGCGGATGGTCGATTTGCATGTAAATCCAGCCTGCTAGTGTATCTACATCGCTTGACTCCAATTCGATGTCCAGATAATCGCCCACTTCTTCCAGTAGCATACGCCCATCCAATGACAGCATCCCGTCACTGCGCTCCACCTCTGGACGCTCGTCGTCGAACTCATCCTGAATGTCACCAACAATTTCTTCCATTATATCTTCAAGGGTCACCAGCCCGGCAGTGCCCCCATACTCGTCTATGATAATTGCCATTTGTCCTCGTTGTTTTTGCAGCATGGTCAACAACCGGCTGATCGAGATTGTCTCCGGTACAGTCAAAATAGGACGCATGAAGGTCTGAAGGTCATGGCTCTCTCCTTCTAATAGCCCTGTCAGCATATCCTTGATGTGCAAGCTACCTACTACATGATCCTTGTCACCATCTACTACTGGATAGCGGGTAAACCGTCCGTTTTGGACATGCTTGACGTTTTCATCAAAGGGATCGCGCAGGTTCAAGACAACCATATCCGTACGCGGAACCATGATTTCTCTTGCCATCGTCTCCGAGAAATCAAAAATATTATCAACCAGCATCAGTTCGGTTTGATCAATCAAGCCGCTTTTATGACTTTCATTGACAAGAATGCGAATCTCTTCTTCTGTATGTGCTTCCTGATGCGGCTCCAAGGATATATGAAAAAGCGCAAGAAAACGGCTCGCAGCCCAGTTCAGCATTTGAATAAAGGGATACATGATTTTGTAAAAGAGCTGGATCGGCTTGGCTACCGCAAGTACCACCTTTTCGGAGTATTGAATAGCCAGTGTCTTAGGTGCCAGCTCCCCCAGCACGATATGCAAAAACGTAATCAGCGAAAAAGCGATAATAAAGGAAATACTGGAAACAACCGTTTCATTTAATTGGAAATAACGAAAAACTGGATGTAGAAGATGCGCGACGGCAGGCTCACCCAGCCAACCGAGTCCTAATGAAGCCAGCGTAATCCCGAGTTGGCACGCGGAGAGATAGGCATCCAAATTGTGCAAGACCCTCTCGACGTCAACAGCGCGCTTGTTTCCTTCCGCTGCGAGCTGCGCAATGCGCGATTCCCTTACTTTTACGATCGCGAATTCGGTCGCAACAAAGAACCCGTTCAGGAGTACGAGGATCATGACCAAGATCAAATTAAACAAGCTTCCCCAAATTGCCATGCTCCCCGCCATCCTTTCCGTCCATGCTTTGGAATATTGTTTCCCATCCTCGCCAAAATGTTACCTGTTCGTTTTTCTTTCTTTTTGAGATTGTGATACCATAGTGCTGATTCCTATGCCTTTTGTAACGAGGTGAGTCTATTGTCGTACCGTCCAGACCTGCCCTTGATCGTCCAAAGCGATCGGACGATATTGTTGGAAACACAGCATCCTTTATTTCCCGAGGCCAGACAAGCTATCAGTGGTTTTACCGAGCTAATCAAGAATCCAGAATACATCCATACCTATCGGATCACCCCTTTATCGCTTTGGAATGCGGCTGCTTCTGGTCTTACATCACAAGAGGTAACAGACGTGCTTGGCAGCTACAGCAAGTACGGTGTCCCACCTACCATCGTCAAAGAAATAGAAGATACGATGCGAAAATACGGCTTGTTTCGTTTGGAACGCATTGGCGATCATCTCGTATTAATGAGTGATGACCCACTTCTTTTAGCAGAGGTGACCAGTTATAAATCAATCGCTGCTCTTTTTGAGCATGAATTCGTTATCAAAAGCTATGCGCGCGGTCTGATCAAACAAGAGCTGATCAAGCTCGGGTTTCCTGTTCAAGATTTGGCGGGCTATACAGAAGGCGAATCCTGTGCAGTCAGCTTGCGGGAAACGACATCCCGAGGCAGAGCATTCTCTTTGCGTTCTTATCAAAAAGAAGCTGTCGATGCCTTCTATTCTGGTGGAGCTGTGACTGGGGGAAGCGGCGTACTCGTCCTGCCCTGTGGTGCTGGAAAAACAGTCATTGGGCTTGGTGCCATTTGCCAATTGCAAACAGCCACCCTCATTTTGACCACGAATACGACATCGGTTCGTCAATGGATCGCAGAGCTCTTGGACAAAACAGGACTTGATCCAAATATGGTCGGCGAATACACTGGTGACAACAAAGAAGTCAAGCCAATAACTGTGGCGACTTATCAAATTCTTACATACCGCCCCACCGCCGAAGATGATTTTCCTCATCTGAAACTCTTTTCAGAGCGCGACTGGGGGCTTATTATTTACGATGAGGTGCATTTGTTGCCTGCACCCATCTTTCGTGTTACTTCTGGGATTCAAGCCACTCGCAGACTTGGGCTGACTGCTACTCTTGTTCGGGAAGACGGGCGGGAGGAAGAAGTTTTCACGCTGATTGGCCCAAAAAAGTACGAGGTTCCGTGGAAAGTCATGGAAGAGCAAGGCTGGATCGCAGAGGCGCATTGCCGAGAAATTCGACTCCCCTTTGAGCCGAAGTGGCGAGAGGCTTATGCACATGCAACCGCTCGTCAAAAGTTTCGCATTGCGGCGGAAAATCCAAAAAAACTGGAGGTCGTCCGCGAGCTATTGGAGAGGCACGCCCACGATCGTGTTTTGATCATCGGGCAATATATCGATCAGCTTGAGCAGATGGCATCAGCCCTCCAACTGCCACTCATTACAGGAAAAGTACCGGACAAAGAACGTGAGATTTTGTACACGCAGTTTAAAAAAGGGGAAATTACACGCCTAATCGTATCCAAGGTAGCCAACTTTGCGGTTGATTTGCCGGATGCCAACGTCGCGATCCAAATTTCCGGGACGTATGGTTCCAGACAAGAGGAGGCACAGCGCCTGGGACGTATCTTAAGGCCCAAAACAGACGACAACACCGCCCATTTTTATACATTGGTAACACGAGACACGAGAGAGCAGGAATTTTCGCTTCATCGCCAGCTTTTTCTGGTCGAACAAGGCTATCCATACGATATTATAGAAAGCGAAACGCTGGTCTGAAACGTTTACGAATAACCAGCGTCTCATAGAGGGAAGGGAGGCCAAAGATTCAATGCAATCCGACGCCGAAATCATTCAGCGGATTCTTCAAGGCGACATCGAAGCGTATCGCGACCTCATCCAGCGATATCAGCATATGATCTACGTTTTCATTTACAAAATGGTAAACAATCGCTCTGATGCAGAGGATCTCACTCAGGAAGTATTTGTAAAAGCGTATGAAAAATTGTCCACATTCCGCGGGGACAGCCAGTTTTCTTCTTGGTTACATACGCTTGCCCGAAATAAGAGCATCGACTTCTTGCGTCGCCGAAAGTATCATGACTCGGATGAACAATTGGCCTATGTGCCATCTAATACACGAGATGAATCCCCTCAGGAATCGCTCATGACAAAAGAGCAACGTCGAGAAATTCAGGAGGCCTTTGCTTTACTGTCGGATTCTTATCGAGAAGTGATTGTCCTTCGCTGTACGCACGAATATCCGTTTGAAAAAATAGCTACACTCCTCGGCATCGCCGAATCTACAGCTCGCGTCCGTTACTTGCGTGCTCGTCAGGAACTCGCAAAATTGTTATCCCGCAAGGAAGGGGGGCTCGTACATGAACTGCCAGGCATTTAGAAAAGCATGGCTAGATGACACAGATAGCGATTCACACTCACATATTGAAACCTGTGACGAATGCATCGCTTGGATAGAAACGCAAATGACAACAGAAGAGGAGGTGCAGTTCTTGAAGGAGGTTCCACTACCTCAAGCGAACCTGGAAGACAGAATCATGCAAGCAATCTACCAGACCGCCGGAAAAGGTGTACCCCCTCACGCCGCTACTGCATCTTCAGAACAACAAACGAGCACAGTGATAGTAAAACCAAACAAGCGTTGGACCAAAGGCTTCCCTTCATACGCCTGGGTTAGCGCAGCGGCTGTCTTGCTCGCAGTTGGTTTCGTCGGCTACCAACAAATGGCACCGGGTAATATTCAAATGGCTGCCATACAAGAAAGCGGGACGCACGACAACCAGAACACTTTTGCATTCAACGATACGGTATCAAAATCGGCACCGCAAGCACCTGCTATCGCTTCCGTACCAGCAGCTGCTGATAGTCCGACGATGAAAAAAGCAGAAAGCAATCCAGAGTCCGCTGCTACACAATCGCAGGTCGCTCCGACTGCACCTACAAAAGATACGCCTCCTGCATCACCTCCCCAATCGAACAATGCGATTGCGATGGTGAAACCAGAGGAAAAAGTAGCAACACCCGAGCCACGTACGATCAATAAAGACGGGCAGAACAGCGTGGCATCTCGCGGATTACAGGGGAAATCAGCTGATCAAGCGGCAAAAGCGAAATCGGAAGTTCCAGCCGAGTCAGCAAATACTGGTAACCTTGTAGCCGCTAAGGAAGCCAATGGCGCTGCTGCTGAGAAGCCTACGACTTTTGGGATCGCTTCCCAAGTGGAACCAGACACTGCTGATGGCGGTACGACTGAGAATGCATTAGTGGGTCCAACGTTGCCAACAGCAGCGAAGCAGCCCATTACGCTCTCCTCGTTCTCGGATTTGAACACCGCTGTACAAGCATCAGATATGCCCGTTCCTGCCCTCTCGCAAGCACCGAATGGCTTCTCGCTGAGTACGGTATCGGTCCAATATGAATCCGAAACCAGTCAAAAGGTGACTCGCTTAACTGCAGATTACAAGAAGAACAACGACTGGATTCGCATAGATGTTGTACGCAATACAGAAGGCAAGCGTAGCCTCTCTATCCCAGGTACTTTCTCCTCTACTCAGTTGTTCGCGGTCAACGGAGAACAAGCCATCGCTGTTTCATTTGATCAAACTGACTCAAAAGGATCAACGGCCCAGCACGCGGCACATTTTAACGCACAGTCCGACAACCAATCGTTGTATGTAGTCATGACGGCACATGGAGTCACCTTAAATGAATTAATGGATGCTGCCAAACATATCACATGGAATCCGTAAAAAGATCCCTACAATCGAAAAAGACACGACCTGATTTTCTGGATCGTGTCTTTTTTCTGGGAAGATAATCATGAGGAGCTAACTAATGAACAAATTTCACATCTGCTTCGGCCTATCTGCCTACGGTACACTCCGATCCGTTTTCCGCAACCAAAATCTGTTAGAGACAGAAAGCATCATCTGCATCGAGGATGATTTCTCGGTTGGACCGCTACATCAACTAGACACCGAAACCGGGATGAATGAAAGGATTGAATGGATTCATTCTTTTTTCAAACGAGTAGAAGCAATCTCTCCCGAAGACCTGACAACGGTAAAGGCATATCTGCTGCGAAATCTATCCTTTCCAGTTCAGATTCCGGACGGCAGTAACGTAATTCTGTGGCATGGTCAAAACGCATCTGACAGCATCGGAATTCGTTATGTTGTCTCGATGCTCCGGGATAAAAACCTCTCGTTCGAAACAATCGACGTTACCGCCTTTAGTCTAGATTGCCATTACAAAGTAAGGGACGTAGACGGCAACAAGGAATCTTATGTATTAAAATGCGCAGGTGCCCTCCCTCCTAGATTGGTGATGGACGCCTATCAAGTAAAGAAGAATATGCCTGCGTCAATCGTACAAAAGTTGATCCTCGAATGGGAAAAGTGGTCGCAATCGGATGAAAGCATGCTGCGCGTTTACAAGAAGGGTGAAGTGCTAGCCGTATCGGAGGATTATTATGATGCCTCGATCTTGGAACATGCTTCTAATAAGCTCCAAAAGGCTGCACGTGTGATCGGTACCGTCATGGGGGAAAGCGATCAATGTATTGGTGACACGTATTTGATATACCGGGTTCATGAGCTGATCAAGCAAGGCCTGCTAGAGTACCGTGGAGAGTTGATGCCTCTACGCCACTTAGAGATTCGATTGAAGTAAAAAAACGCTGTTCTCTTTCGCAAAGAGACAGCGTTTTTTCCTATCTTTAATGCTTTTGATTTTTCTCCTGATTCCATTGCTTGATTTGCTCAATGATTTCCCGAATTTGATTCCGTGCTTCCATATGCTCAGGCTCGCTTCCCCAATGCTGAATCAGCGGAGGCATTGCTTTTGCCATTGTCGTGTACAGGCACCATACTTTTACCATTTCTACGCGCTCAGGAGTCGCTTCTCCTGTCAACAGCTCTGTAAATTTACGAACTAGATCCTCCAGTTCAGGGACCAACGCTTCTTTTTTCTCGTCCATGTCAGTTACCTCACTTTCAGGAACTTTTCTATTTGTATCCTTGGTTTATTTTACGAAAAAACGCCCACGCAGAAAAGGAAGATTTTTCAGGAACGATCGGTTACGCTTAAGCTACCAAGATGATCGAGGTGAAGACTTATCAAAGACATTTGCATTCGATTGGTTCCAACGACCAGAGATAACTGGCAAGATGCATTACGCTTGCAGGTACAAGATGAGCAGCAGCACTTTGTCCCGTCTGTTGCCGTTTCATTGGCGAAGGTCCATATCCGTCCTGATGGTGACAACTGCGCATATGAACCATTCTGTTTGTATGACGCTGATGAAATGGTTGGGTTTGTCATGATTACCTATGACGCCTCAACAGATTGGTGTTTCTGGTTCAACGGTTTTTTGATCGATCACCAGTACCAAGGCAAAGGATATGGCAGAGCGGCTCTCGCAGCGATCGTAGATACGGTACGGAACCGTTTCCCGCAAAGCCGATTTGTCAACCTGACCGTATGCCCGGACAATACAGGTGCAAGACATTTATACAGTCAATCCGGTTTTGAAGAAACTGGGGACGTATACGATGGAGAGATTGTCTACAGACTCACGTTATGAAGAGCATGAACAAAAACCGCCAGAAATTGGCGGTTTTCATGCATATAGCTATTTCGTTTCTGGTACCATGAATTGCAAAAGACCAAAAGCCACTCCTGCGGTCAATAACACACTCCAGATAATGATGCCTACCGACATCCACAACATGAGCTTTTTCGTAGGGGCTCCCAGCGAGATACCAATAGCAGCTCCCAGCGGGGCTCCCGTTAAAAGCGGCGAAGCGAGACCAAGTCCTACCACTCCGTATTTATCCCATATCTGCCACATACGCCCCTGACGCTTGCTCCGTTTCTCTACACGCTTTAAAAGCCAGGCGCGTAATGAACCTCCCAGAAAAATGACGATACCGGCGCTGATAATTGCACCCACCGCACTAAATATTCCGATCAGAACCGGTGGTAGCTGCAACATAAAACCTACAGGGATCGCTGCCCACAGCTCAAACATGCCAGATAGCGTCACCGAGCCTGCTTTCCATAATACATCCATTCTGTTTCGCCTTTCTCCTCTCGCTGTCTTTTTCATTCGTCATGGTAAAGACGAGCAGACATGTAATAAAGTAACGAAAAAATGTCAAATTAGGATGTGACATCCCTACGGATAAAGGTCGTGTACGCAATGATCAGCGCTGCGATCGCCCATACACTCAACACGGTCAATGAGAACGGCAACGTCATCCCCTTAATCGGAGGCAGTGTTCCATTGAGATAATCTGTAAGCTGCAAATTTACCACGAACAAGTATTTGGCCGATTCCCAGGAGGATGCCATCTGCGTCAGGATCGTTCCGCTAATTAGCGCTGCCATCATAATCCCCATCCCCGCAGCTGCACTCCGAACCAAAACAGAGACCATAAGTGTTACCGTTGCAACCACGACGCAAACAAACCAGCCTAGCCCATACTGCATCAGTAAAAATTGCCACTGTGGCAGCATGAAAGCGCCAGATGTCTCGAGCTCTCCTCCCGCTACTTCAAAGCCAGTCAAAATGGGCAGGTCCCATCCTGAATAGCCAAACACGACCCCAGAGAGCAAATAAGCAAGAATCAGTGTCGTGAGAACCGTGAGAGAGGTAAACAGTAGCAGGGTGATGTATTTGCTGGTCAGTACCTTCCAACGCCGTACGGGTCGCGTTAATAGCAGCTTGACCGTCCCCTCGCTAAACTCAGAAGATACGAGGTCGACCGCGAGTACGACGATTATCATCGGCAAAAACATCGAAATGGCTTGGTCCATAAAACCACGGGCGAATGTAGGTCCACCCGGTGCCATCGGGTTAATGTCGTGATCCAAATAATATTGCTGCTGCGCGATCCTAACCTTGATAAAATCCCGCCACTCTTCAGGAAGACGGCTTGATGCCAGCCTGTTTTGCATATCGACGATTTGTTGGGTTAATAGTGGTCGCCAGTCGGTCGTCCCCATTCGTTCTTGTGCAGTGACAACCGAACGATACTGCGCGTATGTAAAAATCGGGATCAGAATCGCCAAGATCAGCACAACGACGAGAAAACGGCGCCGACGCAGCAATTTTATGGTTTCATTCTGTACGAGCCCCACCATGCTCTGCTCCATGACTTCCCCCTCCTCCCGTCAATGTAAGGAACAGGTCTTCCAGTGTAACCGTCTTCGTTGCAATCCCCATCACAGGTATGCCACCATTGACCAACGCTTGGTTAGCCTCGCTCACTTTTTCTATATCCATGCGTGTTTTCAGCCGCTCTTCACTAACCATCCACACATCTGTCACTGCTGGTAGTCTTCGCAGGACTTCCTCGGCCTTTTGTATATGGGAAGACGGGATTGTCCAATCTACCTGATCAGCAAACTGCTCCATCAGTTCTTTGACTAATCCAACCGAAATGACTTTCCCTTGACTGATAATCGCCACTCGGTCGCACATCATCTCGATTTCACTGAGAAGATGACTCGAAATGAAGACAGCGAGCCCTTCTTCCTCAGCAAGCTTGCGAATAAACTGGCGCAATTCACGAATCCCCGCCGGGTCCAAACCGTTCGTCGGTTCGTCCAGAATCAATATTTTCGGCCGGTGCAAAAGTGCCTGCGCGATCCCCAGGCGCTGCCTCATTCCGAGCGAGTACGTTTTTACCTTATCATCAATCGCCCGCTCCAAATCAACGAAGCGAACGATTTCCTCAATACGCTCAGGTGTAATACCGCCACTCATTCTCGCAAACTGCTCCAGATTCTCTCTGCCCGTCAAAAACTTGTACAGCTCCGGGTTTTCGACGATACAACCAACCTGCGCAATCGCTTGCGGAAACTGTTCCTGCAGGGAGATGCCTCCGATGCGAATATTTCCCCCATCCGCTTTTGCCAATCCAACGAGCATACGGATCGTCGTGGTTTTGCCTGCGCCATTCGGCCCGAGAAATCCAAATACCTCTCCGGCGAAAACGTCAAACGTAATATCATGAATGATCGGCTTTTTGCCAATCGCTTTTTGCAATCCTTTTACTGAGAGGACCGTTTCGGCCAATGTGCGCCCTCCTATCTGGGTCACGCCTCGTCAACTGACGATGGCGTTCTGTTTATGGTACACTGTCATAAGATGTCCATCCACATTATACCATGACCATACACTTTAAAACGAATAGGAGGATACCCGATGCGCACATCCGGCCAATTTCTTTGGCGCACGGCAGGTCTCTTGTCTTTACTCTCCTTTCTCTTATTTGCGACAGGGTTTGTCCTCGCGATGAATCCGCAGCAATTGGCACCATCCACAGCAGCCCCACCTGTGCAAAAAGAGCAGCCACCCTCGCCTTTGCCAGGAAAGGGTGTCCATCAAGTAGTCGCACTAGGGGATTCCCTCACGCGCGGTGCCGGAGACGCAAACGGCCAAGGCTATGTCGGACTCGTTCGCCAAGCATTGGAGAAAAAATCGGGCCAGTCTATTACGTTCACAAACCTCGCAATTAATGGACAGGAATCATCTGAGCTGCTTAAACAAATGTCCCAGGAGCAAGTGAAGAAGCTGCTCGCTGAAGCCGATCTGATTCTTTTTACCATCGGCGGCAATGACTTGTTCAGGCAAACAGGCGGGCTGTATACCATTGAAAAAGAAAAAGTGACCACGGCTCTTAATAAGCTCGCGGTCAACTATGAAGAGATTCTCAAACAGATTCGCAGCGTCAACAAGACGGCGACGATCGTTTACACTTCCCTGTACAATCCTTTTGGCAACACCGAAGCTGCCGTCGACACCATTGGGCCCGTGCTCGACTGGAACAATCAGGCGTCCCAAATCGCCTCACGGTACCCGCAAGTACTCGTGGTGCCGACCTACGACTTGTTCTTGCGTAAGGAACAAAACTACTTGTATACAGACCACTTCCACCCGAATGCTGATGGCTATAAACGGATGGCAGATCGTATCTTGCAAGCGTTAGAGTGATTCAGCCCTCACCTCATTCATGGACTTGCCACGGGCTGCCTCAAAGGCGCGAGCACCCGCCCATTGGAAGGCACTGCTCATCATCGAGGTAGCTGCTACCACCAGGAACAAGGTCGTACCTCCATAGTGCGCCAACAGCAACCCGCCCATCCACGGACCGATGAACTGGCCGAGGTTGCTAAAGCTTTTCGCACCGTAATAGCTGCCCCGCATACTCTCTGGGGCCATTCGGTCGATCAGAACGTCTCCTGCCGTAAACGTAAGGATTTCACCTATTGTGAAAAATACCATCGCCACGATGAATATCAGCCACGAATTGGCAAAGGCATAACCCACGTCACCAACCGCATACATGGCGTTTCCCACCAAAATTGCGGTGAGAGGCGTCTTTTTTTCTGCCCAAGTCGTCAACGGAAGCTGCATCACAACGACGACAATCGCATTGACTGTCATCAGGATGGCAAACAGCTCTGTTCCATTCACGACCGTCATTTCTGCGAATTTGGCCAGCGTAGAAGACATCTGCGAGTAGCCAATCGCTCCTAAAACACCTGCGAGCATGTACAATCGAAACGCCTTGTCGTTCACGACTACGCTGAATGCACGGCTGAATGTAACGACTTCTTTCTTTTGGCCTTCAATTTGTTTAATGCCGAACCTCTTCAATAATCCTTGCAAGCTAATCACATAGATAAGATAAATCAGTGCAGTCATCAGAAATGGCAGGGCTACAGAGCTTTTCGCTAGCACTACCCCTGCGATAGGCCCAACCGCTACCCCCACGTTAATTGCCATGTAACGAATACCGAACACACGAAGCCGCTTCTCTTGCGGCGTTACATCTGCCATCAGTGCCTGTGAAACGGGTTCGTAGAAGGATCGACAGAGTCCACCTGCTATATTGAGCAAAAGCAGAATCCACGGGTCTTTACTAAGCGCAAACCCGACGAATACGAACGTCCACACATACAACGCACCAAGCATGACTCGCCTGCGCCCGATCCTGTCTGACCATGTTCCAGCAATAAAGCCTCCGATTGTACCTGCGAGCGGCCCTGCTCCAATAGTCAATCCGATCATTGCCAAGCTCATATCTGTTTGATTGGACAAGTATAAAAACAAAAACGGCATGCTCATCGAGCTGGCGGCCCGGACGAACACGGTCCCTACGACTAATGACCAGACGATCGGGTGAAACTCCTGTAAACGCATCTTGATCCAGCTCATTGTCTCTCTCCTCACCACTGTTATGCTTTCCCACCGCTGCCAGAACAGATGCTCTGTGATGTTCCCATTGTAGAGAGGCAATGGTCGTTCGTCAATGAGCATTCAAAATTTTTTGATTATGAAATATTTCTATGAGAGTAATCAAAATTTCGATAAGGTTGGACACAGTAACCCTAGACAACGCAAAAGACCGCCAGAAATCGCTGACGGTCTTAGCCTATCCCTTTTTACAAAACAACTTCTATACGATCAACCATTTCTCCCTGCTCGTTCCATTTCACCGCACGGTAAACGCTATCGTGGTAAAACGTGAACCAAGCTCCTTGCTTGATCCCGTTGTTGATCCATTCTTCTTTGGCATAGATGGATGTCATCGGATAGTCGTCATAGGCCATCACCCATAATGGATTTTGATGAGCGTGTGTGGGCATGATGTCCGCTAGATGCAAAAGCAGCTGCCCCTCTGTCTCCATCCGGACGATAGCATGTCCCTGGCTGTGACCGCCTGTATGATGAAGCGTGATTCCTGGCACAACTTCGTGCGTAGCTCCATACGTCTTCACCTGATTCTCAATCGGACGCCAGTTTTCTTCCCAATATGTATTCTTCGAGCGAATATTCGGCTCTCTCATCTCCGCCCATTCCTGCTCCTGCACGTAGATGACAGCTTGTGGAAACGTAGAGACAAGTTGTCCATCACGAAGAGAGACAAGTCCGTTGGCATGATCGTAGTGCATATGCGTCATGATGACGATATCAATATCGGCAGGAGTCAACCCTTTTGCAGCGAGGGAGTCCACCACTTGAGACTCTTCTTCCAAGCCAAAATTGCGCTTCTGTTTTTCCGTTAGCCGATCATTTCCCATACCCGATTCAATCAAAATATGCTTGCCATGAGCTTTTACCAGGATCGGGTCAGCACGCAAAGGGATTTGATTGAGATCATTCGATGGGTATCTTTTGCTCCAGAGTGGCTTAGGCACTACACCAAACATTGCGCCTCCATCCAGCTTCGTGAGTCCACCTCTCAGCCAAGACAATTGAAACTGACCTATCTGCCATTCGTTCCCTACCATGATCCTGTCGCCTCCTCGATTGCTCGGAATGATGTTTGAAGTTCGAAAGCGAAAAGCACCCCGTTCAGGGTGCCTTACAGCTTTTCTGATACATTTACAGTTCTAGTCGCCGGGGCGATTTCTAACAGGAGATCACTCGATACAGCCTGCACAGTGACATCTGAATCACTTCGTCTATGATGAAGCACGAGTTGCGCTACCTTTTCATTCTCTCGGTAAACGCTGATTAATGTCTGTAATGGATTGGCACTCCCGCCTGCGATCATCTTAAACCCCGGGGCTATCGTAAACGTCCATCCCTCCACCTCTACTAGCGGTGCTAACGAGTACAGGAAGTAACGTTTCCCTAAGAGAATGCCATTATGGTTCATCAAGGCGAGAGCCCCCAATCAAATGAATTTGAACAGTATAACTTCATTTTGCAAGAATTAGCGGAGGTTGAAAAGCGATTCGACAAAACTTCTAAAAAGACGACATACTTTTCTTAATCATATCCGATTACCCTTGTTTTCGAAATAGAAAATCTCTTCAACGCCTTAAATCGCTCTTCCTACGGTCGCACCCTCCAAAATGGCTCGCTTGGCATCGAGCTCTCCCGCTTCTTTCGCCCCGCCTATGAGGTGAACAGGCAGCCGATCCAGCAATGCGTGGTATAGCGAATTGTTGGAGGTCGCTCCAGCCGCTACAATGACCGTATCAGCAGGTATCATACGTTCCTCTCCGTTTTGAATGAAATACACCCCTTCTTCTGCAATCCGGCTGTATTCAATTTGTGTCAGCATCTCTACGCCACGTCGTTTCAGGTTGGCGAGAACTGCCCAGCGCGTCGTTTTACCCAAGCCCGATCCGACATGCTTCCCACGCCGCAGCATGCTGATTTTTCGTTTTCGCTGTTGCAGTTGCTGTACAGCTCTTCCATCCAGAATCCGATACTCCTGCAAGTATTCCGCTGCCTTCGATGAGATCGTTTCGTCGTGCATCAGCAAATGGGACAAATCACATGCGATTCCTCCCGCACCGACGATGACTACTTGTCTACCGACCTTGGCGCGCTTCTCAAATACCGCATCATATCCCTTCACATGTCCGAGCTCCACACCTGGAATCTCTGGACGCCGTGGGATGACTCCCGTTGCTACCACAACTTCTGCAAAGCCTTCTTCGATTAGGGTATCTGCCTCTGCCAGTGTTCCCAGCCTAATTTCGACACCAAGACGTGCAAGTTCTGTCCGATAATAGCGAAGCGTTTCATTAAATTCCTCTTTACCTGGCACCTGTCTGGCGTAGTTTAATTGTCCACCGATCTGTTTTTTGGCCTCCATGATGACCACCTGATGCCCTCGCTCTGCCAGCACACGAGCTGCCTCCAAGCCGGCTGGCCCCGCACCGATTACAGCCACCTTCTTGCGGTTTTCCGCCGAAACCAACCGCCACTCTGCTTCCCTGCCGACGAGAGGATTGACCAGACAGGAAGCTACCTTCCCATCAAAAATATGGTCGAGACAGGCTTGATTGCAAGCAATACATGTATTTACTTCATCAAAGCGTCCTTCTTTACTTTTTTGAACGATGTAAGGGTCCGCTAAAAATGGTCGAGCCATTGAAACCATATCACTGCATTCTTCATACAAAATCTTTTCTGCCTGGCGCATGTCGTTAATTCGATTGCTGGCGATAACCGGGATGTTCACGACCTGCTTGACTTGCTGCGCCACCCATACATATGCTCCACGCGGCACCATCATGCCAATCGTCGGTACTTGTGATTCATGCCAGCCAATTCCGATATTAAGAGCATCAGCTCCTGCCTCCTCCAGCATTTTGGCAAATTGCAATGTCTCTTCCATCGTCGTACTATCTGGCATCAAGTCCAATCCCGACATCCGGTAGATGATCGGATAATCCGGTCCCACTGCTTGGCGGACACGGTTAGCCACCTCAATACCAAAACGAGCTCTACGTAAAAAGTCCCCACCCCACTCATCTTCTCGCTTATTGGTCACAGGGGACAAAAATTGATTGATCAAGTATCCTTCCGAACCCATAATTTCTACGGCATCAAAGCCAGCTTTTTTAGCACGGACGGCGCCATCAGCAAAGCATTGGATCGTTGCTTCGATCTCCTCTGCGGTTAACTCTCTCGGCTTCCAACGGTTAATCGGCGCCTGCAATGGCGATGGCGCTACCGGGTCTAATCCTGTTGCTTCCTTGTACGCATAACGGCCAGCATGGAATAACTGCAACGCAATTCTCCCATTAGCTTGATGAACCTCTTTCGTGATTAGTAGCAATTTCTCGATATCCTCGTCATGGTATACATTGCAATACTCGTCGCCCATGCCGCCTTCTGGATGTACGGCAGCCCCTCCTGTCACGATCAGACCTGCCTCTCCATTTGCACGCTCTGCGTAAAAGGTAGCAAGCCGCGCTACACCATTCTGAAGCTTTTCAAATCCAACGTGCATGGACCCCATCATAATCCGATTTGGCAACGTCATCGAACCAATTTGAATCGGTTCCCACACTTTTGAAAGTTCCACGTTAAACGCCCCCTAAACGAGTGAATGCTCATTCATTTTTCATTACCTATACGATTCTCTCTCTTCTCCTCATATTCCTCCTTCCTCACCTTTTATGCAAAAAGCTCAGGACATTACTCCTGAGCTTTCCTTATGTACAGCCTATGTTTTTATTTGCCGAGTTTGACAAGCATCCCCAAATCTGCGGAAAATCTCGCGATGGTTTCTGTAAATGCGATTTCCTCAGCTTCTGTTTGCGGCATCTGCACGACAAAGTGATAATCCAGCACGACATTCGCTTCTGCCTGCTTGCCAGGCTCCACAAAGCGGCGCTTTTCTGTCAGCGAGCACTCAGCTACCAAGCTTTTTGCTTGCGTCCATAATTGTTGGATCTCCTCATCTTGCAAGCTATAAGGATAGTCAATTTCCACCTCAATTTCACAGCTGTCCTCTTCCGCAAGCGAAAACAGATGGATGGTAGCCGTTGGTTGCTTCTCATCCTCCGCCTCGGAAAACGTGATCAGAACCTCTTGCCCTTCCGATTCTTCCAACAACGAATGATCGGAGCGCAAGACGATATTCGAAATCATTCCATGCGTATGTAACTGTTGATTTAGTTTTTCCACCATAAATTGTAGCACGTACTTCTTTCCTCCTGTTTCACGATATCCTCTCGTAGCAGTATAGCACGAGTTCTACAGATGCGAAAAACCCCTTCACGAGGAAGGGGTCGGTGTATTGTTCATATTTTTTTGATTCATGAATTCTGACAGCCACGCACGACGTACTTCTTTGTTTGGACAGTAACCTAAAATGTAGCTTTCTCCGCGCATATATTTTTCCTTAATCCACTCTTTATGCTTGCGGAAAAAGGCATGCTGGAAATCAATCGGCATCTGCTGATATTCTTCCAAAGCTGAAGGGTTCTGGAGGAAAAAATCTTCATCGTACACAAACTCTTCGTTTTGTTGGCGGCTGATCAGGTACACAAAAGCAATCACCAGAAACAGGTTCACCAAGAAAATCGTCATAGAAATCCCTCCAGTCAGTAATAATTATCTGATTAATCTGTCTTATCAGCATATTATTATTGTACCACGAAATTGGTGTTTTCTAAACCTTTTCCATAAACGAATTTTTAAAAATTTTTAACGAATCGACAAATAAAAACACCCGCTCGTGATGAACGGGTGTTTTTCGTACTCGTTAGGAGTTCGTATTCGAACCTCCTGTAGGAGGACCTGCATCCTGACTCGACGGTGGGATAATATCCGGCGGTGGAGTAGAGTTGTTTCCGTTATTACCTGCCGGTACATTCGTTACATCAGTAGCAGGCGTCTGTGCTCCCTGGCCTTGATCTGTCGACTGGCCTTGCCCTTCTTGGTTTACGACATCAGGTGGCGGCATTGTGCCTTCATTTGCCGTACCGTCTTGATTGTCTGGTGAATTCGTCGGCTCTTGTTCTTTCGGAGCCTCCGTTTTTTGTTTCGCTGGTGTTGACGCAGCTGATTCTGTCGTTTTCTTCTTGACGCTCTTCTTGTTGCTTGTCGCTACCGCTTCACCGGAACCGAGTATCGGCGAATTATTGAGCGACGCTACGACGCTCTCACTCAATCCCATCTCTGATTGCAAGGAATCGCGAACAGTCTCAAGCTTTTCTTTTTCGAGATACGTGTATCCTCCCTGCCAATATGCCCCATTATCCAATGCACTGACCGTAGAGGAATTAAATCCTTTGAAATCGTAGGCCAAGCCTTTGATCTGATCCTTGGAAAGATCGGTATGTATATTCTTGGCACCTACGTCCATGACGTTAAATATCTTCGTCAAGCCTTCAAGAGAAGCCGTTTTGTCCACGACAGCCTTGATGACCTCTTGTTGGCGACGGTTACGGTCGAAGTCACTGGAGTAGTACTTTGTTCCACGGTTGTCATGACGATGTCGTACATAACCAAGTGCTTGCTCGCCATTCAATTTTTGAACTCCTGGCTGGAGATTGATGTGTGTATCGTCAGTTGGATCATCGTATACCAGTCTGCGATCCACATTGACTTCCACACCACCTAATTCGTCAATGACCGCTTTGAAACCATCGAAGTCAATGGCTACAAAATGCTCAATCGGAATACCCAGTATTTCATTCAACGTTTTCTTCGTTAAGGAAATACCATCTTCAGTAACCGTCTGGTTGTTGCGCTCTGCTTGCCTGCGTTCTGCTTCGCCATTGGCATAGACAGAATTGATCTTATGGTAGTCGCGATAGCCTGGGATCTTGACGCGTGTGTCCCGTGGAATCGATACCAGGGTAACTTTCTTCGTCTTCGGGTTGGCAACTGCCACGATCATTACGTCTGTATTCATGGAACCTGTTTCCGGACGGGAATCAGAACCAAGCAATACGAACGACATTGGCTTATCCGAGTGGTAAACAGGATCGACATTTTGGGATACTGGCGAAGTAAATCCGCTGTTTGCAGGGCTCGTTACTTCCGTCAGAGTGTCCTCAATTTTCCAATAAATTGCTCCAGCCACACCGCCAACCAGCAGCAAGGTGATCAATGTGAAGGATACAACGAGTTTACGTATTTTTCGACTACGGCTCGGCTGTTTCTTTCGAGAAGCTGAAGCGCGTGTTTTCACAACAGTATCTGGCATATGAATCAGTCTCCTTGTTCGCGCACGCTTTTTGACAAAGTAAAGGGAGGCACGATTTTGAATTGTGCCACTCGACAATATGCACCACTTTTTTCTTCAGTTGGCAATACTCTGATTCAGGTATTGTACCATATCGTTGTCTGCATTTGTAGAAAAATGTTCCTTTAAACGAAAAGTCCCCCATCTTTTTGTCGATAAGGGGGACTTTAGTTTCACATATAATTTTCGGCTTATTGCAAGCCGCGTGGTGCCTGACTAAACCCTTGTACAGGACCTTCAGGACGCTTGTTTTTGGAGCGGTGTGAATCTCCGCCCTGCCGAACATGACTCTCTTGTTTTCCGTTTACATCATTCGATTTCTTTTCCATGACATACACTCCTCCTCTGTACCAACTAACGGGTAGTGTACGTCAAGCTATGTATTTTCATTCTCTGTCGAGGATCTGTCTTTCTTTTGCGGCATAGTAATCTTTTCGTGCCAAAAGGGCATCGATATCGTATCGGCCATTTCCCTTTGTTCTCATCTCGGCCAAAGCAACGCCGAAAGCAGCTTGTTCTGTAAGGGATAACGCTTTGTTTTGCGCATAAATGATACCCGCGGCAAACGCATCTCCCGCGGACTCTCGAATCGGCATAGTCGGTGCAGCAAGCCATTTTTCCTCCTGTGCGGTGCACAACCACAGCCCTGCTTCCCCACAAATGACCATGACCTGATGAATGCCTTCTCCCACCAATTTTTTCGCGCATATTTCCACATCATTATAGGAATGAAGCGATTGGCCACCTAACACTTCCAGTTCATCAATGCTCGCAACAAGTATATGAACACCTTCAAGCAACCCTTTCCATTTTTCTGCTTTTTTCACAGAAACAGGGTCCACGATGATCTTTTTGTTAAGTCTTCTGGCTTCCGCCAAAAATGCACGCATGACCTCAACGGGAAGATTGGCATCCAGAAACAAGCCTGTGGCCTGCGGCAAGCGTTTGAGACCTTGCTGGACAATCTCCGCTGGCCACTCTTCATTTAGTTCCATATCTGCAACAGCCGTGTACAATTCACCATCACGATCACGAATAGCCAAGTAGCGCCCAGTCGATTTCCCTGTGATTCGCAACATGCCATGGGTAGCCACTCCACTATTTGCTGTGACCTGTCTTAACCACTCGCCGTCTGCATCTTCTCCCACCAGAGCAAACAGCTGCACTTCTTCTCCTAGCCATCCGAGATTTTCCGCCACGTTTCGAGCTACGCCGCCTGCTGCTTGATGCACTTCACCCGGATTACTTGTTCCAGGTAACAGTCTGGCAGAAGTGACTCCCTGCACGTCAACATTGGCACCTCCCACGCATAACCAGTATTCTGTTATACCTTCCAGCATTCCAGCATTCCCCCTAGCCTTCTGCTCATGGTCTAGTCGATTGTGCTCCTTTCTTTTTTTTCGACAGCATCTCCCCATTTACCTACCTTTTTAAAAACTTCCTGACAGATCAAAATCTTTATTTACGACCATTATATTCCCGCCATTCATGGATGACGTCCTGTAGAATCCGTGCTACATTGAAAAAAAACTAAAAAGTAAGTTACGAAAGAAAGGTTGGGGATGAACTGACATGAGTGCCTCATCGACACCCATTCACTCTACACCCGCAGGGACTGCGGCACCGACTGTCTATCGCATGCTCTTTGCCATTAGCATTGCGCATCTGTTAAACGATAGCTTGCAAGCGGTCATCCCTGCATTGCTTCCTATTGTAGAGAAGAATCTGGCATTAACGTTTACACAAGTCGGAATGATTTTACTCGTCATGAATCTTACCTCATCTGTTTTGCAACCATTCGTCGGTTACTTCGCCGATCGCAAATCGATCCCTTTATTGCCACCACTGGCTTTGATCGTATCGGGATTGGGGATGCTGGCACTCGCTTTCTCCGGCAGTTATTATTTCGTTCTCGTAGCAGTCGCCTGTGTTGGAATTGGTTCAGCCATCTTCCACCCAGAAGCCTCACGCTTCGCCCACTTGGCATCCGGTCCTCGCCGAGGGCTTGGACAATCCATTTTTCAAGTTGGTGGAAATGCTGGGCAAGCACTCGCTCCCTTGATGACTATCCTGGTCTTTGCGAACCTGGGACAGACTGGGGCTGCCTGGTTTCTGTTGCCCGCGCTAGTAGCTAGCGGCATCTTGCTCTATGTTGCTCTCTGGTATCGTGGACAACAGCGTTTGAAAAAGGCTACTGCCTCACCAGTAACGTATACGAACCGGAACAAGCGGCTGATTGCCCTCGGCCTCCTGATTGTCATCGTCAGTGTGCGTTCCTGGATGAATGCTGGCTACCAAAGCTTTTACCAGTTTTATTTGATGTATGTGAAAGATATGGATTACGCCAATGCACAGCTCGTCATTTTTGGTTTTCTTTTCGCAGGAGCGATTGGGACATTTTTTGGCGGACCGCTGTCTGACCGATTCGGAAAAAGGAACTTGCTCATCATTTCCACACTCGGTTCACTTCCACTGACATTGCTGACGCCTTACGTCTCCGGCTTTTGGGCCTTTCCATTGCTGGTAATCAGCGGCTTTATCATGCTTTCCAGCTTCTCGGTCACAGTCGTATACGCGCAGGAGCTATTGCCTGGCAAAATCGGTACTGTATCCGGGCTGATTATCGGGCTTGCCTTTGGAATGGGAGGCATGGGCGCTCTCGTATTCGGCTATCTCGCCGATCTCTACAGTCTGAACTTTGTCATTCTATTATGTTCGTTCCTCCCGTTGATCGGATTTATGGGCTTTTTCCTGCCGAAAGACAAGACACTCCGCGAATGGGCTCACTAATCTATACCAAAGAAAAGGCAAAACAAAAAACCCGAGGACACGAATCCTCGGGTTTTTATTTATGCTAGGGAATCTAGACCAATACACCTGTTGGTGCGCCCAGCACTTGGGCAATGACTGGCGGATACACTTCAGGCGTACCATACAGTCTCCAAGTACCGTCCTCACCTTGACCGAACAAGCCATGGATCATCCAATCTGCTGCCAGCGTAGCACCCAATTCAGCGCCAACAGACAGCTTGATTGTCTCGCCATTCGCACGTTTTGCCGTACAACCAGATGAAGTGATCTCTTGCACGAGTATGGATTCTTCCGTGATATCTTTGATCGCCATCGGGTTGCTGTAAAGATTTTGAGTCGCTTCTTTTTCCAGCACACCACGCAAGCGATAGGATTCCGGCAATGTTTCCTTCAACTCGGCGAACAATGGTTGCATAACAGGATAAAGCGCGTATGGTCCTTGCTTATCCAGCCACTTGAAGAACGCCGTCAAAACAGACATCAGATTTGTTGCCAACGTTTTGGTCGTTGCGTCCGTGCGCGTGAAAATGTCGTGTACGAGGAAGTATACCAGGTCCTCTCTACGCAACTGCTCCCATGTGAAAGATGGGCCAAACGCTCCTCTGACGAATGAACGGAAGTTGTTCATAACCTCATCGTACTTTTTGACGGTTGCTTCCGACTTGCCCTCGGTCATCTCATGCACGAAGCGATTGATGTCCGCAAGTCTGTCAGGATGTACGGTGTACACACTCTCCGGCAACCCCTCGATCAGTGGACGGCGCAGCAGGTTAAGCACATGCAGGCTGTCATTTGACAACGAGAGGCGAGGACGAAGCATGTCCATTCGGATAAAGCGAGCCAAGCCTTGTCCGATTTTATGATCCTGTTCCATTTGCTCCATCAGCTTGTGAAGTTTTTCATGCAGCTCCTTGTTTTCTGTAGCCGCAACCAAGAGTGGAGCCAAATCATCGAGCTGTTCATGGGAGGTAACCAGCCATTTTTCAGCAAAATAAGTTTGGACTGCCCACTGCAACACTTTTGGTGGCAAAGTAGGCTGACTCGTGATAAACAGAGTTCCTTTGGACAAACGAGAGCCCGTTGAAGTAAGAACGCGAATCTCCTCTTCGTTCTCAAATGCAAGCAGCAGCAAAAGCTCTGCAACTTCGTCCAACTGCGATGCATACCCTTCTAGAATCAGGCTGTCATCCTGCAAAATCACTTCTGCCTGTACTTCGTATAGCTCCAGCAAGGCATCCTTTAAATTCGGGAACAAATGCTCTTCCTTGCGTGTCGCATATACCCATGTCTCACGAGCACCATCCCGTTTTTTCAGCTCAAATGCAGGGTTCGACTCGATTACTTTCAGCAGCTGTTTACGATCTGGCATACCATAGGTACGACGCAGAAGCGATTCTTGCTTCGGTGCTTCCGACTCGCTTGCCGCTTCACCAAATTGAACGATGAAGTGATACAGCTCTGTCGTATAGCTTCTCTTGCTCGTATCTGCCTTCGCAGCTTCTACTTCTGGATGCTGGTGTAACCACTCGAGCAGGCTTTCCTTGACATGTGGCTGCAAGATGATGCTGCCAGAGAAGAGCATATCACGCAGACCTAGATTCAGCAGGCGCCCTACGATCAATTGTCCAGGGACAACATTCAACGTATTGGCACGAAGCAGATAGTGTTTTTCTTCCGAAATCGGTTGTTGAACCGTGATGACATCACGATCCACTTCCACGATTTCATAAACATTCAGGTGCAATCCAGCAAACGCACGGCGAAGATCAGGCTCCATCCGACGTCCATGCTGTTTGATATAGTTCTCAAGCAGCGTGCTTCCACCTGTTTTGACGTCCAATACACACCAGTTGAAGAAATGGGCTGCCCATTCAGGACGTGCGACGCTCTCTTGAGTCAAGCCTACTTCTTCTGCAAAACGACTCCGCGCTTCTTGAATCGTCTCACTGGTTACATTTGCGCCGACAAAATGGTTCAGTCTTTCGACCCAGCCAGCGTATTCTTTTTGCAGCTTTTGCTCGTGGCGGCTACGCAACTCCGTAATGGGAGTGACAACCCCACAGCATTTTTTGTATTTTTTTCCGCTCCCACAAGGGCACAGTTCGTTTCTTCCTACCGACATAGAGGGTTTGGATCTCCTTTCCATCCCACGCGGCATGCGCGGGGAATCATGCACAATCCCCCTATTTTACCGCATTATTCGTCATGTGTTCAAGTGTTCTCGCTTTGGTTCATGTGCGATACCCACATCCGTGTTGTTGCTTTCCCATTGGACAATAAATTGTTCCAGTCGATTCATCAACCTGACGATGCGCTGCTTCTCGCCCATGCATGCTGAAATAGCAGAGAGTTGGTTCGTGGCAAAAAGCTCCACCACTTCCTTCTCCATTTCTTGAAGGCGAATCCGATAGCCCGCGATAACCTCGCGCAGGATGGCAAATCTCTGCTCTAACCGGATCGTAGCCTCAAGTTTACTCATTGTTGTTCACTAGTAGCTAGCACCTGTTGAATGCCAAGTACGATCTGCTCATGCTTATGTTTCTCTTTCATCAGCACTTCTATAGCTTGCATATTGCTTTGTTGAAAATGAGCAACAACTTCTTGGGACATTTCTAGGTTTCTTGTCTCCAAGCGGTCAATAGCTTCTTGCATCAGTTTTTGTACTTCCTCGAGAACTTGCTGGTTGGTAATGGTAGACATAGTAGCTTCCTCCTTGGTAAATAATTGTTCTTGTTGTTCTTCCACCTGGTGTAAGGGATTCGCTGGTTCTTCCGATGCAATTTCTTCTGAGACGGACTCGCTGTTTCCTATCGATACAGAAGGGGCAGCAATAGCAACCTCGAGGGCCGCCTGCTCTTCCTTGGAATCTTCGCTACGAGCAATGATGTACATGGTATCACCGTCAATGCGGAAGCGGTCATCTTGCGCAGGGAGAAAAGCAGCATCTGCAGCAATCCCTACTTCCTGCTCCAGAAAATGGACTAATGTGCGAGCAGCTACCTGCGTAATGCCATTGTCGCGGCAAAACGCATACACTTGGTCATTGCCCAAAGTCCACTCTGCCAAAAACCATCTGCTGTCGCCTTGATATTGCACAAAGCGAGGATCGCGTTCCAATTGCAGCATACGAAGAATCTGATTCCAGCCAAACTGCGTTTGACGACGCAGCTCTGCGACAATTTGCTCAAGCTTTTTTGGTGTTTGGCTGTCTCGCAAATAGCGATGAGCCAAGTCGTACACTTGATGCGGCTGGTGAGTGACCTCTACGATCGCCTCTGAGCTTCCAACTCGCACTGGAGACTGCTCCATGTTCAACACTTTATCCAGTATTGTCTCGCAGTCCAGATCCAAAAAAGCATTCAGCTCATTCGCTTCCATCCGGGAGCAGATCTCCGTACGTGGAAGGGAGCGCTCACCGGGCCGGAATACCTTTTTTACAATACTTGGTAGGGTATAAGTTGGCCGTTTCATTGCACTTTCTCCTTCTCGTGATCGGCATTGTTTGCCAAATCAAATGGGAATCAAGAAGATATTCTACAAAAAGAAAAAAAATCCTACCTGCCTTGAAGTGTTTATGAATTCCGATAATGATGAAAAGGAAAACCCGACATGGCTTCTACACCATATCGGGTATTGGTTATTGGGTAGCTTTCCATTCCAGCCAGGTTTCTTCCACTGCACCCGTTGCAGCATCGATCTGCAAAGACTTGGCATCAGCCGTCGGTAAATAGGCCAGCTGCGGCAGTTTCGCTGCATGTGTACCGACCTTCGGATACCAGTATGCCAAGCGCAGATTTGCTTCTTTGACATACGCATCCTTTGCTTTCTCATCCTTGACAATACCGTCTTTACTGATGGTAGCAGGCATGGACGGCAGTTCATTCACTTGAGCAAGGACTACATTGCCCTTTTTTGCGTCCACTTCCACGTAAAACAGTGGCCTCTTGGATGGGATACCGTCAATCTCAGGATGAAACGCAAAGCTACTGATCGGCCGCACCAGATTTTGATCCGCCCAACCCGGCAGATTTTCCACAAGACTCGTCTCCTTTACGGAGAAAGATTGTTCTTTGGACAATAAGTATTTCTCCACAAATTGTACTGCGATGTCTTTTGCCTCATCATGTGCGAGCGGCTTCTCAAGCTCCTTTTCTACGGGACCGTCCAGCTTGAATTCAATTGGTGATTTGGTTTTACGGTCGAGGGTAATCCACGCACTTTGATACGAGCTCGCATTCCATTCATGGCGATCGATGTCACTGTTTTTATACTTTTTGTCTTCTTTTACATTTTTGTATGTGCGTTGATTCAGCTTCAGACCAAAATCCTTCTCGAGCATCTGCTCCATTTTTTTCGCATCTCGCCAGACGCCCATGTCGGCTGTTCCTTTGATTTTCATCGTCTCACTCGTTGTTTTATACACAGACGGAACTTCTTCACCAGACAGAGCATCTATCGTTGGCAATTGGTCAGGCACGTAAATGAGCTTGCCTGCTGACTCATCATAGACCAATTCCAAGGATACCTTGTCTTGCCACTCCTTCATTGCCTTTTCAAGCGGTACTGCCTTGCTTGGGTCCGCTACCTCTGCTGTCGTAGGTAGCTTTACCTTTTCTTGCTGAAAACGGACAACCTGACCCTTTGCGTCAACCATGACCCGTGCCATCTCTTTGTCCACCCATGTATTGTTCAACTGTGGGTAGATGCTGACAACTGCCAGATGATCTAGCTCTGACACACGATCGAAAGAGAGCATCGCTTGCGTGGAAATAACATGGTCAACCGCTATGTAATTTCGAATAAAATCGACAGCCTTTTGATAGGCTTCCTTTTTATTGATTTTGGTTGTTTTGTCCCGATTCACATCATGCAGGACAAAACTGGTCATATCTCCATCTGGATTTGTGGATATATTGAGCGTCGTATTTGTGGTAATGACACTCTTTCGATCCGAGAGATTAATGACATACCCCGAGTTGCTTGTCCCTCCATATGAGTCCACATGAAGGTCCTTCATGAGAGGCACATAGTCATCTTTCAACTCGGTTAACAAATGGACGATGTCTTCTGGCAACTCAATGGGTTCCAGACTCGATTTGCCATCATACGCATAGGAAGACAACGGATGCAGAAGTGCCACTGGTGTCGTGACCATGCTGACTGCCAATACAAACATGGCAGCTCTGTTTCGCTTTTTCACACAAATACCTCCTATTTACAAGCATTACTGTTAAGACGAGCTTCCTGCAAAAACGTTTCTGATTTATCTAAAAAAAGCCAACTGCTTCGTTTTGCTTAGCAGTTGGCTTTTTATTGCATGAATTAATACCCGCGCCAGACTTTTCGTCTAAGCACGCCAGCATACGCCCATTCCTCTTCTTCCGTCATGTCCGCTAGTGTTTGGCTCAAAGCGTTCATTTTGCTGTCGATCTGGTCCAGGTAATGGAACATGACAGCTGTAGGCGTTTTTCCAGATACAGCACTGCCCCAGCCGTTCTCTACCTCTCCATGATGACTCAAAATGCAATGCTTCAAGTGCAGAACCTCCGCGTCCCCTAAAGAAATATCTAGCTTGCGGCAAATGCCGCTTACCATCTCGACTCCCATGACCAGATGACCAATCAACTGACCTGGCGTGGTGTAATCCGGGGCGATGGGATCAGATAGCTCGTACAGTTTTCCAATATCGTGCAAGATACAAGTCGCAATCAGTACATCCCTGTCTACTTGTGGATACAGTGGCAAGAGGCTCTGTGCCGCCGTCAACAGAGAGACAATATGCTCGAGCAAACCATGATAATAGTTGTGGTGCATGCGAACGCCAGCCGGATAATGGCGAAGGCGATCCTGAATCTCCTCAGTTGCCAGCGCTTCTTGAATAATGGCCTTGAGCGTGGCACTCTGCAGGCTGTCGACTGCATGGGTAAGCTTTGTCCACAGTTCATCTACTGGAACTGGTGAGATCGGAATGAGCGACTCCATCTGAACTTCGTCGGATGCGGCAGCCGGTCTGATCCGTTGAATCACCAGTTGCTTTTTCCCACGATACACTTGGACGGCAGCGTCGATCTTCACGACAGCCTTGACGTTGATCCATTCCTTCATTTCTGCATTGACATCCCATAGCTTTGCCGTGATCGTTCCGGAGCGATCTCCCAGCTCCAGATTCAAGTATTCACTCTGGTTACTCGCTACGCCAGCTTCCTTGCTTTTAATCAGGCAAAAAGCGACAACACGCTCTCCCTCTTGATAATCCAATAAATATTTCATCTATTTGTCCCATCCTAGCTTATTTTTTTCGGAACAGGGTTTCTTCTAGCTTTTTCACTATTTTCTTGCCGACTAAATCATCCGCTGATCGAACCACCTTCGTAATGACAGCCAAAAGGTCTTCTTCGCCATTCCAATGCTCACGTACAATCGATTCATCGATATCCACCAAAATCTTGCGTAAAGCATATACAGCCAAAATAACGTCGTCCAGAAGTCCGAATCCGCCGACTAATACCTCCGGAATAAAATCAATCGGGGTAATAAAGTAGGCAACCGCTACACCCGCTAACGCTTTTGATTGAACACCTACGCGCTTGTCCAGCATAAGGCGGGCCAAGAGTACAAACAAATCTGGTGCAAGCAATATAAAGTTGGCTACAGAATCATTGACTCCCTTGTCTCTAATGAACGTTTCGATTTTTTCACGCAATTTATCATAAAATCGCTGATGTTTTTCTGGTAATACTACAGGAACCAGTTCAGTTGGCTTCTGAACCACAGGCAGTAGATTTTCGTTGCGGTTTTCTTCACTCATTCTGATCCCTCCGTAATTGCTTTTTTACATTCTTCTTGTGTCTGAAATACGACCAGGTTGCGATCAATGCGAGCAACGCGATAAAGAAAATCGCGAGGTTACGAGCAATCAAATCAAACAGCTCATCCCAGCGTTCTCCTAATTGCCAGCCAAGCGTCACAAAAAGCAAGCTCCAAAATAGCCCACCCAAATAGGTATAGAGCATGAAAGTCGGAAAAGGCAATCGCGTAATCCCGGCAAAATAGGCCGTAAACTGACGAACACCAGGGATGAAATAGCCTAGCGGAAGCGCCCATTTACCGACGCGATTAAACCACTCTTCCGTTTTTTTGTAAACCGTATAGCCCATCCCCAGTCGTTTCCCATATCGTTCGAGAAAAGCATAGCCCAACGTTCTTCCGATCCAGTATGCCACCGTCATCGCTGTAACGGAACCGAGAAAGCAAACGAAAAAAGTAGGCCAAAAATCCAATTTTCCCGTTGAGACAAGGAATCCAGAAAAAACGAGCAGCGTTTCTTCAGGCAAGGGCATCCCCAAAATTCCTAGAAAGAACAATCCAAACAAGGCGCCATACCCATATTGCGCAATATAGTCACCGAAGGTTCCCATTACATCTTCCACGAATGTCACCACTTTTCCAGCAAGCTGCCCTCTTCCATTATGCCAAAAGAAAGGCGCATTCTCAAATCAGAGCTCGTATGGCAACTATTAATTTTTGCCAACTTGGAGATACTCTACAACATCAACCGAAAATCGAATCCAGCCTCACCATTCGCCTTACCCTTAAGGGATATTACAGACAAATGACTTCGGACAAACGAGGGATAGCACGGATGTGGAAAAAAACATATCGAAAGCTAAAATTCGAATACTACAAGGTGCTGAGAATGAAAGGGGCTCCAGCTTTTGTCGCCCGCGGATTTTCGCTCGGAATCTTCATCGAGTTCATTACCCTGCCTACTTTTGGCCTCGCGTTTCTGTTGCTTTTCCCGCTAAGCAAGCTGTTTCGCGCCAGTTTGCCCGCTGGTTTGGTTGCGTTTGTCATCGGAAAGCTCATCTTACCGCTTTTCATCCTTTTCAATTACAATATTGGATACGTGTTGATCGGCAAACCGTTACAAGGGCATTTGATCCACCACGAGTCTGGGATGCAATGGCTTGTCTGGGTGAAAGAAAAAGGACTTGTCTATTTTACCGGGAGTGCCATCATGGGGCTGATAGTCGCTTTTGTGAGCTACTTTCTCGTTTTAACTGGTCTTCAATTGTATCGTCGCAAGAAATTACGGCGCTCATTACCTGAAGAAAGCCCTACCCCTTAATCGTTCAAACGAAAAAGACCGGTCCGACAATCGAATGTCAGTCCGGTCTTTTTTACTCGCAATGTTATGCAAAGTAGCCTTTATCCTGCAGGTGCTCCATGATTTCGGCAACAGTTTTCTCTTCGTTCAAGAGCTCCACGGTTACTTTCACTTGCTCTGGGGACAAACCGTTCGCTCCGAGGCTTTCCTCGATCAACACGTCGTTAGGGCGACGGAAGTACGTTTGCAACGTACGCTTCACACGTCCTTCCAGACTTGTTCTCAGCATCAATTCAGTCGTAGACATCTGTTCCACCTCTTTCCTAGAAAGATTTGCGTAACCCCTATTATCTTATAAAACCGTGGAATAATCAACCTTTCTGCGAAATAGCTTCCTTGCATAGTTGATCCCGGTTTTGGTCATGGGAGGAAAGGAGATGTTCATCGATCGATACCCCATCATACGTCAGTTGGGAAAACTGCTCTTTAAGTACGTCTTCCTCTACGTTATTGGCGATACCCTCGAAAACAACCGCACGTGTATCCAACAAGTACTGGCGATCCCGTTCAATCCGATGCAGGATTTCCTCTCGTCCTTTTGCAGGTACTCCGTGTCCAGGAATGACTTCTTCCACATCTCCTTGAAGGACCAACCGCTCGATTTTTTCCAGACTCTCCAAATAGGCACTGCTATCATCGATAAACGGGAACTCCAAATTGGATAGCATGTCACCGACAACAAGCAGCTTCTGCTCCCGGAACAAGGTCGCCATCTGGTCGTGTGTGTGTCCTGGTACAGGCAGGAAAAAGACTTCCTGCCACTCTTGTGCTTCCTCCACAAATTTCGTGAATTTCGGCATTCCTACTTCATACGATCTGACCACGTAATACGACCCGTCAAACCGTTTCGCCTTGTTCAGCTTCTTCTCGATCCGTCCATCGGTCAGGATTCCCTTTTGTGCAATGACTGTGGCATCCGGAAATTTGCCAACTCCGACAACATGATCCCAATCTCCGTGAGTCAGGACAAGAACGAGCTCTCTTCCATTCCTCACACTCTGCACATAGTCAGCAATCGCCTCTATCTCATGGGGAAAATAGGCCGGATCAAACAAGTAGAGACGTTGCTCGGTTGATACGACTGCACTGGTCGTTTGCCACAGACAACTTGTAAACAGCTTGTAGGATTGTGCCATAACTATATGCCTGGCATGATATTGCGCTTATGCTCAGAGATTCGATGCAGGTAATCAATGCGTTCTTTGGCTTCCGGACGAGTTTCCCCTGTAATCAGCAAACGATCCAGATCCTCATAGGTGAAGCCCATCTCCTGTTCATCTGTCTGCCCTTCCCACAAATCAGCTGAAGGCGGCTTCGTAATGATCTCAGCAGGCACCCCGAGCTCAGCAGCCAGAATTCGCATCTCATGCTTCGTCAGGCTTGCTACTGGATTAAAGTCAGCAAGACCGTCTCCGCCTTTTGTCATATAGCCAACATGAATCTCGCTGCGGTTGCACGTATCCGCTACCAAGTATCCTTTTTGGTTAGCGATGGCGTACAACACTGTCATCCGCAAACGAGCCTTTGTATTTCCCTTTGTTTTGTCATCAAGCCCAAGTACACCTTCGATAGCAGGAACCAAAGCGTCGTAGGCAGGCCCTACATCTACCGTGTGCAAATTCAATCCAATCGCTTCAGCAAGTTGCTTGGAATCCGTTTCATGAACGGTTTGCGAGTAAGCAGGCAACCAAACGCCTATGACGCGTTCAGAGCCTAAAGCACGAACACACAGCGCTGCCGTAACGGCACTGTCAATCCCACCAGAAATACCGACGACTGCACCGCCGAGGCCATTTCCGTCAATTTGCTCACGAATAAAGGCAATACGTTTTTCCACGTCTTCTTTTACATGAATCTGGTAGTTCGCCAGATGTTCTTGAAACTTGTCCACGCTACCTACCCCCAGGGTTGATTATTTCTCCCTCATCCTACCATGCCGTTTTCGGTGTGGCAATTGGCGCAGAACGGGACTACACTATATACTATAGAGAGTTTTTGACTAACGAGGAGAAGGAGAGAGTCGATGATTATCCTCAAGACACCTGAAGAAATTGAACTCATGCATGCAGCAGGCAAAATTTTGGCCGCTTGTCATCGTGAGATTGCCAAGATGATTCGCCCAGGCATTTCTACCTGGGAGATTGATCAATTCGCAGAAGAATTTTTGGCTGAAAATGGCGCGACCCCTGAGCAAAAAGGGTTTCATGGATATCCCTATGCCACATGCGGTTCAGTAAATGATGTCATCTGCCATGGCTTCCCGAAAAAAGAGCCTCTGCGTGATGGCGATATCGTTACAATCGACATGGTTGTTCGCAAAAACGGTTGGCTGGCTGACTCCGCTTGGTCTTATGAAGTGGGAACAGTGTCCCCGGAAGCGAAAAGACTGCTGGAAGTCACTGAAAAATCGCTGTATCTCGGTATTGAGCAAGCTGTCGTAGGCAATCGAATTGGTGACATTTCCCACGCCATCCAAACGTATGCGCAAGAACAAGGCTACTCAGTCGTGCGCGATTTTACCGGACATGGTATCGGTCAGGAAATGCATGAGGAGCCGTTCGTTCCTCACTTTGGCCCTCCTGGCAGAGGACAACGCCTCAAAGAAGGCATGGTCATTACCATTGAGCCCATGCTGAACATCGGGACGTACCACGCGATGGTCGATGAAGATGGTTGGACAGCACGTACTCGCGATGGGAAGCTGTCGGCTCAATACGAGCATACCCTCGCTATTACCGCGAATGGACCTGTTATCTTAACAAAACAATAAGGATGTACGAAGAGCCCTTGCATTGTCAGGGCTTTTTCTTTTTCTCCCAATGTGCTCAGTCGCACATCCAAGCGTTGACATCCCTTCTTCTGCTCCGTATGATGCAAGTACGTTTTGTTACTACCCAGTAACAAACTTATCCGATCAGCAACCGTTAAGCACAAGGAGGGTTCCATCCCATGTCCGATACAATCTCATCTAAGCAACTTCGAGATATCCCATTGTCCGTTCTTGATTTAGCACCTATTACAGAAGGTAGCAACGCTGCTGAATCGTACAAAAACAGTCTCAATCTGGCACAACAAGTGGAAAAATGGGGATTTACACGTTATTGGCTCGCCGAACACCACGCAATGCCCAGCGTAGCCAGCTCTGCCACTTCCGTTCTCATCGGTTACATTGCCGGAGGCACCAGTAAAATCCGTGTAGGTTCAGGCGGCATTATGCTGCCCAACCATGCTCCACTCGTGATCGCCGAGCAATTCGGGACACTGGAGTCTCTCTATCCAGGTCGGATCGACTTAGGTCTTGGACGCGCACCCGGGGCGGATCAACGAACGGCACGTGCGCTACGCCGCGATTTGCGGATTGGTGGAGACGATTTCCCGGAGTTATTGGAGGAGCTGCGTGAATATCTTCGTCCGCGAACAAGCGAGTCGGCATCAGCCATCCGTGCTATCCCTGGCGAAGGTCTGAACATCCCGATCTGGCTGCTCGGTTCCAGCGATTTCTCAGCGCGACTGGCGGGCATGCTCGGTTTGCCGTTTGCTTTTGCTGGGCATTTTTCGCCGAACTTCACCTTGCCTGCATTGCAGACGTATCGCCATTGTTTCCGTCCATCGGAAGTGCTGGATCAGCCATATGCCATGGTTGGGGTCAATGTGATGGCTGCCGATACCGATGAGCTCGCGAATCGACTGGCCACCTCCCATTACCAGGCATTTTTAAATCTCGTCCGCGGCGATCTCAAGCCAATCCAACCACCTGTGGACAATATGGATGAGCTATGGAGCGAATTCGAAAAACTGTCTGTCCAAGCACAGCTGCGGTCTTCCATCATCGGCAGCCCTGTTACCGTGAAAAGCAAACTGCAAGAGTTGGTCGATGCTACAGGCGCAGATGAGCTCATGATTACGACGCAAATGTACCACCATGCCGATCGTGTGCGCTCTTTTGAAATTGTCGCCGACGTCTGGAAGTCCTAAATGGGGGATGATATATGACGGAAGCAAAACGGCCTCGCGTGCCTCGAGAAAAAGCACAAGAGATCATATTGAACGCTGCTGAAGAATTGTTTTATCAAGAAGGGGTCCATGCCGTCAGTGTAGACGCCATCGTCGAGCGTGCCGGAATGAATAAAATGAGCGTCTACCGGCAGTTTTCCTCGAAAACGGACCTGATTCTCGCCTACATGACCCGTAAGCAAGACGTATTTTGGCAAGAGTGGGAAGAGAGCATCGCCAAACATCCCAACCGGCCACGAGAGCAGCTCATTCAGTTTTTCGCTGATTTGGCTGAGCGAGCGTCCAACGAGCAATTTCGCGGCTGTTGCTTTATCAATGTAGCTGTCGAGTTTCCTGATCCGGTTCATCCTGTTCGCGAGGTGGTTTGCTCGCATCAGAAACGAATCCGCGACGCTTTTTTGGACCGCACGACTGCCCTTGGCGCTGCGCATCCATGCGAGTTGGCTTATACGCTTATCTTGTTAATGGAAGGTACTTACGCGGATAGCCAGACGTACGGAACCGATAGTGCAGCGATCCGCATGGTTCCTGCCATCGTAGAAAAAGTTTTGGACCAAGCGCTTCACAATTAAAAAAGTGGCTCCCTGCCTTCTTCGGGCAGTTGCCACTTCCTCTTTTTGTCGCTCATACTGCTGTTTTAGCGCTGAGCACTGGTTGCATACTTGTCTTGTTTCGTCGTCATCGCTTCTAATTCTTTGACGTCTTGTTCCAAGTCAAGGATGTCTTCTTCAATCAGTTTTTTCAGATGTTGCTTTTCCCGCAAGATTTTGCGAGTTTGCTCCAAACGCTGATTCAAATCGAACACGCCGAGATACACTGCTTTTCCCTCCCTATGTAGGTTTTCCACCTTACATGATATGCAGCGATCTCCAGAAGTTGCTGACCAATTTTTTTGTAGGGTCGAAATAGGTAAAAGGGAAAAGAGACTTCCCATGAGCGTAAAGCCCTGGAAGTCTCTTATTTACTTTAGAGTCCTTTGTATTTGCCCAATTCTTCACGCAGGCGATACACTTCCTGTACCAAAGCACGCTTCTCCAAACGGTCAATCTCCTGATCCAAATCGTTCATACGTGCATGTCCACTATA
Source organism: Brevibacillus sp. NPDC058079 (assembly GCF_042885155.1). Classification (NCBI taxonomy): domain Bacteria; kingdom Bacillati; phylum Bacillota; class Bacilli; order Caryophanales; family Paenibacillaceae; genus Brevibacillus; species Brevibacillus sp. NPDC058079. The sequence goes on from NZ_JBHVSO010000002.1 coordinate 733,348, forward strand.
TGGTGCATCATGCATCGGGAATCCGTCAGAAGCGTATGACCACTGCGGTTCCTTTGGCATGATCATCGCCATCAGCAGGTAAAGCAAAATCGGTACTCCTGTAAAAACAGTGAGAACGACAACTCCTACACGTACCAGCGTAGAGTCAATGCGCAGAAATTGCGCAATCCCACCACAAACTCCAAATAACCGTTTATCATGAGAACGGTATAGTCGTCTTTCCATCATTGCATTCCACCCTCTCTACAGTATCCGCTTGCCTTGTATCTACAGGATACCCGATAGGCGATTCCGGTAAAATGGTCCGTAGAGGGATTTGTCCTCCGTCGCTGGACGGAGATCAATCATTTAGCAGGTGGCTCATAAACAGGGCGGGGACGATCAAACTGTTCGCCCAGAGTCGCATACGTATGACCCGCTAATCTACTAACGGGTGCAAACGCTGCTGCATCAATCCTTCCTGCATGATACAGCTCATCCGCTACATGTACATGCACCACTTCCCCGATAATCAAATCCGAAGTCGTCGGACTACCTAATTCCACAATTTGATGCAGCTTGCACTCAAAATGGATGCGGGATGCACGCAGTCTCGGCACCTTGACGAGAACAGATGGGGCGACTTCCAGCCCCAATGCCTCTACTTCACTGATCTCTGGCGGATAATCAGCAGAAGTCTGATTGACCGCATCCACATTGTGTACGTCCACCATATTGACCACGAATTCTCCCGTTTGCATGATGTTTCGTGCCGTATCTTTTGGGACACTACCCGGCTTGCGCATGACGGCAACTGACACCATCATCGGTTCAATGCTGGCGACATTAAAATAGCTGAAAGGAGCGGCATTGACGATCGTCCCCTCCCCTAACGAGGTGACCCAAGCGATCGGCCTCGGGACGATACATCCGATCAAGAGCTTGTATTTTTCCTGCCGTTCAATCTCGTGAATAGCGATTTCCATTGCGTTTTTACACCTCTTCCTATTCCTGCGGTGGCAACCAGCTTGACATGTATGCCTCATCCTCAATTTCCAACGCTTGCTTTGTAACGTGAAGCGGGTTGAATGTGTCCAGCATCACAGCCAGCTCTTGTGTTTCTTTTTTCCCAATGCTCGCCTCTACCTTGCCTGGATGCGGCCCGTGAGGAATCCCCATTGGATGCAGAGTGATCGAACCCTCGTAAATACCTTTTCTGCTCATAAAATTGCCATCAACGTAGTATAACACCTCGTCACTTTCTACATTACTGTGGTAGTAAGGCGCAGGGATTGCTTGCGGATGATAGTCGTACATTCGCGGAACGAACGAGCAGATGACAAAGTTTTGACCAGCAAAGGTTTGATGGACAGGTGGCGGTTGATGAATGCGTCCAGTAATCGGTTCAAAATCATGAACACTCAGTGCATACGGATACAAATAACCGTCCCAGCCAACGACATCGAACGGATGGAAGTCAAAGAAGTAGCTGTAGACCACAGATTGGCGTTTGACGCGCACCTCGAAGTCTCCGCTTTCCACATGTGTCACCAATTTTTCAGGCAAACGAATATCACGTTCACAAAACGGCGAATGTTCCAACAATTGACCGTGCTCGTTGCGATAACGCTTTGGTGGCACGATCTCATTCTGTGACTCGATGACGAGGAAACGACTCTGCACAGAAGGTACAATCCGATAGGTCGTGCCGATCGGAATGACGAGGTAGTCGCCGGGCTTGTAAGTGAGTGTACCGAAAATCGTTTGCAATTCTCCCTCACCTTGATGGACAAAGACGACTTCATCCCCATCCGCGTTGCGATAAAAGTAATTCATAGGCTCTGTCGGTGCGCATACTGCCATGACGACATCGTTATTCCCCAGCATGTAGCGACGTCCGAAAATCGGGTCCCCACCCGGCTGAACATCAAACGTTTTAAAATGCTGATGCTTCAAATCAATCTGCTCCACATATTCCAAGCGAACATCTGCGTATTTGCGCGTCTCCCTCACTTGGGTAGGCGGATTGTGATGATAGAGGATTGATTGAATTCCGGAAAACCCTTTGGTTCCCATCACTTGCTCGCGGTACAGTCCCCCATCCGGCTTGTAAAACGTCGTATGCCGCTTTTGTGGAACTTCCCCCATTCGTTGATAAAAAGCCATACGTTCCTTCCTCCTTTTTTCATCCTTATTCACAAATCGTATTGCGAAGCACACCGAGGCGTTCCACCTCTAGCTCCACTACATCACCTGGCGCAAGCCAAGCATACTGCTCTGTCCCCAGCTCCAAAATGCAGCCAGTCCCTACTGTTCCCGATCCGATAACATCTCCGGGATACAAGGAACAGTCTTCTGAGGCGCGGGCAATCATTTCAGCGAATGTATAGTGAATGTCTTTGAAGTTTCCTTTTGAATACTCCCTACCATTGATGCGTGCCACCATCTCCAGATCGTAGCGGCTGCCCTTTTCGCCTGTGATACGTACATCTTCCAGCTCCTCTGGTGTAACCAGCCACGGTCCCATAGACGTTGCGAAGTCTTTGCCTTTGGCTGGCCCTAATCCGACCTTGACCTCTTCCCGTTGTATATCCCGGGCGCTCCAGTCGTTTAAGATACAATATCCTGCGATGTGCTCTTCCGCTCGTTCTACTGGAATGTTTACTCCTGCTTTTCCAATCACGCAGGCAATTTCCAGCTCATAGTCCAGCCACTCGGTTGCTTTGGGTCTGCGAATATTCGCTTGCGTCCCTGTAAAAGCTGCTGCATTTGAAAAATAAAAGACGGGGAAGTGATACCATTCAGGCACCATCGGAAGTCCGCGTTTGGCTCGCGCTGTCATCACATGGGCCTCGAAGGCGTAAAAGTCACGAAAGCTGGCGGGACGCGGGAGTGGCGAACCTAGCTCGACTTGCTCCAAATCCCAGCCATCCTGTGCCTCGTATGCTGTTTGGAGAACGGGTAGCCAGTTCGCCCACTCCTCGAGCAAACCACTCACTGTGCTCGGCGCGCCTGGGCAAGCATGTGCAATATCTTTGACTTTTCCTTCGTGCAAGAGCCCCGCTCGCCAAGCATCCCTTTCCCTTTCTCGATAGGAAACTAGCTTCATGAAACCCTCTCCTTCTCTTGGGCAAATAAGAAAACCCAGCTCACCCCCAAAGCAATTCCGGTGCATGACAAATAGAAAGGGAAACCCTCTTTGTCAAAACGCTCCGAAACAGGCTTCAGGCGCAAGCTGGGTCTAGTCTGCTACTGAAAAAAATCTTTGCGGGATTTTCCCCCGCAGACAGCCAGCTATTCTCTGTTGTGTTTCCAATTGTTTGTAACGAATTTCTTCTATCATATCGAAAACGCTTACAGCTTTCCAGAGGGAAATGACGAAATTTTTCGCCTAGGTCATTTCCTTGCACGGATAATCGGGAAAAAATTGTTGGACTAGCTGCTCCATATCACGTGGCAGCGGCTCCTCCAAGCTCATTGCAAGACCGCTACGCGGATGGACAAAGGATAGCGCCCATGCATGCAAAGCTTGTCTGCCGATATGCTCCCGTTCTCCCCCATACAGATCATCTCCTGCAAGTGGGTACCCTTCACTGCTCATATGTACACGAATCTGATGAGTGCGTCCCGTCTCCAGCTTCACCTCAACAAAACTCATTCCTTCCCCTCGGGCAAGCACACGATAGTGGGTAACAGCTGTCTGCCCATCCGGTCTCACCTGTCTGGTGATAAACGAATTTTCCGCTAGACCAATCGGCGAATCAATCGTACCTTCGTCTGACTCCACGATCCCTTGAACGATAGCTCGATAGGTCCGCTGTAACGTCCTAATCTGCTGCATGCGGCTGAATTGTTCATGCGCCCATTGATTCTTGGCTACGATCATCAAGCCTGATGTATCTTTATCCAAACGGTTCACCGCTCGGAACTTTCTGTGCTCACCACGCTTTTTCCAATAAGCGATCATCCCGTTTGCCAACGTTCCACTGGGATGATTTCCTGTCGGATGAACGACCAATCCCGCTGGCTTTGCGATGACCATCAAATCCTCGTCCTCGTAACGGATGGAGAGCAGCATGTCCTCTGGGGCAACGTTCTCTTCCGCCTCTTCCTCCACCATGACTGCTATTTTGTCGCCGGCATGCAATTTTTCGTTCACAAAAACGAGGACACCATTCCGAGTAATGGAGCCTTTAAACTTGGCACGTATAAGCAAGCGGCGTGATACACCATAGCGCTTTTGCAGTACTTCTCGCACAGTTTGCCCTGCATCTGCCTCATCAACTGTGAAGCTAATTAATTCTTCTAGCATGTTGTCTCTCCTTTAAGTCTTCCCTCCCCCTCAGTATAGCAAAAAACGATCATGGCTGTTTGGCCATAACCGTCTGGTATGCTGATCCGATGCTGTCCTTTACTTCGATGACAAATGCATGCCCTGCATCCCCTTGCGTCCACTGACCGCGAACGTCAAACAAATACCAGCCTGGCTGTTCGGGGGCCTTCCACTGATTGCCGTTCTCTATTACTTGCTCTACTTCTTTCATGCCGTTCCATTGGGTTACCTTGAGCGTATTTGTAGTTGGCTGCTGGGCAAAAGTGACGGTCAGCGTAGCCCCTGGCCTTACTTGCAGTGGGGCAGGCTTTTGCTCTGCGACGAGTTCTGGTGGTGCCGCCGTATCCTTGCAGATCGCCTCGTTATTGTAGCTCCAGCAGGAAGATGCGGGCACCGTCGTAGCTGTTTTTCCGCTCCATTCAATGACTGGCTGTGGTGGTTCCGAAAGCTGCGAAGTCCCTTGCGCGGACGTTCCGTTCCCACACCCCGTCAGTAACAGTGTCGCTATCAGAAAAAGTTGACCAATCCATCCTACCTTTTTCATCCAATCACCTCAAACCTATGACGCGAGAAAAAGGGGATTCGTTTCATACGACTTGGTAGTCGATCATTGCCCTATGATTGCCAAACACGAGTTGGAATCGAAAAAGTAGTAGAGACCTCTTTTAAATAGTCATCAAGCTGTTCTGCCGGATTTTCGATCGGCTTGCCATGGCATACTTCCAAATGGCGTGGTCGCAATTGGCGGACGATCAAACTGCTTTTGAGTGCTTGAGCCATATCCGCCGTAAACATCGGCATGGGACGATGCAATCTGCCGCGTTTGGAAGTAAACAAGTCTCCTGCCAAAAGCACTCCGTCCTTTTCATGATAATACACCACATGCCCCGGAGAATGACCAGGTGTCAGATAAGGTTGCAGCCCGCCAATAGGGGCTATATTCCCTTCGGCATCCTCTGGCAAAGACTGAGCCAAGCCAGGCTGGACGTTTACTTCCAGCTTTTTACGACGAGGATACAGCTCTTTCCCTTCCATATACGGAATCTCGATTCGATGGGCAAAGACTGGTACAGATTCTGCCGCCGCGATTTTTTTAACGGCCCCCACGTGATCCGAATGACCATGCGTCAGCAAAATTCGCTTGAGTGGTCCTGCATTCAGCTGCTTGATAAAAGCCATAATCCGTTTCGTCATAAATGGCATCCCCGCATCGACAAGCGTAACGCCATCCTCCTCCCTGACAATCCAGACCCGCAAAGGAATCAACAACCATGCTTTGATACACCAAATGTTCGCCGAGATTTGCTCCACTCTGATCATTCTATCGTCACTCCCTGTTCATTATTTTTTGACTTCCTGCGAGAAAAACATCTACGGATAAAGCGAATGTAGGTGCCAGCCTTTCCATCAAGCTGTCCAATGGTTCTTCGGAATGTGTATACGTACCGACGATGCCATGCAACGTGTAGAAGTAAATCCGAGCATGGGCCAGCGCTTTTTCTTCCTCTATGTCACTTGGCAAGCATCGTCTTACAGCCTCACTCAATAAACCAAACAGTTGATTGCGCAGCGTTTGCAATTCTTTTTCCGGTTCCTCTACATCGATCCGAGAGGCTTTGATCATGAAGAATAAGGTATACATCGTTCGATTGCGCAAGCAAAAGTGGATGAACTGACTGCTGATTTCACGCAGATTCTCTTCTGGTGTTCGTCCTTGTTTGGAAAGTGTTTCTTCCATTTGTAGAGTCAAGCTTTGCAAAGGTTCCTTGGACAAATGATGAAGTAGTGCTTCTTTGTCCTTGAAATAAATATAGAGGGTTGTATGGGAACAGCCGGCTGCTTTGGCGATTTCTCTGATGGATACCGTATCAAAGCCTCTGGTGGCGAAAAGGTCTGCTGCCGCCGTCAAAATCGCCCGTTTCGTTTCTTCTGAGCGTATTTCTTGTTTGCTTGCCATGCGTGATATTCAGCTCCTTACTTCTCGGAAACTTTATAACCAATGGTTAGTAACCGATGGTTATAATATAACCACTGGTTACAAAATCCGTCAAGACTATTTTTTCCACTTGCTGCAAATAAAAAACTCCCTTCTCGTCACTTGGACAAAAAGGGAGCTTACCTATGAAAAGGATTGTTTTTCGCTTACTTCGCAGCTTGTGCAGCAGCAATCGCAGCTTCGTAGTTTGGATGCTCACCAGCAGCAGCCACATACTCAGCGTGTACAACCTTGTCGTTTGCATCGATTACGAATACAGCGCGAGCCAAGAGACGGAATTCTTTGATCGCTACGCCGTAAGCTGTACCGAAGGACAGGTCTTTGTGGTCAGATACTGTCTTCACTTTGTCGATGCCAGCAGCACCGCACCAGCGGTTTTGCGCGAATGGCAGGTCAACGGAAACAGTCAGCACAGTAACGCCTTCCAATTTCGCAGCCTCTTCGTTGAAACGGCGAGTTTGTGCATCGCACACGCCAGTGTCAATAGAAGGGATTACAGAGATGATGCGAACAGTTCCCTTGGAATCTTCCAAAGTTACAGGGGACAGATCGCCACCTACTACAGTAAAGTTAGGAGCAGTATCTCCTACTTTGATTTCAGGACCGAGCAGTGTTACAGGACCACCTTTGAATACAAATGCGCCTTGACGCTCAACAACAGTTGTCATGATTTCTTCCTCCTCACCAAATCTTTCAGTATGTACCTCAATTATCATACCCTATCATTCACTTTTTTTCACTATGCCAATAGTAGAAATTACAGATTCACTTGCACTTTCCCGCTTTGCTTGGCTTGTACCTCAGCGATTCGCTTCACTTCATGCTCATACTCCCAATCCGTTTTCGCATTCAGCTCATGACAGCGCATAAGCGCGTGATAGAGGGCAAAAGCAAAGGTAACCTGCTTCATTTCGTACCGCGTTCCATGTGCTTTCGGCAATGCCGTGTTGATAATCTCAATTTGATACGTAGCTTTTTCCCGCTTGTCCCTGACTGGCACGATATACCCCATACGCTTTAAGACATGACCGTAATCGAATTCTCCTTCATCGTCAAAATCAATAGTGTCGTCCGATGTTGCCAAATACTCCAGCAAGGTCCCCATATCCAGCGTTTCGAAGCAAGCAGGCTGTGGCATGGACAAAACTGAGCCGTCATTGTTTACAAAATAAATATGGTCGCGATAATGAAAGATCAGTTCATCTTCTGGAACTTCGGCGGGAAACATCCAGTGATTTTGCGGAATCAAGTAACGCCAGATTTGTGCAGGTTCACAATGGAGTAATTCCATGGCAGGGCTCCCTCCTTTTCCCTACCAGTTTTGGCAAAACTAGCAATGGCTATTCAGACTGCTCTTGCATGTAGCGTCGCCAATTCCCATGCGGAATGTGCACGCCTGTTTGCTTGACCAGGTCTTGATCCAAATAACGATATACGTAGACGTTCACGACCTGAGCTGTTTCTTCCATCGTCGCTGCCACGATGATCCGCTCGTATTCATTGCGCGGATTACCCTCGCCATAGTAGGTCTCCAGCTCGTCCAGTCCAGCTAACGCTTGCTCATACACGTCAGGGGCAAATGTGACGATCTCCCCCACGACCTCCTGCTCTCCTTTCAGCAATCCCGGATAGCCTGCCGGCAAATGATAGATCTCACCTAGGATCGTCGCAGGTGTTGCCTCATGTTTATACGTTTTCACGTAATTCCTATGATTTCCAAAGCCCGTCAAAAGTGTGCCGTACACAAATACAGGCAGCTTGTCGTTCTGATTGTTCACGTTCATCCATCCTCCTGTGATCGAAAAAAGGTGTGTCTTGTGTCGAGAAAATTTTGTATATTTGTTCTATATATAATTTTAATACGTCTTTTTTTCCGAGACGTAAGGGGGAGAGAATAATGAAAAAGAGAAAAATCAATCGCCTACTGGTAGCAAACCGCGGTGAGATCGCCATTCGGATCTTTCGCGCAGCAACGGAACTCGGCATACGTACGGTAGCCGTGTACTCCGAGCAGGACAACGTTTCTATCCATCGCTTCAAGGCCGACGAGTCTTACTTGGTCGGAGCCGGAAAAGGGCCTATTGAGGCTTACCTCGATATCGAAAGCATCATCGAAATTGCCAAGCGCAACGATATCGATGCCATTCACCCAGGCTATGGATTTCTTGCTGAGAATGCTGATTTTGCAAAGCGTTGCCAAGAGGAAGGCATCATTTTCATTGGACCATCCCCTGAGCTGATCGACAAATTCGGGGACAAGGTAGAAGCCCGTCGTCTTGCGATTGAAGCGGAAATCCCAGTGATTCCAGGTACTCCAGAACCAATCGAAACACTCCAAGAGGCGCTTCTCTTTGCCAAAGAATACGGCTACCCCATCATTATTAAAGGCGTATCTGGCGGCGGAGGCCGTGGCATGCGTATCGTCCGCAGTCAGGATGAATTGCAAGATTCGTTAGATCGCGCACGTTCGGAGGCCCGCTCTTCCTTTGGCAATGCCAAGGTGTATTTGGAGCGATACTTAGAACAGCCCAAACACATCGAGGTCCAAATTCTCGGTGACAACTATGGAAACATCGTCCATCTGTATGAGCGCGATTGCTCTGTTCAACGGCGCCATCAAAAAGTGGTCGAAGTAGCACCGAGCCTATCGTTGGATGACAAACTGCGTGAAGATATTTGCCAGGCTGCTCTCACTCTCATGCAAAAAGCCGGTTATTCGAACGCTGGTACTGTCGAGTTTTTGTTAACGCCGGACAAGCGTTTTTATTTTATAGAAGTCAATCCACGCATTCAAGTAGAGCATACCATCACGGAGCTCATCACTGGAATCGACATTGTTCAGTCGCAGATTCGCGTAGCCGAGGGGCATGCGCTCTCCGATGAGGAAATTGGCATCAATGCGCAAAGTGATATCCAGATGAGTGGTTTTGCCATCCAGTGCCGTGTCACAACAGAAGACGCTGAAAACAACTTCCTGCCAGATGCCGGTCGCTTGTCCGCCTGGCGTTCCGGTGGAGGCTTCGGCGTAAGGCTGGACGGCGGCAATGGTTATCCAGGCGCGATCATTACACCGTTTTACGACTCGCTTCTGGTCAAAATCTCCACGTATGGCGCGAGCTTTGATCAAGCCGCTCGCAAAATGCTGCGCACACTGCGTGAGTTCCGTATTCGTGGCGTGAAAACGAACCTGCCGTTTTTGGAGAATGTCGTGACACATCCTGATTTTTTGAGTGGCAACTACGATACATCGTTTATTGACACCAAACCAGAGCTGTTCATCTTCCCTGGCCGACAAGACCGTGGTACCAAATTACTATCTTATATCGGAGACACGATTGTCAACGGATATCCTGGTCTCCAGAAATCGGAGAAAAAGCCGCATTTCGACTCGCCTCGCATCCCGCGGACACCATTTACTCAGCCATATCCGGACGGCACGAAGCAAATTCTAGACAAAGAAGGTGCCGACGGTCTCGTACGCTGGATTCAGACGCAGAAGCAGGTGCTTGTCACAGACACGACATTCCGCGATGCCCACCAGTCTTTGTTTGCTACACGTGTGCGCACCTACGATCTCGCTACCATTGCAGAAGCGACAGGCAAGCTCGGTTCCGGGCTCTTCTCGCTGGAGATGTGGGGCGGCGCCACTTTTGACACGACGATGCGCTTTTTGCAGGAATCTCCCTGGGAACGACTGCAAATTCTCCGCCAACGCATACCGAATGTTCTGTTCCAAATGCTCTTGCGCGGAGCAAATGGCGTAGGCTACACCAATTACCCGGATAATGTGATCCACGCCTTCGTCAAAGCCTCTGCGGAAAATGGCATCGATGTCTTTCGGATCTTTGACAGCCTGAACTGGCTTCCTGGGATGCAAACAGCCATTGAAGCCGTACGCGAATCTGGCAAGGTAGCCGAAGCAGCGATTTGCTACACCGGAGATATTCTAGACCCGACCAAAACCAAATACAGCTTGGCCTACTATGTCAATCTGGCTAAAGAATTGGAAAAAGCAGGTGCCCATATTCTCGCGATCAAGGATATGGCAGGTCTTTTGAAGCCGTATGCTGCTCATTCGCTCGTCTCTGCTTTAAAACAAGAAATCAGCATTCCGATCCATCTGCATACTCACGATACGTCAGGAAACGCTGGCGCCATGCTTCTGAAAGCGATCGAAGCAGGCGTGGATATCGTCGATGCTTGCGTCAGCTCCATGTCTGGACTCACTTCCCAACCAAGCTTGAACGGGTTGATCGCGAGCCTAGCCCATACAGAGCGTGAGACTGGCTTATCTCTTGAATCGTTCAACAAGCTGTCAGATTACTGGGAGGATGTACGTCCGTCCTACCAAGGCTTTGAAAGCGGCATGAAAGCGAGTAACACTGAGGTGTACGTTCACGAAATGCCTGGAGGCCAATACACCAATCTGGAGCAGCAAGCCAAAGCGGTTGGTCTGGAAGGTCGTTGGGACGAAGTGAAGCACATGTATGCTGTCGTCAATCAGATGTGTGGCGACATCGTAAAAGTGACCCCGTCATCCAAGGTCGTCGGTGACATGGCCCTGTTCATGGTCCAAAACAATTTGAATGAGGAAAACATTTGGGAGAAAGGCACACGCCTCGACTTTCCGGATTCCGTCATTCAATTTTTCCAGGGGTATCTTGGCCAACCGCCGGGAGGATTCCCGAAGGAGTTGCAGGAGCTCGTGCTAAAAGGTCGCGATGCCTTTACTGCACGTCCAGGTGAATTGCTCGCGCCCGTTGACTTTACGCAAGTTGCCGCTGAGCTGGAGGCCAAAATCGGACGTGAGCCCAGTCATCTAGACGTCCTGTCCTATATCATGTATCCGCAAGTCTATTTGCAATTTGAACAACGCCTGAAGGAATACGGTGACCTGTCGGTATTGAATACGGGAACGTTTTTCTACGGATTGCGTCCGGGTGAGGAAACCGCCATTACGATCGAGCGCGGTAAGACACTGATTATCAAGCTGGTCGCAGTTGGCGAGCTTCATCCAGATGGACGACGCATCATCTATTTTGAACTGAACGGACAGCCACGTGAAATCTTCATCCGTGACCAGTCTGCAAAAGTCTCTGAACTGATCCGCCGAAAAGCAGAAGCACAAAATCCTGCCCACCTCGGTGCCTCTATGCCAGGGAAAGTGCTCAAGGTGCTTGTAGCTGAAGGTGACAAGGTGCGAAAAGGTGAGCATCTTTTGGTGAGTGAAGCGATGAAAATGGAGACGACGATTCAAGCCCCGCTCGACGGAAAAATTAAAGCCGTCTACGTGAAAGCAGGCGAAGCCATTCAAACTGGCGATCTGCTCATTGAAATGGAGTAGGCATCGTCTATAATAGGAGATAGTAAATTGTTCCTGGGGATTCATTCCATTTGCTTATGAGGAGGTGATCGACATGAAAACGAATCGAGTCAGCCATGTTCCATTTACGCAGCGGGTAGGGCGCTATCATTCCCATATGCTTCAGGCAAAATTAAGCACGCCAGTCAACCCGATTCTCAGTTTTAATTTGCAGCCGTACTACACTCGTCAGCAGCAATGGACAACGGAGCTTTCCGATTCCTTATCGCGTCTGTACCGGTTTTCCTCAGATTTGGAGAAGAGTGCTCGGGAATTGATTGCCGCCGGGAAAGACAGCGAGGCTGGGCCTGACATTGAGCTATTACATGAGCGAACACAGTCGTTAGTAAGTAAAAATAATCGCCTACAGCTATTTCTTGCGGAAAAAGCAGATACCTTGACGACGCAAAAGCTGGATGCATTCGCTCAAGTGGCAAAAGATGAAGAGGAAAAACTCCAAACGTTTGGAATCAAGCTGTTACCAGATGGACAACTGGAAATGGATAATGAGAAATGGTTGGAGGCCGTACAGACCCGCTATGTGGACTATACAAATACAATGGAGCGTGTAGCCCAAGCATTCAGAGCAGGTACGCTGGGATTGCAAAGCAAGCCCCTCGGCTCCTTTTCCCGTTATTACGAGGAAGCGATGGCCCTCCATCCTTATATCGCCTCCTCCAGCTCGAGCCTTCATTATCAGCATGTTGCGAAAACAGGCTTGTATGTAAACGAACTCTGGTAATGTCATACGCCTACTATCGATAAAACAGGTATGCCCCGTTTGTGGAGCATACCTGTTTTGTGTTTTCCTTACTTTCGATCCATAAGGTCTTCCAAATCTTGTTCTTCTGCTCTGGCAATTATCGTATTGGAATAAACAGTAGGTTCATCCGATTTGGTAAACATCCCCTGAACTTTATCCACGATTTGCGGAACAGAATCCAAAATCCGGTCATAGAGATGGGTCGTATTTTCAAGCGGAATCGAACGAATTCCTTGTTTGCCTACGACCAAAAATGCTACAGGTGTGATGGAGACACCGCCCCCACTACCCCCACCAAATGGGTGACCAGTATGTTCATGCTGTTGAGTGTGTTGGTGCCCATTATGATGGTGATCGTATTGGAACTCACTCCCCCCCGCCGCGAAACCAAATCCTACCTTGGAGATCGGAAGAATGACACTACCGTCAGGTGTCTCAACAGGATCACCAATGATTGTATTCACGTCCACCATTTGCTTGAGATTTTCCATCGCTGTTCTCATGAGGCCTTGAATCGGGTGGTCTGCCATATTTGTCGCTCCTCCTTCCTATCTGTTTCATGTTTTATCATTCCCCCAACAAATCCGGAGCATGTACCCTGCACAAGGGAATAAATATATATGCTCTCACATTTGTGATTAAGCACGCGTAGGCGCAGCTTGCCATTTTCGCTGTTTATTTTTTCGAATCCGCAGAAAAACTTTTAGCGCATAGAAAACGAACTGGCCCAAATAAAAATGCAACACCGCTTGAACTTTCGTATGTAGAAGTGCTTGGTTCCAGACAGGCTGTACACTCATGGCAGGCTTCGTCTGTAAAGAGATGGAGTGGGAGAGAATCCCGACTATCAGGCTTTTCACTCCCCAGATTAGTCCTGTCAGCGCCCCTGTTTCCGCTGCCTGACCTGTGCCCAACAACGTATGCCATTCTAACTTCGTACAGCGAATTTGTTTGAACAGGTCTTTTAGCAAAGGCAGCAAGTCACGTACTCTTTCCAGCACGTCACGATAATTGCGATACCATATCTTCACTTGTCTCCGCGTAAAATCTTTGACCTTTTCCCGAAGCTTGCTTCCATGCTGGATCGTTTCCACCTTTGCAACAAGCTCAGGCCCAGCTTCTGTCATTTTCAAGAGGAGAATGGGAATTTCGTATTTCCTGCGAATGATACCCCAAGCTGCAATCGTAATCTCCAATTGATCATTATCACCCTCGCGACTGTATAAACACGTCAACTGTATTGGCGTGATCACTAGTAGGACAAATAAACCAAGCAATCCTAGCAACACCCATACCATGAAAAAATCCCACCCCTTCCACGTTAGTATGAGTGGAAAGAGCAGGAAATATGTTCAGCATTTTTATTAGTCAAGCACGTATACTTTGACGCCTTTTTGCAAGCCATGATTTTCAGCTTCGTTCAACGTCGGAAGATACAGATCCACATGGCGTTGCTTTACCGCACCACCGATATCAGCTGCCACTGCATAGCCGTAGCCATCGATGTACAAGTGCGTACCAAGCGGAATGACATTTGGATCAACCGCTACAACACCTTCGCGCAGTGGGTACTCCAGATACGACAGGATCTTGTCGTTCGTGTAGCTGTAAGCAGTCGTCTGTACCGTTAATTCCTGACGAAAAGGTGTTCCGTTTGCGAGAGCTTTTGTCGTTCTCGGCTTATCCGAAAGCAAATGAAGGGCCGCGTATGTGGCTGCTTCGGCTCTCGTCATATACTTGTTCGGCTTTAATGTATCGTCCTCATAGGCACTCATTAACCCGTTTTGCATGGCATAAACGAGTGGGCGTTGCTCTTTCTCTTTCACATTTTTCCCATCCGGGTGTTGGTTCAATGTCTGGATCGTCGTAGACCACTTCAGGTTATTGACTACTCCGCTGTCCCCCATCGTTCTTACCAGAATAGAGGCGAGCTCTGCTCTTTTTACTGGGGCATCCGGATGTAAGTATAGGTGATTCCCCTGCTTTTGCCCATGGACAATTCCCAGTCGATAGGCCGTCTCTGCATAGGGCGACAGCCAGCTGTTTGCTGGTACGTCCGCAAAGGATGGTTGCTTGTTGCCAAGAGGTTCAATCCCTTTCGCATTCACAAACATCGTGAGCAGTTCACCCAATGTCACATTGTCATCAGGTCGAAAATATTCGTTTTGACCAATTACGTCGGCTATGTAAAGTTGATTGATTTCTTGTTCTGCCCAATGGCCGCTAATGTCTACATAAGGTGTTTCGTTCATTTTCGTTGTTTCTGCCTCGACAACTGGTGTACCTATTAGCAAAAGGGCTGCCAGCGAGGCAAGGATCATCTGTTTCTTCATCATCAACCTCCATGGGGAAATATGCGAATCCTTTCGTATCATTTTATCGAACTATTTTGCAAAAACAATGAACAATAGTTTCCAGTCAAAAGGAAAGCCCTCGAACAGCATCATGACGAATACTGTTTCAAGGGCTGCATGAACAATGGTTAAATGGCAAAAATGTGTTTGCCGATCTTTTTCACTTGTGTACGAGACCAAATCCACTTGGAGGTCGCCGTAACAGGGTTAAAGTAGTAAAGAGAATTTTTGGTTGGGTCCCATCCTCGTACAGCATCCCAAGCTGCCCGATAAGCAGTCTTGTTAGGAGTCATCCAGAATTGTCCATCATCTACTGCGGTAAACGCTAATGGCTCAAAGATGACACCCGCAAGTGTATTGGGAAATTTTTTGGACTGGATACGGTTCAACGCGACCGCAGCCACAGCTACTTGGCCCTCATAAGGCTCTCCGCGAGCTTCGGAATAGACCAGCTGTGCCAGCATCTGCATTTCCGCTTTATTTACCGACACTTTCTTTAGAACGCGCCATGTATGTGGACCAGTGATACCGTCAATCTGTAATCCGTATGCTTTTTGAAACTGTCTGACGGCCTTTGTTGTATTCGCACCGTAAATGCCATCCACTTTGCCATTGTAGTAGCCCAGCATCTGCAAACGATACTGCAAATCCCATACATCCCCGTTCACACTACCGCGTTGAATCTGTGTGGCTGCCAGGGAGTCGGCCGGGAAAATAAACGCTACAGCCATAAAGGCAGCAAGCAAGGTTGTTACTGCTTTCTTGCTCCACCACATAAATTGTCCCCTCCTTTACCCAACCCATTCTACAAGTTGGCGAAAGTAGGTTCAATTCAAGTATTTTGGCACAAGTGGTAACATGTACCTGCCATTATCCTTTTGGTCGGAACAAGACTGCCGTGATAAATCCGAAGACGATGGCAGCCGAAATCCCTGCACTCGTCACTTCAAAAATGCCGGTAATAATGCCAATGACTCCATGTTGCTCGGCCTCCGCCATTGCCCCGTGCACCAGTGCATTCCCAAAGCTCGTGATGGGTACTGTCGCTCCTGCTCCGGCAAAGTTAACCAGTGGCTCGTACAGACCGAATCCGTCTAGCACTGCTCCAGTGACAACAAGAGAGGACATTGTATGGGCAGGTGTGAGCTTGACGACATCCATGAGAAATTGACCGATTAAGCAAATCGTTCCTCCTACGAGAAACGCCCACAAAAACATCATGGTATCACTCTCCAAGTTACTCCGACTCAACAGCCACGGCATGGGCGATGCAAGGGATACTTTCTCCCTGCTGGAAGGTCAACGGGGATAAGAGGGCTCCCGTGGCAATCAGCAAGATTCGCTTCCATTCTCCTTGCTTCATCCGCCGAAGTAGATGCCCGTACGTTACTGTAGCGATACAGCCACATCCGCTACCACCCGACCACACATTTGGATTTTCTCCATAAATGAGCTTCCCGCAATCGATATAACGCTCTAAGGGAATGTGCATGTGATGCTTGGGCAACAGATTAGATAAAATGGCATGGCCCGTTCGTCCTAAATCTCCTGTTACGATCAAATCATAATGGTCGTGAGGGAGCTGAAAGTCACGGAAATGCGACTCAATCGTGGATAACGCGGCTGGCGCCATCGCTGCTCCCATATTGAATGGGTCTGTCATTCCCATATCGACTACATGCCCGATAGTGGCTCCCGTAATCCGCAATCCCTTTCCCTGACTGGCTACAACAGCAGCCCCTGCTCCCGTCACGGTCCATTGTGCCGTTGGGGGCTTCTGCGAACCATACTCCGTTGGATAACGATATTGCTTTTCCGCAGCCCCATTGTGACTGGAGGTAGCAGCCAAGACGTGATCTGCAGCTTGACTATTCACCATGAGAGCAGCCAATGCCAAGCCTTCCATCGCTGTTGAGCACGCTCCGAAAATCCCCAGAAACGGAATCGAAAGCGTCCGGGCTGAAAAGCTGGCAGATATGATCTGGTTCATTAAATCCCCGGCAAGCATAAAGTTTATTTGCTCTTTCGTGAGCCCCGCTTTCTCCACCGCTTTCGAGCACGCTTCTTCCAGCAGGACTTTCTCCGCCTTTTCCCAGCTGTCTTGTCCGAGATTCAAGTCTCCGTGCAAGATATCAAAGTCTTCGGCTAACGGTCCCTTAGCCTCAAAAGGCCCACCAATCGCAGCGTGCCCGAGAATGACAGGTTTTAAAGGAAAGACCCAAGACTGATGACCCTGGCGCATCCGTCAGCCTCCCATCGTAAACAAGGTTTTGATCAAGCCAACGACGAATGCCGCCGCTACTCCAAACACAATCACTGACCCCGCGAGCTTGAACATGTTCCCGCCGACCCCCAGCACAAATCCTTCGCTCCGATGCTCGATCGCCGCAGATGCAATCGAGTTGGCAAAACCCGTAACCGGTACACTCGTTCCTGCCCCAGCCCATTGGGCAATCCGGTCATATAGTCCTAGACCAGTCAAAAGAGCCGAAAGAATGATCAAAACAGCTACAGTAGGATTCCCAGCGGTTTTCTCCGTAAAATGGAAGTAGTGAATGAACAGTTCTTGTATCCCTTGTCCGACCATACAAATGCCGCCACCCACTAAAAATGCCCGGGTAAAATTGCGCAAAAGCGGTCGCGGAGGCTCGTGTCCCTTTGCCAATTGCTGATATTCTTGCTGGACGGGAGTCAGCTTTTTCTTTTTTTGATCTGCCATGTCACTTACTCCTTTTTACCGTATCATGAACGGTTTTACTTGATCGATAATCTGTTGTAGCTGTTCCGAATCGGTTTGGTAGGTACGCTTCATTTGTTCATTTTTTGTACTGAGTGCATATAGCTCCAGATCGGCCTGACATTTTTTCAATGTAGCAAAAGCCAGCTTCATCGCTTGGGCACCAGGAACCATCAGCTTATCGTCATACAGGTCGAGATAGAGCTCTCCACCTTTGTCTACTTGGCCGAGGAATACATTTTCCAAAGCGACTCCCGCTTTTTGCAGCTCCGTGCGAACCCATCTGCGATTCAGACCTGCTGTTGCCAGGGGCTCGTCCATGATCACCCCATCCATAATGACTAATTGATTCTCTTCCGAAGGTGCCACTGTCAATTCTAGATGTTTGGGTGTTACCGGCTGACTCTCTGATTTTAATAGGACACTGACTTCCCCGCTTGTTTCCATTAACGCAAACTCTACATCGGCTACTCGGAACACGTTTTTGACTCGTAAGTGCTCCATCAAGTCTTCCGCGGTCAATCGTTCTTTTTTCAGATTGTCTTCCAAAATTTTGCCTTCCTTGATCAGAACCGTCGATTTTCCTTCAAATAAGTCGCGGAGAAACTTGCTCTTGAGTGAAAGCCACTCCATTAAATAAGGGAAAAGCGCAAATACCCCCATGGCGATCAAACTATGGTAGACCGGCCCATCCATTTCGGTTGCCATAAAAGCCGCAATCGAACCGATGCTGATGCCGACGATATATTCGATGTATGTAAGTTGCTTGATTTGCCTTTTCCCAATGATCTTTGTCAAAAGAAATAAGTAAGCAACAGCGCCTATTGAGCGCAACAGGATTGATAACCAATCAGGCATAAGCCACCTCCATCACCTGAGGTGATTGTTATAGATAGTAAAACCAAGAGAGAGGAAGTCCCTCTCCCTTTCCCAACACTTCCACTAGAATCCCTTAAACTGTGGTTCTTCCTTTTCCAGCTCCGTTACACGCTGCTGGAGGTTATCTACAATGGATTGCGTTTGCTCTGCTGCTTGCGAATACAGTTGCTTAGCTTTCTTGTTTTGCGTGCTCAGAGCAAACGTTTCAAAATCTGCTTGTGCGCCTTTCAAGCTGGCAAGCGTTTGTTTTACTTGTGCTCCTACTGTCATATCCACTCACCTCCTAACACATATAGAATCCGCCTCCACCCATTATTTATGCGGTGGTCTTCCCTATTTTCATCTGTAAATAATTACCTTTCATTAGAGAAATAAAAAGAGAGACACCATAGGTGCCTCCCTTCATCCAGCTTATGAGATTAGCCACGTCCAGCCAGTTGTTGCTCAGCAAAGGAGACAAGACGTTTTGTAATCTCTCCTCCAACTGAACCGTTTTGACGGGAAGTGGTGTCTGGTCCAAGCTGAACACCGAATTCGGATGCGATTTCGTATTTCAGTTGGTCCAGAGCTTGGTTTGCTTGAGGAACCACCAGATTGTTACTGGATCTGTTGTTGTTCGCCATTTATATCACCTCCTCGTCGTTTGTAAGTTTAATATGTGTGAAGTTTTGCTTGTTCATTCGTTCTTTTTTTCTTCCAATTTTAGTCTGTTAATTGGAGCAGGGCATGGGCTATTCGATGAGCTGCTTCTGGTCGCCCCAGCTTGTCTAAACCTCCAACAAAAGCATCCCTTTTTTCAGGCTGACGCCATGACCTGATGATTTCTTTGATTTCTACTGGCGTTTCAGCCAAAATCGCCGCTTGTTGCTCGAGTAAAAAGGAGCAATTATGCTTTTCTTGTCCGGGCAATGGGTGAAATAAAATGAGCGGTGTCTTAAGAGCAAGTGACTCCGCACACGAAATGCCACCTGGCTTCGTTATATAGGCGTCAGCTGCTCCAATCCACTGCCACATTTGCGGCTCAAACCCTTTCAGTATAAAACGATGGTCAGTGATCTCCGTACCTAACAGGCCCGTCAGTCGTCTGTACAGGCTTGTATTCTTCCCAGTCACGACTACGATCTGCAATGGTTGCTCTTCCAACAGCAACTCTCGTACGACCTGCTCCACTCCACCATAACCACCTTCTCCCCCACCAATCAACACGGTGAATCGATCTGGCACAAGTCCAAGCTGTTTTTTCCAAGCCGCTTTGTCGGTATGCAACGCTGTCGTAAAAGCAGGCCGAACTGGAATGCCATAAACATGGATTTTTTCAGGGGCAATTCCATAGCGTTCGAATAGAATTTGTGCAATTTGCTCATGTGCCACCATGTATGCATCAATTTCTGGATGAACCCAGAACCGATTAATATGGAAGTCCGTGGGCACACAAACGAGCTGGAAAGGCTTGGACACCCTTTTCTTCGCTTCTGCCAATGCGGACAAGCAGTATGCATGCGTAGCAATGACGACATCTGGCTTCTCTTCTTGCAACAGTTGATTGGTTAATTTTGCGGATAGCCACCATCCCAGTGCTTTGCTCAATGCACTACTCAGCATTTCATCCTGTTCATAGATGCGTTGCCACACGGGTTGACCGTAGCGCAGCATATTGCGATAAAAAAAATGAGAGAGCACACGTAGGCCTGGACTGGCGGTTTTTAGCCCTCCCACCACTCGCGCCGATCGTGCACCCTCACTTTCCAGTAAAACTTCTTGCAGAGCTTCGGCAGCCATCCGATGACCACTCCCTGCCCATTCCTCTGTCACTAACAGAAACCGCTTTGGCATTAGTAGGACTCTCCTAGAGGCTGCTTGCCCTCAGCATATCGATTGAGTAAAAATTCCTTGGACATATAAACACGCTTTAGGGGCCTTTCATGATTCCATGATTGCAATCGTCGCTTTCCATTGGGATGCACGATTCTGAGCATGAGACGCAAGTACCATCGCTTGTATCGAAAAAACCAGGTCATGGGCACATCAGAAATAGAGAAGCCCAAAGGTGTTACCCCTTTATGTAGCATGGTCGTTCCCACTATCCCTTTTATTTGATCCTTATCTTCCATCGAATCCAGGAACGTGGCTAGCTTCGGCAGTGATTGGAGGATATGTCTTCGCAAAAGAAGTGCCACGCGCAGTTCATCCTTCACTCCTTTGCACAATGTAGCAAAGTAATAATTGTGTATATGTAGCTTTAAGATCAAATCCCCGTCATGAATGATGCAGTTATCGGTAGTAACAAGTGGCTCTCCCCGATAGCGTAAAACAACAACCCGAAATATATTGTTCCCTTTCTCAATATAGGTAAGTCTGGTGCAACGCTGGTAGATTTCATCCCAGTATCCCCATAGCATCAAGAGGCTTGTATTCATTTCGAAATAGTTCCTTTCCCGCTATGTTTTCATTAAGCTGGATGTGACCACTTACACTCCGCAAAACGGCCATGACCTTTGTTGTAGTATGCCCAACAATGTACAATCCTCATCACCTTTTCACGTCCTTTTCATCCGCCCCCAAAACATAACTACTACGGCAGCAAATACGGGCAACCACATATGATTGAGAAGCAAAGGATTCACCCACTTCCAGACATACGGATCCTGAAGACACATATCAACTGCTGTAAAGGTAAGAATTCCGCCGCCAATGATGACCATACTGGGAAAACGATTCATCATGCGGGCAATCCACACACTTCCCCACATTAATAGTGGAATGCTCATCGCTAACCCCAGCAAAACTAACCATAAATCGCCATGTGCTGCTCCACCAACTGCCAAAACATTGTCCAAACTCATGACAAAATCTGCTACTATGATAGTCCTGACTGCCTGACCAATTGTCTGATTATGCGATACGTTTGCGAGCTCTTCATTCTCACCCAGCATCAGCTTACATGCTATCCATAGCAATAATAATCCCCCGATTGCCTTCACGAGAGGAATATCCAACATCCAGGTAGTCATTCCCGTTAGCACAATTCGCAAGAGGATTGCACCCAATGTCCCATATAAAATCGCCCGTTTTCTCTCATTTCTTGGGAGTCCGCGGCAGGCCATACCTATGACCACAGCATTGTCGCTGCTTAATACCAGATCGATCATAAAGATGTGTACAAGACCCAGCCAAAAATACTCGCCCATCCCTGCCTCCCTGGTCCAATAAAGTTCGTCCATTCTACTTTATGCGACTGGAATCGGACTCATGATTGAATATTTTTCCGAAAAAAGGCGGTTTTCAGCGGATTTTGTAGATAAAAACTTCCGAAAAAAATACATTTTATTGCGAAATCAGGCTAATTATACCTTGTCTAAATTAGGCATTTTCCCTTACGATTTTAGTGGGGTGGATAAGAGATGGTGGAGACCGTGACGCTAAACCTTTATGACGTTTCAAGGAAGATTTTAGACTTAACACCAAGTATCACTACAATATGGCTGCAAGAAATTGTTCGCAGCATGGAAATTCCTGTAACCATTCCTCGCGATTTTGCAGAAAAACGAACAGTGCTCTTGGCTCGCTATCTGGTTGAGGATGTAGATCATGACATGCAGACTTGGGCATTAGATATGGGAGAGTGGCTTCGTTCTCAGGAATTCCCCTTCTCCTCCATTTTGCGCACGTATCAATTGTACCGGAATGTATTCTGGCGGGTTCTCCAACCGGAATTACAGAGATGGTCCCTCTCCTCACAAGAAATGCACTATTTGGAAAGCCAACTGGGCAAGGCCATGGATGAAAGTGTGTTCTGGGCTGTTTATCATTTTGAACAAATGATTAATAAAGAGCTGGTCCAGAAGGAAGAAACGATCTCCTATTTGCATAACGACAAACTGACCATGCTCGGTAAAATAGCCGCCAATATGGCTCATGAGCTGCGCAATCCGTTGTGCGCCATTGAAGGGTTCCTGAAGCTGATCGGCGAGTCTACACAGGAACAGGCCCAGCTTCAGACGTATATCCAAGTCGTCATGCATGAATTTGAGAATTTACATCGGCAACTGACCGGATTCCTCAGCTTTTCAAAAAAACCAATTCTCGATGAAATCTTTAAAACCGTTCAAGTAGAAGAACTGCTTGAAGAAGTAGAGATGCTGATTACGCCTCGCCTCGTGGGAGAAAACATACGTTTTGAAAAACAAATCCACCCCTGCTCACTCGCATGTTATGAAGAAGGCTTGAAGCAAGTTGTCGTCAATCTATTAAACAATGCCATTGACGCCGTACAAAATCGCACAGACAAGTATATTCATGTCATTTCCACTTCTTCAGATGGATGGCTCTATTTGAGTGTGGAAAACAATGGAGAAAGGATTCCACCCGAGATCGTGGAAAATCTTTTCCAACCATTCTTTACGACTAAACAAAATGGGACAGGTATCGGCTTGTCCATCTGCAAAAATATTATCGAAAAGCATCAAGGCACGATCCATTGTGATTCCAATGAAAAACGCACACGCTTTATCGTTTCTCTGCCGATTGCGAATGCCCAGGAAGTTGGTCCACGATTGGAAGCTCTCTAGGTCGCTCTCTTTTGTATCACGCAAAAAAGCCCCCTGACAAGGCAGGAGGCAAGGCAAGAGATCCGTTACCAATTTCATCGGTAAGCGACCTTAGTTTTACTGTACACGAAAACATATGTTGCTACCATAGAAAACGTCAGACAGCTTTCGACAAAAATTTATACCTGTATTGAACAAAGGCTTATCTATTCAACTATTGGATAAGCCTTCATACTTTTGCCTCAAGTAAAAATAGTCCTGCTTTCCTAGACATAAAAAAACAGAGAACCAATTGGCTCTCTGCTTTATGTATGGAGCGGGTGATGGGAATCGAACCCACGCGACCAGCTTGGAAGGCTGGAGTTCTACCATTGAACTACACCCGCATCAAAATAGATGCTGGTGCCGAGGACCGGACTTGAACCGGTACGGGAGAAACTCCCGACAGATTTTAAGTCTGTTGCGTCTGCCCATTCCGCCACCCCGGCAAACCTGTAAAACGTGGGCAAATCATGGTCGGGAAGACAGGATTCGAACCTGCGACCCCTTGGTCCCAAGCCAAGTACTCTACCAAGCTGAGCTACTTCCCGACATTATATCTTCTTCACTTTTGTAGTAAAGAAGCGTGCCCTGAGAGATTCGAACTCCCGACCTTTTGATTCGTAGTCAAACGCTCTATCCAGCTGAGCTAAGGGCACATGTTATGGAGCGGACGAAGGGTCTCGAACCCTCGACCTTCGCCTTGGCAAGGCGACGCTCTACCAATTGAGCTACGTCCGCATTGTAAGAAGAAGTTGATTGGTGCGGTCGAGAGGACTTGAACCTCCACGGTGTTGCCACCACTGGCACCTGAAGCCAGCGCGTCTGCCATTCCGCCACGACCGCATATTCCCATCCAAGTAGCCAGATCTGTTAATAAGCTGACTTTCACTTTTCGGGTTTGTAAAAACTGGTGAGCCATGAAGGACTCGAACCTTCGACCCTCTGATTAAAAGTCAGATGCTCTACCAACTGAGCTAATGGCTCATGAAAAATGGTGGGGAGAGACGGATTCGAACCGCCGAACCCGGAGGGAGCAGATTTACAGTCTGCCGTGTTTAGCCACTTCACTATCTCCCCATTTTCATGGTGCCGGCAATAGGACTTGAACCCACAACCCCCTGATTACAAGTCAGGTGCTCTACCAATTGAGCTATACCGGCATATCTTTAATTATGGCATATCTTTCATGAAAAATCAAGGTTTTTTTATTCCGTTAAACCTTTTTCACGTTTATGAACTATGCCATCTCGTTAAGAAAGATGGCGGAGCTGACGGGACTCGAACCCGCGACCTCCGGTGTGACAGACCGGCGTGAACTCCAACTTCACCACAGCTCCATATTTGGTTGCGGGAG